>JBBSBM010000112.1:0-23055 GCA_038251275.1 Aggregatilineales bacterium
ATCATCTCACTCAGATAGCCTCGTTCTTCCTCCGACAACTGTACTGCATTCTGTTTCTTTGCCATTTTCTCTCCCTCATTCCCTACAATCCATCCTACACCTACTCTACCTTATTTCTTTACTGTGGCGAACTACTAGGTTATTAAGTGGGGCATGATAATTTGATAGTGCGTAAGTCACGACTATGAGGTTGTTTTTAATGCCCACAGTTCTACGTGAAGGTGGTTATCAGTTTATTATTTTCACTTCGGATCATCACCCGCCACATGTTCATGTTCGGCGAGAAGGAAAATTGGCAAAGGTTTTACTTAAACCAGTTGAATTTGAGCGCATAGGTGATTTTAATGCTTGAGAACAGAGTAAAATCATAGAGATTGTTAAAGATAATCAATCGTTTCTTTTAAGTGAGTGGGATAAAGTATATCCACCAGAGGAGATTGATAACAATGAATAACATTCCCGATCAGGTGATTTCGATTGAATATCATGATGACAAAGTTTTTCTGCGATTAGCCGATGGTCGCGAAATCGGTAATCCGCTGAAGTGGCACCCTTGGCTGGAAAAAGCAACGCAAACTCAACGAGACCATGTTGAGTTGTATGAGCTAAGTGCTTATTGGCCTGATCTTGACGATGGATTGGATGTTGAGGAGATGATGAAAGGAATGCCGCCGCGTGTTGGTTTTCAACGGATGAATGTGGTTAGCTAAGCGACACTCTTAACAATAAACCTCTTTTTTCATATCCGCTACAATAGTGTTGAATGGCACAAGTGTTCGTCATGAATGCTAGATGATGACGAGGTAGCGATGCAACTTTCCCTTTTCCAAGAAGAAACACGTCCTCATGATACTAAGGCTCTAGAAAGCTGCTTGAAGGCTGACGCGGTAGTCGTGGATATAGAAACGGAAACCCGTTGGCCGGGGCATGGGCCGAAGCTCGATTATGGTTTGAGTTATTCCGCAGATGTCACGGTAATCGCTTTAGCTTGGGCAGAAGGTCAAACGATCTGCACAACCGCATTGGCA
The DNA here is from genome assembly GCA_038251275.1 of Aggregatilineales bacterium. Lineage (GTDB taxonomy): Bacteria > Chloroflexota > Anaerolineae > Aggregatilineales > Phototrophicaceae > CFX2. Next base: position 1,029 of record JBBSBM010000112.1, read on the forward strand.
GCACCTTTTGATGAGCAAGTACAGCAATTTTTGATTACCTTATTCGAGCGCGATGTGCCGATTATTGCCCATAACGCGGTGTTTGATACGCGGCAGTTGAGCAAACTAACCGGCGGTCGTATTCCTAAACTGATTTGGGATACGCAGTCGATGGCGCGAATGCTACATCCGGTTGTCAATGTCAGTTACAGTTTGCTTTCAGTTGCAACGATGTTGGGCATTGAGTTTCCTGAACGGCAGCAAGCGATGAAGGGACAGCGTAGCAAACTGCATACATTACCGCTGGAACTGACGCTGCAATACGCAGAGGATGATGCCAAACTATCGCTAGAGATTTACCAGAAACAGCGAGCGATCCCGGTTGAGCAGGAGTTGATCGACTGGGAATGTCGGGCGCTGCATGAATACTGCCGCATGGCTGCCGAAGGTATTCGCTTGAATGTTCCGTTTGCCCAACAACGTTTGGCTGAACTTAGTCAGCAGCGCGAGGAATTGGCGAAGCGTTTGCAAGCGGATGGATTACTCACACCGAGCAGCCCTAAAGCGCGAGTCAAATACCTCTACGAAACCAAAGGGATTCCGCTGCCCAAGTGGGATCCAAATTCATGGTATTTCACCCGTGCAGGACGGCATCGGTTATCTTCGCAACCGGGAGCGCAAGTTGAACTATCAGACCTGAGTACGCGCTCGTATGTCATCGAGTCCTATCTGGAAGAAGGCAGCACGTATTATGACCAGTTGAAAGATCTGGCGGCTTATGCGGAAGTCGATTGGCTCATCTCAACGATCGAAGGTTTGCTGGACCACTCCGAACTTGATGGGCGACTGCACAGTATGGTGACTATCGCGACTGAATCCGGTCGCCGCGCGTCAAGCTATCCACATATGCAAAATTGGAAGATGCCAGCAATGGCCGGTGTAGCGATTGGCGACGAGGGATATACGCTGGTCGAGATTGACTACAGCAACGCCGAGAACGTGATGGCAGCGATGATCGCAGGCGACAATAATTTATCGGCGGCTTGCCAAGCAGAAGATTTCCATTCGGTAATGGGCGCGGAATATTTTGGAAAAGACTGGCAGCAGGCCGATGCCAGTGAACGGAAACGCCTACGAAACTTGTCTAAGAAGATCACTTATGGGACGGCTTATGGCATGGGCGCGAAACGTTTAGGCGAGAGCATCGGTGTTTCGACCGAGGAAGCCAAGCGGATTATGAAGGCTAAGGACGCCGCCTTCCCACGTGTGACCTATTGGCGGGCGGTAGCGCAAAAACAAGCCGATGATACGCACCAACTGAAATTGTGGACAGGACGACCTGTAGCGGTTCCGTCGGCGTTTGTGGCATGGAATTACATTTGCCAAGGCGGCGTGAGCGAGATGCTCAAACGGGCGATTGTGGTGGTTTCAGAAACTTACCGCGCCAAAGGGATGCGTTCACGGGTAGCATTGGACATGCACGATGCGCTGATTCTGGAAGTTGCCCACGACGAATGGGACGAAGCGCTGCAAATCGCCAGCCATGTTATGACGACTGTCACACCCGAAAAGTTCATTCAGCGTACCAATCCAGCAATTCGCTGGGTGGCAGAACCGAACCTCAAAGAAAATACACATAAATGGGGTGCAGAGCAGAAACATCCCTAAATGCTATTTTAATTGCTTTTATGGGCTAGGCAATGTCTCTGTCGGCGTTTCCGTCCATGTTGGTGTTGGTGTCAATGTGGAAGTTGGCGTTTCCGTCCATGTTGGTGTTGATGTCAATGTGGAAGTTGGTGATTCCGTCAGAGTTGCAGTGGGTGTCAATGTCGGGATAGCTGTTGGCGTCGACGTCCAAGTTGAGGTAAACGTTGGGCGATTCTTAGGCGGTGAAAATAATGTCGGCATCATGTTATCTATGTTTTGTGTGTTAACGGGTGTGGGCGATTGAGAAATTATTGATGTCGCTGTTAGTGTTGGTGTTAAAGTTAGTGTTGGCATCGGTGTAAATGTAGGCGTTGGTGTTGGGCCGTTTTGGACAATGATGTGCGTACCTGTATCATGTCGTATGTCGAGGACACCTGTAGATGCATTGTATACCCAACCTGCTTGATTCAGATCGCTCCGCTGGGGTAATGCGACACCATCGACGATTACTTGATTAGGTGCAAAGTTCAGCCGCAAACGATCACGGGATGCACTATCAAAAGTAGTGTAACTCACGAGCTTATCCGCATATCCAACTGAGGATACCACTGAGGATGAACGGAGAATATGACTCTCATTGGAGGGTGACCATTCGGGAACAGAGGCTATGCCCGACATATAATGCTTGATGTAATCGGCATATCCATCCGAGTACCATACATCACCGAGACCGAAGGCGGCTTGTACCACACCCTGACTGTCCGCAAAATAGGAAGCATAGTTAAAGGATCGGCTGGCCTCTTCTTTGTAGCTTGGGTCGCCTGTGCGTTCATACCACAACGCGTTGATGGATGCCCAACGGGCGGTATGGCTGCTGAGGCCATAATCCGAACAGCAGGTTGACTGTTCATCAATCGCCCAAGCTGAGTAATATGGGCCTTTACCGAAGGTCGTCCGCACCCAAGCAATCAAGGTAGGGATGTGGGTTTGCCACTGCGGATCAACTACAGAGGGATTGTCATGGCTTAAGATGTAACGTGCCGTTTCCATCGGGGTGATCTGGTTTTTGTTGGTCAAGTTCGGATCACGGATAATGTCTTCGAAGTAGGCATTCCACTGGTTATTTTGCATAGGGTAGTTGAGTACCCAATTCCATGCTTGGTCACGCGTGGTTTTATAGGTTGCCACCGTACCGATGTTTAACCGTATCAACTCATCGAACAGTCTCACCGCTGCAACCATATTAGCGGTGTATTCCTCTAAAATCGTCCCTGTTTGAGCATTGACGCGGAACGGCCATGGTGAATGGGTCGCATCTCCGGTTCGTGCTTTGGCCACCAATGTGTTGGCGATATTGATGGCCGCATCGCGATAAACGATGTTTCCAGTTAACTCCCAGAAACGCAGGTAGGCATAACCAAGCTCGGCAGCTTTGTCAGGCTGAATGCCGTTAACGCCATCGCGGTCATTGGTGCCATCGCCATGATACTCGGTGTCGCCGTTGACAGCAGACGCAAAAGGCATGTTTGCCCACGTCCAAGTATTTGGCGTGGTTCCATGCGCCAGCTGATAATCCAACATGGCTTGCACGGTAGTGATTAAGCTAGTATTGCCGGTGTAAGGATAAGAACTTAAGAGTGAATCGACAAAGGCAGCATATAAGCCTGCCGGATTGTGGTACCAAATGGTATTGCCACCCGCAGGTTCATAGAAGCAGCAGTAGGACAAATAATGTTTTATACCTGCTGGCGTGTTGGGAACGGTGTTTTGAATATAGTTCCATGCGAGCTTGACCAATTGGTCATAGGGATAAGGGCTAGAGAGCCAAGAAACAATCTTGCCATTGCTATCCACAATGACCGGATGTTTGTTCAATGTTGAACCCAAGATTTGGGTTACGACCGGGGTGGGAGAGAATATTGGGGTCGATGTAGCGGTCAGCGTGGGTGTAAACGTCCACGTAAAAGTAGAGGTCGGGGTCGATGTAATAGTGGGTGTCGAGGTAGCCGTTGACGTTGGAGACGGCGTTAAAGTTATAGTCGGGGTTGGTATAGTCGTTGATGTTGCGCTCTGTGTCAAGGTTTCAATGGGACCAGATGTAGCTATTGACGTTGGAGACGGTGTCAGAGTTGGGCTTAAATTGAACGTGGGAGTTGCGGTTATTGAAGGCGTTAGTGTAAGGATTGGCGTTGGAGAGGAACCACCAGCTTGATAGGCCAAATCATCAAAATGAGTATCTAGTCCGTTTGACGCAGCGATTGTCACAGTTGTACACGAGAGAGACCAGTTTGTGATAAGTGACGCACTTTGATTCGCAGCAATAACTTGGGTAACGGTCGGGTTACCAGCGCAAACTACCGATACGGTCGATGAGGTCGTACCAATGTTTGATGCCTTCATGCTCAAGAGGATTGAAGGGCTTATAAAATCAAACGTTGCCGATATAACTCCTAGATTCAAGAATGAAACATTGTTGGATGTTAGCTTGGCTGATGGCGCAGACAGATACCATTTATTCGTTGCCCAATCAACAACTCCTGTGGGATATTGACCGACTAAAGCCCGATTAGGATTTGGAATGTCATCGAAGGAAATTGATGATGCTTGTGCGTAGGTAAATTGGATAGAAAACCCAAAAAGTAGGAAGCAAAAGATTACGAGTAATTCACCTTTGTGAGAAAAGAAAGGTATAGCATTGTTCTTGCGGAGACTTTTCATCCTAATTTGGATACCTTATTTTCTCATTTACAGAGTGAAGAGTGTAGGTCATTGCGTTTGAGAGGATCGATTAGGTGTATTGTACGCGTAAACGGATTTTCGCACAGGTTGGACTCAGTTAAAAAGAGAGGGTAGAAGATTTGTATTTGATTAAAGTATTGACGCAATGTCATTAAGTAGTCAATGTGCTGCCAATGTGTCATTCCTTGGAGAAAGGGTTTCTTAACGGTCATTTGTGTGTTCTGCTCTATACAATGAATAGGATGATGAATTTAGGGCAAATTTGATATTGAAAAGTGGTCTCGTCACAATCAATTCAACTAGGATAATGGAGTCTAGGGATGCGGAATTATCATACATGGCTACTTGATCTTGACGATACACTTCAGGTAGGCATGTTTTCGTGGGCATCAATGCATGTATTCCCGGAAATTGTTCAGCAAGTAGGAACCAAGCCGGAACGCGCCACTTTTGAGGCGGCCTACGCCCGCGCCCAAGAGATTTACAAAAGCGGCGGCGACAACGATGCGGTAGGGGAAGAATTTTTCCGGCTTTTAGGCTGGCCTGCCGCACTGACAGGTATCATGCTGGAACGCTTTGCCAACGATTACAAACCTGCGCTTTTTGACGACACGCTCACCTTTTTAGATTGGGCGGCAGCACGTGGAGATCGTCTGTATCTTACGACCAATAACAAATGGGCAGACCACGTTTGTAAGATGCTTGGAATTACGGATTATTTTACTGAGATTGTACTTCCAAATGATGGTATCTTACTGAGTAAACCAGCCCCGGACATGTGGCATTATGTGAAAGCTCACGCCGGATTGGCGGATGAGTCAGGGGTTGTGCTGGTGGGTAATGAACTGACAACTGACGGCGTTTTTGCCGAAAATTGTGGCTTAGATTGTATCATTGTTGACCGTTTTGAGCGTTTTGCTGAAATGCCGGAGCACTGCTTCCGCGTTACTTCTCTCAATGACATTACAACACAGGTCGATCGCCGATAATTATGGGCGCGGTGTAGAGCTACGAACTGACAACTGCGGTTTCGGGTGCATCGGCTTCCGCCAATTCCATGCCTGTGCGGTAACGTGTCAAAGTGGGAAAGCTGTAGGCAATCCATGCCACTGCTAAAACGGTCGCGACACCGCCTGTTACCACCGATAATACCGGGCCAAAGAGATGTGCGACTACCCCAGCTTCAAATTCGCCTAGCTGCGGGCCACCCATAAAGAAGATCATGTTGACTGATAACATCCGTCCGCGCAGGTGATCGGGTGTTAAGACTTGGCGCAAGGGTGAGCGAATGCCTGCGCTAATCGAATCGGTGAAGCCTGTACCCGCCAAAGCCAGCAAGGATAACCAAAAAACAGTCGAGTATCCAAAGACAATAGTTGCCACGCCAAACCATGCCACTGCCCACAACATAACAACCCCTTGTTTCATGATTCGCCCGCCATACTGCGCCATGACGATTGCACCGAGCGTTGCTCCAATCGCGGGGGCAGCACTCAAGGCTCCGTAACCAATTGCACCGACTTTGAGAACATCGGTGGCGTAAACAGGCAGCAGCACGGTGGCAGACGCCAACAGTGTTGCAAAGAAATCGACCAGCATGGTTGACCAGAGTAAGGGTGAACCTTTGACGAAACGCAGCCCCTCAAACATCGAGTTCAAACTGATGGTGCGTTTAGGACCAACTGGCGCGGAAATGACCACACTGCCTAATCCGATTAACACAATGACCACCGGAATGAACGATAACGCATTAAATAGATAAGCCGCGCCTGATCCCAAAGTGCCAAGGATGAAGCCCGTGATAACAGGGCCGAACACCGAAGTCACCGTATACATGACGACATTCAGCCGTGCAGCATGAGAAATTTCATGGGGTTGAACCAAGTTGGGAACCATTGCATTACGCGCAGGTTGGTCGAAGGCAGACATGCCGGAAATGGCTGCTGTGAGAATGTAAATGAGCGGCAAAGACTCATTGCCGGAGATGGTCACGATTGCCAGAATGCCCGCGAAAATGAGCATCAAGGATTGGGTTGCCAGTTGTAATTTCCGGCGGTCTATAACGTCGGCTACAACACCGCCCAACAGCGATAGAACAATGATGGGTACAATTCGTACCAATCCAACTACACCTAAAGCGAGTTCATTGTGGGTGATGCGCCACACGTCCCAATTGACGGCTGCCAACTGCATGGATGAGCCAGTAATCGAAAAGATTTGGGCGATAAAGAACCAACGGAAACCCGGATGGCGTAATACCGACCATGCCGAAGTAGACGCTTGGGGAGCAGTTTTACTCATATTGTTTCGTAGACCAATTTCATGTTGCAGACTAAATGTGAGCGTGGAGGATGCCCACAGCGGGGTATTGAATGATATGATTACACTTTACTCCTGCCCCTAAAGTGTTCTCAAGTACCATGTCTATGAAATTGGACTCAATCTGGTCATAGTTGTTTATCGCATAGATTACTGGATACCGTAGACGCGCACACGAGACTCTTCGATTAAGTACAGGCGTTTGCCATCGGCGCTAAAGGCTAAATCTTTCACCTGCCCACCATTATCGGGGATGGTGACTAGGGGCGATGCGCCACCGGATGCCAGTGCACTTACGCTAAGAATGAGCGTGTGATCGTGATCATGAACGGCGAGGAGCGCAGCATCTGGACTAAAGGCAGCACCGTCTCCAGCGACTGAACTAAGATTGGTCATGATTTCGATGCTCCATAGTTCGAATACCGTTTTGTTAGGGTTCACAACATCATATACTGACTGATTGACCAATATGAATTGGTTATTCGGGCTAAAGAGGGGCAAACGTCCTCCCTGAATGACAAACAGGTTATCCGCTTGAGCCTTCGGTTGTGCTTGTAGCTGCTTAATATCAAATATATAAGTGAAATATGAATGCCCGATGGGGCCATCGCCATAGCTTTGATTATCAATGGTCGCGGCGAGGTACAGACCGTTAGGGCTAAATTGGAGTTGGTCAAAAACGGGACGATCAAAGGTGGAAAGTTCAAAGCTGAGGAATGACTCTTGCGGATGAGTAAGGTCACCTAAATGCATTGAGGCTGTGTCGAAACCTTCAATTGTACCCAAGGCTATTAAGGAACCAGTCTCGTTAATCGCTACGGCTTGTATATTGCCTACTAAACTGTGTTCAGCGCGTTGTGCTCGAGCAGCAACATCCCATAAGGTGAACTGGCTGTGGGTCGTAAAGGCTGCATTCTCGCCATAGCTCGTGCCGTAAACAGTGGTGGCGGCTAACGTTTTTCCATCTGGCAGCAGTAAGAAGTGTCCATTACCACCTGAAAGTTCAAGGTGAAACAGTAGCTTATTGAGGTCATCTGTTTGACGAACCTCAACTGTGTTACTGCTCCCACTATTCTCTGAAACGGAAAGGAGCAGTTTGCTATCGTGGCTGACCGTATAAGTACCAACTCTATTGGTATCCTCGTAGCCGAATATCCCTTTACCGCTTAGGAGATCATAGACCTTGATTGCCCGGCCTCCGGTAAATGCGGCTTGTCCCTCTCCAACTGCAAAATAGTGAGCCGAACCGAGAAAATCAGGGAGTACATTCAGGTGATACAGTTCATTTTGGGATAAATCGAGTAACGTCATCGTACCTTCTGACCAATAAGCCGCGTACTTCCACTGCGGATCAATCTGGGTACTGGATGATAATGTTTGTAAAATCTCGCCTGTGGCTGCATCAATTAGTACACGGTTTCGCGTGGACTCTGAATATCCCCATATCCATTTCGAATCCGGGCTTATTTGCCCCTGTGACACATCGTTGAATACCTGAATGATAACTGGATTTCGCTTTGTGAAATCCCAAACGCGAATCTTATTATCTCGCGTCAGGACAATGAGCCAATTCCCTTTTTGATTGAAAAAGTAATCACTTACAGGATAACCATTGTCGAGTATCAGTCGTGGCTCACCTAGTCGTTTGGCGGCGTTGGTATCCCAAACCATAATCTGGCGTTCATTAATAGCTAAAAGACTTTTGCCATCCGGACTAAAAAGTGGTTTTTCGGGTTGCGCGTAGACCTTGTAGTCGGAGCTAGGGGATTGATATTGGTAGCTTAGTTTTCCAATTTCATAGTCGCTCCACAGCGATAAACCATCTGGTAAGGCATAAACCATCAACTGCTTATTCGGGCTAAACCGCACGGGGAGGAGGTTGGTCTGGTCGCTAGAGTTTAATCGAAAGCCGGTATGTCCGTCCCAAACGCGAACATCTTCAAATGGCCCACCATAAATGGCATCGGTCGTGCTGGTGGTGACCAATAATCGACCATTGGCATGAAAGGTGATGAGTTCTATTTTTTCTAAGGCTTGTTCGAGTGTTGCCACCAATGTTCCCGATTTGATGTTCCATAATTGGGCAACATCATACGCATCATAACCATCACCGGGTACATGCAGTTTTACAACCCCATATTGTTCGTCAGGGCTGAATACAACCTGCTCTAAAGTCCCAATTATGCCGGTCAAGAGTGGCGTGGTTTTCGCACGGCGACTATCTGTTATCGTTACGGTTGTTTGTTTGTCATCAGTCGTGCTCGTGACTTCGAACTTTTCGCTAGGACTGCGTTGAAAAAATTCTGTCGATTGGGCTTCGGATGTGCCTTTTTGAATATCCCAAATTACATTGCCAATCACAAGATGTCCATCGACTGCAAACGACACCTTTTCATCAGGACGATGCGGAATAGTGCGGAAAGCCGTTTTAAGGTCATCGACGTTGTGGAGCATCACTTGTCCACTGGTGATGACCGCTAACGTTTGTCCATCAGGCGACCATAAAGTTTGAACTAGCGTATCGCTGCCAATGGCGGCAATTTGGGTGAGGGACGCGGCGTTCTGAACTGTGATGGGTGGCAAATTTTCGAGCGATGGGTAGGTCGGTTGTAGAAAAGCAATTACGAGAAGAAAGACAGATAGGATAAGTTGTTGAAGCATGATAATTCCCCCTGAAGCGCGTCACAGTCTTATCCTACAATTACTTACCGGCTTGATAAACAACGATTTCCCGCCGCTTGAGCCACAACAACCCTCGCATGATAGTTTTCGCGTTTTCACCATTACCATCATAACTTAGCATTCACTTTCCCTTGACATGCCTGCCTGACGCGGTTACAACCATAGTGACTAATCATAAAAAGGTAAGAACTATGGCAAACTTTGAACTGCTCAGTGAACTGCTGCATGACGCAGGCGGAAAAATCCTGCTGCTAGTGATGGATGGCCTCGGTGGGCTGCCGATGACTCCCGGTGGACAGACCGAGTTGGAAGCCGCTCACACCCCGAATATGGATGCGCTGGCGAAGGCTGGCAGTACCGGTATGACGATTCCGGTAGCGCGTGGAATAGCTCCCGGCAGCGGCCCGGCACATCTGGCGCTGTTCGGCTACGATCCGATTGAGTACAAAATTGGGCGCGGTGTGTTAGAAGCAACGGGCATCGGCATTGAGGTCAAGCCGGGGGATGTGGCAGTGCGCGGTAACTTCTGTACGGTGGATGCCAACGGCTTAATTACTGACCGCCGTGCCGGACGCATCCCAACCGAGGAAGGCGCAAAAAGAGTCGAACTGCTCAAGAAAATCCAGATTCCGGGCGTGGATATTACAGTTGAGGCGGTACAGGATTACCGCTTCGCTTTGCTACTGCGCGGTGAGGGATTGAGCGGTGCGATTGCTGACACTGATCCACAGGCAACAGGTGTCGCTCCATTGGCTGCCCGTGCGACTGACCCGAAGGCAGAGCATACAGCGGGCATTATTAATCAATGGTTGGGACAAGCCGCCCAAATACTCAAAGGTCAGGAACCCGCCAATATGGTGACGCTGCGCGGCTTCGCGGAAGATCCCGCGCTGCCCAAGTACAAAGATGTGTATAAGTTGAAGGCGGCCTGCGTGGCTGTTTACCCGATGTACAAGGGTGTGGCGCGTTTGGTGGGTATGGATGTGATCGAAACGGATGGTCACGACAGCGCGGCTGACGAGTTCAACCGTGTAGCGAAGATTTGGAACGAATACGACTTTGTGTTCTGCCATATCAAATACACTGACAGTCGCGGTGAAGACGGCGATTTCAATGCCAAGGTCAAGGTGATCGAGGAAGTAGATGCCGCGCTGCCGATTTTGACGGCACTCAATCCATCAGTGATGATTATCACAGGTGACCACTCGACTCCGGCGGCTTTGAAGTCACACAGTTGGCATCCGGTTCCGACGCTGCTGCACGCGCCGAAGACGCATATGCCTGACCGTGCCCAATCTTATGGCGAACGGGAATGTATGACGGGTGCGCTGGGACAATTCCCTGCATCTGATTTGATGCAGTTGGCGCTGGCTCATGCGAACCGTTTGGCGAAGTATGGGGCGTAGCATAATCCCGAGTCATTAGTACCGAGTGCCAAGTTTTAAAGGCGGTGGGCGATAGATAGTTCACCGCTTTTTGATTCTGAAAATGCAAATACTGCAAAAAACACAATTGCAACTGATGGTTTTGGTGGCGGTTTTGAGGGAGCTAGTTGCCGAATATGCGGCAGTTGCGGCAGTTGCGGCAATTGCAAAAGGTGATTTTGTGCCATACAAGACACCCCTAACCCCAACCCACATCACCAACGTTCGCAAGCTCACTCTAGTGATAGCCCGTAGTAACAAGGCAAGGGAGCAAATGCAAATGCTCTGATGACTATCGTACAACAGATACAGAGTGAACGGGTTACCATTTGGAAGAACATTTTGTAACAGTTTCGAGGCGTTGGTGTTAACGGTTTTGAGGGAGTGGAAATGTTAAGCGGGTTAGGGAATAGTTGAGAATGGGTATGTTAGGTTAACCGAAAATAAACCTGAGACATCATAAATGAGGCCGACACGGTGTGTGTCAGGTGACGTAGGGTTAGACTAAAATATGCGACAGCAGGTTAGATTACATGAGTCGGTGTTTGCGCCGTATGAGGCTAAAGCGCTCATGCTAACCAGAAGACAAGCCTACTCAAGTGGCTTCAAAACCAGCAATTTCTATTGCGTCCATATGGATCTAACCGTCGGGTGCATTTCACTTCAGTGCAAAAATACGGTAGGCTAAAGCATCATGGAGCAGAAAGTGATGCAAAATGCCAATAGACCTAGAGAAACTGGAAAGACAACTTGAGGAACAGGCGCGGAAAGCCATTCGAAAAATGCTTGATGAATTACCAGAAGTTAACGACATAACCCTTGAATACCCTCTATTAGCAATAACCGTGTTTACGCAAGCCATTGGGAAATTTCGATCAAGGTACCATCAGGATCACGGATATGCGCCGTGCGTGCTCCCCAAGTAGAACGGGTGGTCAGATCCTGCACTATGGCTACCCCTTCGGCGCGCAATTGGTCCAAGGTTTGCTCTATATCATCGACCTGGAGCTGCAAGACAACCCGATCCTGGCTTTCTGCTGTTACCGGCAGATCACTAGTGCCAATATGTTCAGCCATCATCGGACGACTATATATGGCTATCATCCCATCGCGTAACTTGAAACTGGCATAAATGTCATCTTCAAAACCAATCGGAAGACCAAGCGTATCGTGGTAGAAGTGATAACACGCCTCGTATTCAGTGACCAACAACCGCACCTGCGTCAATTTGAAGTCCATCAGTTTCCCTTCCGGATATAGAACCGACGTTCTCATTGTAACACATTATCTGAACAAGGATAAGTGATTACGCGGAAGGGGGTGCATTTCAAGTGAGTGCAAAGAATTAGGCAGCAAGCGCCTCTTGCCAAAGCTCCTGAAAATCATTGGCTAAGACTGAGCCAGCAATGAGGAGCATGGGATTGAGGCTCTGGGCATTCCAACGCATTCCAGCCCCAGCCACTCTTTGCTTAACTTGTTTGACACCACTTTCAATCACCCCAGAGCCGAGTGGTAAGCCATTTTCTCGAAATTCCAAATACTGCATTTGGCGTTTGTGAGTTTCAAAATAACTGAGATATTCAGAGCAGTCGTGAGCTTGCAGAGCCTCTAGCAAGCCCTCAATGCGTCCAAAATAGAGATGGTCGAGCCAGTTTTTTAGACAAAGTTCCCGTTTTTTGCCTTCGGATTCACTTGGAAAGGCTTTTTGAGCCGCTTGCGCTAAGTGCTGTGAGGCATGAAACCAATCGACAATTTGCCAAGCATCTGGACAAAGGTCTTCCGCGAGTGACCAAATCCACGCCGCCCCATCCCCAATAACCAGTCGTTCTTTGGCAGTTGGGACTTGGAATTTGACTGCCAAAGCCCAAGCTTGAGCAGCAAAATCCTGTTTTGTGCCTAAAACTGCACGGTAGTGGATTTTGCAAGCATGAGCATAGTCGCCGAGCATCTCGGTATGTGGGTCACGTTCTAATTTCGTCTCAAGATCGAAAACGGCAGCAACTTTGACTTCGCGCCAACCTTCGCCACGCACATTGACCATGCCACCATCCATTGCCAAACCCTTTTTCTGCTCATGGTCATGACGGGCATCGGGCAAAACAATCCGCTCCACACGGACTTGCTCAGCTTCTCTTTGGGCAAAGTCCCAGAGCTTTTCTCCATAATATTGGCTTTGTCGCCAAATGCTACTGCTCGGAATGAGGCGCTTGCTTAACTCCCCAAAAACGGCTTGGCAGTGTTCAAAGGGCAATAAGCCACTGAGCCAAGTGATTTGCCTGCCCATCTCAAGACTGTAGGCACTGGCGTTCAAACCCCACTTCTTATCAAGGGAAAAAAAGCCTTTCTTGCAGTCGGCACAAAGATAATATTGACGTTCTAGTTCAATCTCGCCTTGACTGCTGATGACTTGCTTGCCTCTCTTCCCTCGTTTATGACTTTTGCCACCACAGTCAGAACAAAGCACTGCCTTTTCCTCGACTTCAGTCTCCTTACTCACCAGATTTTGCAAGGTATTTTGGACTAACTTTGTGCCTAAATCGCCTGTGGCTCGTTCTAAATCGCCTGTGGCTCGTTCTAAATCGCTTAAACTTGCTTCACCAACACTTGGCAAGTCTGCGAGCATCTTGTCCAAGAATTTTTCATATTTTGCCAAGAGACTTTTCTTCAGGTCTTCTCGTTCTGACATCGCGCAATTCTTTCACTTTGGCTTCCTGCTTTACTTTAGCTCTTTTCGCACCAAAGTGAAATGCACCCCTAACCGTCTGACGTTTTGTTAATACAACCCTATGAGGCTCAACGCGTGCCGTGTCCCTCCACAAGAGGTTCTGGATTTACAGGCGATTTCATTTGGAAATGCAATTTAGAGATAATGAAGAGGGAAGCACACATAGGTGCTTCCCTCTATCAAAGCGGTTTTGAGATCGAGAATTTAGCAGATGCGATTCTCGATTATTCTCGGCTTATTTCTGCGGGACAACGCGCAAGGTGATAATCTGGTAAGGTGTGATGTCCAGCTTGACCTGATTGTTCTCGACCGTGAGCGTAGTCTCATTTTCTTCTAGTAAATTGGTGTGATAGACTTCAGCGACATTGAAACCAAAGCTCAAGGTGATCTTGCTGCGATTACGCTGGTTTTCGTAGAGACGCACAATGATGCCGTTGCCATCTTCGGCCTGCTTGACGGTTTCGATGATGGTGGACTCGACGTTCACTGATACTAAGGATGCAGGCACTTGGCTGCCCGAAGCACCATTCACACGACGCAGGATCAACGGATCGTTGAGGGCATAGGCTTCCTGAACCACTTCCGCACGCCAATCATTTTCATGCGGGAGCAGGCTGTAGGTCATCAAGTGTTCGCCTTGATCAGCCTTGGGATCAGGGCTGGTGGCGCTCTTGAGCAAGGTCAGGCGCAGTACATTGTCATGAATGTCATAGCCATACTTGCAATCGTTCAACAGGGCGACCCCATAATTGCCTTCGCTGAGGTCGGCCCATTTATGCGCACAGGTTTCAAAACGTGCCACATCCCATGAGGTATTGCGATGGGTTGAGCGTTCCACATTGCCCCACTGCACATCGAAAGTGGCAGCGGGACTCATGACGTTGACCGGGAAAGCGGTCTTGAGCAATGTGTGCTGTTCGTGCCAATCGACCCACGTATCGAAGTCGATACGCTTGCTATTGTGATAGAGCGCAATCTTCTGATGAATCTGACTGCTGCGATAGGTGCGCTTGATTTCGACAACGGCACGTAACGGCCCCTGCTCGAGGACGATGATGCTTTCCACGCCGTTGATCTTCTCGGTGCGATCTTCGTAGAAAATGTCGATGTCCCATGCGTCGAAGTTCATGGGGCGATCTTCAAAGGCTAACAGGGCGTTACCGATTGTTTCAGGGTTCATCACTTCACGGTCGGCCTGTTTGTCGTAGATGCGGGTGATGTCGCCAGAAGCATCCAGTTCGTAGCGGATGAGAGCGTTTTCCAGCACGACACCGTTGTTATTTTGGCTGACGGACAAACCCGTGTCAGAAAGGGTTGATTGAGTGCTGTCTTCGCTCAAACCTAGCAAGCTGTAGGGTTCAAGGTCAGCGATTTCGACCAGCGTACCGTTGGCTACGTTCTGGGTGAGGACAGTGTTACCCTGTGCATCAGCGAGTGATTTGCCATCGGCCAAACCGTCAGTCAGCAAGCCAATCTTCCGGCCTCCGAATGAGGTGGGATTGACTGCGAGAACGGCGGCATTGGCAGGTAAGGTTGAGGCCAAAGCGCTGATTGCGCCTTCGAGTACCTGTTCGCCCAACTCGCGAATCTTTTGATAGTCACGCGTGCTGTCTTCATAAACAGGGCCAATGGATGAACCGGGCAGAATGTCGTGGAATTGGTTGAGGCATATGAGTTCCCATGCCTGTGCGACGGCTTCCGTTGGATACGCTGCACCGGTTAAGAGGGTGGCCCATGCCGCCAAGAACTCACCATCATGCAGGAGAATTTCGCTCTTGCGGTTATTGCGCTTGTTATGCGCCTGGCTGGTATAGGTTCCGCGATGATATTCGAAATAGAACTCGCCGTTCCAAACAGGCAGTTTGTCGGAGATTTCTTCGTCGATGCGATCCATAAATTCGCGAACCGTACCAGTACGGACGCGGGGTGCGCCGGGATGATTGTTCAACTGCTCGATGTTCTCGATCATCTCGCGGGTTGGGCCACCGCCGCCATCACCCCACCCGTAGGCGGTAATGAGCTCGCTGTGGGTTTCTTTTTGGCGGAAGTTGCGCCATGTGCCGAAGACTTCTTTTGCCGAGGCCATACCGTTGTAGGTGGTGGAATGCGGCAGAAATTCATCACCGGATGGGGTGGTAAGGAAGTGGGTTAAAACTTTCGTGCCATCCAAGCCTTGCCACCACAAGATTTGGTCGGGCATGTGGTTGTACTGATTCCAGCTCATCTTGTGGGTGATGAAGTATTTCATACCGGCCTGCTTGATGAGCTGCGGCAGCGCCCAGCTATAGCCGAAGGTATCCGGCAGCCAGAGTACAGGGGTATCGACATCGCCAAAGTGCTTGCGGAAGTAACCGCGTCCAAGCAAGAACTGACGTGCCAGTGATTCCGCACCGATGGCATTACAATCCGGCTCGACCCATGTGCCGCCCATGACCTCCCAATGCCCATCAGCAACACGCTTCTTAATCTGTTCAAAGATGTCGGGGTAGTTTTGTTCAGTATATTGGTAAAGCTGTGCCTGACTCTGCGAGAATTTGTATTCGGGGTACTGTTCCATCAAACGCAGAACGTTGCTAAAGGTACGACCGGATTTGCGAACGGTCTGCCCTAATGTCCACAGCCATGCCACGTCGATATGAGCATGACCTACACCGATGACATCGACATCCATTGGCGCACCGGCTTTGGCGACACCCTCTTTGAGTGTGGCTAAGGCATGAGGCACGCTTTCATAAAACAGCTCTGTGCCGAGCGGATCACGACTATCGAGAACGGTGAAAGCGGCATCAAGCGCGTTGTACAAACGTCCCTTAACCGGATCATCATCATTGAGTTGAGCGGCTACTTCTAATGAGACGCGGGCAGCGGCTATAAATTCGCGGGTAGCCGAGTCAATTTGTACGACCGCACATTGCCGCATGTAGAGTTTGGTCGCGGTATCGCCATTTTCCCAACCGCCTAGACCAGTCCAACCATGCAGGGCAATTGAATGAGGTTTTCCGTCAATCCATTTTTTCGGCAGCAAAATTTCATGATGGTGGCGATCTGCCGAGGCGTAAGGCTGACCGTCAATATAGGCCAAGGCTTCGGGATGGCTGAAGTCGCCTGATTGTCCGAGTGGGAAGAATAAGGCGATAGGTTCATCCGTACCCCAATCGCTTGGCACTTCAAAACGGGAACGCAGGATAAAATTTGTTATCCATGTTCCCCAATAGGTATTTGGTTGGATGACTTCCCAAGCACTATCGTCAATATCAGCACCAATCGGTGGTTCGTCCATCGGATCAGGCAGGGTTTTATAACGAAAAGCGTCCATTGGATGCTGTTTTTTATAAGCCAACGGCGCAATTAGCCGCAGTCGTTGTGCTATTTTCTGGGGTGTCCAGCGCACTTTATGTAGCAAGATCGAAACTCCTTAGGGCGATAATGGGTAGAATGTTGGCGGTCACTTCATGTGGTGTCCCTACGAAAATGCGGTTATCTGTAGATAGCGGACGCAGCGTGCTGCGTCCCTACAAAATACAATCGCGAAATCTTGAGAATTACCATTTTATTTATCAGACAATTCGCTTCATCAGGCATTGTTTTTTACGACTGCGACTTCATTCTCGTCGTACAGATAACAAGATGCTTGATGATCAATTTCATCGATCTTGTACAGCGGTGGTTGAGCTGTCAGGCAGCGATCCATACGTGATGGACAACGGGGATAAAAACGACAACCGCTATTAACCGATGTTCGCATTTCTTCATCGGATGGTAGGTTAATTTCACCTTTCCATTTAATATCAGGGTCAGGCACTGGCACAGAATCCACCAGTAATTGAACATAAGGGTGGCGAGGCTCATCGATCACATGAATGGTATTGCCTTTTTCAGCAATCGTTCCTTGATACAGAATGTAAATCTGATCACCAATTTGATAAGCGGTGCTGAGATCATGTGTAATATAAAGAAACGAGATTCCCACTTCCTCTTTAAGACGAATCATGACATCCAGAATCGAGGCACGTAACGAAGCATCGACCATCGACACGGGTTCGTCAGCAACGATCAGTTTGGGGCTAATCATATAAGCACGCGCCATCATGATACGCTGACGCTGACCGCCGCTGAGCTGATGCGGATATTTCCGCAGCACATCTTCACCGCGTAAGCCGACAATATTCAAGCCTTTTTCGATGAGTGCGCGGCGCGCTTCTGGACGGTTCGCCAGTTTAAAGTTGGAGATGACTGTGCTGAAAACATGCTCGACACGGTAGAAGGGATTATAGACACCAAAGGGGTCCTGGAAGACGGCCTGTACCTGACGGCGATAATCTTTTATTTGATGGGCATCAGCACTCGAGATGTCCTGCCCATCGAATATGATCTGACCGGAAGTTAAACGGGTGAAGCCCAGAACAAGCTGTGCCAAGGTGGTTTTTCCACTGCCGCTTTCGCCAGCGATAGTGATAATTGAAGCCGGACTTTTGGGAATGCTCAGGTTGAAGTCTTGTAATGCAATGACATCCTGACTCCCCTTACCACCAGCTCCGCGCTGTTTATAAATCTTAGTAGCGTTACGTATTTCCAACAACATCTCGGACATCGATGAAGCTCCCATCTTGGTTCTCTTGGTAGAGGTGGCAGGCCACAAGCTGACCCGGCTTGACTTCTTGCATCGGCGGTGCATCCCGGCGGCAAACATCCATGACAAATGGGCAGCGCAATTGAAAGATGCAACCGGGTGGTGGATTACGTGGGTCGTGTGTGATGCCTTCAGTGATTTTGAGCGGTTTGCGCTCTTTGAGTGTTGGTACCGAATCGATCAACACTTGAGAATAGGGATGCTTCGGTTCGGCAAACATTTCTCGCACCGGAGCGATTTCGACAATTTTTCCGGCATACATCACCGCGACACGGTCAACCATTTGTGCCATTAAGCCCATATCGTGACCGATCATAATCATGGACACGCCCAATTTTTCCTTGACTTTAAGCATGGTTTGGGCGACAACACGCTGCACTACCACATCTAACGCACTGGTGGATTCATCAGCAACAATGACTGTTGGGTTGAGTGCGATTGCCATCGCGATACACGCACGCTGTTTCATACCACCGCTGAGTTCATGGGGGAACATATCATAGACACGCCCCGGCAAACCAACGGTTGATAGCAGTTCTAACACGCGTTCTTTTAGTCCGTTTTTTGCTTTGTTGCCTTCGTGGGCGATGATTACGTCTTTGATTTGGTCACTGACCTTCATCGTTGGGTTCAGCGAATTCATCGCACCTTGCGGGATTAGTGCCAGCTTGACCCACCTGTACTGTCGCAGTTTATCCTCAGGCAGATCCAGCAGACTTTGCCCTTCAAGGAACACCTGCCCGCCTGCAATACGTCCGGGGGGTACGGTTAGTTGGAGGATGCCCATCGCCGCTGTTGATTTGCCGGAACCGGATTCACCTACCAGCCCAAGTGTTTCACCTTCATACAATTCAAAAGTAACACCATCAACCGCGAGAACATCACCCTTGGGGGTTTCATAGTAGACACGTAAATCTTTGACTTCTAAAACAGGTTTTTTCTGACTCTTTTGTTGGCTCATTTATGATTATTCCTACTGTGATGATTGGCGTAAACGAGGGTTAGCAATTTCATCGAAGCCCAAGTTAATCAACAGCAGACCGACGAACATGATCGCCAACAGCAGGGTTGGTATTCCCCACCACCACCACATATTGCGTAACAACGCGGCCCCTTGTATTGCGAAGTAAATCGTACCGCCGAGTGTAGGGATACGCTGTGGGCCAAGTCCTAATGTCTCCAAACCGACTGCCGCTAAAATTGCTCCAGTAGCGTTACCAATGAAACTAGCGAACAGATAAGGTATCAGGTTCGGCAAGATTTCTCTGAACATGATTGAAAAAGTTGAAGCGCCCGACAGCTTCGCCATCTGCACATAGCCGCTTTCCCTCATTGTCAAAACTTGAGCGCGGATCAGGCGGGTTGGCGTGGGCCACGCAAACAACGAGATTAAGAGTGCGATAGTGGTGATCTCAACCTGCCTGAGCAAGGATTGAATAACGATTAAAACCAGCAGTGCGGGTATGGTGATGGCAACATCCGACAGTAAGCGAATGATGTCGTCTGCCCGACCACCCACGAAACCCGATGTGAAGCCGAGGAGAATGCCTAAACCCATCCCCACTGTAGCAGCGATAATACCGATCAGGAACGAATTCGGCGCACCGACGATGATGAGCGCGAGCATATCCCGACCACTGCTTTCGGTTCCCAGTGGATGTGCCCATGTTCCAGTTAGTGTCCCGCCAAGTGTAGACGTGATGCCAACCGGTGGCAGATTAAGGGGTGACTTACCTGTCAGAGCCAGTTTGGTATCCCAAAACAAGTTTCCCAAGATGCCGAACAGAAGGATTAAAGCGATGATGCCAACACCTAATAACAATTTTGTATTGAGCCACGGTGTATCCCAGCGGTTGAACCGGCCCATCTGCTTAGCAGTATGCACTGCCGGGCTGGATGAGCTGCTCTCTTGGGTCTGCGCAGTAGCCATAATTTATTTCGCTCCATAAGAAATGCGTGGATCGATCAATGGGTAAATCAAGTCAATAACCAACACAGCTAATGCCGTGATTAAAATCAGCATGAACGAGGTTCCCTCAATGACAGGATAATCCTGGTTCAGGATTGCGTTGTAAATCACCGTTCCCATACCCTGATATGAGAATGCATATTCAACCAGAACCTGTCCGCTAATGAGCGTTCCAAGCGTAATAGCGAAAGCTGTGATTTGGGGCAAAATCGCGTTACGAACCATGTAACGGTATAGCATGTAAAAGGGGCCAAGACCTTTGGCACGTGCCAAACTCATATAGTCTTCGCCTTCGACCGTAATCATCATGCCACGCATGCCTAGCGTCCAATAACCGAAACTCACGATGATAATGGAGAGTGCTGGCAGTGTACCATGTTGGATGACGCTGAGAATGAATGGGCCGTTCAGCCCGGGTTTCATGCCCATATCATAAGAACCAATCAACGGGAACCAATTCAAAAGAAAGGCAAATACATAGGCCAAAAATAGGGCAGCAAGGATCGAAGGCAGCGATGTAAACATCATCCCTAGGGGAATAATGTACTTGATCAGGCGCGGTGTGCGCCTCCAGACCATAATTGCCCCTAGAAAGTTGCCTAACAAAAACGTTATGGTCGTTGCAAGCAGCAGTAAACCAACCGTCCACGGAAGCGCTTGACCAATGAGTTGACTCACTGGAGTGGGGAAATTTGCCATGGAATAACCGAAATCGAGGTGGACAAGATTGCCCAGATAACGTACGTACTGGATAGGCAATGAGTCATTCAAACCGAAGCGTTCTTTCCAGCCTTCGATAATTTCGGCTGAATTTTCGACGAAACCGCTGCGGCTGGCGAGGCGAGCAACCATTGCTGAAATGGGATCGCCCGGTGCCAGATGCGGAATCAACCAGATGATTGTACCCGCAATCCAAATTGTCAAAAAAAATATACCTAAGCGTCGCAAAAAATAGTTTAGTGATATACCACGCATCCATAACCTCGCGTAAAACTGGCTAACCTATTTGAAAAAAGTGGGGTGGGAATTGCTCCCCACCCCATTTGTACCTTAAAACCTACGCCGGTGTAGCTTTCTTCAAGTTGAAGAGAATGAAGAATGTATTCTGCCACCATGTGGTTGGGACAATGTAAGCATTGTCCGAGGTCGGCCAGTTCGTCCAATAGGTTGTATCGAACGGAACAATCTTTTCAGCCTGAACCAAGGGGATAATCGGGGTTTCGTCGGCGAGGTACTTGTAAGCTTCGGCAACCAAACCGGGGATCGACGGATCACCCAGTGGGAGTGAACCTATTTGGTCGACGATCTTGCTGTAAGCCTTCGCGCCGTCGGTGTTCCAACGTTCGGTGTTAGCTGTGGCGATTTCGCCAGCGGGTTTGTAGTAGCTGACGTTCAACTGGTTCATAGAATTCCAAGGTTCGCTGACCGAACCGCAGGTGTTCCATGCCCATTGTGCCTGGAAGTTACCGGTTTGATTGGCGTTCTGTGAGGTCGCGCCGTTCACCGGTTGGCTGCTGGCGTTGACACCGGCCTGTTGCAGCTGCTCGACGAGTTCATTGGTGCTGAGGATGTATTCTTGGGTGTCGTTACCGACCATAATGGCGAGATCAAGGGTCTTACCATCTTTTTCATAGATGCCGCTGCCGTTCTTGGCATAACCCGCACCTTCAATCAACTTCTGACCGTCTTCGACATGAGCCACGACATCATTGGCGAGGCCAGCATCGGTGATCGCATTGATGAACGGATTCATACCAGCGTAGGAAACGAACATGGTTGTCGAAGGCGTGGTTGTGCCTTGATAGGCAATGGCGATATTTTGATTACGGTCAATTATCAAACTGACAGCTTTACGCAGGTCTTTATTGTCCCAAGGAGCTGCTTCGGTCTGGAATTCCAGTTCACGAGGGCAC
>JBBSBM010000113.1:0-22972 GCA_038251275.1 Aggregatilineales bacterium
AGGCTTTCAGTATGTCATCAATCACCACATAACTGGTTACAATATAGCTGTCGTTCATGTCGTTTCCCCGTTTGATGGTTGTCTGGTAACTCCCATTTTAACGAGTTCTGCATGAACGACATCAACTAGCAATCACGGTAATATTGCAAACCATAAACAGCAGCGTGAGTTTTTCCACGACGGGATGAAAAATCAAGTTCAACAGGCGATGCTTGTGAAACAGCAGATAAGCCCCTAAAGCACCAACCGCCATATATTCAAAGGATAGGTTGTTGAGAAATCCCAAGAGTGCACGGAAGATCAGCGGATAATTATTGTCATCCATGATCTGATTGAGGAATAGATTGAGAACAATTTTGACGACGATGACACCAATGATGGCGGTCAAGATGCGCTTGGCGAACAGCTTAGTCAACGCAGGCCAAAGCAAATAAAATTGTTCCTCAATGCCGATGGTCCACAGTTGGGAGATTCCGGGTATCAATGCGCCGAAGAAGGCGGCGGCATTGGGCAGCATGATGATATAGAGAATGACTTGAAGCGGCGAGGAGGCTTGTGGCAGAAATTGTCCTTGATAACCTGCGACCTGCACGATTAGGGGTAAGACCACCAAGCCTAAGAAAAGCAGCAAATAGTAGATCGGCCAAATCCGTAAAATACGGCGGATGTAGAACATACGAACGCTCACAGTGCCAGTTTTTTGAATCTCGGTCATCAGCAAATAGGTGATAAGGAAGCCGCTGAGGACAAAAAACATAATCACAGCATCGCCGCCACTGAGCAAAACTTTAGGAGGTCGCTGAAGTGGTGAAGCCCAAGCGCCATTTGTAGTCGTCGATATGGGCTAATACGACTGAGATGGCAGCTAATGCCCTAATCCCATTGAGGCCGGGGAAATAGATTCTTTTTTCGGATGTTGAGGCAATCGTCATGGCAGATGTTGTTCTTTAATCAAAGACAAATCGAGTTGAACAAGCATCTGATTATCCTAAAATCAAGGGAGAACTAGACGCTTTTAAACATCATACCATGATGAGGTAAATTCCTCGTTCACGAATTTGCTCGGCAGTTTCGGAGTCGAGGGCCGTGTCGGTGACGAGGGTGTGAATGGCATCTAAAGAGACGACCTGCACCAGCGCGGACTGCTCAAATTTGCTGCTGTCGGTGACCACAATGACATGGTCGCCAATCGACATATAGGTGCGGAAGAGTTCGGCTTCCTCAGGTGTTTCAGCACTGAGGCCGCGATTGATCGAAATTCCTTTCGTTCCAATAATGACCTTATCAACCTGCAACTGAGCAAGAACAGTGCGCGAGAGTGTGCCGCGCACGGCTTGTTCTTCAGGATCGACTGTGCCACCGAGCATAATGACTTTATGCTGGTCGTGCTGCAACAGTTCACTGACAACCAACAATGAATCGGTGACGATGGTGAGGTCATGATGCCCTTGCAGATGGCGGGCGACGCATAAGCCGGTGCTGCCACCGGAGAGTAACAGCGTTTCACCATCTTTAACGAGGGTAGCGGTGGCCTGACCGATGCGTTCCTTTTCCTCAACATACGTTTTCTGACGCAAGACAATCGGTATCTCGTGGGTAGCGACACTTTGCAGGCGCATGACTCCGCCATGTACGCGCTGCACCAAATTTTGGGCGGCGAGGGTGGCGAGATCACGACGGATAGTGGCATCGCTGACATCAAAAAGCTGGCTGAGTTCAGGTACGGTTAAGCGTCCACGTTCGGCAACCAATTTAACGATGTGGTCTTGGCGTTCGAGCGAAAGAAAATCGGTATGAGTCATGTTTAGATTCCAAAGGTCGTTTATTGGTGTGAATATACCAAAAAATCCAGTGAAAATGTAGCAAATCTGCTCATATTTGTACAGATATAGCAAAAGTAGTTGCGCTTTTTTTAAAACGTGCATAATATAAGCACAAACGCGCATCAATATGAGCATTCCAATACAAGATTTAACCGCATTGGCGCGGAGAACACAGAGATCAGATATGAGTCCGACCGAATTATCACTCAATGACTTTAAGCCCAAGCCGCGTTTATCGGTCAAGACAACCGAGGTGCTGACGCCGCGCTTTCCGGTGATTGATGCCCATAACCATTTAGCCGCGCCTTTTGGTGGGGGTTGGGATAAGAAACCGCTGGCTGAACTGCTGGATATTTTAGATGAGGCACAGGTGAAGCTGTACGTTGACCTCGACGGTGGTTGGGGTGAGGACATCCTGAACGCGCATCTCGATTACTTCAAGAAACCCGCTCCTGAACGCTTTATGGTATTTGGCGGTGTGGATTGGGCGAAGTGGGCGGAAATGGGCAACGGCTTTGGTGAGTGGGCGGCCAATCGACTGCGGTTACAGGCGGCACGAGGTGCTCAAGGCTTGAAGATTTGGAAGCCGTTCGGTCTACATGTGAAGGATGACAGCGGGCAGTTGGCGAAGATTGATGACCGCCGACTTGATCCGATTTGGGCGACAGCAGGAGAACTCGGTTTGCCAGTGCTGATTCATGTGGCTGATCCGGTGGCATTCTTTGATCCACTCGATCCGACTAACGAACGATGGGACGAACTACACGCGCATCCTGATTGGCAATTTCCCAGCCCACCGTATCCGAGTTTCATGAGCATCATGAACGGGTTGGCGAATCTGGTGTCGAACCATCCGCAGACGACATTTATCGGCGCACATGTCGGCTGCTACTCAGAAAATTTGGAATGGGTTGGCGAACTGCTTGACCGCTGCCCGAACTTCTATGTTGATCCAAGCGCACGGATTTCCGAGTTGGGACGGCAGCCTTATTCAGCACGGCGGTTCTTCCTCAAACATGCTAACCGCATTTTGTTTGGCACCGATTCAGGGCCAGACTTGGATGCCTATCGTCTTTACTACCGCTTCTTTGAAACCGACGACGAGTATTTCAATTACGGGTTGTCCGAGATTCCGGGGCAAGGCCGATGGAATATATACGGGTTGTATCTGCCTGATGATGTGCTGAAGAAGTTTTATTACGAGAATGCGGCACGGGTATTGAAAGTCAATCAATAAACCCCAAGACAATATACAGAAATTCAAATCAGAAGGACGTAAGGTTATGGTTGAACGTGGAAGTTACACACGCAGCGAAATTTTCTCACAGCCGGAGATGTGGGCAAAGACGCTGACACAGTTGAAAGGTCAGGCAGGCGAGATCAAGGCGTTGTTGGATGAAGGACAGTTCGAGTCGGTGCTGTTTACGGGCTGCGGCTCGACCTATTATCTAGCGCTGGCGGCTGCCGCAATTTGCCAGCAAGTCGCAAAGATTCCGGCGCGAGGATTACCGGCTTCGGAAATCTGGTTGTATCCCGACTCGGCCTATTTAACATCACAGAAAACGCTGCTGGTAGCGATTAGCCGATCCGGTGAAACAACCGAAACACAGCGGGCGGTGGCGGCTTTTAAAGCGCGTGCACAAGGCAAAGTAATCACGCTGACCTGCTATCCAACCATGCCGCTGGCAAGTGCTGGCGATCTCAATTTGGTGTTGGAGGGTGGACAAGAAGACAGTGTCGCACAGACACGAGCTTGGAGCGTGTTGTATCTCGGAACCGTGTTTTTGGCAGCGTTGTGGGCTGGCGAATCAGCGCTCATCGAGGCGATGGCAAAGTTACCGGAGGCCGGGATAAACGTGTTGAGGGATTATGCTGATGTGGCTAGGGAATTGGGCAGCGATTTGAGTCTAGAGCGCTTTTATCTGCTGGGTTCAGGGCCACGTTATGGATTAGCGGCAGAAGTCAGCTTGAAGATGAAGGAAATGTCGCTTAGCCACAGTGAACCGTTCCACTTCCTCGAATATCGACACGGGCCGATGTCGATGGTGACCGAACATACCCTGCTGTTCGGCTTGGTATCCGAAGCCAACCACGCGGCAGAAAAATTAGTACTGAGCGAGATGCAATCACGCGGCGCACGGGTATTGAGCCTCGGTGAAGCGGATAGCGATGTGCTGTTCAAATCGGGTCTGCCGGAAGCAGTTCGCAATGTGTTGTATTTACCGGTTGGGCAATTGATGGCCTTTGAACGTTCATTGGCAAAGGGACTCAATCCCGACCGCCCCAATAACCTTGAAACGGTGGTGCGCTTGGATAATAACGGACATGCCTAAGGGCTTGCGCCGGGTTGTCACGGAAGTTTTGGAAACGTCTATTAATAGTAAAGGATGTCCAAACATGTTGAAGAAGTCTGTTATCGGAGTTTTATTGAGCGCGATGATGCTCTTAATCATCGGCGGTGTGGTCGGCGCACAGGACAAGACCGAAATCACCTATATGATGTGGGGATCGCCAGAAGAATTGGCGGTGTGGCAGAAGATTGTCGACGAGTTCGAGGTTGCCAATCCAACGATCAAGGTGAATGTCGATGTCAGCGATTGGACATCCTACTGGGACAAACTCAAAACCTTAATGGCAGGTGGTACGCCGCCGGATGTGTTCGCGATGGACGCGCCCTTGTATCCTGATTGGCAGTCACGCGGGGTATTGCTCAACCTGCAACCCTACATTGATAAAGACCCGAAAGCCCTCGACGGTTTTTATCCGGTGACTTTGGAAGCCTATAAGAAGGCCGATGGTTATTATGGGCTGCCGCGCGATTTCCAGACGATTGTGCTGTTCTACAACAAGGATATGTTTGACGCGGCAGGCGTGGCTTATCCGACCGACAAATGGACGATGGATGATCTGAAGACCAACGCCCTCGCGCTAACCAAAGATACCAATAACGACGGTGTGATTGATCAATGGGGTTTCGCGACTGATCTTTATGACATGGAACTCTTTTGGAGCGAGGCAATCTGGGGCTTTGGCGGCGAGATCATCAACCCCGAAGGCACACAAACACTTTTGACCGAAGGTAAGGCGCGTGATGCGTGGCACTTCATCACGGATATGGTGGTGAGTGATAAGTCGCATCCTGACCCGGAACAATCGGCTCAATATGGTAATGATGTGTTCGCGGCGGGCAAAGCAGCGATGACCACCATTGGTCACTGGGTCGTGCCCGAGTATTCCGCGCTACCCTTCAAGTGGGATGTCGCGCCGATGCCTGCTGGCCCGGTAGCACGTGCTACCAGCGTGAACAGCGCTGGTTTTGTGGTGTCAAAGGACTCCAAGAATCCGGATGCGGCATGGTCATTTATCCAATATGCGACCAGTGAGGCAGGACAGTCGAAGTTAACTGAACTCGGTTTTGCCATTCCAGTTTTGCAATCGGTCGCCGAAAGCCCCACTTACCTTGAACAAACTTCCGCGCCGATTAACCACAAGGTCTTTTTGGATGCCTTGGAATATGCCAAGCCCAAACCGACTTTCCGTGGGTATGACGAATGGGCAACCGCTGTCGGAGATACCTTGATCACCGTATGGACAGGCGATGCCACGATTGACGAGGCTTTGGATGAGATTAAACCTGCGGCGGATGAAGTGCTGATGAAGAATAGTCAGTAATTTACCCCATACTTAACCCCTCCCCGCAAGCGAGGAGGGGAATTAAAGAAAATTGGAAGGGTCTTAGACCCTTCCCTACGTATAACACATCCACGATTGGTCAATATCAAAAGGCGTAAGCGATGATACGCTGCAAGTCGTCAGGAATAAACGGATGCAATCAGGCTTAAAACCGCTGGGGCGGGAACGGTTGTGGGTGCTGCTGCTGTTGGCACCAACCTTATTAGGGTTGGTTTTCGGCGCGTTTGGGTCAGTGTTGGCGACGATAGGGCTGAGCCTCTTCAAGTGGGATTTATTGACACCGCCGATTTATGTCGGGTTGGATAACTTTAAAGCGCTTATCACTGACAGTGATTTTTCAGAAGCCCTAAACAACACCGTTCGCTTCAGCTTCATTTATGTGCCGCTGGTGATTGTGCTGTCATTGCTTGTAGCGCTGTTGCTGAATCGCAAGATTAAAGGGGTCAGTTTTTTCCGCGTGATTTTCTTTTTGCCGGTTATATCGTCAGCCGTGTCAGTAGGCTTGGTGTGGCTATGGATTTATTCGAAGGATACCGGACTACTGAATTATGTGATCGTGGGGTTGGGAGGCGAACCGGTACGCTGGCTGAGCAAACAGAATGCCCTGTTCTCGGTGATTATTGTGAATGTTTGGGGGGCGATTGGTGAGGGCATGATTATTTTCCTCGCTGGATTGCAGGCTATCCCCAAAGAGTATTATGAAGCGGCGCAGGTAGATGGGGCGACCGAGTGGCCCATGTTCCGCCACATTACGCTGCCCTTAGTTACACCGAGCATCTTTTTCCAGACGATCATCTCCACGATTAACGCCTTTCAAGTTTTCGAGTTTATTTATGTTCTCACCCGACAGGGCGCCAATAGTTCCAGCACACCAACACTGGTGTATTCGATTTACCGTAACGGTTTCAATTACTTCCGCATGGGATCAGCTAGTGCTCAAGCCTTGATACTGGCAGCAATTATTTTAGTCCTGACGTTGGTCTACTTCCAACTTCAGCGAAGATTGGTGTTTTACGACTAATGCTGATGACACGCAAACAAACACTAGATGTAATTACCTACGCCGCGCTAATTTTGGGCAGTTTGGTCATGGTTGGGCCGTTCTTGTGGATGATTTCGACGGCTTTCAAACTGCCAGCCGACCAATTCACACGGGCATTGATTCCGAATCCCTTTACTACACAAAACTTCTCGCAGTTGTGGACGATTTTGCCGTTTAGCACGCTCATCTGGAACAGCTTTAAGATAGCCATGCTGACGACTATCGGGCAGCTTTTGACGTGTGCGATGGGTGCGTTCGTTTTCGCGGTCGTGAGCTTCCGCTTTCGGGAAATGTTGTTTATCGCGTTGCTCGGCACGTTGATGATCCCCTATCAGGTGACGATTATCCCCAACTTCATCATTTTTAAGGCGTTGGGGTTGTACGGCACACAAGTCCCGTTATGGCTGCCTGCCTTTATGGGCGGTGCGTTCGGAACGTTCTTACTGCGCCAATACTTCCTGACCATTCCCTTGGATTTGGCAGAAGCGGCACGGGTAGATGGTGCATCTTTATTACGGATATTTTGGAGCATCTACTTGCCTCTAGCGAAACCCGCTTTAGCCGCACTGGCGATTTTTAGCTTCCTCGGCTCGTGGAATAACTTGCTGACACCGTTGATTTATCTGCCGAGTGATTTGCAGCAAACCACGCTTCCGGTTGGATTATCACTGTTACAGCAGCAGTACAGCGGACGGTGGACGATTATGATGGCGGGTTCGCTGGTAAGCATTGCGCCAATCATCATTGTGTTCTTCTTCGCGCAGCGGTTTTTCATAGAGGGAATCGCGCTTTCCGGTGTGCGGAAGTAAGAAGAGATTTAACCACAGAGACGTTGAGAACGCAGAGAAAATACCCCACTCTAGCCCTCGTTTACGGAGAGGGAATTAATACAAAGGCGAAATAACATGGCGAAAATCACATTTATCGGTGCGGGAAGCATCGAGTTTACCAAGAATCTGCTGACCGACATTTTGAGCTTTCCTGAGCTGCGGGAGAGTGTCATCAGCCTGCACGATATTAACCCCGAACGCTTGGATACAGCCGAACGAATGGCGAAGGTTATTGCAGAGAAGCTCGGCGCATCACCGACAATCGAGACCCATCTTGATCGTCGTGAGGCGCTTAAGGGCGCGAGTTATGTCATCAACACCATCCAAGTCGGTGGATTTAAAGCCACGCTGTTGGACTTCGATATTCCGCGCAAGTATGGCGTGCTGCAAACGATTGCCGATTCGCACAGCATCGGTGGGATTTTTCGGGCGCTGCGAACCATTCCGGTGATGTTAGAAATCGCGCGGGATATGGAAGAAGTCTGTCCCGGTGCGCTGCTTCTGAATTACACCAATCCGATGTCAATGTTGTGCTGGGCAGTTTTCAAGGCGACCCGTGTGCCGATTGTGGGACTGTGCCACAGCATCCAATATACGACCGAGCAAATTTCCGGTTATGCCGGTGTGAATTACGATGAAGTCACTTACCTCGGCGCAGGCATCAACCATGTGGCATGGATTTTGCGTTTCGAGCATCAGGGGCAGGATGTGTATCCACTGCTGCGAAAAGCCTATGAAGAAGGCAAAATTCCAGTAGAGGATTCGGTACGGGCGGAGTTATTCAATCGCTTGGGTTATTATGTGACCGAGTCGTCGGAACACAACGCGGAATACTCGGCGCATTTTATTCCTCACACGGGACAAATCGAAAAATTCCATGTGCCGATTGACGAGTACATCCGGCGCAGCGAGGACAACATCACTGAGGCCGAGGATATGCGCGAGACATTGCTCAAGGGCGAGTCATTTGAGATCGAACGCAGTAACGAGTACGCTTCCTTGATTATCCACTCGATGGAAACCGGACAACCACGCGTGATTTATGGGAATGTGCGCAACGACAAATTGATTGATAATCTATTAGAAGGCTGCTGCGTGGAAGTGCCATGCATGGTGGATCGCAACGGCATCCAGCCGACGCGCATCGGGTCGCTTCCTCCACAGTTGGCAGGCATGAGCCGTTTACATCTGGCGGTACAAGAGCTGACGGTGAGGGCAGCGTTGGAAGGTCGGCGTGATTACGTGCATCAGGCGGCGATGCTTGATCCGTTGGTGGCGGCCATCTTGCCTCTCGACCAGATTTGGGCAATGGTTGACGAATTAATCGCGGCACATGGGGATGCGATGCCGGTGGGGGTACGAGACTAACCCTTCTTCCCCGAACTCAAGGGAGAAGGGCTATATGCAAATACAATTGAGTCGCAGAGAAGATGTGGAGAGATGCCAATAGCCTATGAACATGGTTGCTTCATTACCATCACGGTTACTTGAACTCCAAGACGTTGATACTTTTTATGGTGCGGTTCAGGTGCATTTTGGTATCAGCCTGCATGTTCAACCGGGTGAAATCGTGTGCTTGTTGGGTGGCAATGCCAGCGGCAAAAGCACCACCATGAAGGTCATTTTGGGCTTGGTCAAACCGCGTGCAGGATTAGTGCGCTTCAAAGGTCAGAGCATCGTTGGCTTACCTACACCTCAGATTATCCGCTTGGGTATGGGTTCGGTGCCGGAAGCGCGGCGCATCTTTGGCAACATGACGGTGCGCGAGAATTTATTGATGGGCGCATATCACCGCACGGATAAACCAGCGATTGCCGAAGATTATGAGCGCATTTTAGGCTTGTTCCCGCGCTTGCAGGAACGCATCAAGCAGCGTGGCGGAGTCCTCAGTGGTGGCGAACAGCAAATGTTGGCGATTGGTCGTGCCTTGATGGGTCGCCCGCAGTTGATTTGTATGGACGAACCGACGATGGGGTTATCCCCTGCCTTTGTGGATAATGTGCTGGAATTGATCCAAACCATTAACACGCAGGGAACTGCCATTTTTATGGTCGAGCAAAACGCGAATTTAGCCCTGCAAATCGCCCATCGTGGTTATGTGCTGCAAAACGGACATATTGTGCTGGAAGGCGCTGCTAAAGAACTCCTCGACAGTCGCGAAGTCCAAGATGCTTATCTGGGCGGGCAGCATGTGTCAGCCGCTAGCCTTTAATCACGGGAAATGCATAATGGTCGCATTTGCGTCAAACGCTTCAATCTGAATGGCTACTTAGCCGCTAACGTGATTTTGTTCCATTATGGGCATTTCGTAATAGATGTGCATGACCAATTGGCTCAATTGCATCTCGTCACCGTCCCGTAAAATACGGGGTTGATTTGGAGAAAGCCGTTCTTGATTCAAGAATGTGCCATTTAAGCTATTCAAATCAGTCAACATCAGAGTTTTGTTTATGATTTCTAGAGATGCATGCTGATGAGACACCCCTTTTTCGGTTGCGCCGTAAGCCGACAAATCGATGAGGTGATCGTCATCATTTTGGTCAGCGCGACCCAAAACCATGGGATGTGCTAGACAAACTTGCATTGAATCGGCATTAGTGTTGACAATATGTAGTGTGACCAATGCTTTAGCCCCAAGCATTGTTGTACCCCATCCAGTTTTGGGTTGTTCTACAACTACATTGATGAGGGGCGTGAGATCATCCATAATATACCTCTGGTATTTATGAATGTCGCTACCACTCATAAGCGATTGATAAAACCGTTTTTCAGATTTTACATGTTGTTCTATTATACATCGGAATTGCCCCGCATATAACCTAATGACAATTATAGGGGATTTTGGTTCCTTAAAAGCCACGCCTCAATGCCCCTACATTGACAAGCATTTCAAATAGCATGTGGCTATCCGAGCTTGTTCACGGTGCGGATGTTTGCGGGCAGTAAGCGAGAAAGCGCCATCAAGCAGTTACTCAACGGTGTGTTCCAATATTCGGTGCTGTTCCACTCGGCTTCACGCGCTTGATCAACTGTTGGGATATCGGCCTCGGTTCCTCTGAAGCCATTCATGAAACCGCCGATAAGTGTCCCTAGAAAACGGCTGTGGGGCATGGGGTTGTTGTAACCGATGCCCGAAATAAACGACACATCAAAAGCGTTGTTGCCCGTCAGCCATTCAATCTGTGCCCATGCGAGAGCTGTCCATGTTTTGTCGTTGAGTACCTGCCCGACATAAGCGAGGCCGTGCGCCCAACTCATCCAATGACCGCTGAGGCCGTGATTGATCTGCTGAGGATGATGGGTGGGCATTCCAAAACGGATGAACCACTTGTCACGCCACGGACGATAAACATCATCCGGTGTCAACTTTTCGCTGTACGCACCAAAGGGCATGAAGTGGTAAGGGTTGGTCGCTACAATCGGCTCAATATAGCGCATCTTACAAATCGCCAGCACATCGCGCACAGGCATGACTTCTTCGCCTTCCGGCAAAACTTCAAGGTACTTCGCCAACGCGATCAAAGGCTGCGCCGAGTGCAAAATTGCACGATAAGGCTCATTACTATTAAAGGCATTCGTCCAAAAACCAAGTTCGATATTAAAGTTTTCGAGCAGTGCGGTTAATGCCGTGTCCACTTCCGGCAGCGCGACCAAACCCGCCTGATACAATTCGAGTGCTGCACATAAACGCCACGCGCGGACAGCCGTCCATTGATGTTCTTCATCGTTGAGGCGTGTCTTGCAGAAATTCCACGCGGCTAAAGCAGCTTGATAACTCTTCTGTGACCGCTCGGCACTGTGCTGAGCATAAATTGTATAACTGCGGGCAAGAATAGTGACATTGGTGTACTGAGCAATGGGGTTATATTGCACGCGGATGCTGCGTTCATCACCTGATTCATGAATGTTATCAGTAAAGTGGTTGTCAGCGTTATCCGCATAGCATCCGGCGTGGTTTTCATACCACCACGACATCCCCTCGCGCCGGCGGGCAGTGCTGCCCCCACCCACATCCTCAAAGATCATACCCGTTTCAGGATCTTGTATTTTATAGATATAGCGCAAGCCCCACGCGGTTTCGGTCAGCCAATCGGTCGGGAAGGCATCAGGCTGCTCGAATAGGTGGCGGTTGAGGCGCAACTGCTGCTGGGTATCCATGAAAGCTAAGGCTGCCAACGTCGAATGGGTTGACCATTTGCGGAGATCCCCCGCGTCATACCAACCACCAACAGCATCCCACGCTTCGCCGTTATCCGAACGCACCCCATCATCCAAGTGCAATGGACGGCGCAAATCATCCTCAAAATAACCTGAGCGCAATTCGTGAATGAAGTCGAGGAACAGATACGGCAGCTTATGATAAGCACCATCAGCAATATTGAATTGATAGGACAGTGCCTCTGAGTCGGGCAGCACCACACGGTAAACGCCGGGCTTCGTGACACTGGAAAAGTCACAGATGCCAAATGTTCCCATCAACGTTTCGCGGTACTCGATAGGAGCGCTGTAAATGACTTTAAACGACGAGCGTGTGGCGGACATGGGCGCTTCGGCAATCAACGCCATGTTTTCAACGGCAAAAGTCTTAGAGGTAGGGTTACGGATCACCGCGATTTTCGGGGCATGACATAAATAGCCAATGTGGCTGGTACTGACTTGTTCTGTACTCACGGCAGTCCTTTGAGTGATAACAACAGGTAGTTTGATTAGGGATGAAAATTATTAAATCGTAGTGGTGCGGTGCTGTAAAGTGCCAACCTCATAATTTTGCTACAATATCACCCGAATAGATTTAATTTAATGAAGCCTTTTAGCAAGTGAGTTTAAATGACCTTACCAGATTGGTATTCCCAAAATATACGGCGCTTATTTTTTGATATGCACCTTCCGGATTGGACACAGCCGGGACAATCCGGTGGGGATCAACACGAACTTCGTGGTATTGCTACCGGCTTCGATCCTGAACAACTCATCAACTCTTTTGTAAAAGCACGAATCAATATGGCGGTGATTTTTGCCAAGTGCCAGTACGGAAACTTTTACTACAACACGCAAATCGGTCACAAACATACCGGATTAGGTGATCTCGATTTTCTGGGCGAAATGATCAAACACGCCCACAAAAATGATATTCGAGTCATCGCCTACTATTCCAACATGTGGGATACCGAAGCCGCCCGACATCATCCCGAATGGATGGCTGAAGAAGCTGATGGAAGCTACTCCTATAACCGTTGGCCGACGATGAGCCTGCTCAGTCCTTACCGCGATCTGGTTCATTCGCATCTAACAGAACTCACAACCAACTACGAAATTGACGGCATTTGGAGTGACATCCTCAGCGATTTACCGACGTTTGACCGTTATACCCGTGACCATTATGAAGCCGATTTTGGTGAGCCGATGCCGCGTTCATCGAAAGAATCAGGGTGGCTCAAGCTCGTGCGCTGGCAGCAGGATCAGCTTTATGATTACCTCGATGGTTGTTATAAGTTAGTCAAGAGCATCCGGCCGGAAACGGCTTACATCATTAACTTTTATGGCGCACCTTACGCGCTGCCGAGTCAAGGATTATCGTTTAAACATTTGCCATTGTCCGACATGGGTTCAACCGAAGGTTACACCGAGTGGCAGGGGTTGATCTTCCCCAGCTTTGCCGCCCGTTATATGCGTTCCGGTATGGATGGAAAACCGTTCGAGGTGCTAACAGGCCGCTTCGTCCATACGTGGGATTTTACAGTGCGACCACTGGCACAAATGCGCTTCGAGGCGTTTAGTGTGGTAGCCAACGGTGGCGCAGTCAGCATTGATGACGAGCCTTATCAGGATGGTCAGCTCGAACCGGCTGTTTATGCCAACATCGAAAACATCTATTCCGAGATTGAACGACGTGAAAGTGTGCTAATTGGGGCGGAACCCGTGCGCTACGCAGCCTTATATGTCTCGCAAAAGGTGCGCGAACTCGATGAAGTGTTGAATCGCAGCAAAACCACATCGGGTATGATGCTCGAAAGCACCATCAATCCATCCGATTCAGATTTGCTGCCCGCGTGGATGGGAACGTTTAAGGCTCTCATCGAGGCGCATATTCCGGTTGAGATTGTGGATGATCGTCCTGAAAGTCTGGCGACACTCAACCAATATAAAGTGGTCTACCTGTCGAATATTCTGACGCTTTCGGCGGCTGAGGTTGACGTGCTGCGAACCTATATCGCCAACGGCGGCGCGATTATTGCGACTGGCGCAACCTCACTTTATGACGAATGGGGAAATCGGCTGAACAATTTCGCGCTGGCGGATTTGTTTGGTGTGGATTTCGTCAAACGCGGCGAGTTTACCTTTCCATATCTCCAAATTCACGATAGCCCCTTTACACATGGTTTAATCCGCCGACCGCTGCCGCATTACATGGCGATGTGGGAAGTACAGGCGAACACTGATGATGTACAGATTGCGGCGACTCGGCGCAATCCACTGATCGAAACCAGTGGACAAACCTACTACCACAACAATCAGCCGCCGCCGGATGTGAATACAGGCGAACCAGTGGTTGTCTATCGCAATTATGGCAAGGGGCGCGTGATTTATTGTGCATCATTGCCCGAAATTAATTATGCCCGACTCGGTCATAAGCCTTACCGTCGATTGATTGCCAACATGGTGACATGGGCGGCTGGAACACTGCCACCTGTTCGAGTAGAGGGATTGCTCAATACTGAGATCATCACCAACCGTTTGGGCACGGATTTAATCGTGCATCTGGTAACCGGATTTCCGCAACGCTCGGTGCGCTTCGGTCAGCATCGGACTTCGGATACGATTGAGGAAGTGGTGCTTATTCCCAACGTTCGCCTGACTATTCAGCAGACCACTTCGGCGGTTTATCGTGTTCCAAGTGGCGAGATAGTGAACATTGTTCGTGGTGAGTCGAATGCCAGCATCACCATTCCCTATCTCGGCGATTGGGAAACGCTGCGGTTGGTAGGAGATTTTGACTAACAATTCTATCGGCTGAAACTAATTGTAGGGGATCAATTCAATCTGGGGTAAAAACGCTTCAACATCCTCGTGGCGGCAGTCCGCCGTTCCCGGCATCAAACACACGGCTGAGGCGGCTGCGATACCCAACCGTATACCTTCTTCAATCGGTTGTCCGCGCTCAATCGAGGCGGCTAATCCTGCCAGCACCGCATCACCCGCGCCAGCTGCGCTGACCACATCAATCTTCAGTGGAGGAATACGATACGCACGTCCCGGCAGCACTGCCAGCGCACCCTCACCACCAAAGGTCATAATAGCTGATGTGCCGTAAGTGTCGAGGATGTATTTTCCGGCTGCATAAGCGGTTGCCATGTCGTTCACAGGATGCCCGACCAATCCCGAAAGTTCATCCTGATTGGGTTTAATGAAAGACGGTTTTGCAGCTAACCCCGCGCTGAGGTTGGGTTCACCCGCATCAAAAATCACCGGAATATTGCGTGATCGTGCGCGACCAATGGCATCTGCGTAAAAGCTCGGTTCGACACCTGTAGGTAATGAGCCACCTAACACCACGCAGCTTGCATCGTTCAGAGATACCTCGAATTGAGCCAGCAGCATTTCGATGTGTTCGGGTTTGACCTCAAGGCTGGATGTAGTGATGGTTGATTGACCGCTGCCATCCTCGCAGATAATGACCATGTTCACGCGCGACTCGCCCTCGACCTGCACAAAGTCGGTGGTGATGTTTCGGGCATGCAGCATCATCTCGATTTTTTGCCCGATAGCGCCCGCCGCAAAGCCTAAGGCACGGCTGGGAACACCCAGTTCTGCCAGTATCCACGAGGCATCCGTCGGCTTGCCTGCCATACCATACAGCGAACGGGTGGCACGCATCGTATGGTTCAATTGAAATGTTGGAATGAATACTGTTTGATCGAGGCTGGTGTTGGGAGTCAATGTAACGATCATGGTCAGTCCCGCGAGGCATTATCAATAACGTGTTTATCAGGACGGTTTACGTAGGGACGAGGCGTACCTCGTCCGACATATCATTAGCCGCGTACTTTACGCTGTACAAACACCATAAAAGGATAAGCCAGCTTGGTTGAATCAATCGAGTTAAGCATAAAGAAGCTGCGGTTGGCTTCCTCAAAATCACGGTGCAGACGTTCAATTTCGCGGCACTGTGCTTCCGAGGGTTCATTACGGAACAGGGTCACAACCGTGGTAAACATGCCACCCTCAAATACCAACCACTGCTTGGCACTGATCTTGCGGGTTTCGCGTTCCACCGATTTACCAGACTGCATCATCATCGTGAAATCGTTCAAAATAGGCGCGAGTTTTTCCGGCGAGACATCAAAATCGCCCAATGTTTCCAACAATGTGCCACTGCGATTGTTGTAAATAGTCATGCCGACCGCTTTACCCATATGTGCTTCACGCACGGCGATGGTTGCAGGCATATCGCTCAACATGCCCATCACCGCGTCGGGACTGCGGCTGGCAGCAGCCATATCGGCCATCGCTAATTGGCTGGTATAGCGTTCGTAGATGACATGGAATTGTTCGCGACTGACCGTGCCTTCAGCAAATTCCGCGATGAGCTTACGGATTTTCTCCTGAGTCTGAGACTTGAACGCCTGCATTTTCTGGTTCGTATCCATCGGTCGAACTTCCTTATAAGGACTGCTTACAATGATGATATATCAGGATCATACCACCCTTTCCTTGCAAGAACCTTTGCGGTGTTACTGAATATCGTGTGAAAATTTCGTTTAGGATTAGGGAATACGTGGAAGATTATTCCCATGAAACGTTAAGGGGCAAGTACTTTAAGCCCCTCTCCCACGAACTCAAGGGAGAGGGGTTGGAGTGAAGGGGTTACACTAGAATGTGTGAAGCACCGGGATCAAGCACAATCGGTTGGGCAGTCGTTTCGTTATTGACGGTATTGCCCCACTCACTGGCATCTTGATCAATCGGCGGCCATGTTTTGTAGTGCATCGGGATAACCGCGCGTGGACGAATATAGTTGATGGCCCGAAGCGAGTCTTCCGGTCCCATCGTGAAGTTATCACCAATAGGCAAGAAGGCGAGATCAATCACTTGGTCACCAATCAAGCGCATATCACTGAATAGCGATGTATCGCCCGCGTAATACAAATGCTTACCTGCCAGCGTCAGCACGAAACCGTTGGGATTCCCACCATAACTGCCATCAGGAAATGATGAACTATGATGCGCCACTGTAAATTTACACTGCACAAAACCGAAGTCATAGCTGCCGCCTGAATTTTGGGCATGCGTGTTGCTTACACCTTGAGCATTGAGCCAGTTGCAAATTTCAAAATTGGAGACCACCAACGCACCCGTTCGTTTGGCAATAGTAACCGTATCACCTAAATGATCACCGTGAGCATGGGACAAAAAAATGATTTCGGGGTTAAGGTCTTCAGGTTTGGCGGCTGCCAATGGATTACCCGTCAAGAAAGGATCAAGCAGAATCGTGTGTCCTTCTGCTTCAAGTTTAAAGGCTGAATGTCCCAGCCAGGTGATCGTGATGCTCATAGTTTGTTTCCTTCGCGACGAGGTTATTATTCTTAATAGTAATTGTAACCGCATAATCCCCACACGGCAACGAGGCCAATCACTGCTTGATAACTGCATCCCAAAGTCAATGGGATCATCGGGCTAATAACCCCTTCGCATCCCGTAGTATTTCCTAGCACATATGTACCATTGAGATGCGTTTGACGTTGATCTACTGTTGTCAGCATCTGTTCGATAGTTTCCACATCTTAGTCATAACAGGATATTTGTCTGATGCGTACCAACCGAAAAGCTGGCTTATTAATGCTGCTCGCCTTTGCAATTCTCGCCATCACATCCTATACAGATATTATGGAAACCGACGCGGCTTCAGGCGGAATTTACTGGGGCGCGCATATGTATGGCAAACCACCGGAAACAGCTTCGTTTCAACCCGGCGGATTAATCTCAAATTTTGAGACGAACATCGCCCAAAAGAAAATGTCGATCATCGCTTGGGGCGCGCCGTGGGTATATCTTGGCAAAGCCCTTTGGTTCCAAACCTCTTACTTTGATAACGTTCGCGCTCATGGTGCAATCCCCATGTTGGATTGGGGTTCAAACGCTTGTTGTGGACTGCCTGCCGAACAACCCGCGTATAAGCTCATGTATATTGCCAACGGTACTTATGATGGATACCTGACCACTTGGGCGCAGCAAGCCAAGGCATGGGGACATCCCTTCTTCTTGCGTTTTGATTGGGAAATGAATGGCAACTGGCAGTTTCCTTGGAGTTCCCAACTGAATGGCAACACACCCGCGCTTTACATCCAAGCGTGGCGGCATGTCCATGATGTTTTCAATAAAGTCGGTGCAACCAATGTCACATGGGTTTGGGCACCCAATATCAGCACATGGAACACCATCCCTTTGGCTCAACTGTATCCGGGTTCATCGTATGTTGATTGGGTTGGTTTGGATGGCTACAACTGGTACACCAAACAAGGGATGCCGTGGGAAAGTTTCTCGCAGATTTACTCTGGTGATACCAAGCTCATCTCCAACAGCAAGGATAGCTACACCGAGATCACAACCGTAGCAGCCGGTAAACCGCTGATGATTACCGAGTTCGCATCAGTCGAGGCCGGAGATGGTGGCGCAAAGAAAGCCGCTTGGATTACCAATGCGTTGGGCAACAGTATCATCAATAAGTATCCGAAAATTAAGGCCATCGTCTGGTTCAACTGGGATGCTGGCGCAGGTTTATCGTGGCCGGTTGAGACTTCAGCCCCTTCGATGAACGCCTTTCGGACGGCCATTAACAACGCAACCTATCTCACCAACATTTTCAGCACCTTGGGTAACGGCAAGATCCAACCCAAACGCTAAAATCCATTTTGAGTAAACAAGAAGAGCCTGTACTTCAATACTTACAGGCTCTTTTATTTAGCGATTTTTCTTGAAACCATTTAGGATTTACGAGGGGCAGAGCTTAGTTCATAGCCACCGTCAATTTATACCAGCGCATCGAATATCGAAATCAAATAATTCAGCGCTATATCCCATATTTGTTCTCAACATTTGGGATAAAAGAATTAAGAACATCAACATTGGTTTAAGAGTTGTGATAAAACTTGGAATAAAACCTATTTTATCAAAACGATCTGGAAGCCTGATGCGCAGTGCAATCACCGCGTTGAGTCCTAAAACAATCTTCACCTATCCTCGTCACCCTATATAACATTTAGGGTTAAGAACCTTAAGTAAAAATTGAGATATTCAGGTTTTATATTAGTTCTAGAAGGTAATCATTCTAGGACAAAGTTATGAAATCCGGACCTGCTTCTGCAAACACCTCAGAAACCCTATTATCAATTCTTCCGGTATTACTGATGCCGCTCGGATTGGTATTGCTGGCTGTAATCATCACTTATTTCCGTAGAAGACAACAGACTAAAGCTAATCCCCAAATTCGTTTCGATAAACCCCTTTGGAAAGCATGTTTTGATACTTTTGGTGCAGTCGTTCTCATTTGGGCTGTCCTATATTTTCTCTTTCCAATCCAAAACAATCAAATTCGTTTCTCGCCTCAGTTAAGCGGACTATTCGCCAATCCGATTATCGCGATTGGCACGATTATTGCTATTCCTATCCTTATTAGCGGTATATTTCTGTGGTATCTCATGAGTGGCGTTAAAAAGGTGGTCTATGCGGGCAATTACGACGCTGGCTTGAAGTTCGTTCGCCGGTGGACGTGGCTGCCTGTCATGAAAAACATTCTAACCAATCTGGAAGGTTCTATTCTGCTTATGGCAGGACGCTTTGCCGAAGCGGAGGCTTGCTTCCGCAAAGTCGAGGTAGCGACTCGAAATCCCAAAAAGAATCAGCGTCAACCACGCGGTTCGAATCTCGGCAACCTCGGTTGGTCGCTCACACGTCAAGCCCATTATGCTGAAGCAATACCCGTTTTACAAACAAGCATTGAGTTGTATCCCGAAGGTGCTGATAACTTCAGCGCGTTAGGGGAAACGTTGCTGCTAATGGGCAAGCCCGATGACGCACTCCCCTATCTAGATCGCGGTATTGAAAATAAGCGTTACCGGATGAATACGGATCGTTTTGTATGGGGTGAGCTGCTGGCGAATCGCGCGTGGGCATTGGCGCAATCCGGTGACTGTGACCAAGCCCTCAAAACGTATCAACAGGCGTTAACCGAAACCGAGCAAGACTGTCTTCCGGCACTGGCGGGATTACATGTCAGGGGTGCATATATCCTGCGCTTGTGTGGTGATGAGGCAAAAGCCATCGGTGAACTCAATATCGCTCTGAAAATGGATCCGCGTGGCGCTTATGGGCAGTTGGCTAAAGCAGCTCTGCAAGTCCCACAGGAACGGGTTGGACTGGCACAACTTGCGATACCTGCTGATGGTGCAACGGTCGTTAATGCCATCCGACGCAGTACCCCCGCACAGCGAACAATCAAAGTCGCGCGTGAGAATTTGATGCTGGTGGCTCAGGGCAAAGAATACAGTTACGTTTACCTTCTACGTCCACAGCCCGACGGCACTACAGTTTTACAGGTGGTGGTCGATCAAACCGCAACCGTAGCGAACGCCATCAACAACACCAATTTGAAGGCCGGATTGACCGGTTTGATTGCTAACGTCAAACGAACGTCCACAGACCCAAGCTATGTGGTGCAACATCTACAATTGATCGCGAACGCTGTGTCACAACCTGCCCCTGTTACCGAAGCGGTTGATGCTGATGTTCCAGCGACACCGGAGAGCAGCAGCAGCTTTGATACAGCATCTGTTTTTGCACGTAAGCCACTGCCAGCAGTGACTGCCAAAGACCGTCCGATGGGGTCGCTCAATCCTTCGTGGTACGCCAGCATGTCATTCGTGATGACACCCTTGATTAGCAGCCTCGTGCTCAGTTATTTCTGGCGGCGTTTGGGTAAGCCTTCGTGGATGTGGATTTCGATAGCCTTTGCGATTTTGCTTCCAATAGTTGGTGTTGGTGGGGCGTTAATTTTAGCGCGAAATGTTCCACCTGCACTCCAATTTAGCTTGATCTTGGGCGGCGCGGGCATCTGGTACGGCTATTCATTCGCGTTGGCTTCGATACTCGAGGAACCCTATAAAAAATGGCATCAAGGTGGGAAAGAAGCGCTGGTTAATTATCCCTATAAATGGGGACGTGGAGCGCTGGTTGGTGTTGGAACAGTAGCGGGAGCGGCTATTTTGGGTGTGGTACTTAATGTCACACAACCCGGCCCACAGCGGTTTGGCCATGAATTGATGAGCTTGACTTATCCTCCAAGTTGGACTGTGGGTGACATCAACAAAATCCAATCGTGTACATCCGATTCAGAATGTTTCGCATGGTTGTACGAAAAGCGCTTCGGTTACAGTAACATCTTATTCGGGCGGTTTCATCTGAATTCGACGATCTCAGCCTCGACAGTTGAACATAATACGTGGAATAACCTGTCACGCCAGAACAACGATATGACCTTGGAAACCCGTGACACAGTACAGATTAATGGTATGGAAGCAGCACGACGATTTTTCTTCTATCCAGCAAATGATCCAAAAAAGACGGATCTGGTATACGGGATGCAGATTTATTTGGTTCGAGGGCAGTACGCCTATTACATCTCGGAGTGGAGTGCAAACAAGGGAATTTTCAAAGAAGATAAAGCGGCTATTGACCAGATGTTAAGCACTTATGTTTTGAAAGCAGGTGTGGATGGTTTCGCATCCAAGCCCGTGAGGTGGTTGTATCCGACCGGAAATCCACTGGTTAATTGGGGATAAAAAAGGGCGGTAGTTATAGCACTACCGCCCTTTTTTATGGATTGAAATGGGTTAGCGGGTGATCTGCATCGGCATAATCACGCTAACAAAATCATCGCGGTTTTCAGGACGGATGACACCGGGATTGGCCGCGCCATTACTTTCCAGCACGACACGTTCATCATTGATAACGTTGAGCACGTCGATCAGGTAGCGGATATTGAAGGAGATATTCAGGGCTTCTCCTTCGACTGAGGCATCGAGCATCCCTTCATTATCGCCCCGTTCGGCACTCATACCAACGATGGTGACTGCACCCGGTTCGCCGGGGCCGGGAGCAGGCTTAACATACAACTTGGCACTGTAGGCCGAGTCACGGGCGAAGATTTCGGCACGTTTGCAGGCAGCCAGCAAATCACTGGTGTACATAACCGATGAGGTCACGTAGCTGCGCGGGATAATGGCGGCGAAAT
Organism: Aggregatilineales bacterium; assembly: GCA_038251275.1. GTDB lineage: Bacteria > Chloroflexota > Anaerolineae > Aggregatilineales > Phototrophicaceae > CFX2. The sequence goes on from JBBSBM010000113.1 coordinate 21,676, forward strand.
CCGGGAACTTGCCTTCGAGCAGTTGGGTAGCGATGTCAGTGTGCTTCATGTGGAAAAGGACAATATCGCGCTCTTTGGGCAGCGTAATCGTGACTACATCATCGTCATCACCGATGACGCGTCCGACTTCGGTGAGCGCCTTAGCCGGAATGACCAGATCAACGCGCTTGGCGAAGGTCTGTTCAATGTCGGTGGTACGAACGGCGAGGCGGTAGCCATCAGCCGAGGCCATGGTCATGACATTACCATCAAGCTGCATGAGTACACCGGTAAGGATGGGGCGGTTGTCTTCTTTAGCAGCGGCGAAGACGGTCTGGTTGATCATTTCCTTGAGCGTCTTACCCTCAATCGTAATATCGGCTTCCCCACCACTTGGGATAACCGGGAACTCGGCGGCGTCTATACCTTTGACATTCGAGACGGTTGCCCCGCAGCGCACATTGACGGTGAGGGTAGCCGTATCGAGGGACAAATCCACACGTTCGGGCGAGAGATTATTGACAAGGTCAGCCAATGTTTTGGCGGGTAAGGTGATTGAGCCTTCTTTTTCGACCTTAGCACCAATCCAAGTGGTGATGCTCATCTCCAAATTGGTGGCGGCGAGCTTGAGGCGAGCATCCTCGGTGGCGAGGAGGATATTACCAAGTACAGGAAGTGTCGGGCGGTTTTCAACGGCGCGGGCGACAATACTCAAACCCTTAGCGAGTTTATCTTGTAAAACGCTTGTTTTCATTAGACAGGTGGCTCCTGTAGGTTGCTTTATCCCAAATTATTTCCCAACAGTATACAACACCTGTTCGGTTATGGGTAGCGGAGTTTAGGAGAAAGGCAGAGAGACGATTGAACCGCCAAGACGCGAAGCGCGCCAAGATCAAGGCCAAGAGTTTATGGCGGAAATGCAGGATTTTTTGGCGAAATGAATGGCGAAACCCATTGAATTGCCAAATAAGTGGCGGCTGGCTCGGCTGAAACTGCGGCAATTCGGGCAATGGGACTGCCGCCGCCAAGATTGCCATAAAAATGCGAAAGACTAAACGCAAGGGTGCAAGGTAGCAAAGACGCAAAGGAACTACAGGAAAGATTTAACACAAATACATCATGACTTAGAGATAAAAAGATGATGTAATTAGTGTAGCACAAATTTTCTTATTTGAGTGTTCTCGACAAAGTCACATTAGATGTCTGTAATCAGTTTACACAATGCCTCATTGAAAAATAGAGGTTGGACGGTGACCTAATGACTTATCCGTTGATCACATCATCTTGTATGAACTCCACTGATTTTAAAATGCGATAT
>JBBSBM010000114.1:0-22833 GCA_038251275.1 Aggregatilineales bacterium
ATGCGATATGGCACAATTTGAGTCTGAAATTAAGCATTATTGAATACAGAGTGTCCACTTTGAACCATTTTGACCTTAATAATGATCTCAAATCGATTCCTACAATCGACTACAAATCTTTAATGTGACATTGTCGAAAAAGTGGCTACTTGAAAAAGGTGTTCCACCATCTGAAATATTTGTGGTTTCGTTTACAAGGGCAGCAAGTACAGATCTTCGCAGGAGAATTAGGAATTATTGTGCCCAAAATAACGTTCACGGTGCAGATAGTATCAGCGTATCTACTTTGCATTCTCTTGCCTTAGCAGCGCTCAAAAAAGGAAAAGTAATTCCTAGTTCCGAGTTCAACATAGCAATATTATCTGGCTGGGAAGTTAAGGAGGTATTTGACAAGGAATTTACTGACGAACACGGAGACATTTTTGTAAAGCAAGAAGATGGAACGACAATTAAGAGTAGAGCCGCCGAAATTAGAAGGTTTTACGAAGCCTTCTGGTCAACCGGAGAAATGCATCCAAACGAATATGATATGCCTGAAATCATGATCACCGACTTGGAAAAAGAAAAGTTTGAACAATTTCTTAAGATATTCTCCCAAGCTTATTTGGCGATTTTTCCGGGTCAATTGATTGCTAAATGTCTAAAGGAACGAGATGCTGGCTTATTCGACCCAGCGGCTGTATTGGGGATTCGACACTTCATCGTGGATGAATTTCAAGATCTTAACTACGCCGACAATAGATTAGTGGAGATGATATCATCGTCTCCAACTGCACCCAATATCTATATACTTGGAGATGATGATCAAAGTGTTTACGGATTTAGATTTGCCTATCAAGGGATAAAAGCATTTAAAAACGCAGCTGACTACATTCTGAAGGACTGTTTTCGATGTACACCGGAAATACTTCGGACTGCCACCAATTTCATACGAATTAACTCAGTAAATTCTCGTCTCGCAAAAGATATTTCCGCGCATTATGCTGATATTCCCAGTGTCATACGCAGACACCGATTTGAGAGTGATACGGATGAAGCGAGGTATATAGCGCAAAGCTGTAAAAAACTTATTGCTAAAGGTATTGCCCCTGACAGCATCTTGATATTGATCAACAAGCGCCCTCTAGCAGATCCAATTATAAAAGCATTTGACGAGATAGAAGAGAAAATTGCAATAGATCTTCCGCCAGATGAAAATAAGCTTTTTATCGATGCCGAGTGGAGTCGATATGCAATCGCTCTTCTGCGAGTGGTCTGTGATCGAAGCAAAACAGATCACATTGCTCATCGATTGGTTCTAGGATTTCAGAGTAAAGTAGGTATTAGAACCTGCGTCAACATCAAAAACATTAGTGTTGAAGCCCTTAAAGTGGATTATCCAGTAATTTTCTATCAGCCTGTCCAGCAAAAGGCTTTCTCAGCAGTAGAACGAAAGGCTATTTTTCAAACCCATTCTGTCCTAAAAAAACTTTTTCAATTGACTGATGATGATACGATAAATATGCAGCAAAAAGATCTTGGTGTACTTATCCGTGCCAATTATGCACTCCCAAATTTTGATACTGAGTGGGAAAACCTAATTAATAGTCTGCCCACAGAAATGACATTAAATGAATTACAAGTTTACTTAACCTCCCAAAGTCGCGCTCAGGCCGCTGCGATTTTAAAAAAGGTGTATGAACGTCTCGAATTAGACCTTACCGGCAACATCTTTTTTCAACCGAGAGTACAAATCATGACCATGCACGGCGCAAAAGGACTGAATGCACAAGTGGTGTTTATCCCCGGCTTAGAGCAAAAAACCATACCCGGAGAAAAAAATACTAAACGGTCTGGATCCTATTTTGAGGCGGCACGTCTTCTCTACGTTTCAATTACCCGTGCCAGCGCCACATGTATAATGACTTTCTCGAAGAAACGCGAAATAAGACCAAAGAAGTATGACTATAATCGGCGAGGTTCCGATTTGTTAGTAGATCTAGGCGGTGAATTCATTCCAAGCGAAGTGTTAAGCGACAGCGATGTTATACTTGTGAAAGATACTTGCCAAGCTCTTGCTGAAGTTGGTTCCAAATTCTCAGGTTCCGTTTATTGAGCCATCAAATACCAACCACTGAAGTCGGCTCAAAATGTTGTAAGCCCTACCCCCCAATTACGCGCACATCTCGAATAATTATGTCATCAAAGCGCACCCATAATGGCTGTCCAACCGCACCTAAGACCGCCCCAATTTGTCCTGCTTTAAACGTCGAGTCGCGCGCTTCGGCAATAAAAACCCCATTAACCGTAAAACTCAAATAATCATCGAGGCAAATGGCTTCAATTGAATTGATGCCATCCTCTTTTTTTACTGCGCCGCTGGACTGCCATTTGACAATTTGAATAGGATCAGGTGTGCCGGGTTCAGCTTTTAATATTGCGAACTGTCCCGCGCTCGAAAGAACAAAGTAATAACCGTTGCCATCTTTATCAGCACGGCACATCACACCAAAGCCATTACCGCTGCTGCCTCTCATTTGTTGCAAAGTCGCTTTGATACTGGTATTCGCGTACTGTGGTTGATTGAGCGACCAGATATACCCCTTGTCGCCGATTACCGATCCAGTCAGCACACCATCTGTTATCCCGAAAAAGGCTGCATCATCCGGCAAACGAAAGGTATCCCAACTGCTCTGCGCAGAATCAAAATGGTATTCGGCTTCAATATCGCCAAATCCAATCAAAGGCGTGCGGACACTATCGACAATGCCTACGCAGCCAGATAAAAATAGAAGAAGTAAGGATAAAATTGTGGAGTATTTAAACATGAGGCTGCCTTTCATATGATTCCAGCAGCCTCAGTATAATCCAAGCACTTAGGTCATAGATGAGACCATAAGCCAGTTCCTAGGATTTTATAGGCAGAGATTCGAGGTCTTTTTCAGTCGCTGTCGCCCAATCGGTAATCTTATCCCAATCACGGAAGTCGCCATCGAAATTGGTCGGCCATGCATGACCATCATAACGTGCTGCCAGTGACCAGCGTTCGTTCCAATCCACCTCCGCTAATTCCAATTTGCCTGCGAAGGCCGTTTTGCTGCGAACGTCCATTTTTCGCAGGAGTTCTGGTTCCATATAGAAATCCATCACATGCGACATTCCGTACTCTTCCAATACACGGATACACGTAACCCACAGGTAAAATGGCTTACCAATCATTTGAGGTTCAAAGGCTTTTACAAATGTCTTCAACTCTGGCAGCCACGTACCCGCATGTATCGGCGTACCCATCACAAAAGCTTCGTAGCCATCGACATGAGTTAACGTCTTAACATCCGCTACTGTTACTTCATGACCATGTTGTTTCAATACATCACCAATCCGCTGTGCAACTTCCGAAGTTGATCCATGCACAGTTGCATATCCAACTAATACTTTCATTTTGTGCTCCAGACCGCTAATATGTTTCTCACTTTTAGTCTATGACACGTCACCAACAACCACCAGTTATAGTCAGCACCAGCATTTCGTGATAGAAAGCATATTCTCACAAAGTGTTAGTAAACGAGAATTCATTCCTCCTTACGTTTGCTAGTTGCTGTGGATACATCTAAAGCGCTATAATGATTCTGCATCCAGCAAAATCGCTGATTATTGTATGAAAGGTTCACCAAACCTTATGATAGAAGTTATTATTGATAGCATCCGGGTCAGCCTCATGTCCCAACACCGGGTAGTTGTCTTAAAAGATGCAAATAACGAACGCTATTTGCCGATTTGGATCGGCCCGTGCGAAGCAGAAGCCATCACAGTCAAGCTCCAAGACATGCCCACACCGCGTCCCTTAACCCACGATTTACTGCGCTCGGTCATTCGTGAAATGGGCGGCAAGATTGCTCATATTCTCATTAGCGATTTACGTCAAGAAGTTTACTATGCACGCATCGTCATCGAAGTGGCCGGTGAACAAATTGAAATTGATTCCCGACCCAGCGATGCCATTGCGCTCGCAGTTCGTGCTGCCGTACCGGTATTCGTGAACGAATCCGTTATGGATAAGGCTGCCCGCGAACCTGACGAAGACATTGAAAAAGAGTCAGCCGCCGAATCCGGTGGTGATGAAAAAGGCGACGAAAAGCGTCTCAGTGCTTTTGCTGATTTCGTTGACACACTTGATTTAGATGATCTAGACGACCGCGAAGAATAAGTCCCGTTTCCCGGCTCTTGCCGGTCATAGCCAGTAAATAAAGCGGTGCGCCCGTTTATACGATTACGCGCCGCTTTTCATCTCTCATGCCCGGATAAAAATGAACGATCCAATCTCAAACTGGGGAAATTTACAAACGCCCTATAGTCAGGAAGCCGAAGAAGCTACAATTGGCGCAATCCTCGTCAATTCGGTCACTTACTTCGCAGTTGCAGCTTTCCTAAAAGCTGACGATTTTTTTATTCTCCGCCACCGTTACATTTGGGAAGCCCTCACCCGTTTGCATGAGCGTGGCGAACCCATCGATTACTTGACAGTCACGCAGGATTTAAAAGATGTAGGTCGGCTTTCCGAAATCGGCGGGCCAGCTTATCTCACTCAACTTATCAATACCACACCAACCTCTGTCCATGCCGAGGTTTATGGTCGCTTAGTCGAACGATCAGCCGTTCGTCGCCGTTTAATGGCTGCGTCTGATGAAATCAAAGCGCTTGCGCTAAACGAAGAACTCACCGTCGAGCAAGTCATCGCTGACGCTGAATCCAAACTCTTCGATGTTACCGAACGGCAGATGAGCAAAGAACTCATTCCCATGCGAGAAGCGGTTAGTGATTATTTCGACCGCATCGAATATCTCATGGCGAACCGCAACCATGCCCTAGGTGTTCCATCGGGTTTTAAAGATTTGGACACACTCCTCGGTGGTTTCCAAAAATCCGATCTCATCATCTTCGCAGGTCGCCCGGGAATGGGGAAAACTTCCTTCATGCTTTCCGCCGCCCTAAATATGGCTAGACTCGGTCAGCGTATTGCCATTTTCAGTATGGAAATGGGCGTGGAACAAATTGTCCAGCGTCTCATCTCGATGGAATCCGCGATTAACAGCCAAAGTTTGCGACTCGGTCAACTCACTCAGCAGGAATGGGCGCGATTTGTTCACGCCGCAGGTAACCTGAGTAAGTTTCCAATTTATATTGATGACAGCGCGGCACTCAATCCACTCGAATTGCGTACCAAGTGCCTGCGGATGCAGCGCGAACACGGTCTAGATTTAGTCGTCGTAGATTATCTTCAGCTCATGAATGCAGGTGGAACCTACGAAAACAATCGTGTGCAGGAAGTCAGCTATATCAGCCGTAATATGAAAGAGTTGGCGCGTGAGTTCAATGTCCCAATTCTTTCCGCTGCGCAGCTTTCGCGTGCGGTCGAGCAGCGCCAAGATAAGCGTCCACAGCTTTCAGATTTGAGAGAATCTGGGAGTCTAGAGCAAGATGCGGACATCGTCATGTTCCTGTATCGCGACGACATGTACAATGAAGCCACCGAGTTTCCCAATCAGGCTGACATCATCATATCCAAACATCGTAATGGCCCGACCGGAACGATTTCACTGTACTTTGAAAAAACCCTGACTAAATTTATGAACGCGGCTGAACGCAGCGTGGATCTGAGCCACATTTAATGAAAACTTTTGAGGGTTTCCCTGAACATAGTAAACTCAGCGCGACCGCTTTTCCGGCGACATTTTTTACGGAATTGCTTCCGTTGATTGATGACCTTGCCGAACTCAAAGTAGTCCTCTTCTCCTTTTGGGCGCTGAACCAGAAAGAGGGTCTGTTTCGCTATCTACTCCGTGAAGAGTATGACAACGATGTATTGCTTGATGGACTGAAAACCGCTAAACCAGAATTCGCCCCCCAAGCAACTCTCGAAAACGCGTTAGCTCTAGCAGTTGCACGTAGGATATTGCTGTGTACCACCGTAAACTTACCCCACAATGAAATTGAGATTTTTTGCGTCAACACGCATAAGGGTCGTGTGGCCATTAGCCAAGTACAGGCAGGTGAATACAAACAAGGTGTGAATGGTCGTCCAATTGAGATTTTGCCGGAGCGACCTAATATATACAAGGTATACGAGGAACACTTCGGTTCACTTACCCCACTTATTTCGGACGCACTTAAAGAGGCTGAAAAAGATTATCCTCCCGAATGGGTCGTAGAGGCGATAGAAGTTGCTGTAAAAGCGAATAAACGTAATTGGCGCTATGCTGAAGGCATTTTAAAACGCTGGGAAAGTGAGGGACGTGGCGATGAATATGCTGGGCGACTGGATGAACAAGATGGGAAACGATATATTACCGGAAAATATGCCGACTTCATCGAGCACTGATCCTGAAGACAATCGCTGCCGTATTTGTGGTAGCGAATCACAATGCGAAAATTTGGGTGTCATCCGTTACGATGTTCCGGTTGGCGATCCGCGTTTTGGCAAACTTTTCCGATGCCCAAATAATCCTGTTGAAGCTGATACCGAACGTCACCAACGCTTGCGTCGGATTAGCAATTTAGATGCCTATGCCGATAAAAACTTTTATAACTTCGTAATCGAGCAACCCACACTCAAATTAGTTGAACGACAATCGTTAGATGTTGCACTAACCATTGCTGCCCGTTACGCTGAAACTCCCGAAGGCTGGTTACTTCTGGAAGGCACTTACGGCTGTGGCAAAACGCATCTTGCAGCCGCTATCGGCAATGAACGTTTGCAACGTGGCGAAATGGTTCTTTTTATTACCGTTCCCGATTTGCTTGATCATCTTCGCAGTGCCTATGCTCCTTCTGCCGAAGCGACCTACGATGAAACCTTTGAACGCATCCGCAATGCTCCCATGCTCATCCTTGATGATCTTGGTGCTGAAAGCCCTAGCCCGTGGGCGAAGGAAAAACTTTTCCAGTTGCTCAATCACCGCTACACACGCAGACTTCCAACAATTATCACAACCAATGTTGATCTTGACACGCTTGACCCGCGCATCCGCAGTCGTTTGCTAGATAGCGAACTTATCAAGCGCGGTAAAATTACAGCACCCGACTATCGCACCTATGCGCGAAGCCAGAGTGATCAGCTTTCCAGCCTAGCTAACTACAACGATATGACTTTCGAAACATTTGACCCCTACACGGGTCTAAATTCTGATGATCTCCAGAATATTAGACGTGGGGTGGAGAAAGCATTTGAATATGCAAAAGCGCCTCAAGATTGGCTCATGATTATGGGACCAAATGGCGTGGGTAAAACCCATCTTGCAGCTGCCATAGCGAATTATCATCAACAGCAGGGAGCGGATGTAGTATTCGTTACCGTACCGGAATTACTCGACCACCTACGGGTCACATTCAATCCAAATGCGACCACCTCTTTTGACCAGCGTTTTCAGATGGTACGTAATACCCCTCTGTTAGTGCTAGATGATCTCAGTATTGAGGGATCGCCTTGGGCAAAAGAAAAACTCTTTCAAATTCTCGACTATCGGTATGTGTCGCGCCGACCGACCATCATTACAAGTGATAAGCCTCTCGAAAAATTTGATGCTCGTATTCGTACACGGCTAATGGATGTTCGGCGCTGCTCTATTTTCCTTCTCAAAGTTCCTGATTACGCTTCTCGAATTAATCCGCGCAAATCATGAGAGTCGCCCCAGTGTCATCACTCACTATCACCCCGTATCAGCGCCGTCATCTGCAACCGATACGGGATTTATTGTTCCACAGCCCTTTTGTCCACACCCATCTGGATTGGCTAGATAGTGATCAGTGGTTGGAAACAGGCGATAGTATGACACTACTGGCGTGGCAGCAAGGTCGGCTCGTCGGCGTGTTAGGATTATCCATACCGCTAAATCAGAGTTCGTGGATTCGGCTGGCTGCCATCTCGGATCGTGTTGAACCAGAAGACATACTGTGTACACTCTGGAATGAATTTGTACCCAAACTGCGAGAATTGGGTGTGCATACCGTCGGTCTACTCGTCATCAGCGATTGGATAGCACGTTATGCTCCCTCGATTGGTTTCCACTATTGTGAGGAAATTATCACTTTAGCACGGTCTGCTTATGAAATCCCTGCTCCCTTACCCAATCGTCCGTATATACGAGTTGCCGAAATGCGCGATATTCCTCAACTCGCTACTCTCGATCAAGCGGCGTTTGAACCACCATGGCAAATGTCATTGCATGACCTGCGGCAAGCCTACCGTATCGCTTCCAGTTGCACCGTCGCCATAAAGGACGAGCGCATCTTAGGCTTTCAAGTTTCGACCTTCTTTTTTGATGGCGCACACCTCGCGCGATTGGCAGTTCATCCCAGCGCACAAGGTCATGGGATTGGTGGAGCATTACTTGGTGATTTATTGGAACGCTACACACGACGTGGTATTCAAATGATGACCGTCAATACTCAAGAATCAAACCATCAATCACGCCGACTGTATCAACGATTTGGCTTTGAACCCAACGGCTACGATTTACCCTATTGGTCTACCCATTTATAACTCGTCCGAGTTACATTCACTGAACAAGGTACAGCTTACAAAGGAAGATTATGACCGTCATATATCATGATGAACATGCTGATCCAGCATATCTGACGGATAAAAGTATTGCCGTCATCGGGTACGGTCAATTTGGTCGTCCTGTCGCGCTTAATTTGCGTGATAGTGGGGTCAATTTAATGATCGGAGCGCTCAATGATGCGAGTGGGCAGCATGCCGTCAATGATGGCATGCGAGTGGGCAGCATCCCCGAAGCGGTTCAGGAAAGCGATATTTTGGTGATGCTCCTGCCCGATGAAATCATGCCAACCATTTATTTAGAGCAAATTTCGCCTCATTTGCGCCGAGGTCATACCCTTATATTCAGCAGTGCTTACACGGTTATGTTCCGGTTTATCGAACCGCCGCCGTTTGTCGATGTCGGCCTGATTGCCCCTCGTATTCCCGGCGCGGTGCTGCATGAACTCTACGAATCAGGTCAAGGCTTTCAAAGTTTCGTGGCTGTCGGGCAGGATTCCAGCGGACAAAGTTGGACAACAATCCTTGCGGTGGCTCAGGCTGTTGGTGCGCTGCGACAGGGCGGCATCGAAGTCAGTTTTGAGCAAGAAACCGAACTGGATCTTTTTGTGCATCAAGCCATTTTGCCAGCATTACATAACCTGCTGACGACAGCCGCATCATTGTTACTCTCACGCGGTTATCCACCGGAAGCCGTATTTACCGAACTTTATCTATCCGGTGAACTGGCTTTTTATCTCAAGCAGGCCTCGGAATTTGGCCTATTGAACACCTTGAATCTCGCACCGCGCATCAACCAATATGGCACAACTAGCCGCATTGATCGCTTTGATGAACTCAAGTTGCAGCGACTGATGGAAGATGCTCTCAAAGATATTCATTCGGGTGACTTTGCTCGTGAATGGACAAAAGAAGCCAACGATAATTATCGTCGTTTACGGAGTTTTCTAAAGCTGCAAGAAAATCTCGAATTGTGGGAGCTTGAACAACAAACCTTAGAATTATTAGGACGTGACACCAACGAAAATCCCGATTCTTAATCAGATTTTATTCGACTCACATCTCGTAATGTTCCACTGATAGCGCTAGAATCACTTTATGCCTACACCATTTACCCACCTCGAAACCGCCCAACGCATGCTCACTGACGAGCATATTCCGTTGGCAATTCGGGAGGCACTTGCCCTCCAAAAGCCTGCTTTTCTGTTGGGCAACGTTGCGGCGGATGCCCGTACCAACGGCGATCTCACCCGTGAATCGACCCACTTTTACAGTTACGATCGGGGTATAACCGAACATCCTTGGCGGGTGATGGTTCAGCAAAATCCGAGTCTGCTGCACCCGAACAGTGAAGCGCAACGAGTGTTTATTGCGGGTTATGTTGCTCATCTGACCATTGATGAAACGTGGTCTCTGGAAATGCTCGGCCCACATTTTGTCAATCAAGATTGGAGCAGTAACCAGTTTCGCTTCCTGATGCTCCATATGCTGCTGATCTCGATGGATGAACGTGATTACAAAGTCCTACAAGTCTGGCAATCTTTAACTCTGGCTAAGGCAGCGCCTGACCACTGGCTGCCGTTTATGAATGACCAAATTCTCGGTGAGTGGCGCGATTTCATCAGCGAACAAATCGCTCCTGAAGGTGGCAGCCAAACATTGGAGGTCTTAGGCAAGCGAATCAACAAAACACCGGCTGAACTTCGTGCCATACTCAATTCACCACAACTTCTATCGGACTTGTGGGGCAATATCACGCCGCAATTGTTGGCAACGGTCGAGGCTTCGATGTACCAACACGCATGGGAGCAGCTTGTCGCCTATTGGAATGAATCGGAAGTACCCGCAAACCGCTAACCGACCTGCCATAAGCGAACGGTATTATCGCCACTTCCAGTTGCTAATAAATTACCCTCTTTATTGAAGACTAGCGCTAGCACCGGTTTCTCGTGGTCAATAATGCTATGGATAAGTTTACCGCTAGTCGCATCCCAGAACTTAATGGCAAAATCACGTCCCGAGGTTGCCAACAATGTTCCATCTGCTGAAAAAGCAATTGCGTCCGCCCCACCCGTATGAGCATCCAAATGCAAAACTTTCACACCCGTAAGGACATCCCATAGGCGAACACTCGCATCACGACTTGCTGATGCCAGCACTTTTCGATCTCCACTCACAGCTAAATAACGAACCCAACTGTCATGGCGCAAAACATTCTGGCAATTGCCGTTAACATCCCAAAGGCGAATGGTCGAGTCCCAACCTGCCGTTGCCAAAACATCATCCTCACAGTAAATAGCACAGGTGATTTCATCTTCATGGCCCTCAAGCAATTTGGTTCGCTGACCACTTTCGACATCCCATAGGCGCACTGTTTTATCTGCGCCTGCTGAGGCCAATATTGACCCATCGCTGTTCAGTGCAACCGCGTCAACAGCATCGGTATGTCCACGCAAGATTCGCTGCTGACCACCTGCCTGTAAATCCCATAAGCGCACGGTGGTATCTGCACCCGCCGAGGCCAGCATCGTACCATCGTGGTTAACGGCAATGGCTTTAATTGGCCCGTCGTGACCATCGAGCTTGCCCATCACTTGCAGGCTTTCAGCATTATGGAAAGTGATTCCTTGGGCGCTGGCAACCGCCAAAACATGTCCATTCGGGGACCAAGCGACATCGCTAATCCAGCCACGCCGTATTCGTGCCACTTCATGAAGCTGGTTCACGTTTTCTGACGAAATAATCATGCTTGCCCTTTATGTTTAGGTTGAGTTAGACGAATGTCTATGCGAATTGCCCTTTTGCAGACAGGCAATCTTTGCCTATAATCTTACCTCATGACACACATTGGCTTAAACGCACACCTTCTCTCTGGAAAAGCAAGTTACCGCTCGGCTGGCATTCATGGCTATATTTACCATACATTGGTCAATCTGCTCGCCGAAGCGCCAAAAGACTGGCAATTTACAGCAATGGTCGGTGCAGCGAATACGCTTGACCTCAACAGACTTGCCACGAGCCGCTCGAAGTGGGACACTGACTCACCGATGAGGCGTATCCTTTGGGAGCAAGCTGTTCAGCCGTTTCAACTCAGTGAATTTGACCTGTATCATGGATTGGCATTCGTGTCGCCGCTGCTGCTCACTAAACCCAGCATCATAACAGTTTATGACCTGAGCTTTTTGCATTATCCACAGGTGCTTTCAACTTCACGTCGCCTGTACTTACGGATGTTCACAGCATTATCCTGCCGCCGAGCTAAGCGCGTGATTGCTATCTCGCAAAGCACCGCCCGCGATGTACACGAGTCATTTGGTATCCCGCTGAGCAAAATTGATGTTGCGCCACCGGGGTATGACGCGGCAATTTATAAACCACTGCCTGACAGCGAAATCGCAGCTTTTCGCTCCCGATGCAATTTACCGGAACGCTTCTGGTTATTCCTCGGCACATTAGAACCACGCAAAAATTTACCGATGCTGCTTCAAGCATATGCCGCAGTGCCAGATAATGAGCGCTTGCCTCTGATTTTGGCAGGGGGTAAAGGCTGGGATTATCAGGCGATTTTTGACGCAATTGACCGGTTTAATTTAGGCAAGTGGGTACAGTTACCCGGCTATCTCCCTATCGAAGAACTCCCTCTCTGGTACAATAGTGCCGAAGTGTTCCTGTATCCATCAGTCTTTGAAGGTTTCGGCATTCCGGTGTTGGAAGCAATGGCTTGTGGGACGCCCGTTATTATTTCGGATGCGTCGTCATTACCCGAAGTCGCCGGTCAAGCAGGAATTACACTGCCACCGCAAGCAGTAGACCAATGGACACAAGCGATGCGGCGAGCATACGGTGACGAGGACTGGCGACAGCATGCTCTTCAGCAGGGGTTAGCCGAGGCAACACGTTATAGCTGGCAGTTAACGGCGGCTCAAACCATCAAGAGTTACCAGCAAGCGCTTCACACTCTATAAGTGGTAATATACGAACTCGGTGTACATAAACCACATTCCATTTCATCCTGAAAGTCAAATAATATTTCGAGAAACATGAGCAGTAGCAACACCATTCCGCCTAAAAGAAATCTTTATATGCCGCAGGGTTTTTATCCGCTGCTCGATGCTGTACTGGTATTCGCTGCCTTCGCTATCGCCTACTATATGCGCTATGGCCTTCAGCTCATCCGTCCTGTATTTGACCCGAACCAAGCGCCCTTCCAGCCTTATCTGCCTTATACAGCGATTTTTGCGGCGATGGTTTATGTTAACTATCGTGCAAGCGGCCTCTATAAGAGTAATCGTGGACGCTCCTACTGGGATGAACTGTATGCGGTCATTAATGGCGTAACTAATTCGACGGTTGTGCTGCTGGGCTTATATTTCCTTTTTCAGCCGCTGGTATTCAGCCGTTTAATGGCATTGTACGCTGCGGTTATCAGCATCTTATTACTGGCCTTCGTGCGGGCTTTGCGTCGTGTAATACAGGCTTACCTACGAACAAAAGGCTACGGCATCCAACGCACCCTCATCGTGGGCGCAGGCGATGTGGCAATGGCGGTCATGCGGACGATGATTGCCCGCAAAGAACTCGGCTATCTGCCTGTTGGCTATGTGGACGATGATCCCGGACGTGCCAACACTGATTTAGGCCGCGTAAGAGGCTTAGGCGGACTCAAAAACCTCGGCAAGACCATCCAAAATAACGGTGTTGATCTGGCGGTGATAACGCTGCCATGGAGCGAACACGACCGCATCCTTGATCTGGTGCAGGTTTGTCGCCGCGCCAAAATCGAAGTGCGGGTCGTACCGGATTTGTTCCAGTTGAATATGCGCCAAGTACAGGTCGAAAACTTGGATGGGATACCTCTGCTGGGCGTTAGTGGCGACGCAGTGCTACTCGGTCATCAACGGGTGCTCAAGCGTCTGATTGATGTTGGTCTGATCCTGATTACGTCCCCGATATTGCTGATCATCTTTCTGTTGGTTGCTCTTGCTATCCGCTTGGAAAGTGAAGGCCCTGTCCTTTATACCCAAAGCAGGATTGGTTTAAACGGCAGATCATTCAACATGATTAAATTCCGCAGTATGATCCTCAATGCGGATGAACTCCGCGCCCAATTAGTCAAAGAATCGGGTGAAGACCCGCGTCATCCCAAGATCAAAAATGATCCGCGCATTACCTTTGTCGGGCGTTTTATACGCGCGACCAGCTTGGATGAGCTACCAAA
The DNA here is from genome assembly GCA_038251275.1 of Aggregatilineales bacterium. Classification (GTDB taxonomy): domain Bacteria; phylum Chloroflexota; class Anaerolineae; order Aggregatilineales; family Phototrophicaceae; genus CFX2. The sequence continues at coordinate 13,755 of JBBSBM010000114.1, forward strand.
CCTGATTAATGTTTTGCGTGGGCAGATGAGTCTGGTTGGGCCACGTCCACCAACTCCCGACGAGGTAAAACTCTACCAACCTTGGCACATGCAGCGCTTGCAAACACTTCCCGGCCTCACCGGATTGTGGCAGGTGAATGGGCGCAGCGATGTTCCGTTTGATGAAATGTGTTTGCTGGATATTTATTACATCGAAAATTGGTCAGTTGGCATGGATGCCCAAATCCTGATGATGACCTTACCGCGCGTCCTACTGCGGCATGGGGCGTATTAAGCCGATGTTTTTCAAGCGCTGCAAGAAATCCATCCTCATTGGAGCATTGAGCCTATTTGCTATAGGCATTCTCAGTCTGACACTTTCGCGGGTTTACAGTGCTGAACGGGCTAAAAACCTGATTTATAGCAGCGATAATGTACCAGAATATCCGGTCGCGATTGTTTTTGGCGCGTGGGTTGATGCGAATGGTTATCCGAGTGCCGTGTTAGAAGACCGTGTCAAAATGGGCGTGAACCTGTACAAAGCGGGTAAGGTCAAAGCGCTGCTTCTAACGGGTGATAACCACATCACGAGTTATAACGAACCAGAAGCCATGCGCCAATATGCGATTTCGTTGGGTGTTCCCGACTCTGCTCTGGTACTCGATTACGCGGGATTCCGCACTTATGATAGCTGCTACCGCGCCCATGAGGTGTTCAAGGTTAGTCAGGCGATTCTTGTTACTCAAGCCTTTCATTTGGATCGGGCGCTGCTGGTTTGCAACAGCCTCGGCGTTGAGTCGGTGGGTGTTGCGGCGGATGCGGTGCGACCCGAAGGTTACGAGCCAATTAACCTTCTGATGAGCGAAATACGTGAATTCCCTTCGACGGCCTTTGCGCTTATTGATCTGTTGAGTGGTAAAAAGCCAACCTTCCTCGGTGATCCGCTGCCCATCTTCCAGTAAATAAAACCGCTTCTGATTCAAATGTTGAATAAATTGAATATGTTGCAGTTGTTACAACCGCTTTTGACCGGGATTTTGAGGGAGTGAACCGCCGAATATTCCAAAACTCTTCAGTTTCTTCAGATTCACAGTGAAGTTTGCAGTCCAAGGCGAATGGCTACACTTAGTTTTTCATGTTGGAAATATCGTCACAGTCGTCGATATCGGAATGACATTTGGCAAAAGAATTGCCGGAGGATAAACCCTCCGTCAAGATGAATAAAGCCCCGTAAACGGGACTATTATTACCAAAAGGTGACTGAACAGCGGAATATGCAGCAGAAGCAGCGAAAGCGGCAAATTCAGTACCACATTTTCGCTGATTATGCGATTTGATCAGATGTTAAGGTGCACGGGGAGAAATGCAGGGCACACAGCCGTGTACCCCTACAGTCCTATATATATAATATTCGATATGAAGGAAGAACGGGTTACATTTTGGAAGAACATTTTGTAACTCTATCGCGGTATCTGCATTAACGATTTTGAGAGAGCAGGATCATTAAGAAAGTTGGGGAATGGTTTGCAATGTGTTTGCGATGGTTTGTGGATATAAACACATATCATAAGATCGGCAAATCGATTAGCATATTCTGATGCGATACAGACCAAATTCATGATACACTGTGCTTAATTTCACGAAGTTAATTGGGGCCAACATGGTCACAGCGATTTACGATGGATATTGTGTCATTTGCAACCAAACACGGCGCACAGTGATGGCGCTGGACTGGTTTCACAAAGTCGAGTTCCTGAACATCCACAATTGGAATGAAGTGAACGGTCGCTATCCAACGTTGGATTATGAAACGGCGATGGGGCAAATGCACCTCGTTACGCCTGATGGTCAGCTCGTCGGTGGTTTTCCTGCGGTTCGGCGGATGCTGCGCGAACTGCCACTCGGTTATCCTATTTGGCTGGTGTTGCAACTTCCGGGTATGGGTACGGTTGGCGACAAAGTTTACAAGTTCATTGCCCGAAACCGATACCGAATCAACCGCTTGTTTGGGATGCCCGTTTGCGAAGATGGAAGCTGCAAAATTCACACATAAAAACGGGTTTGATCAGCGTTCAAAATACCGGACGCAGCGTGCTGCGTCCTACAAAAATTCATTTGGTAAGTTACGGATAGAGCAACATTTTGCCCGAAACCACACTCGCCCAAATCACCGAACACGTTTATTGGATGTCGCCGGGTGCGCCTGACCGACCATCATTGTGCACGGTGGTTGGTATGAATCGCACTTTGATGTTGGACGGCGCGGCTTCTGACGCTCATACGCGCCTGTTTCTAGATGCACTTGACGCTGTGCGTGTACCGCATCCAGATTACATCGCCCTCACCCACTGGCATTGGGATCATATTTTTGGCGCGGCAGAGCTTGACGTTCCGGTCATCGCCCATTCTTTGACTGCCAATGAGATTCAGATTCAAGCGGGTTATGAGTGGACGGATGAAGCGCTTGATGCACGAGTGGAAAATGGCAAAGAAATCGCCTTCTGTGCCGACAACATCAAACTTGAACTGCCTGAACCGCGCCATCTTCGGATTGCTCAACCCGATATTGTTTATAGCAATTCACTCGACATGAACCTCGGTGACGTGAATGTCCATCTTCAGCATGTGGGCGGTGATCATGCGGCGGATTCGTGCGTGATGCACGTCATGCCAGATCGTGTGCTTTTTCTGGGCGACTGCCTGTATGACGCGATTTACACACCCATTCGGCATTACACCACCAATAAGTTGTTCCCGCTGCTGGATACGATTTTGGGCTTCAAGGCGGATTATTACATTGAAGGTCATACGCCAACGGTGATGTCACGCACTGAGCTAGTGGAAATTGTGGACAAAATGCGGCTCGTAGGGAAGATTGTTGATGAGATCGGCACTGATGAAGTTGCGGTTACCGAGGCATTAAAAGGGCAAATGGGAACAGTTTTGGATGAGGATACACTGAGTTTCATCGAGACTTTTATCGCTGGTCGAAAACTTAAACAGGCAAATTCAATCTAGCAGTGGTAATAACGAGTCGCAATCGGTCTGAATGAGGTATTCCAGCAGCGCGCGCGCCTCTTCAAAGTGGCTGACACTCATCAGCGAAACGAGTTTTTCATACAGTAATAAGCGCGCTTCTTGGCTATTTAGGCTTCTCGGGGCGCGCATTTGCCGCACAATTTCCAGTAAATAAATCCGGTTATGCAGGCTTTCTAGTATTTCAAAGGTTTGCGCCTTACCGGACAATTTTCCGATCAAACTGTGAAATTCAAAAATGGCTTCGCTGGATTCTTCCAATTCACCTTCCAGCATATCTTTTCGGGCTGTTTGGATAATGCGTGTGAGTTGAGTCAAGTCTTTGCGAGAGGCAGACTTCATCACCCACTTCAGCGCCAAACTTTCAACCGCTTGCCATAGGGCATAAAGTTCAATCACTTCGTCGCGTGTGAACGAACGAACGTAAACCCCGTGTCGCGCGTGTTTGACGACCCAACCAGCCGTTTCCAACAGTCGCAAACCATCACGAATGGTGTTCTGACTAACATTGAGTTTTGCCGCCAGTGTTAATTCAACCAAGCGCTGCCCACTGACATATGCCCCTAAACGAATGGCCTGTCGAATCTGCTCGGCTACGGTTTCAGCGCGAGTTGTCCCCGCTTCACTCCCGTATTCATAACGCACCCTAGCCATACATACACACAAGGTTATTCAGTTTCTGATCAGACCCATGACAAACCATAAGATACACTAACCTTCGCTGGGAACCCAACTGGCGACTTGCCCACCTTGATTGGTTACCTGCACAATATTTGATCCGTCAACCTTCATGATGAAGACTTCATCACGTCCAGTCGAAGCAGCTACTGTCGTAAACGAGATATATTGACCATCAGGGCTATAATCCGCACCCCACTCTAACCCGATACCGTCGTACAAGATATGGGCATTCGTGCCATCAGGATTCATTACCGCCAGCGCCGAGTCGCCCAATGCTTTTTGATCGCCAATACCTGAGGTTAAAAACAAAATTTGCTGACCATCAGAGCTAAAAGCTGGAGAACGGTCACGAGTGTCATTATTGGTCATCAACGTATAATTTTGGGAGGCTAACTCGTAACGTCCAATCTCCCATTTGCTGCTGTCCCGTGGTGCGCCTGTTGTGAAAACCAAAACACTCATATCGGGATTGTAACGGGGATGGCTGTTGCGTTGATTATTGCTAAAAATTTGTTGAAGACCACTGCCATCCGGTTGCATCGAATAAACGTCAAATGTACCGTTATTGCGCGTATCCGATGAAAAGATAATTTGTGTTCCATCCGGCGACCAACTTGGCACGTTATCCAATACCGTATTGTTGGTGAGCTGACGCACATTGTTCCCGTCCATGTCCATTGCATATATATCGAAATCACCATCACGGTCAGATTGGAAAACAATGGTTTTTCCATCAGGCGAAACGGCGGGATAATCATCAACATGTTCATCGGTTGTCAGACGGGTTTCAACACCGGTTGCCAAGTCGATCTTGTACAAATCATAGTTACTATTACGGTAATCAAAATAGACGAGTTCGCCGCCAATTGATTGTAAAGTTGCGCTCACACCTTCGGTCGAACGGACACCGACAGGCGCTACAGCCGGCGTACCTGCTTGTATGGTCGCACCGGGTATCAAGCTATCTCGACCTGCCGCACTGGTGGGGTCAAGTGTTGGTATCGTTCCACCTTGATCATCACCTGAGCCGTCACTGGTCGATGGGCCTTGTACCTGTGCTGTAGGAGATACTCTCGACTGTTGGTTGATATTGCTAATGATGACCGTCACGATCAGCACCACCAGCGCCAACAATCCGCAGCCGATCAATCCGCCGAGTGCGGCACTTGCCCATACGTTACCCGGACGTTTTCGACGCCTAACCGGAGGGTATGCCTGTGAATAACCGCTGCTGGTCGGCGAGGGTGTCATCTGGGAAACAAGTGGCGCACCATAAGCGGGTTCAAGCGGCATCGCTGTGACCATTGGCTGAGGTGGTGGTGATGGCGCAGCGGGTTCAGGTGCAGTTGGACGCTGAAAACCCGGCTGCGTATCATGCATACTCATCACCGGCTTGTTCAAGGCCCGTTTGAGCGCCTCAGATAGGGCGACTGCATTGGGGAAGCGTTCTTCCCGCTTCTTCCGCAGCGACTTGAAAATCACTTCTTCAATTGCGAATGACAAATTCGGATTGAGTGAACGCGGAGAAGGCGGCGGCGCAGTCACTTGCAGCACGGCGATGCCATAAGGGGTATCACTTTCAAAAGGGCGGCGGCCTGTTACCAGTTCAAATAGCATTACACCGAGCGCGTAAATATCGCTGCGTCCGTCGAGCGGCAGCCCTTGTGCCTGTTCAGGACTCATATAACTGGGTGTACCGACGACACCCTGTGTAGTGATGCCAGAATGCGCGGGTTCACCTAAAACACGGGCGATACCAAAATCGGTTAAATACGCACCACCGTCGTCGTCTAGGAGCACATTACTCGGCTTCAAATCGCGGTGCAATACTTGCTTGCTATGGGCATAATCTAGGGCGGGGGCAATCTGCTCAATAATATCGGCGACGGTTTCGAGTTCGATTGAACCATTTTTGAGGAGATCATCGACTGAACCTCCGGGCATGTACCGCATGACAATATACGGTTGACCATTATATTCACCATAATCATGCACCGGTACAATATTTCGGTGTTCCAACTTGGAAACAATCGCCACTTCCTGATTGAAGCGTTGAATGTAAGTATCATCACTCACGTACTGCTCGGGCAGCACCTTAACAGCGACCGACCGATTCATCGAGACCTGATGGGCACGGAAAACGGTTGCCATACCGCCCCTACCAATCACATCTTGGATTTCGTAGCCGCCGATTGTCTTGCCAATCAAATCATCTGCCATAGCGTTTCCTCATTGACGGGTAGGCGCACCCTGTTGGTGATTATACGGCATACTCATATCCTAAAACAAACGTAGGTTACACTCAACTAACCTCAGGTTATAATCAAACAGCAACAACGAACAGTGATAAAAGATTTCATTCCCGCATGAACCTCATCTCCTTTTTCAATATCGGCTGGCAGCGTTGGCGCACGCACGGCATCTTAGCATTCATCACCATCATCGGCTGTTATCTGGCTCATCTTTATGCCCCTTATGCCGACCTCATCTATGATCTGACATACGGCTGTGGTTATATCGCAGATATCTTAATTGCCTACTCGCTCCTCATTGGCCCGTATAAGCTGCTGTTTCAGCGGAAAAACCCTGTCAACCTGAATTTACGTCGTGATGTCGGCATCTGGGCAGGCATCACCGGCTGCATTCATGTGATCGCTGCCATCGCAATGACAACACGCGGCAATATCCTTTACCTATTTCTACGACCTAAGCCGGAAGGCGTTGGCTACAATCTACTGCTCTCGCCAACCGGAGTCAGCAATAACATTGGGCTGGTCGCGACTATCATTCTGGTGATCCTGCTCGTCCTTTCCAACGATTATTTCCTGATCAAGCTTAAGGGCAAACGCTGGAAGTTCTTGCAGCGTTTTAACTACGGATTAGCCATCCTTGCCTTTATACACACCGTCCTCTACCAACGCCTCGATAATCGCTCCAGTACGTTTGTGACATTCACTTTCATCTTCGCGATTGCGCTTTTGGTCATCCAACTGGCGGGATTTATCCTGTATCGCAGCCGACGCGCCAAAATTCATTCCCGAATACAATAGAAATTAAGGTTCAATCTTGGAATTTTGACTTACATTAAAAATGAGGAGTTAAGTTATGAACCCGACAGATGTGTTGAAATATGGCCACACCTTCGTTACACGCACGATTGACGGACTTCCACTCGACCATTGGGATGTGAATGGGGTTTGTGGGATTTGGTCAGTCAAGGACATCATCGGGCATCTCGCGGCCTATGAGCATCTCTTAACCGAAGTCCTCGCGCCTTTTGCCCATATCACAATGGACAATCCGCTCATGCAGCAAATGGGAGCCGGGAACTTCAACGACGCACAAGCCTTATCGCGTAAGGATCATAGTGCCGAGCAAATACTTGCCGAGTACATGGACACCTTCACCTACAATCAGGAACAAATCGTTCCTAAAGTGCCAACCGCTACATGGTCACAAGTCGGGACGCTTCCGTGGTATGGGGCAGAATATTCATTGGATGACTTTATTGTTTACACTTTCTACGGTCACAAACGCGAACATTGTGCTGAAATTAATGTCTTCAAAGATAAATTGAAAATCACTTAGCAACGGGTAGCAGACGCATTTTTAAACCTTGGTTCGGATCTGAGATATATACATTTTCATTTTGGATTGTTTAGGGGGTGCTTAATGGGTGGATCAAATTTTGTTTTACAATGGCCTACTGACTCGGGCAAAGTCACTGTTCCTTATGATGCTGCGACGGGTATGGTTAGAATCGCAGCGGTATCAGGTGCATTAATCAAAGCCACGTCAGACGGGAAAGTTACGGCAGTTACGGCTGACCGGATCGAAATTGCATCCGGCGCTTATCTCGTGATCTATAGCAATTTACGTAAAGTGAGTGCCGTAGTGGGTCAGTCCTTCAATGCGGGCGACCCAATTGGCGAGTCGGCGGGACCAGACATCAGCCTCGCGGTTCGACAAACCATTGACCCAACACCATTGCTGCCATCAACGCCTATCCCACCGCCCGCCCCAACACCCGGTGCGCCCAAAGATAAACTTTATCTCTCCGTCACACAAACTGGCGTTCGCGTCCGTGAGAAACCTGTCGATGGCACACAACTGACGCAGGTCGACCCAACAGATATTGTGGAAGTAATCGAACCCATTGATGCCGCTCGTAAAAAAATTGGCGTAAACGGTGAATGGATTAATATCCGCACGCAATCAGGCATCAGCGGCTTCAGTGCCGCTCAATTCTATCAGGAATATACCGGCCCCTTTCCAATACCTGCTCCCCTACCTGCCCTGACAGGTATCACAGGCATGAATCTTGATATGAACAATCCCCTTGGACATCCCAGCGCTGATCGTCTCAAGGGGATTGGTTGGATAAGGGTCAAATTCAACGTTTCACACAACCCGATTAATAACACTTTCGGCAATACTGATGTCAACGCGACCTTTAATCGTATGCGTCCATTTCTTCAACCTTATGTGAGCGCTGGCATCAAAGTACTGATGGTCTTCACCCATCAACTTTATGGCGAAGGAGCGGGTTACAACTGGCCACAAATGGATACGGGACGCTGGAACGACTTCATCCCGAAATACGCTGATTATGCCAAACGTACCGCCGCATTGTTCGCAGGTACGGGTTTAGTCCAAGCTTATCAAATCTGGAATGAGCAGGATACACCGCCAGCCATTGCACGGGCGGCTGTGCCGATTCCAGCCAAAGATTATGGCAATATGCTTACACAAACCATCCGTGCCATCCGCAGCGTAGACTCCAAAACCGCCATCATTACAGGCGGTCATACAGGTGGGCCAGATGCCGGAGGGGCTTATGCACGTGCGACACTAGCAGCTATGCCCGGTGATGTCCGCCCGGATGGAATCGCTTCACATCCTTATGGACGCGGTGTGCAAGGACATAAATTTAGTAATTTCGGTTCGCTGGAAGAAGAAATACGTAAATACAGTGCGATTATGCCCGGTAAACCCATTTGGTTCACCGAGTGGGGCGTTCTGGATCGTCAGACCGATAACAGTGTCGTTAATGATGTCACCACCTATGCCACAGGTTTCATCAACATCATCAAAACTCAATTTCCAAGTCAAGTCGCGGCTGCTATGTGGTACGCGTGGGCAGATGGCATGGATAATGGTTATGGTTTGGTCGGCACGAATGACCAACCCAAGCAGCCGCTCTATCAAAAGTTCGTCACGTTGTAATTGTCGCTTGAAGAATCTGGTAGTCTCCCTAGAGGCTGTTGGTAGGAATAGGGACAGAAGTTAAGATCTCACGAATAGACCAGAGATGGTCAGTCAAACCAGCGACCATGGCAGGCGAGCGGGGCATCCATCTTTGGTCAGTGCGATGAATCTCGAC
>JBBSBM010000115.1:0-22792 GCA_038251275.1 Aggregatilineales bacterium
GTCTTAGCCATCTATCAGGATGATCCTTTCCATGAAGCCTACAACTGGTACATGGATATGGTTGCTGTCCACAACTACAGTTACCCTTGGCGCAGTGGTTGGTTGGTCAACGTGGTTGATCAAACCCTGATCGCCTACAAACTCAAGCGTCCTATTTGGCTTAACGAAAGTGGTGTTCCCGTTTGGGATGATTACCCCGGCCCTTTATGGGCAACTACACCCGCCGAAAAAGAACTCCGCGCCACCAGCCAGCAGCAGGCCGATTTCTTTATCCAGAGCGCGGCTTATGCTTATGCCGAGGGCGCATCGGTCGTCTTCTTCCATCAACTTTATGACGACTGTGGTAATCAACCCGCTGGAACTGATTTTAGCTACCACATCACGCCTGTTTGCTCCGGTGCGCTGTGCAGCGGAGATGCCTTCGGTCTTTTCCGTAACCAGTCCGGATCAGTCTGCTTCAGCCACAATCCCAAACCCGGCACGCCCCGTCCTGCCGCCGGAGCTTATCAACTCGTCGCGGATATTTTTGGCACAGGTGAACTGGATAAACCCAAAGTTACCACGCTTGACAATCGCGCCACGCTGATTACCTTCGACCGTCCCAAAACCGATGAGCGCTTATATATCGTTTGGAACAACACGCTTGATCCACTGACGGTCAAGCTGCCTGTGGGTAAAGACACACTTGATGTTCGCACCCTCAACGCCCGCTACACCCTTACACCGGATAAAAAGGGCTTCCTCCAATTGGATTTGCCCACCGCCGAGTGCGACTACTTTCCATTTCTGCAATCGACGGACATCACCGGCATCGGCGGCAGCCCTATCATCCTCATCGGCAAATTGCCACCTGCACTAACCACCGCTACCAAAGACAATGTGCCTTCACTTGTCCCACCTATAACGACACCGCGCACCCGCTGTGCTAAGGTTGGCGAACAAGACAAACCGAAATAACTTTTGTAGGGGCGCAAGGCTTTGCGCCCACTGCATGGATAACCACAAACTCACGGCTGCCAGCGGAATAATCCAACTGTCCCACTCATCGGTGTAACCGTATCCGCCCCTAATTCCACCAACCTCAAACTACCATAAGGCGTTCCCGCATCTGTGAATTGGGCATCCAGATGCACAGGCAGGAGCTTTCCATCAGGCGAAAGTGTCCCCAAATGTACCGGATTTTGAGAGGTGTTTTGGATGAAAGTCATATGCACTTGTCCGACGATGTTCGTGTTCAAGTCGTAATCCAAGATGAAGGTCTTGACCTGATCAGGAAAGGCTCCCAGCGATTCCCCGAAGATACGTACCACGCCGGGTTGAACCTCAACCGCTTGTTGAGCAAACAGCGTCGCACCGGTCACCGAGCCAAATTTCATGACTTCTGTATAGTTGTTGATGTCATCCAAACGGTCTGCGATATGCAGTACGGGTTCACCACCCACACCAGTGTTGCCGAACAGCAAAACTTTGCCATCACTCAAAGGTAATAAGTCGGTATGCGTTTGGCCTTCGAGCACTTGCAAATCACCGCTTGCCAGATCGTAGACACCAACGGTGTTCCACTCCCACACGCCAACATCGACAATCAACTTGGATGCCTTACCCTCACTATCCAACACAAACCTTTCGGGTGCGTACAACCGAAAATCGGGTGCGTTACTTGCCGATTCATCCAGTTTGACATCCATCAACACTTGGCTTGTTTGCCGTGTTCCCAGATCCAGCAGCCACACGCCATCATCAGGATAAGCAATATACTGCCCATCTTGGCTGAAAATCGGACTCCGATAAAACTGTGTGGAACTCACTTTTGCCAGTGCTTCTGCCGCCTCATCGTGAATGGGCTGTAACCATAACTGCCCATCGCTGATATAAGCCACACCCAGTCCATCGTAAGCAGCGCCGAATGTCAGTACATCACTGGCTGCATGGGTAATCTGCCGCGCTTCATTCTGATCATTCAACGGCAGTTGGTAAACCTGCTGTATGCCATTCGTATCCGCCATCAAGTAATAAGCAATGCGCGTTTCCGCAGCCTTCTCATCATGATTACCGTGAGCCTGAATACCATTCACGCCCACAACCAACATGAGAATCAACAAAATCCATTTACGCATCATAACCTGAACCTCCTCCATAACCTGTGACACAATTTCATTTTATGAAGGATGGGTTTTGCAAGTCATCCGTCTTTGGATGGAGGGATAGCAAGCGTTGGTCGGAAATGTGATTGTCCTGATCTTAAAATCGCCTTATGTCAAAAACTACGTTTTTACCCTTACTCTAAATAGAGTGGATAACTTCATCATTTCTCCATAGCTTCCCTTTAAACTATGCTAACCAGCAGAATACTTACAAAAGGATTTATTTATGCGCTGTAAAACGATTGGCGGCTTCGGTTTAATTGCTGTGGGCAGCCTTTTATTGCTGCATGTTTTTCAAGTCTTGGCGGTTAATTTGCCGGACCTCACCCATCTTCCCATTGGCGATGGCAAGGTTAGTACCACTGCACCACAAATCGGTTACGTTTTCGCATGTCAAACGATGAGCGGCGGTGGAGCACAGGCTGATGGCCCTTGGATACACAGCGATGGCACATTTGACTTTACTGCCAAAGCAACGGTTGATGGTGCGGTCGAGTGGCCTGAACACGCGTTAAAAATTACTCTTGATGGTCAAGCTCGCAACATCACGACGAACGATCTCCCTGATCATCCAACAGGCACATATCCGATTGCCTCCACCGACAATGCTTACCAGTACGACCGCAATCCCAATTCCATCAGCGCCCAAATTTACATCGCAGATTTGCCTGCTATGCCTGTCGCCAGTAATCAACCAACTTGCTTGTCAGGTGGAGCCATCGGCGTGACTCTCAGTGGCAGTGTCATTTTTAATGCGTTGGATGCCGAAAATCGCGATGCGCTTGCCCATGAAACGCAGGACAGTTGTCAAGGTCATCCGGAGCGCAGCGGTGCTTACCATTACCACAGCCTCAGCACCTGTATTCCCGATACCGAATCCGGTCAATCGGCCTTGATGGGTTATGCCTTGGATGGTTTCGGCATTTACGGCTCACGCGCTGCGGACGGCACAATTTTGACTAATGCTGATCTCGATGAATGTCACGGAACCACTAGCGAAATCGAATGGGACGGTCAGCAAGTGGTCATGTATCACTATGTCGCCACCTACGAATATCCCTATACACTTGGCTGCTATCGCGGCACACCAATAAGCTTGTCCGGTCAAGGTCAACAACCGGGGCAGGGACAACAAAATCAGCCGCCTCAAAACCAAAATGGGCAAAGTCAACCGCCGAACGGTCAGCAAGGACAGGGTGGTCGTTCCAATTTAGCCGCTGCTGCTGCCAAACTTGGCATTACAGAGCAAGCGCTGCGTGATGCCCTCAGCGCGCCACCACCGAACTTAAAAGCCGCTGCCGCCAAACTGGGCATCACGGCTCAAGCGCTTGCCGATGCGCTGGGCCTTCCGCCCCCACGCTGATCATCCTTCTATCGATATATTAAGCATTACTTTAAGCCCTCTCCCCCGAAATCAAGGGAGAGGGCTTGGGTGAGTGGGTTAAATTGGTTATACTCCATAATGAATGACTAACGACTATTGAGCAAAAGCTAAAGACTTCAGACCTCATGTCCTTTTTAACCTCTTCCCAAAAGCAGACTCTCACCCTCATTTGTGACACCCTCGTTCCTGAGCTAGTTCCCCAAAACGGGGATGATTCGCATCTTTTTGGGTTAAATGCGACTCAGATGCATTTGGCTGATTTGTTGGAAGACGGTATCGAACAAATTACCGAAGCTAGTGACCGCGCTCAACTTCAGATTGTGCTGAATCTCTTTGAAAGTCCACTTTTCAATCGTATCGCCATTGGCAAGTTACAAGCTTTCTCTGACATGTCGCTTGATGACCGCACCGATGCATTACGCAGTTGGGGTAATAGCGACATCGCGCCCGCGCGGCAGGTTTTCCAGAGTATCAAGCGCTTGGCACTATTTCTGTTCTATGCATCCACGCCCAATAACGAACCCAATCCGGCGTGGTCGAGCTTTGATTACCCTGACCAGCCACCGCGAACCGAACCATTGCCTAATCCCATCAAGCCGTTGACGATAACCGCCCCGACCACCCTCTACTGTGATGTACTCGTTATCGGATCAGGTGCAGGTGGTGGAGTGGTTGCCGCTGAACTCAGCGCGGCAGGCAAAGATGTCATTGTGGTTGAGAAGGGTGCTTATCATGCTGACCATCAATTGGGCGCAGGTGAAATCGCCAGTCAATCACTTTTCGAAAAACGGGGCTTGCTCACCACTAGTGACCTCAGCATGAGTGTCCTAGCCGGCAGTACCCTCGGTGGTGGCACGACCATTAATTGGGCGGCCTCCCTTCGTACGCCTGAAGATGTACTCTACGAATGGGAACATGAGTATGGCTTCACAGGTGCATCCAGTGTGGATTTTCAGCACAGTTTAGATGCTGTCCTCAAACGGATGAATGTTGGCGCTGAGGCCTCACCGGTCAACCCCAACAATGCCGCCTTGGAAAAAGGCTGCCAAGCCCTCGGCTACAATATGACCACCATTCCGCGCAACGTTAAAGGCTGTGAGGAATGTGGGTTTTGCAACTTCGGCTGTCCTTTTGGTGCCAAACAGGGCACACTCAAAACCTATTTACAGGATGCCTACCAACAGGGTACGTGCATCCTCGTTAATGCCCGTGTCAATCGCATCCACATCAAACGGGGCACTGCCGTTGGCGCGGAACTGTGCGTTCAATCTGCGGATGGCATCCTGTACACGGTCATCATCAAATCCAAATTTGTGGTGGTCGCCGCTGGATCAATCCATACCCCCGCGCTGTTGATGCGTTCTGGCCTCAGCAACGTCAACATCGGCTCAAACCTCCATCTGCATCCGGTCACGGTGACTTACGGCCTCTTCGATGAACCGGTTCTCGGTTGGCAGGGACCACCCATGACACGCATTAGCAGCCAATTTGCCAACCTTGATGGACACGGTTATGGTGTCCGACTTGAAACCGCGCCTGTGCATCCCGGCCTCGCCGCTGCTACTTTCCCTTGGGAATCAGGCGCATCCCACAAGCGTATGATGAGCAATTTACCCAACATGACCAACATCATCGCCCTCACCCGTGATCTTCATGGCGGACATATCACCCTCAACACACGAGGTGAACCCGTATTGCACTATAAACTCCATCCCTTTGATGCTGCCCATATGCTCAAAGGCCTAATTGAATCGCTTAGGGTGCATATCGCTGCCGGATCGAAAGAGGTCTCAAGTCCGCACAACCGTCAGATGATTTATCGTCCCGCTGATGGTGGCAGCCTCGACGACTACCTAACTCAGGTTGAAGCACGCGGCCTACATACCAACGCTTACTCCATGTTCAGTGCTCACCAGATGTCCTCCTGCCGCATCGGTGGCGATAGTGCCACAGGTGCGCTCGACCCATCAGGACAAACCTATGAAGTCCGCAACCTCTATGTCGCCGATGGCAGCGTTCTTCCCACAGCCAGTGGTGTTAATCCCATGGTGTCTATCATGGCGGCTGTCCACTTCCTCGCCCAACGTATGAAATCACAGATGTAGTATGTGCCGTTTCTACCTAATTTTCAGTACGGTTTACAATAGTTTTAAAGTCCCCTCTGCCATGCAATGGAGAGGGGATTTAGGGGTGAGGATTTCAATCCGGTCTCAGACCTTTCCATATATGCAAATTTACCGTCCCGTTACCGACGAAACCGCCGATGTTGTTACTATCCCCACTGGCTTCCGTGTGAATGGATTCAGCCCCAATTCTTGGAACTTCCGGTAGAGCAGATACGTATACAACGCGTCGTAGATAAAGCAGCCGATACCCAGAATCAAAACCAACTGGCTGCCGGTTCGCCCATAGAACAGGATCGTCGGCGCGGCAGTACCCAGCCACTTCAGCAGCGCCGCATAAATCGATTGTCCGTCCACGTTCTTGCGTTTGGTCAATAGGCCGATGAACAACACCGACATCATCAGATTTTGGGCAAATGCCGTGTAAATTGGCCCCCAATGTGACCCAAACTCCACCGCGCTCACATAGATGATCCCAAAACTGATAGCAAATGCCGCTAACGACCACGGGATAAACCACTTGACATCCTCATGCTGCGCAAAATCTTTACGACCATATCGGAAATAAGTGTATGCAATCACAAGGTCGAATCCGCACCAGATGAAGTTGATGTAGGTTTGGACGGTCACCGCATCATTTTCTCTAAAAACCGCTGAAAATAGAAACTCCCACGCGAGGTTAAACGTTAGTGCAAACAATGGCATTCCATAAGACTTATCCTTAAAGCCGCGCCGGATCAGTTCAATGTAGACCAGCGTCCAACTTATTCCACTGATAAGGGTTAAAACGGTAGCGATTTCGGATGACATTGCAAACCCCACTTGTAAGTTAAATTGTAATAATGATACATCATGTGTAAACATATATCATCTGCCGTCGAGGGGCAAGTTTTGTACCCTGTAATCACAAACCTGTTATGTCAACAAATAAATATAAGGTGTACTTTATACCTCTCCCGATGAACCTCTACAGCAACAATCTCAACGCTAATTACTGCGACAACATCAATCACATCATCGGGAATTATAAATAATTTTATCGTCGTAAATGGACTCTAACCTTACATCATCCGTTTGAATCCACAAACCTTCGCTACCAATTTCCAACCATGCACCAACCCACTTCGCCAAATCCTCGCCTGCAAAGTTAGCGCCAACCCCGCCAAACAGTTACAAAATGTTCTTCCAAAATGTAACCCATTCGCTTCTCGTATCCGTTACACTGTGTTGTAGGGGCGCAAGGCTTTGCGCCCTGCAACTTAAAAATGCAGCAATCGAGAATGAAAACTGACTTTCTCAACTGCAACAACAACATCAACAGCATCATTTCAACCGCCGCCAATGCCAAACTTGGAGGGTATACAAAACTTTGAAACGACTTTTAACGAACGCTCTGTATTCCTCTGCTTTTCTCAGTAGTTCAAAGTAAGTGCAGCGAAAATAACCATTCGTGGTATCGGTTCCCTCCATCGCTGTGCGAAGCCTCCTGTGGATGCGGGGGAGGATTAAGGAGGGGGTTTGCATCTCTTTTGCAGTTTCGGCGGATCGCTCCCGTCCACCCGCTGCGGCAGTACCCGAATATGCACGCGGCGGACACAGCCGAGCCATCCGCTGCACTCAGCGGCATCAACCGAAACAGCCGCCGGACAAAAGTGTCAATTCAGCGGCTGTACGCGAACTTCCCGCCAGTCATTTCAGCGGACTATAGTGCAATTTGTGCCAATTTTGCAAATGGAATTAAAGCCTCTCCCCTGTGTTTTGGGGGAGAGGTTTGGTGAGGGGGTAAGAGGGCTACGTCACCCTGAAGTGCCGCTTCTCACCGTGATAATAAATGTTAAAGGAAACCGATTTCCAATGGGCAGGTAAACGCGGTTCAACCACTGGTTCGCCTGTTTCATCGAGGTGCAGCCCGCAGAAGCCCAGCACCAACGCCTGCCACAACCCGCCGCTTGCCGCACCGTGAATACCGTCCTTCACGTTGCCCTTGTTGTCCTTCAGGTCGATCTCGGCTGCGTGTTCAAACATCTCTTCTGCCACTTCGTCCAAGCCCAACCGTGCCGCCACCCACGCGTGGATCGCCGGACTGAGCGAGGACCCATGATCAGTACGCGGATAGTACGTGTTCCAGTTGTTAATCAGTACCTTGTGCGCTGCCAGTTCATCGCCTAACAGGGCCATCAACATCACCACATCCGCCTGCTTAATCACCTGCGTCTGGATCGTCCGATGGTGACCGATGATCGCCTGAACGCTGGCGGTACGCGGCTCATAATGGGGAACCGGCACATATTCCATCTCGAAGAATCCCGGGAACTGGATATGAATCTGCTTCTCCTCGTCAAATGGAATATACATCTTGTGGATAATGTTCTTCCATTTGGCCTGTCGTTCCGCGTTCAAATCCAACAGCTTTACCAGTCGGTCATGATCTTCCGGTGAGTTGCCCTCCAGCCACAGGAGCAAGTTAATCGCCTGTTCCAGATGCCACACCACCATCCGGTTCGTGAACACACTGTTATCAATATTCTCGTGGTATTCATCCGGCCCAATTTGCTGGCTCAGTTCATAGCGCCCGTTCTTGGCCTCGACTCGGCTGCCCCAGAACACCGCCGTATCCAGCACGATTTCCGCGCCGAACTGCTTCAAGAATTCATCATCACCCGACCAGCGCCAATATTGAAGCACACCGTAGCTGATGTCCGTCGAAATATGTTGTTCACTGTCGCCCGTCCAAATCCGGATGCGTGAGCCGTCCGGTTGAGGATCACTCCATTGGGGTGTTGTCTCTTCGCCGGTATCGGTACTTTCCCACGGATACATCGCGCCTTCATAACCGTTAGCCTTTGCCTTGTTTCGTGCGCCTAATAGTCGGTGATAACGGTACATCAACAGATTACGTGCCATCTTCGGCTGTGTCAGGCTCATTGGAGGCAGAATAAACAGCTCGGTATCCCAGAATACGTGCCCCTTATAGCCGAAACCTGAAAGCGTCTTCGCCCCGATATTCACATCATCATCGTGTCTCGGCGCACATATCAGGATTTGATACATCACGAAACGAATCGCAAATTGTGCCGCCTCGTCGCCCTCAATCTGTACATCGCTGCTGTCCCAATAGATGGCCCACTCGTCACGCTGTAACTGCATCAGTGCATCGTACCCTGTTGCCACCGCTTCACTCAATTTCGTTTGAGCCGCTTGTACAGGTTCACCTAAACCTCGGCTGGTGTAAATCGTTGTAAATTTATAAAGTGTCGTACTGGCTTCGCGTGGCAAGGTGAATGTCGTCCGCATCACTGGACGCTTATTTGTCGTATCCACAATCGTTTCCACCGCGTATTCCGAAATCAGCGCCGAAGCCATCCCAATCCCATAACCCGATTGAATGGTGGTCGCACCCACACTCAGCGTGTTGTTAGTGTGCGCCGTTTCGATGTTTCCCCAGTGTTGCGCGCCCATGTTAGTCACGGCGTGGTCGATATAAGCCTCAATCGTAATTTCTGGATTGCCATCCACTGCAATAATTTGTAATCGTTGCGCCAGAATATGCTCGTTGGCAAGACTCGCGAATCGCTCGAACACCAGCCGCACAATCGCACCCGACTCTGCTCTAAACAATGCCTCACGCGTCAGCACCGCTGTCTGCAAATTCAGGTTGCGCCGGTAACCGATTAGCGCCCCATTTTTTGGAGTGAGATCCATCTCGTTCTGATTAATGAGTTGGAAGGGTGTACCATCGACTGTCACCTTGATTGGCAGCCAGTTCGGCGCGTTCACCAGTTCCGGCACGAGCATGCCCTCTGCATGATCAAAAATGCCATGCACCATTGTGGTCACACTCTCACCTTCATAACCTTCTTCGAACGAACCGCGCGTGGCGAGATACCCATTACCGATGGTCATTAACGTTTCGTTGTGGTTAAGTTTTTCAGGATGAAAGGGGAATTCTTCTAAGTTCCAGAGTTGTCGTCTCATAATCTTTCTCCAAAGCAATATTTACAAGAGACTATTTAAACGTTTAAGCGAGTGACAAAAAGTATAGTGAGGCTGGCTGCTTTCCACAAGTGGTTAAAATTTGCTTGTGCTGTGCAAACCGTACAATCTTTCGTCTCTTATCCAATGCGAATTTGGGGAACACCATGAACCCGCGCTTGGTGTGTGGTACATGGCGCTATCGCCGCCACGCGCTTGGCTTCAGAGGATTCGAAGTTACACCACTGCCTTTATTTTAACCACACTTCTAAAATACAAGGGGATTTAGGGGTAAGGCTGGTTCACGAAAATTACCAACCGAGCATATTACGCATTTTCTCGGCACGACGCACACTATTTTGTGTCCAATCGGGCATATCCGGGTTGGTTAGGATTTCGTTAGCTGTCATCCAACGAATGTCCGCCACCTCTTCCGGTTCGAGAATCGTGGGTTCACCATCCAACCATCGGCACAGAAAAATCACGTCGACCACAGCCTCATTGTCATCGCTAACGAATGACGTGCTTTGGACGTAAATCATATCACTGACTTCGACACCAATTTCTTCCCGAATTTCACGCCGCAGCGTATCTTCCAGAATATTGGTCGTGTTGCCGGCTTCCTCTACCTTACCGCCAACCAGACTCAACAAACCAGCGGCATGGGTTTCGCCTGATCCGCGAACAACCAGCAAATAGTAACCATCCCGTACAATCGCGCCTTCAACATTGACAATATGGTAGTTACCCGACATATTTTATCCTAAGATTATATGGATAAGTTGTTATGATAACCTAGATTAACTTCGATGCCATCAGATAGGGTTGTCGAGTATCCTATGACACGACTGCTTGTGTTTCCCACTGTGGTTTTATTAGTTCTGTTCGGCACTTTGATAGCACTCATTCACACACAGATATATGATGATCATACTATACGTGCGATTCTACTGCCTACGGATTGCAACTCCCCATGTTTCATGGGCATTCAACCGGGTGTGACGCGTGTCAAGGATGCCTATGCTTTACTGACAGCCAATCCTTGGGTCGGTGAGATTAGCAGCCATATTGACGCAGGTTGCTGTACAATCGCCATAAATTGGAAGTGGAACGGTAAACAGCCTGCCATTTTAGATGGCGGCGAAAACGCCATTTATGTGGCCTTCAAACCTGTTACCGGAGAGCAGATTGTCCAGAATATCGTTTTACATACCCGTATTGAGGCAGGTAACGCGGTGCTTGTATTAGGCGAGTGGCCGCTTCAAGAATCCGGTGCTTTGCAGGGCTTGAACAGTGCTTACGTCGAAGCCTTTTACAGTCAGCAGATGATGCACCTCAGCATGAGCGTTCCCTGTCCGGTGACGTATTGGCGATTGTGGCAAGCACCCATCACAATGGCCCTCAGCAAAGATTCGCGAGGCATATCCCACATGAAAGCCATGAACCAAGTCTGCTAACGGCCTTTCCTCTGTGTTATTTGTGTCTACTCTGAAAATAGCCCACTACCGAATGCTCCCTTGACCTGTTACTACGGACTGGCGGCGGAATGAGCCTGCGAAGTAGCCGACGTGGGGACTGGGGTTAGGGGTATTGACTTGGTTTTTTACCTTTGTCTTCAACTGCTTGACAATTTGAAAAAACAACCATAGTCTAACAGCGTCATTTTAACCTGCGTAGATCATATAAATTAAACACTTTTATACCCGATAAACCACAAGGGAATGCTCATGGCAGTGAACAGCTTTATCGAATCCGTTAATCTGGCTAGTCCACAGTTTAAAGCCAACCCGTTCCCTTTTTATGCCCAACTACGCGCCGAAGCCCCTGTATATCGCATGACCATGAACAGACCTCCGAACGATCCTCTCTGGATCATCACCCGCTATGGTGATGTGGCATCCGTGCTTAAAGATGAACGCTTCGTCAAAGATCTCAAAAACGCCTTGCCGCCCGACCAAATTCCTAAAGCGGGTTGGCTGTCAGGTTTCTCTCGCATCATGGATCATAATATGCTCACATCAGATGCGCCCGATCACACCCGTCTGCGTGGACTGGTTCATAAAGTTTTCACACCGGCTAGGGTAGAGCAGATGCGCCTGCGCACTCAACAACTCGCCGATGAACTGCTGGATGCGGCTGCCAAAAACCGACACTTTGACCTGATTGAGCATTACGCACTGCCCATCCCGCTGATTACCATCTGCGAAGTGCTGGGCGTGCCTTCAGAGGATATTGCTAAAATTCATCGTTGGAAAAAGAGTCTTATGTCGTCTGTATCCCGGCCCCTTCAGCGGTTGGGTAAATTTTCGTCATTTATCGGATTTCTCAACTATATTCGGAAGCTGTGTACCATGCGGCGAGTCGATCCGCAAGACGATCTAATCAGTGCGTTGGCACAGGCTGATGAAAATGGGGAAATGCTGAGCGATGAAGAACTGCAAGGCATGGTCATCCTGCTGTTGGTTGCAGGCCACGAAACGGCTGTCAGCCTTATCAGCAGCGGCACGCTGGCTTTGCTCGAATATCCAGATCAGTTTGATCTTCTGCGCCAGAATCCGACGCTGATTAAATCCGCTACAGAGGAACTTTTGCGCTATTATCCACCTATTGAGACTGCTACTGATCGTTATGCCTGTGAGGATATTACGATTGAGGGTGTCACTATTCCCAGAGGTGGGCATGTCAGGGCGGTGATTGCCTCGGCTAACCGTGATCCGTCCCAGTTTGAGAATCCCGAAACACTCGATGTGACACGCGAGAATAATAAACATCTCTCATTCGGGCAGGGAGTTCATTATTGTATGGGTGCGCCGCTAGCTCGCCTTGAGGGGCATATCGCGTTTAATACACTGCTCGCGCGGATGCCGAATCTTCGTTTGGATGTGCCAATTGAATCCCTGCGCTGGCGTTCAGGCTTAACCTTTCGTAGGCTGGAAACCCTGCCCGTGACGTTTTAAACCCAAGAACTGCTGAGCTTTTCTTCCCACTCGATAAGTTTCCCTTTTTCTCTTATCCAGTGGTTAAAAATTGTTGTTGTGTGAGCTGGTGTAGAACCCGTTACAATAAATAGTGATGAGTGCAGTCTGTTAGGTGTGGAGGTTCTAGACATTCCATGCTTCGGCTCTACCTGCGTATCACGTTTCCACTATTTATCTTGTTGGCAATAGCACCTCTACTCATTCGCGCACAACCCTATGATGACCACGCCACTCGCCAAATCCTATTGGGCGACGGTTGCCCCGCTCCCTGTTTCCTTGGCATCCGGCCCGGCATCACCACCGCCACCGATGCCATAAACCTGCTGCGAAACAGTCAATGGGTACAGCCCGAAACGATTGCCTATGTCGAGTCGGATTATGGGGGTGGGGCAGTCTGGTCATGGAATAAACAGGCATCACCCTTGTTAGGCAAACGTCAGAGCAGTTTGGTGACCACTCGCCAAAATGGAGTACAGATTGTGGATTTGCTCCATGTTTATACACAGGTTGCCAGCGGTGACGCTTATC
Organism: Aggregatilineales bacterium; assembly: GCA_038251275.1. Classification (GTDB taxonomy): domain Bacteria; phylum Chloroflexota; class Anaerolineae; order Aggregatilineales; family Phototrophicaceae; genus CFX2. The sequence goes on from JBBSBM010000115.1 coordinate 13,130, forward strand.
TCACCTTAGGGACGAGCGCCTACACCGCAACCGGTGACACAGGCATGCATAATGAAGTTTACATGGCGTGGTTTTATCCCGATCAAGGCATATCAGTCTGGTCAGATATTCTCTGTCCAACCCGCAGTGATCATGTGTGGATCAAGCCGATTACCATCCAATTTCGCCTGACGATGAGCCGCAGTGATCGCACTCATGTGCCGGGAGTGGAGTGCTAATTTGAGTAATCGTCTGGATTTTCCGATATTGATCTTTCGGTTTCTGATGATTGTGTTTCTGCTGTTTGCCAGCTTGGTTATGCTTATTCACTCCCAGCCCTTTGATGATGGTGGCTTATCCGCTCTGCTAAAACCCACAGATTGTTTAGCGCCCTGTTTAATAGGTATTCAACCGGGGATTACCACTGCCGCTGAAGCACGTGATTTACTCGAAAATCAACAGCTTGTTGCATCATGGATTGAACCGCTATCTGATTCCAATCAACCACCAGATGATCCTAGTTTGGCATTGCTCCGTTGGCGTTGGAGTAATCAGCGGCCTTTGATGCTCACGGGTACGGATGCCAGTTTGCTGTATGACAAAAAAAGCGGCTTAGTGGTTACCTTCGGAAGCATGAATACCCGAATCCCGCTGGCGATCTTGCTGATTGAATTAGGTCAGCCCACAGTGGGTTATATGAGTGGTGGTATCAACGACCGGGATCGCCCGACTTTTACCTATGCGGCGGCTTATCCTGATTTACATTTTGATGTTGTCAGCTATATCCAATGCCCCATGACATTGCACCAATTGTGGGAAGCGCCTGTCACCATCCAGATAGCCAATATCATTGGCGAAAACTCGCGCTTCACCATGTATCCAACTCGCCTCCAACCGCTTTTAGGTGCAGCCGCTTCTTATTTCTGTGAATAACATCACTGCATTGCTCCCTCCATCGCTTGCGGGAGGGTCGGGGTGGGGGTTCTAGGCAAACTATTTTCATCTCAAGATGTGATTGTTGTTCATCGTCACTTGGCGATTTCTCTTTCTTCCTACGCGCGAACTTGCACACCGAGCCGCTCCAATAACTTGCGGCTGTTTTTCGCCGGATACTTAATCGGATTCCGATTCCTGCCATGTGAATCCGAACCGGAACTGGTCAATAAATCATACTTCTCTGCATACTCCAAGAACATCATCGTTTGCTCATTTGAATGCAGCGGATAATATACCTCAAAGCCGTCCAACGGTGCATCACTACGAATATCATCCAATAACTGTGGCGTAAATCTAGGCCAAAACTCGCCGCGTCCCGGATGGGCGATGATGCAGATTCCACCGCTGCCATGTATCGCGTCGACCACTGCTGCAATCGGAGTCGTCGTAAAAGCCATCCCGCCATCTTGGATCATCTTCCACGCCGTTGTTCCATCCATTGACGTATGAGCCGTGAGCAAATCAGCGAGTGCGAAAGGCTGCCCCGCTGAAGGTCGCTTCAATATGGATTCAAGCGCATCAGAGTCGCCTTCAAACTGGTAACCTTGCTTGAGGAGGTAATCGTAAACTTGTCGGCTGTTTGCTTGCTGGCGTGCCAATACATTTGCTGCCAGCGCCTTGAGCGTTTCATTTTCGGGATCAAACCCGAAGCACAGTGTATCAACCGAGTGACCGCGCCAATGGGTGCTGAACTCTGCCGCCACTAATATCGGCAGCCCTTTCTCAATCGCCATTTGTTGTATCACCGCCGTTTGATCCACGCGATCATGGTCAGTGATAGCAACTACCCCGAACTGTTCCGTCTTCAGATAATCCACCATCTGCTCCGGCGACCATGTTCCATCGCTGTTGGTCGTATGCATCTGCATATCAACGCCGCTATCTGCATCCAAAACCAGATTCCGTGTCGAGAGTTCCAAGATAAGTTCCTTAATAGATCGAATAACCTTATCCAATTTAGAATACATTATTGTAGGGAAAAGGCACGCCTTTTCCGCTGATTAATTACCACCTTAACTTGCAAAATTATATCTGGGGTATTACTTCCCTCGTCCAAACCTGATCAATTCGTCTGCTGCCCGTTGGTATCCGCCTGCTGCCCGCAGTGACTCGCCCAACAAAACCGCCTTCTCATGATATTGCGCCCGTGACTTCATCACCATGTCCACAGCCGTTCGCATATCCGCTGCCGTCACTTGCCCGAACGGAGGCTTATCAGCCAGTGTCACACCAGCGCCGTGTTTGACGACTTGCTGCGCCACAATTGACTGCTCGAACTGCTGCGGAATCACCACCAGCGGCACATTATAGTACAGTCCTTCGTGGACGCTGTTCATACCGCCGTGCGTGATGAACAAATCAGAACGCTGTAAAACCACAAGCTGTGGCACAAAGTTCTTGACGATGAAGTTCGCCGGAATCGCCCCCAACGCTTGAATATCCGTGCGCTTGCCTACCGATAAAATAAATTGGGCATCATAACTGCCAAAGGCCTCAAAACATTGGCGGTAAAAATTCAAATTATCATTGTTGATTGTCCCCAGCGAGATATAAATCACAGGACTCCGCGTAATCGCCTCAAATGGAAAATCATCTGATGATGGACGCTCCGCTAGTGATGGCCCAACGAACTTGAACCGACTGCCCAACTTGTCGCTGCCCGGTTGAAATAGGGCTGACGTATACACAACATTGATTTCGCCGCTGCTGCTTAATGCGCCCGCTACTCCCACACCTTTCACGCCAAAATCCCGTTTCATGCGTCCTGCCACGCGCCAATATTCTGGTAGTCGCGGGATGATACTGCCCACCATACTCAACATCGACATAAGCGGCACAGGTGGCATCGCTCCCGGTGCAAGGACAAATGTACTGATCGAACCTGCCGCTCGAATGCCTAACTTCTCAGTGGCTTGCTTCGCCCACGAAGCCAACGAATCAAAAATCACGTAGTCAGGCTTTTCACGCGCTAATAAACCCAACACCCACGGCATGATCTGCTCGGCGATTTTCACCAACTCCAGCGCGTTATCCGCCAGATTACCATCCGAATTATTGATAAGCGTATCAATCGCCTGAAGGGGAGGATAGGCTTCGAACTGTGCGCCAGTCGCTTCATGTACTGCCCGCATCTGTTCCGTGTTGACGCAGATAACTTGTTCACCCCGCTGCACCATCTCACGGATAATCGGCAGTGTTGGATTAATATGCCCCTGCGCTGGAATATTGAAGAAAATGATTTTCACAGCACGCAGCTCCAATCGTCAGGCTGTTGATTTAGAGGGTAATCGGTTGACATGTAGGGCTGAGGCGTGCCTCAGCCGTTTGTAATTACGTCATTGCGTCTGCATGCTTGCCCATGCCTGCCGCACAATCGGCAGATAAGTGTCAAACTTCGCACTTTCGCCCGTCTGTCCACCTTCGCGCGTCACATGTGCCAGCACTGCCACCGCCAATTCCAGTTCTCGCGCCAATGTCAGATACGGACTCAGGTATCGCCCCACCACATGCCCGCCAGCCCTCCCCCAGAATGTGGCCTCAGCAGGCGTTTCAAATCGCGTATTACTCACGCATACATATACGCCGCGCTTGAATAATCTGCCGCCGCTTTTTTCCCCCTCTACACGAAGTGGGGAGGGGGTTAGGGGGAGGGGATAATAAGCTCCTATTAACCCCTCCCGACTCTGCACATCAAATGCCGGAACTTGCTGCACATAACCACCGGCTTTATCGCTGAAATAGGTGTAGTGCTGTCCGCGTGTGCCATCAATATAATCATCAGCCACTACCCAATCGCCCACTTCCAGCAGTGGCGAAAGCGATCCCACCGATTCGCATAGCCAAAGATGAGTCGCGCCGTTGTCTTTGAGCGCCAGCACCGTCGCACGAGGATCGGCACTCGTTGGGCTGCACACCAGCAGGGTATTTCCCTCAACCTCAACTTTATTAATCGGCGCGGATTGACCGTAAACCGTTTCATAAACATCACCGGATTGTGTGTCATTCGTCAAAATGGCAAGTTGACTCATGCTCATTGGCCTCCCCAATTGCCCTGAAACCATGGATGGACTTCTGGCACAAACACCTCATTAACCACTGCTGGATCTTGCTCCACGATTTCCCATGCCGCGTCAATATCCTCAGCACGGATCAGCGCCAATCCGCCGGAGTCGTCCAGAAACGGACCACCTTCAATCAGGATGCCTTGTTGGAACAGATATTGCAGGAAGTCATAATGTCCCGCCAACGCTTGTTCCTCAATCGGCTTACCCATCTGCCAGCCGCGCCCCACGTTATAAATCACCGCATACGTTCTCACACTGCGTTTCCTTACTAATCACTGCAACTTTGCATTTTGATCTTTTATCACCCACATTAATACAGCCTTCTTGCAAAAGCAGTGTATTTCTAAGCCCCTCTCCCTTGAGTTCGGAGTAGAGGGGTTGGGGAGAGGGGGTTAATCCTCAGATTATGGCTGGAACGAGCGCAGCACTCGCGTTGTGCCGGACAATGTGTATTGGCCCTGATTCGCGGGGATTAATACTGTTTGCCCCAACTTGAAATCCACGCTCGTATCACCCGCGCTCACCGTGCCATTCCCATCGACACACGTCAGGATATGGAACTGTTCGCCCTGCGTATCCAGTGTGATTCGTGTGCCGTTGCGCGGATTGAGTTGATGTAGCAGCGTCACAAAATACGGACATTGCACCACATCCACCACCGGCATTTTGTCGTCTGCCGTATGCGTAATCGGTGGGATCACATCCAAATTCGATACCTTCACACCCTTTTCGATGTGTAGTTCACGCGGCTTGCCATCCAGACCCATCCGTCCCCAATCGTACAGTCGATACGTCACATCCGACGACTGTTGAATCTCATAGATCATAATCCCCGGCCCCAGCGCGTGGATGCCGCCTGCATTGTTCAACAGCACATCACCCACCACCACCGTGTCATAAACCAGCAGTTTTTCCAGTGTATTGTCGCGGATCGCCTGTGCCATCGCCTCGCGTGTCGTTCCCGGCTGCACCGCTTTGACCAGTTTGGCTCCCGGTTCGGCATACAACACATACCACGCCTCGGTTTTGCCGCGCGGATCACCTTCTAATTCCTTAGCCTGTTCATCGTTCGGATGCACCTGCACCGACAGCCAATCAGACGGATCAAGGATTTTCGCCAGCAGCGGGAAACCCTCGGCAGGGTTATTTTTCTTGCCCACCAGATCATGACCGTATTGCTTCAGCAAATCACCGAGTGTACGTCCAGCCTCCGCACCGTTGGCAACTTTGGCCGTATCGTGCATCTCCCACGATTCGCCGTAAGGTTCGTCGGTTGGTAGTTGCTTGCCCATAATCGTCTCAAGTTTGCGCCCACCCCACACTTTAACGTGCAGCGCCGGATTCAGTAGAAAAGGGTAGAGTGACATATGTTTTAGTCCTTAGATTTATTCAGCGCGTATTTTAGCACTTAAATATCGTATATATGGGATTACAATTGGTTAATATAAATTTAGATTACTTCAAATAGTTTTCATAGTCGAACAGAAATGGATATTGGTAATGTCAGTACCAGATTATCAAACATTGATGCTTCCTGTTTTGCAAGTAGCACGCGATGGAAATGAACACACTATTACGGATGTGGTTCAAATTCTAGCAGACAGTTTTCATCTTACTGCGGAAGATCGAAGTGAGTTACTTCCAAGCGGAAGGCAATTTAGATTCGATAATCGTGTTCACTGGGCACGCTCTTATCTCAAACAAGCAGGATTGCTACAGAATACAGGACGAGGCAAATTCCGTGTTACTGAGCGAGGTTTTAGCGTATTAGAAAGTAATCCGAGCCGCATAGATCAAAACTTTTTGCAACAATTTCCAGAGTTTCTAGAATTCAAAAACCGAACGAGCAAAACAGAGACAGCAGTAGAAGAAACCGAGCCAGAAACAACCCAAACTCCAGAGGAAATCCTAGAAGCCAGCCATCAAAGTTTACGGAACAAATTAGTACAAGAAATTCTCGAACGTATTATGTCGTGTTCGCCTCGCTTTTTTGAACGGCTTGTTGTTGATCTTCTTGTTCGTATGGGTTACGGCGGTTCAAGAAATGACGCGGGTCGAGCTATAGGTCAAAGTGGAGATGGTGGCGTTGATGGCATCATCAATGAAGATCGCCTCGGATTAGATGTTGTATATATTCAGGCAAAACGTTGGGAAGCCACAGTGGGTCGTCCTGTTGTTCAAGCCTTTGCAGGAAGTTTGGAAGGCTTTCGAGCCAAAAAAGGTGTCATGATTACAACATCGTCATTTTCAAGAGATGCACTAGATTATGTTGGACGAATAGAAAAGAAAATCGTCCTGATAGACGGTGAGCAACTGGCTCAATTCATGATTGACTACGGGGTAGGTGTTGCTGAAATGGTTACCTACACCGTTAAACGAATTGACTTGGACTATTTTGACGAGGAATAATTTTAGTTTCTTATTGCTCTGTCTCGTAAAAAGCCTGTAATCTTGTTGGTTTATCTGACATTTTGTATTGATCAATTTTAGAAGGCTAATCTTGGTAACCTGAGGTGTGTCCCGACGGGTCAGAGCGGGCTTTAGCCTGCTTCCCGTCGGAAAATGGAGCCGGACGGCTTTAGCCTCTGGCGGCGTAACCACTGACTCAACTCATTCAATCTAACCTTTGGTCATTACTTGCTGCGGCGAGGCAACCACCGACTCACTTATTGCTCAATAATACTCACCCATAATATCACGTTATTCTCCCATGCAGCTCAACCACACGACTGTATTGCTCCCTTGCCCTGTTACTACGGGGAAAGGGTTGGGGTTAGGGGTATTTGGCGATTTGTCTTTCTCTTCCCCACCTAACAAACCCCTGATAGGCCACGTTTAGGCACACTCCCTATGCTATCAATTGTCACTTCCGTTTTGTGAGAGAAGGAACAATCTGATGGGTTTCGCCGATATACACATGCACACAACCGCCAGCGATGGCTTTGCGACCGTCAAAGAAGTTCTCAACCACATCACCCGTATGGGTACATTGAATGTTATCGCCATCACCGACCATGACGTGATGGACTCCAGCCTTTGGGCTTACGAACACCGTAAGGATTATCCCTTCGACATCATTCCCGCTGTCGAAGTCAGCAGCGCCGAGGGACACGTACTCGCCTTGTGGGTCACACGCCCCATTGCGCGCGGAATGTCACTCAAAGAAACCGTCACCGCTATTCACGATCAGGGCGGTATGGCGATTTTGGCACATCCCTTCGAAGTCGTCGTTTGTGCCGATGCCTGCTACCGCTACCTGCGTAATCCGGAGATTGTCAGCGAAGCGGGCATTGATGCTATCGAGGTGCACAACGCCGGAGCCGTTACCCCCGGCAATAATGTTTTGGCACGTCGCATGGCTGCCAAACTCAAGATGCCGATTGTCGGCAACAGTGATGGACATTCACTCGCTGCCATCGGACGCGGCACAACCCAATTCGTTGGTCATACCGCTGATGATTTTCGCAGCGCCGTTACCCGCAAAGCCACACTTGTGCAAGGTCGCTCATGGCCCGTCGAAGATTACATCGCCCTCTTCCCGCGCCTCATCAGCGACAAAATGAACAGCATGAAGAACGCCGCAGGCCGCCTTATCCCTGCCAACACCCGCTCCTAATCCACTTCTAGGAACAGGCAATACCTCCCCAAACCCGACATCCTGCTTTTGTAGGGGATGGATTATGGTCTTTTACATATTAAAGTGGTAATCAATAACATCAGGTATGGAGTGAATTTTCGTAGGGCTGAGGCACGCCTCAGCCGCTGACCAAATACCACGCTAATTAGTAAATCACCATCATCCCTCCCGCGCTGGTCTGGGTAATGGAGGAGAAGTCATGATTGATGTGAACCATGTTTCACCCTCTCTGCCCTTAAAAATCATCTTGGGAGCGGGAGAGCAAATATATCCCGGATGGATTCCGACTCAAAAGGCTCAGTTAAATCTTCTAGACCGCGACGATTGGGTACGAAGTTTTGGCAATCGTCGCATTGATGCCTTACTCTGTGAACATGTTTGGGAACATTTTACGGAAGAAGAAGCTCGTGCTGCCGCTCGGCTTTGCTATGATTTTCTAAAATTAGGGGGTTATTTACGATGTGCCGTTCCTGATAAGAATTTTCCCGATGCGGAGTATCAGAAAATGGTTCAGGTGGGCGGCCCCGGTCCACAAGACCATCCGGCGGCGGATCATAAAATTGTTTATGATTATCGGCTTTTCTGCGATGTGTTTCAAAGCGCTGGATTTTCAGTCGATTTGTTGGAATACTTTGACGAGCACGGTCGCTTTCATTTCAATTATTGGGATCCTGCTGACGGAGTAATCTATCGTTCATTGCGATCAGATCATCGCAATCAGAATGGCAAGTTAGGATTTGTTTCACTCATTTTAGATGCTAAGAGGCGCTAGCGGCCTATAGATTCTAAGCCTTATATGGCACAAACCACAACAGGGGATGATCATCCCCAAACCTTTTATCCTCCGGGTTTGCATGAGCCAAAACCTAATCACTAGCAGCCAAATCGTGTTACACTCCATCTCCTCGCATTCATCTGTACGAGGACAACAACATGCAACATATTATCGCGATGGGCGGCGGTGGCTTTTCGATGGAACCGGATAACCTCGCCCTCGACCGTTATGTCATCGCTCAAACGGCTAAATCGCATCCCAAGGTTTGCTTTCTCGCGCAGGCTAGCGGCGAAAGTCAGGACTATACACTGCGCTTCTACAACGCCTTTAATCAACTCGATTGTCAGGCCAGTCATCTCTCCCTCTTTCAACCGCATACCGCTGATATTGCGAGCTTTTTGCTCTCACAGGATGTCATCTATGTCGGCGGTGGCAACACCAAAAGTATGCTAGCGCTCTGGCGCGAATGGGGATTGCCTGCCATTCTCCGCCGTGCAGGTGAGCAGGGTGTTATCTTGGCAGGTATCAGTGCCGGATCAATCTGCTGGTTCGAGCAAGGCTTAACCGATTCGATCCCCGGCAAACTCACAGCCTTATCTTGCCTCGGTTTTCTCGCGGGCAGTTGCACACCGCATTATGATGGCGAAGTCAACCGCCGCCCGTCCTTTCAAACATTAGTCACTAATGGCGGCATCATGCCCGGTTATGCCTTTGATGATGGCGCGGCAGGACATTTTGTGGATGGCAATCTGGCAGCCTGCGTCAGCTCTCGCCCCAATGCTAAAGGCTATCACGTCGATCCGCACGACTCTCAAGCCGTCGAAACCATCCTCGAAACGCGCTACTTAGGTTTGTAAACTCATACCATTTTTGCTTGACCGGATAGCCTTTTTGTTCTACAATGGTAATGGTTGCAAAGTATGGTAGCACCACACTAAACGGTGGACATCGCATTTGCGCTAAAAAGGTGTGTTTAATGACCCTGAAACTTGTATTAGCTCCCTCCATCGCTTGCGGGGGAGGGTTGGGGTGCTTTCAGGGGTAGGTATTTGCTCGATTAGGCATGGATCGTTAGCGATTGCCGGAGGATAAACCCTCCGGCAACATGAATAAAGCCCCGTAAACGGGACTGAATGAGCCTTTAACCGTATGTCGTCCATTAAGCAGATCTTAAAAACAGGGACATTCTTGCCTGAGTTAACGAATACCTA
>JBBSBM010000116.1:0-22387 GCA_038251275.1 Aggregatilineales bacterium
ATGAAGTCATTTCATGAATCATGGAAATCACGCAACATCATTTGATCAACGGATCGACCCATAAATCAATTCGCAAGCTCGATTTTTCAACGACGAATTATGTAAGCCGATTACAGACATCTAATGTGACTTTGTCGAGAAGCGGAATCGGTTCGAGTTTACAAACATTTGGCAGGAATAAAACTGAGCATATAGCCTGAACTGAATGTAAGAAAAAGGACGCTATATGAGAGCGCCCTTAACTTTAAAATCCTAGCAAAACGACAGTCAATTAATTAGTGTATTCAGGCAACCAATCACCATGCGCTGTAATCAGATCATCGACTAGATTCCAGATTTGGTCGAGGCTCAATTCTGCGGCTGTATGCGGATCAAGCATCGCCGCGTGGTAAATGTGTTCACGCTTGCCCGTTAAGGCTGCTTCAACAGTCAGCGATTGCACATTGACGTTGGTTTGCATCATTGCAGCAAGTTGCGGCGGCAATGTGCCAATCTTAGTGGGCTGAATGCCACTCTTATCCACCAAACACGGCACTTCCACACAGCAACCCTGTGGCAGGTTATCAATCAATCCACGATTTGGCACATTGCCATATACGACCCGTGGTTGACCCGTTTCTTGGCTGTGGATAATCAATGAACCGTATTCATGACTGCGGCGAACTTCAATCTTTTCTTCGCCATTTTCAAGACGCTTGCGGAGCGCTTCCCAACCTGCAAGCTGAACTTCGCAGCGACGGATGTATTCGTCCAACGGGATATTAAATTCCTCGATCAAATCAGGACGATCCCGCTTAATGAACCAAGGCGTATATTCGCTAAAGTGTTCACTGGATTCAGTCACAAAGTAGCCAAGACGTTTGAACATTTCGTAACGCACACGGTTCCAATCGGGCTGACGGCCTTCGTCCAGAACTTTGCGGATTTCAGGATAGAGATTTACACCATCGCGCTCAAATTTGAGATAAAACGCCATGTGGTTGATGCCAGCAGAGATGTAATTGATCTCCTCAATCGGCACATTAATATCGTGTGCAAGCTGCTCGGCAGTTCCTTGTACGCTGTGGCACAAGCCTATGGTCTTAATGGATGAAGCGCGGCTCAAAGCCCAGCAGTTCATCGCCATCGGATTGACGTATTGCAGGAAGGTGACATCCGGACATAACGCTTCCATATCTTTGCACATGTCGACCATCACAGGAATGGTTCGCAGGCCGCGCATGATGCCGCCAATGCCCAAGGTGTCAGCTATCGTCTGGCGCAGCCCATATTTTTTCGGGATTTCAAAGTCTGTGACCGTACCCGGCTTATATCCAGCCACTTGGAACATCGCAATGGCGTAATCTGCGCCTTCTAAGGATTTTTTACGGTCTGTTGAGGCTACAATCTTCGGATTTACGCCCAACGTTTCGGCTACTTTATGCGCCACAACCTCTGATGTTTTGAGACGCTCGGTATCAATATCGTGCAAGCTGATAGTTGAATCAGCCAATTCAGGAAAGCTCAGAATATCGCCCATCAGGTTTTGGGCAAATACCGTGCTCCCTGCTCCAAGAAAAGTAATCTTCGGCATTATCGTGGTGTCCTTTTCAATGTGTTATGCAGTTACGACTTCTTGAACATTTTTAAATTGTGGCAACCATTGCTGTTCTGCTGCCAATAATTCACTGACCATCGACCGAATTTGATCCAATGTGCAAACCGCACCGGTCAATGGGTCGAGCATGACCGCATGGTAAACCGCTTCAGTGTTTCCTGTTAATGCCGCTTCGACAATCAATTCTTGAACATTGATGTTGGTACGGTTGAGCGCTGCGAGCTGAGTCGGTACTGAACCAACTTTTGTGGGCTGAATACCGTTACCATCCACTAAACACGGCACTTCCACGCAGCATCCTTGTGGCAGATTATCAATTAATCCGCGATTGGGAATGTTTCCAGCAATTACAGTAGGACAGTTTGTCTCCATCGCTTCAATAATCCGCGAGCCATATTCATGGGTACGCTCTTTCGGCACAACTGAACCGTCTGCAATCATGGCTTCGTATTCGTTATTGAACTTATTCTGACGGTCGATACAGTGGCGATAATAGCCACCGGTACGCCCCCAATCAAACCAATGATCGTTGGGACTCTTAAACTTGGGAACAAGTTCGTTATTGACCATATCAGCCGTCTTACGGAAGTAAGGCATGTATTCGCTAGCATGACCACTGGACTCGGTCACAAAATAACCAAAGTGTTTCATGATGTCGATACGAACGGGTTCTTCGCCATAAATATCAGGCCGCTCAATGGCTTTCCAAATCAGCGGATATAAATCTTCTCCATGCCGTTTGAAATCGAGGAAGAATGCCTGATGGTTAATGCCTGCGCTGCGATAAGTCACTTCGTCATAGGGAATGTCAATCCAACGTGCCAACATTTCGCTGGTTCCCTGTACACTGTGGCAAAGACCCACATGGGGACGACCCGTTCCTTTATCAAATGCCCAACAATTCGCTGCCATCGGGTTCACATAATTGAGTAGCAACGCATCAGGCGCAAGCTCATCCATCTCATGACCAATGTCAAGTAGCACAGGAATAGTCCGCAGAGAACGGAATACACCACCCGGCCCCAAGGTATCACCGACACATTGCTCAACACCATAACGCTGCGGAATTTCCAAATCCAGTTTGTAGGCATCCAACCCGCCCTGCTGGAAGGTAGTCACTACATAATCGGCACCCTTGATAGCTGCCCGGCGATCTGTAGTGGTCTCAATACGAGCCTTCAACCCGCGCAGGTCAATAATTGCTTGAACAACCTTACGCGATTGCTCAAGTCGAGTTGCATCAATATCCATAAGCGTCAGGGTGCAATCTTGCAGTGATGGCACAAATAATATATCGCTGCACAAGTTGCGCGTAAAAACCAAGCTTCCTGCCCCAATAAACGTAATCTTTGACATGTGAAGTTCTACTCCTTCTGAGTATGTGATTTATGTTATCGGCAAACGATTCGCCCACTGCCCAAACAACGGCAACGGAGTCGATTTACTTTTCAATGCGTTGAGTATTCCCATGACCCACGTTACCGCGCCAAACAAATAGGCAGCAATCACGATTGTGAACAAGGCCACACTAAAGGGTGCCATATAAGGAATGATGGCGATCAAATAAGCGACAATCGCCCAAGCAATCAACGTGCCCAACAGAAACAGAACGAGACCAACCGATTGTCGTAAATGAAAAACTGCAAACGGACTTTTGCGCTGCAAAAAATATACATAAAGCCAACCGATAACCGGAATATAGGCTATTGCAGCAGAAAAAGGTGATTGATTGTTCATGCTGGCACAATCCCTTTTAGATGTAATTCTTTAGCAAAATGGCAGCTTACCGAATGTCCCGGTTCGACTTCGATCAGTTCCGGCACTTTTTGAGAACATTCTGGCTGAGCATATCGGCAGCGTGTATGAAAAATACATCCGGATGGCGGGTTTGCCGGACTAGGTACCTCGCCCTGTAATTGAATGCGTTCTTGATGTATATCGGGATCAGCAGGTGGAATAGCCGAAAGCAGCGCTTCGGTATACGGATGCAGCGGATGCGTTAACAGTTCGGCAGTCTCTGCCAATTCAACAATTTTGCCAACGTACATCACAGCAATTCGATCCGAAATATGCTCAACCACCGACAAATCATGAGCGACAAAAATCAGAGTCAAGCCTAATCTTTTTTGCAATTCTTGGAGTAAATTCAATACCTGTGCCTGTACCGATACATCCAAAGCCGAGACAGGCTCATCAGCAACAATCAATCGTGGATTTAATGAAAGTGTACGTGCGAGGCCAATGCGCTGCCGCTGTCCACCAGAAAACTCATGTGGGTAACGCCGCATCAATGCTGGATTTAAGCCCACAGACTCCATCAATTCAGCTACACGTTTTTCGGCTTCTTTCCCACGAGCAATACCATGAATTTCAAGCGGTTCGCTGATAATATCCTTAACTGTCAAGCGAGGATTCAACGAGCTAAACGGGTCTTGAAAAATCATCCGCATGTCACGTCGCAGTGGTTTCATCTGTTTCTGGTTGAGTGCAGACAAATTAATTCGCTCCCCATTGGGTCGCTGGTACCAGATTTCGCCGGAAGTCGGATCATAAAGGCGTAGAATCGTGCGACCAACCGTGGTTTTTCCACAACCGCTCTCACCTACCAGACCCAGTACTTCACCATCACGCAGCTTAAAACTTACGCCATCGACTGCTTTAACATGCCCAACAACTCGCTGTAAAAAACCCCGGTGGATGGGGAAATGAAGTTTCAGGTCTTTAACTTCAAGAATAATATTGTCTTTTTCAGTCATTATCGGTTTCCATTAATTAGCTGGTAACTGCACAGTTGAGTTTTCCATAACAATGTCAGGATCATTCCAGCCTTTCTCTTGCATAAGTTTATAAAAAGCGCGTCTGTAAACGAGCTTTACATTTATAGTGACCGCTTGAGCATCAGCCGCAGTGAACATGTAGTTGGATGTATCAGTTGCCATCGCTTTGATACGATTGTCGACTGCAATGGTCACTGGTCGCCAGAACGCCGCGGTAGGGGTTTCACCTGTTAATTCGTCTCTCAACACTTTTGCAAAAGTCTTACCCGGCAATCCACCATAATTGCCTGAAAATGCCGGATTTATAGAACCATTAGCTAAAGCAAGTGCATTGCCGTTCGCGTCGAGCGCTTCAACAACGAGGATTACCGACCGAATCGGAACATCAGTCGGCACGTCATGCCCCGCTTGATCATTGGTAATGCTCACTTTGACTTGAATTTGGCCGCCAGCACGTTTGGCATCAGTGGTCATGGTCACAGTATTTTGCAGAAGGTTTTGATCCGTTGCACCGGGCATCGTGTGATTATGTAATTCGGCATAATCCCGCGTTAATCCGCCCTTGTCGGGGAACACAAACCATTTCGAGTCTGAAACCGGCATATGACACTGCTGGCAAGTTTTACCTGTCGTGGGATCACTATAAGGGCTAGCCAGCCATTCGCCATAAGAATTATAAATGACGGTTCCATCGGTAACCTGCTGCATGCCGACCACTCCCCCAAACACGCCGAAGTGACAGCCAGCACAAAACTGGCTCTCTGATTGGAGAGGCAAGTAGCTATCGCGGCGATTGACATCTACCAAAGTCCCTAAAAAGACTTGGTCACTATCATCTTTAGGTCGAACCAATTCCAAAGATAGAATTCCGGGCATGTCAGGGAATGGCATTCCAGTCTTTGGGTCGATGATCACGTTGACAATCTTGTGACAGAATTCGCAGCTAATACCTTCAGCGGCATCACCTTTCAAATTCTTAGAAGGTACAGCAGAGTAGTTCAGAATTCCATTTGACCGCTCAACTGTTATGCCCATATGGCAACCTGACCAAGTGCAATTTTGATTGTTCGCAACGGTAGAAGCTATTGGCGTATGACAAGTCGCGCAGTTACCAGCACGGCTAGGATTATCCAGTTTAAATCCCGGCCCATGAAATGGCTGACTTGGATCGGGTGGTAGTGGTTTACCATTAATATCGAAAGCTGTTTGCTGGCCTGACTCGCCCTTTGAATCTGTACCCATATAAATATCGAGGAAACGTTCATTCGTCGCAGAACGGGAATGTTGATCAGCTTGCCATTCTGTATACTCGCGATGGCAGATACCACACGCGGCTGAACCATGTGTGCCATCATAGGTAAACCATGCATACTTGGAATTATCACTTTGAGGAAGCAGCTTCAACTTTATGGTGATATTGCTGCTTCCTTTCCAATCCTTGGACTGAGGGTCTAGCGCGGTCCAACCAACAAAATGTCCCGGCGCCCATGCTGTAAGAATAGCCTTCGGCACGTCCCCAAGTCCACTCAATGTAAAAGTGCCATCGTCAGCCGTCTGCGTCTTGTTTGTCGTAGCCTGTATTTGAACAATTGCGCCTGATACAGGGCCATCATCAGTTACAATCGTACCTGATACAACAGATAAGGTCGCGCCCGATGCTTCAGGTGTCGTTTGCGGTGTAGCCCTATCACCAGCATTATCTTGGCTGAAAACAACAGCCATCGATAATCCAGAAAGTACAAACGATATTCCTGCGATGAACAATACAACCGCTAAACGACGTGGCTTATTCATAAATTACCTTGCTGTTACTTTACTGCATAAGGATCAGCAGCATCGCGCAAGCCATCGCCCAAGAAATTAAACCCTAGAACAGCAATTACCATGAAGGCAATCGGGGCTAAAATCCAAGAGTTTTGGCCTAATGTTTGAATATCTTGGGTGTTTCTCATCATGAGTCCCCAACTGATGAGCGGTTCAGTGATGCCAATACCTAAAAAGCTCAGAAACGATTCCGCCAAAATGATACCGGGGACAGTAAGTGTAAGGATGACGATGACATGGCTTAAGACGTTGGGATACAGATGGCGGAAGATGATACGAGAATCCGACGCACCCATCTCTTTAGCTGCCATGATAAAATCCGACTCGCGCAGAGAAAGCACTTTGCCACGCACTTCACGCGCTAAGGTTGTCCATGACAACAGCGCGAAAATGCAAGCCATTACAATAAAAACGCTAAACGAATCCGCCGTTTTTGGAATGAGTGCAGCCAGCGCCATCCACAAAGGCAACTGAGGGAATGCCGTAATAAACTCGGTGAAACGCTGTAATACGTTATCGATCCAACCACCATAATATCCTGAAGCCACACCCAAAACCGAACCGATGATGATGCTGATGATGGTACCAAACAGGCTCATAGTCAGCGAAATACGACCAGCTTCGGAGGCTTTGCCCCACAAATCTCGACCGAATTTATCGGTACCCAAAATATGGATCGCACCGC
Organism: Aggregatilineales bacterium; assembly: GCA_038251275.1. Classification (GTDB taxonomy): domain Bacteria; phylum Chloroflexota; class Anaerolineae; order Aggregatilineales; family Phototrophicaceae; genus CFX2. The sequence continues at coordinate 6,884 of JBBSBM010000116.1, forward strand.
CTTCTTCCACACCAAAGAGATGAAGATTAGAAGGAATGAAACCTAGTATTTGATATTCTGAACCTGTTACAAAAAAATGGACATCATAAGCATTTTTCGTATCCTCGACCCACATAACTTGGAATGTACTGGGATCCAGTGTGTAGATCATGTTGTAGACATAAGGACCTAAGTGAAAATTACCATTTGCATCATTGAAAAAATGAACCTGCTGCGGAGGTATAAATGAAGCTTTTAAATCGATGCCATAAATGGTCGTCGGACTAAAAAAGTCCGCGAAAATAGCTAAGAAAACAAGTGCCAGAACCATAAAGCCGCCGACAATTGAGACTTTGCTGCGCCGGAACCGACGCCAGACAAGCTGTGTATAGCTTTCGTTATCCTCTTGCCCAGGGGCAACTTCTCTTAATACTGTTATGCCTGATTGTTCAGCATTAGAGGCCAAATCTTGCCCTAGGTTAGCGCCAGTGGAAACAAATTCAGATTTTTCGATGCCCATAACGTTTCACTCCTAGCTATAACGAATACGTGGGTCTAAGACGGATAAGAAAATATCAGCCAGTAAATTACCAAGCAAGATCAGCACACCATAAATCAGCAGCAATGACCCTGAGATGTAAATATCCCCGTTGACCAGCGCTTCATAAAACAGCGGCCCCAAAGTGGGAAGCCCCAAAACAATTGCAACTTCCAACTCACCTGCCAACATATAAGGAAGAACAGTGCCTTGATACGCAACTATGGTATGTAACGCGTTGGGAACGGCATGCTTAAGGATTACTGTATTTTCCTTCAACCCTTTTGAGCGAGCTGTCTGGACATATTGGGAACCAAGTACATCAAGTAAGTTGCCACGCATGACCCGCATATTACGAGCCACACCGCCCAAGCCTGCGATCAATAAAACCGGCCAGATATGCTGGAACATATCGACTACTTTGGCAAAGCTCCAGTCAGCAAACACAAATTGCGGCGAAAAGAATGACGATACACTCGGTTGTTTCAAATCAATCACGAGAATGTACAAGACGATAATAGCCAAAGAAAAGCGAGGAACAGAAGTTAATATAAATGAAATAATGGCCCAAACATTATCTGCTACACCATATTTTCGAGGAGCTACGTATATACCTAATCCAACACCGACAACTGTTGAAATCACGTGCGCTAAAATTGCGATTAAAAGCGTCATGGGTATACGCTCAGCGATTAGCACACCTACATCTTTGCCGTAAGCAAAAGAGTAACCAAACTTGCCTTCGGTAACGATGTCCTTAATCCACTCAACGAATTGCTCAGGTATCGGCTTATCCAAGCCATACTGTTGACGAATCAGTTCACCGGCTCGCGTAGCATCTGCTTGGGTCGCACCTCGAGCTAATAAATACCCTTCATAAGTGCTGGCGTAATCGCCCGGTGGCAATTGGATGACGATGAATGAAACTATCCCTATTCCGATCAGCATAAAGAAAGCAATAATTATGCGCCGAAAAATGTAATTTAGCATGCCAGCTCCATGAACAATACTTTTAAGCTAAGTATCAAAGACCTAGCGATTCAATATTCAAATTGAGTCGGGGTTGGTGGATTACTCCACCAACCCTTGGATACCCTAAAAACTATTTGGGGTACACAGCAATCGTGTCCGGACGATTTTCCGGTAATTGATCAGCCTTTGGTGTCCAGACCTGATCAAGCATGATCGCGCCTTCCACCCATGTATACATGAATACAGGAGTGCCATCTGCAATATTCTTGAAGCGTTTACCAGTACCTAAGCCGTAGCGGCCAACAAACACACCCATATCATACACATTCTGGGTGAAGATGTTGTTGTACTGGGTCAACAATGTCTTACGTTCAGCAGCGTCAAAGGTACCCTTGTACTTGTTGACAATATCGACTAACTGCTGTTCGAAGTCCATCATCTCACGCGGCTTATCGGGAGTATCTTTGTGCCAATTGAAGTTATTGCCGACGGGAGCCAAAGCATTCGGATTGGTAAATGGCAGAGCAAACTCTTGACCACCACGGAAGGCATACAGATCCCATGTACCAGCAGCCAGTGTATCAGTCCACGTCTGGCTGTCGATAACCTTCATGTTGACCTTGATACCAATCGCACCCCATTGATTGACCAGAGCCTCGGCGACACTTTGGGTTTCCTTAGCATCTTGGGAAGCACCCAATTGGACAACAACTGGTTTGCCAGACATCGGTCCAGTGGTCCACTCGCGGACACCGTCGCCGTTCGTATCTTTCAAGCCGATTTCATCAAGCAAGGTATTTGCGGAGGCTACGTCGTAGGGGTAATAAACTACAGCACTCTTGTCAAAATCGGGAGCGCCCGGATACAAACCACCCGCCCAACCACGCAGGAACGGCCCCTTCATGATGGACTGAGCAATACCATCACGGTCAGTTGCATAGCTCAATGCTTGACGGAACTTAAGGTCGCGGAACAGCGTTCTTACAGCGACATCACGATCCGTATCGGTGATACCGAAGTTTATCGCATAGTTGAATTGGATCCCGTAACCCAACAGCTCGGGGCCCCAACTCACATTGAACTTAGAAGCCGGGTCTTGTGCAGCGGTCATCGCCTGCACGAAGGTGCTCGGATTTTCAAGGTTCATATGATCGCAATCACCAGCAATCGTGCACAGGTCACGGCCAATGCCGCTAGGACCCTTGCGATACTGAACTTCGTCCAAGTAGGGAAGTTGGTTACCAGCTTCGTCGACCTTCCAGTAGTAGGGGTTACGACGCATGATCATGAGTTCGTCGGTCTTATATTCGGTGACAACCCATGGGCCCATGGTTACCAACGGCAGATGATCTGGAGCCAAAGCATTGGTGAAGTCCTTATACGATGGCTTAGGATTAGCAGTACTCCATTGTGGGTGCAATTGCTTAAGTTGGTGAGCGGGCATAACATCAAAGTTGCCTGCGTTCATCAGATAGAATGCGTCAAATGGCTTCACAACCGGGAAAGTGAACTTGACAGTATAATCGTCAACTTTTTCCAAGGTCGCGGGTGTTCCATTCCATGTCCAAGCGTCCTTGCTACGAGGAGCATTGACGTTGGTGTCTTGGATGTAACCATCCCACGTGAACATGACATCGTCAGCATTAAACGGCACACCGTCAGACCACTTCGCGCCTTCAATCAGGTGCATAGTCAGTTGCTTGCCATCTTCAGACCAGTCCCAGCTCTTGGCAGTCTGGGGCATCGGTTCGATATCCGATGTGGCACGGAACAGCGGACCAGTCTGGACTAGTGCACTCCCGTGGACGGTATAGTCTTCAATACCGAACCAACCCAACGAGACGTTAGCCATATAGTTATAGCCAGCGGTCGGGCAGGCCGAGAAGCCACGCCAAAGATCCCCGTATTCGCCAATACCATCCTTCATACCAGTGGTCATATAAACGGCTGGTTCTTTGGGGAGGCGATCTTTAACGGCTGGTAGTGTGCCATCAGCAACAAATTTATCTAATGATGGAGCCTGATGATATTCAGGCAGTGCTTTATATTGAACAATTTGATCCATCGGCAACTTAGTAACCGTGCCGCCACCCAAACCAATGTCAGTTGGGTCAGGATATGGAATTGGGGGAGCAACTGAACCTTGTGCTGCGACAGGTGTGCTTAACGCTGCACCAAGAAGCATTGTCACGCAGGTCGCTACGATTGCGTAACGCTTTAAACTACGGACCTTCATTATTAGGCCTCCTCGATTCTTAAAAACAATTTCGAACAACAAACGGTCAAAAAACTTAACTTTGCCAGTTCTCTATAAGCCTCACCCCCTCAAATTTATTTAATATGCACTAAGTTAAAAGTCGAGCCTAGGAGACGTTATACTTCCTCGTACAACCAACAAGCGGCCTGGTGTCCGGGATGCACTTCACGCAGCTCAGGTTGTTTTTCACGGCAGATTTTCATGGCATGTGGACAGCGCGGTGCAAAGGCACAACCAGTAATGATTTCGGTAGGCAAGGGAACCATGCCTGCGATGGGTTCAAGTTGTTGATGTTTCCGTCCCAAAACAGGAACAGAATTTAAGAGGCCAACGGTGTAGGGATGAAGCGGCTCATGGTAGAGCTCACTTGTATTGGCGAATTCAACAATCTTCCCGAGGTACATAACCGCGACTTGATCGGCCATCTGCGAGACCACGCCAAGATTATGTGTAATAATAATAATGGAAGCACCCACATCATCCTGTAACTCATTCATTAAATCGAGTATTTGGGATTGAACGGTCACATCCAACGCAGTGGTTGGTTCATCCGCAATTAGAATGGAAGGGTTGCAAGAAAGCGCCAAGGCGATCATAACCCGTTGACGCATACCACCACTGAGTTGATGAGGATATTCATGCAAACGCTGTTTCGGTGCGCTGATTTGCACCTTCGTCAGCATTTCTAAAGCACGATCTAATGCATCTTTATGGCTTAGTTTTTGGTGGAGTTCAACAACTTCAGCAATTTGATCCCCTATCGTGTAAAGCGGATTCAAAGACATCATCGGTTCTTGAAAGACGATAGCAATTTCACCACCTCGGATACGTCGCATTTCCGCGCCGCGAGGATCAAGTTGCGCAATGTCGACAACTTCGCTGGAGTCTTTGCGATATAAGTTAATGTGACCGTCGACAATTTTACCGGGAGGCGATGGGATTAAACGCATAATCGACATCGAAAGAACGCTCTTACCACATCCACTCTCTCCGACCAGCCCCAGTGTCTTTTTTCGGGCAAGCGATAAGTTCACCCCATCAACAGAACGAACAGTACTCTTTTCCAGAAAAAAATAGGTTTTAAGATCCTGAATTTCTAAAATAGTGTCTTCTGAGGTTGTTGGTAATGAAGGCATTCTACGATTTTTCCTCTAAAATATTCATGAAATATTTTTACTGCTAATGATTTTCGATATTATTTCTTATCACATTTTGTTCATATGAACAATAATGCACAACAGCGCATTATTCGTAAGGCAATACGAACCATTGATGCAGTCAAACAGTTATCAATTTTAGATTGTTGGGTACACAAAACTGATGAGATGCAGTAGCACGAATCTTAGTGGTAGAATAACAGCAGAGAAAAAAGTGTGTATTCATATTGGTTTGCCAAAACATAAGTTTGTAAAAAATTAACTTGTGCAATATAAAGAGAGCACAAACACTGATTTAAACATTAATTTGTGTGTTTGTCAAATACTCGTCATTCAAACAAACATCGGAGATGTTCATTCGAACATTTTGTACCCTAAATGAATAAATTAGAACGTCAACATCATATCATACAACTCATTGAAAAAGCTAATGAGAATGAAATGCTGGAAACACGCAACTTAGCTGAACAGCTCGGCGTTTCAGAAATGACAGTTCGGCGTGACTTGGAAGAGTTATCTCATAAAGGTTTGGTGAAACGCAAACATGGCGGTGTAAGTCATACACCGTCAATAATCTTACCCAAGCACGAGCGTAAAGAAATCGGTATTTTGCTCGCTTTTAGTACGGGCAAGTACAGTGATCCATTCTTCAATGCCGTTTTAGAAGGAGTAGATCGCAAATTACAGGAACTAGACTGCCGTATCGCTTATATTAAGCCACATAGTGAAATCAACACAGCAGCACAGGCACATGATCTGCTAGAGTCGAATTCGGCTAGCGGCATCATTTTTCTCGGGCCTCTGCCCAAGTCTGAAAGTGTTGCCTATCTCAAAGCCAATTTACGTGCGCTCGTATCAACCACCGAATCGTTAGGTTCAGACTATGACACCGTTACTTTTGACGGCTATCATGGCATTCGTTATATGGTCGATCATCTGGTAAATTGTGGTTACCGACGATTAGGTTTCATAACTGGTCACCACGATTTCCGGCGTAAAGCCTTCCTTGATGGGATTAAGGCTCACGGCTTGCCTTCAGATGCCGATTTATGCGTTATTGCCCCGTTTGGCGTTGATGGATGGACACCCAAACTCGGTCAGGTCGGCGCAGAACAACTGATGCGTTTGGACAATCCACCTGAAGCCATAGTCTGTGCTTCCGATCTCATCGCTATCGGCGCGATACAATGGCTGCATCAAAACAACTTTCATGTACCCAATGATGTTGCAGTGACGGGTTTCGATAACATCACCGAATCTGCCTTTACTGTTCCTGCCCTGACAACCGTCAATGTTCACAAGCAGCTTATTGGTGAGCTCACTGTTGAACGGGTTGTCAAACGCATCGAAAACGAGGACGGTATTGCGCTAGTGATTCAAACACCAACTAATCTGGTTATCCGTCAGTCCTGCGGCATTAAAAAGTAAGCAATTTATCACTTTTCATGCGGCGAAAAAGTCAGGAAAATATATGCTTTCGACCCTACAGGTAGTTGTGCTGTGGATATTGGCAGCACTGTTCATTGTCGCGGGTATTGCTCACTTCAGTTTCCTTCGCAAAGATTTCGCTCAAATCGTACCACCTATTTTCCCCCACAAAGATGCCATTGTACTTTTCACAGGGGTGCTCGAAATCCTTGGCGGAATCGGTCTGATAGTATCCCGAACCTCACGGTGGGCAGGCATCGCACTTATTCTTTATCTGATAGCCGTCTTCCCCGCCAACATCTACGGCGCACAAAACAGCATTCCAGTACTTGGCAAGCCTCATCCATCCTTATGGATACGCCTACCCTTCCAAGTCCTGCTTATTATTCTGCTTTGGTGGGTAACTCAACCTTAAAACAGGAGAGAGTGCAAATAGAATGCACTCTCTTGAAAAACATATCAAATCAAAATCTTAGGCTGGCTTAAAAAACTTCAGGGAAGCATCCAGCAGATTGGCGATGTCGACATTCATTTGAGCATCGTCCGATGTTTCGATACGGAAGACGACCGCCGAACCCGATTCAGCGTTAAAGACGCTGTAAGCAGTACCAGAAATTGTAGCTTCATCAGTCGTGAAACTGTAGCTTGCACTATACGCAGGAATACCATCCCAAGTTATTTCCGTCACCTCGCCCTTTTCACCATCAATTGCACTTAATGCAGTATCGAGTGCTGCTGATGCATCTTTTTCGGCATATGCTTGCACATACACTGACTGCATTCCTGTCGAGTCGCTTATCGCATTAGTTGCCGTTCCGTCATCGTTGTTCAAGATGTAAGACTCTCCCCACGCATACGGATACTGGAAGTGCACGCCTTCATTGGTATCCGTATAACCACGTACACTACCATCAATGCCATCGTTATTAACGGTAACTTCTACTTTCTTGAATATACGATTACCAGCTAAATCACTCATGCTCAATCCGACCTCATAAGTGCCGCTGATAGCCGGACTATAACTGAAGGAAAATGGTTCGACACCAAACGTCAGTGGGGTATCAGTTAGCGGCATTGTTTCAACGTTACCATCCGTGGTAATAGTATATAAATCCACAATGAATTGATCACCCGGTTGTGGTTGCACTTCGTAGGGCGAGTTATCCGCGATGGCAAGCAATCCTGAGTAGGTATTTGTACTCGTATCAAAGACCATATATGCAGGTTGGCTGCCTTGTGCATTGACATAAGTACCTGAGACCGTTCCTTCATTTCCCGAACCGCTGGTCGCCTGCATCAAACTCAACACTTTATTCTTGCCATCACTGATGTATGGAAACTCAACGCCCCAATTAAAAGTACTCGGAGTTAACTCATTTGGGTATTCAATAACTGTCTCGCCGGTTGGCAATGTTGAGGTATAGGAAATCGGCGCAAGATCAACGATTGCCCGCGTACCATCCTGTTGTAGATACATAATGCTATAAGAGAGATCAACCACACCCTTACCAGCCGCATCGAAAAACACGACCGGATTATCTACACTGCTGCCTGTTGCACCCAGCGTAAACACGTTTTTTATATCGAGCTGAAGGGCGCTACCATCTAGTTGGGTGGTGATGGTGTCATAGAACTGCTTCAAATAATCTTGCCAGAAAGCAAAACCCGCAGGAGCAAGCTGCGGATACGTCGTACCATAAGCTTCGTAATATTTAGGCGTTGACGGCAAGTACACACCCATCCCGTTCGCGCGGGGTAATTTACTGTCCGCCATTGAATACACCACCGCACCATCATAAGCGGCTATAACTTCTTGAGCGGCATTGTAGGCATCTTCTGTAATTGTTGTCTGAATGCTGAACCATGTCATGAAATCTTTCAGGTCAACATATGAATAGGCATCCGCGCGGTCGCCTAGCGAGGCCGCGAAAATTTGGCTGTTGTTACGAGCAGTTCCAAGTGCAGAGAGCAGTTCAACCGTATTCGCCTTAACCACCTTCGAGAAATTCTCTAAAGCCGCCAATAGTTTCGGCAGGCCTGCGGTTTCGACCAGTGACAAATCGACTTTTGTACGCGCACCTTTACCTGCGTAATAGGTCATGTAATTGTCAATAAATGATGCCCCTACCTGAAAAGCATCCCAATCCGGATTGGCTTGCATAGAGGCAATGCTGTTCATGTATTCCCAACCATTTCCGGGAATCACTTCCTGAGAGAACAATACATAATCTGCATGCGGCTCAAGCATTACGGCTACGTCTGTCACACCCATTAAACAGGCATCAAAACCCACTACGTCAAACTTGGTAATACCTAATTGGGTCTTTGCTTCCGTCAAGGCTGTGTCAATTTCCGGCAACTCCAACATGGACGGACTACCGCCGCCGTCATCCGGGCCGATGCCACGCCAGCCGCCGCCATGACTGCCGATGACAATCATGTAATGATTAGCAGGGTAATTTTCTACACCCCAGACGATGAAGTCTGTCAGCGATTTAGGGTCACCCATATCAACCTCGCCGAGGTCTTGAACTGCGGTTTGGTTAAATGAAACGCCAACATTGTTATTCTCATATATTCTCGCTACTGTGGCATCATTCAATTCAGCGATTTGAGCCTTTAAGCTCTCGGCATCACCGTAACCTTGTTCCACAAAATAATTCAGGAGTCCCTCGCGTTGTCCCACTGCATCCAATTCAGGCAGTGGTGGTGATTTCTCAATAAAGAACCGGCGTGTGTCCGTCCAATCACCAAACCGCTTGTCAAATCCTTCCGCGCGGTCAAGCTCCGCAACAATATTGACCCCTTCCCCGCTGCCCACTGTCTGCATCTCATAATAATCGTTGAAGGCTGCACCTTCCAAGTTATTATCGACCGCCGTGTAGTGCAATATTGTCCAGTTGGCTTTGTCCTGCGCGTGTGCCATGCCAACTGAAGTCAACAAAAGCATAGCAAAAATAAGTACTCTTTTCATAATGCCCCCTAAATTTGTCGTAAAAAGTAAACCCTTCTGCTAATCCTAGCAAATCACGGGCTATTTAAGGATAAAGAATTAACTTTTACCTGTCTAATTTAGCTAATGATGATGATTGCATTCGCCAAATAGTCAGGTTTGTTTTTGATCCTTAAAGAAAGCATAATAGATCGTTGATGATCACACTGTAGCATGATCCGGTTTGTTGGTGCTATCCAGGCACATTGAATTCAATCAGGAGAAACAATATGAAGTTACACCAATCGGTTCGTAGCGCATTATTTGGAGTAGCACTGATGCTGCTCGTAGTAGCGCCATTCAGTGTATTGGCACAAAATACACCCGTGGAAGTAAAGTTTTATTATCCAACCGCTGTAGGCGGCCCTCTCACCCAGATTTTTGATGGTTATGTCGAAGAATTTAACAAAGCCAACCCTGACATTAAGGTCGTCGCCACCTATGCTGGTGGTTACGATGACATCTCCGCTGCCGTCCAAACCGAAATCCAAGGTAAAGGCGAGGGTCCAGATGTCGCCGTGATGTTGGCTGCGGATCTGCCAACCTTTATCGACAATGGTTACATCATTCCCCTGCAAAAATTCATTGACGCAGAAGCGGATGGCAAAGCCTATAGCGAGGATTTCTTCCCTGCATTCATGCGTAACAGTGTCGATGCAGACGGTCAAATCTGGGCAGTTCCATTCCAACGCAGCACGCCCATTTTGTACTACAACAAGGATCAGTTCAAGGAAGTTGGACTTGACCCCAACACCCCTCCTAAGACCCAACAAGACCTTGTTGACTATGCCAAGAAATTGACCAAGCCGAATGGTGAGCGTTGGGGTATTGAAATTCCCTCGGATGGTTTCCCGTATTGGCTGTTCCAAGGTTTCGCCATCAGCAACGGTCAGAACGTTGTGGGCGATAACTTCAAAGATGTGTATTTCAACGCGCCAGAAGTAGTAAAGGGTTTACAGTTCTTCAGCGACCTCTCGCAAACAGACAAAGTGATGCCCAGCGGTGTCATCGTCTGGGGTGATACGCCTAAGGACTTTACCAGCGGTAAAACTGCCATGATTTACCACACTACCGGCAGCTTGACCAACATTCTGAAGAACGCAACCTTTGATGTTGGTGTTGGCTTCTTGCCCGAAGGCGATAAGAGCTACGGCGCACCTACCGGCGGTGGAAACTTGTATATGTTCAGCACCAGCCCTGAGGAAAAGCAAGCTGCTGCATGGAAGTGGATTCAATTCCTGTCCTCACCGGAAATTCAGTCCAATTGGGGCGCAGCCACCGGTTACATCGCCGCTCGTAAATCGGCATGGGATCTTGATCCGCTGAAGCAATTGGCTGCCGATAAGCCACAGTACGGCATCGCCCGTGACCAACTGGAATTTGCAGATCGTGAACTCTCGACACACCAAGCCCTTGATGTCCGCCAAATATTGGGCAAGGCCATTGTTCGCGTGATCTCCGGTGAACAGGGCGCACAAGACTCCCTCGACCAAGCACAGAAGGAAGCCGAAGCTATTCTGTCGCAATATAAGTAGTCTCGTAGTATAAATCTAGACTGGTTTGATTAAGGGCATTCAATTGAATGCCCTTATGTTTGAAATTGGTAATCTTGAAAGAAATATTCTATGGAAGCATCGGCGCAGCCATCTGCCACATCAAGTCACATGAAATCGCCTAGTGTTTATCGTAAACCCTTAGCTGCACGGTTGTTTCCGTATTTTTTGGTAGCCCCTACGCTTATCTTTGTTTTATTGTTCACGCTCTTGCCAACATTCCAATCGGTAACCGGCAGCCTTTACCGTGCGCCGCTAACCGTAAAACAGCAGCCTGCCTTCGTCGGTCTACAAAATTACGTCGATTTATTTGACTCATCAAAGACCACACGGCCTGATATTAGTGATGCCTTTCCTAAAATACTCATCAATACGGTAGTGTTCACTTTCGCCACAGTACTCGTTAGTGTGCCGTTAGCCTTTGCGTGTGCCTTGCTCCTCAATCGCAAACTCCGCTGGTTAGGTTTGTGGCGCTTTAGCCTCTTCTACCCTGCCCTACTTCCGGTGATCGGCGCAGCCAGCATTTGGTCGTTTTTGTATTCGGAAAATATCGGCCTCATCAACACAGTTCTGAAATCATTTGGGCTTTTAGGAGTCAAATGGATCGGCTTGCCGGGGATGACACTCGTTTCGGTCATCATAGTCATCTGCTGGAAACAAATCGGCTATTATATGATCTTCTATCTCGCCGGATTACAAGGTATCCCACGTGATATTTACGAGGCCGCCGATTTGGAAGGCGCGAACACTTGGCAGCAAATTCGCTATATCACGCTACCATTACTGAACCGAACAACCCTTTTCATTTTGGTCGTCGCGGTCACAGGTGGATTTCAAACTGTCGAGCAATTACAAGCACTGGGTCAGGGTGGTCCTAATGAGAGCAGCAACCTCATGCTCTATTATATTTTTCAGAAGTTTTCCGAACCGCGAAACTTAGGTTACGTCAATGCCATCACCGTTATTTTGCTGCTCATGCTGATGGTCTTCACAGTCGCCAATTTCTACTTCTTCGAGTGGAGACGCATTAAAGATGACCAATAAGCCGCAGACACTCGGTGGGTTAATCGCCAACGCGCTTGTGGTCACGCTATCAGTTTTGTGGCTCGTTCCATTGGCCTTCACCATCTTGGTTAGCGTCCGTCCAGAACGCGCGCCCATTACCAACGGTAACATCTTCTTTGATTGCATCAATGACCCTGTTGATATCGCCGCAGCCAGCAATACCACGATATTAGGATGCACCTTCACCCTGCAAAATTATCAGGATGCGCTTGAAGTCGCGCCTTGGCTCACCCATTATGCCAACAGTTTGATATTCGTCATCGGGACGCTTGCCGTACAACTCATCACCGTCACAATGGCGGGTTATGCCTTCGCCAGAATGCAATTTGCCGGACGAAACTTGCTCTTATTCCTCATACTACTCCAGTTGATGATTCCCACAGGCGTGTTGATCGTCCAAAACTTTGTGATTGTTCGCAATCTAGGGTTATTCGATACCCAAGTCGCGCTGATGCTGCCCTATTGGGGTTCGGCTTTTGGCACACTATTGATGCGCCAAGCCTTCCGCGAAATTCCCTATGAGTTAGAAGAAGCCGCCCGCATTGATGGCGCAAATTGGCTGCAAATCATGCGGAGTGTTTATATTCCGCTTTCGGTTCCGACCTATATTGCCTTCGCGCTGGTTTCGGTCAGCAGCCATTGGAATGAATTTCTGTGGCCGTTTATTGTCACCCGCTCCGATCAGGTACGCCCACTGACTGTCGCACTCAACAAACTCCTAAAAACTACCGAGGTTGGTGCGCTTTATGGGCAGTTGATGGCTGGCACTATCTTGGTTATCGCACCGTTAGTCATCCTGTTTATGCTCTTTCAACGCCGCTTCATCGAAAGTTTCGCCAGCAGCGGTATCAAATAGGCTTGCTCGTAAAGCGTGACAAAATATTTGCCGCATTCGCCACATCCCAAACCTTGAAGCAGTCTTCTTTGCTATCCTGAAACCCACCAAATATCGTGAGCGCCAATTGCTGATTTTCAGCCGTCGGCAACGGATTAAAACGCACCAGTTCAAAAAAGTCGCCCAGAAAAAAGACACGGTCGGCAAAGAAATTAAACTCGACGTTAATGTCTGCTGCAACGGCAAAGCGTATATAGCCTAGTTGTTGCAGCGCGGTCGTATAAGGTTGCTCAATCGAAGTCGTCCGCCAAACCTCATCAAAAGTAACGAAGTCTTCTGGTAATAAGCGTTCTTCCATAAAATCCAGAAAGTCGAGATAGAATGCTTCATGCTGGTGCAGCACGTTCAATCCCTTAAAACGCCGAACTTGTTCATGTCTCAGTGATTCGACATTCTGAATCCCCTTGCTGATACCCAACCGCGAGTCAAACGACAAGTCAAACGCGCTAGCATAACGTTCACCTAATGAGTCAACATTATTCATACTATTCACTAGCATCTTCGCCGCGGGGTTTGCCACCCAATAGGTAAAACTTCGATCCAGCAAATAAACCGGATACGGGTAACCTTGAATCGTATCAATAATCGGTTGTAATTCTCGTTGAATTTGGTCAAGCGTCGGCACTTGCATCGGCGGCAAATAACCTGCTAACCCCAGCAGCAAACATTGCTCAGCAAACGTTCCATCAAGACACTTCACCAACCGAATAATCGTGTCTTGATCAGGCATCCGCCGCCCCTGCTCCATGAGTAAGTAAGGCGATTCGCTGTTCCAGCCCATACATTTACGAGCGACGGCATAGGTAGATTTGTCAGCGCGATTGCGGAGCGCTTGCAAAGCCTCGGCAAATGGCAAATTGGCAGTTTTGATATGCGCCATGGGGGTTGAACATCTCCCTGCTAACTCGCGAGTTAGTAGATTTCAAAGTTTGTAAATGTTTTAATGAAAATGGGTTGCATCGTCTCATAACTTAATGGAGATAACAGACCATCAAACCACATAATATAACAAAAACCACACCGACGACCAACATTTACCATAAAAACATCCCATAACTTAGACGTAAATAAACCAACAGAACTTCAATCGGACATGCCTAACGATCAGAAATCAGCAGTAAACCTAAATCAAAGTACATCAAGTGATTATCGCCTAAAAGTATCGAGGGAAGTTTTAATCCTCCCTCGATGCCAGAAAATCCTCTTAGTTCTTCAAAAACTGTTCCCGATACAACCGAATTGCATGTTGCAGCGGATTTGCGTAATACACTTCCGGTGTGACATCCAATGTCACCGTTTTTGTCGCAGGCTGAATAGTCGGATTCGTAGCCGCGAAATCCTTGAACACTTGTGTAATCGGCTTCAGTGAACCATCGGGACGTACCAGTCCAAAGAAACGTTCGTGACGCGCTTCTTCGCACGGCGGCTTGTCCCACAATTCAGGGATGTAATCAGCGAAGCACCACGTCATCGCACCAGTGGCTCCAACTTCAACTAACTTCGGCAGCACTGCCCGTAAGTAATCCGCCAAATCTTGCTCGGAGGCCATAAACTGCTTCTTGGGCCGCCCATAAGATACCCATTCCCAGAATTGGGACGCACCACCATCCGGCGCAGTACAACCACCAAATTCTTCTGCCAACGTCGGTTTGCCACACAGTGCTGTCACCAACGCGCACAAGTAAGGTACGAAATCGGGATCGAGGTCGGACATCGACCAACCTTCGGCATACATTGGATAACCGTGCATCACCGCCACATCAGTTTCGGCGTAAACCTCATTCACCCGCAAACCCACATCATCATTCAAGCTGGCGGTATGCAGCCCACAGGTCACCGGATGCTTACTATCAATGGACTTGATCAGCTGTGTCATCTCATGTACCCAAGCTTGTCCCGCTTCATGGCTGTTGGGGATTGCGAACAGATCCGGCTCATTACCTAAGTTCCACATCCAAATCGCTGGGTGATCTTTCAATCGGCTAACCACGGTTCGCAGCAGCCGCCGTTGGGCATTCAAAGCCATCTCGTCATGATAAGGGTTGCGGTAGCCACCCGTCACCACTTTGCCACCACTGACGACCTGCCGCACCCACCGCGCCGGAATGGGAGCGCTCTCATCCAGCAGCCAACCGGGAGACCAATTCGGGCCACTCATATGCCCGGTGAAAAAGGTCACATCCAAGCCTAATCCATTTTCAGCAGCAATATCGCAAACGGTAGTCAGATCGCGCATCCGGTCTTCCGAAACACTGTCCGGTGTCGGCTGAAAATCATCCCACAACAAGAAGATGCGTACCACATTCAAACCAATCTCGCGGATGATGCCAAACTCTTCGCGCACCTCGTCCGCTTCAAAATTGGACCACCAGTACATCGCCTTGCGACGCGGCCAGTAGTTCACCCCTAACGTAAACGGTTGTGCCAAAATAACCTCCAAAATAAGCTCACAATAGTGTGTCTCTACTATGCCTCGTTTGAGCCAGTCTGTACAGAAGCGAATGATGACTTCCGAACAATTTCAACTCACGCTGGCAATACCCTAGTTTAGTGGAGTGAATGGGAGTCTCCGGGATTCAAAAGCATAGGGACTAACAAAACCTAAAGTGGAATGCCGACGTTGACGATTGTAAAAGCCCATGATGTAACTAAAAAGTTCAACCCGGGC
>JBBSBM010000117.1:0-22332 GCA_038251275.1 Aggregatilineales bacterium
GCTGGCGCTGACTGCTTCTGCCTCATTCGCAGCTACCTCTCCACCGCTCGCAAACAGGGTGTCAACCTCCTTGATGCTCTCTCTGCTGCCTTACATGCTGCTCCTTTTCTCCCTTCCTCCCCTACCTGAGTAGTTACGAAATTTACGCAGTTTCGGCATCTCGCTCCCGTAATACCGCCGAACAAATGCTCAAAACATATTCAATATTTGCAACAATTGAATCATTTCAAATTGAGTCGTTCACTCAGCCAATCCATCCGATCTGTTTGAATGATGTCATGTTCCATATCATGACCGGAAGTATACGTCGCAAGCCGTTTCGGTTCGGGCGCAGCCATATAAAACTCAATCGCTGTTTCACGCGGCACATAACCATCATTTTCCCCAAATTGGAAGAAGAACGCTGCATTCTTGACTGCCGAAATCATTTTCATCGGATCAACCGCACCGATTTGCGCTTGATAAGCCATCAGTTTTTCACCCTCAAGCACGTTGTTAAACACAAACCAGTCATAGAAGCGCGGTGTTCCTGCGATTAGCACATACGATTGCACCCGTGTTTCAGTTCCTGCCATCACCGAGCCATACATCGCGCCGAAATCATGCCCAACATACGCGATTCGCTTCGGATTGACTCCCGGTTGTGATAGTAAAACATCCAACCCGCGCCGCAGCGCCACCACTTGATGAATCACATCTTGATAATCGCCGTCCTGTTTTCGCATATTAAACCATTTAGGGTCAGACCACATCGTTGAAACTAGAAGTGAAACGGTGCCTTTCTCGGCCATTTTCACGGCTTCAGCTACAAACTGAGTACGGTTAGACGTTTTGGCCTTTGGTTCGTACCAGTGGACATAAAGCACACCCGCGTAATCCGTGCCGCTGGCAGCAGGCGCAATTAGATATGCGCTGATCGGTTGTTCGGTGCCGGGACTGTTGAAAGTAATATCACGGATGAGGACATCGCCGCGTGTCTCGCTGCCTACTTCTTTAATGTCCAGCGGCATGTTTTGGTCATATTCAAACACGGTGGAAATCTCCTTCGGTGAAAGCGGTGTGGCATCTTGGGCAAAACTTGGATAAATCGCCAGAGTGAGCAGTGCCATTAAACAAAAAGTCGCCAGTAATGTTTTCAGAATTTTATGCATGGCTGTCTCCATTTCGCATAGATACTGAGAATACTGGCGACTTCTCGCCTACGTTCAAGATTGAACTTTAATGCTCAAATGCGGGTATGCCCCTATTCGGGTTGAAAAATTTGCGCTGGTTTTGCGGGTACGGTCTCGTCAAACAGCCAATGATTTAAGAATTCCGCCAAATCTTGACCGCTAATCTCTGAAGCTACGCTGACAAAGTCGGTTGTAGCAGCATTACTATACTTAAAGCGGTCGTAATAGGTGCTCATAATTTTAAAGAAGATGTCGTCACCAACTTTTAGCCGGAGTGCATGCAATGTCCAAGCACCTCGTAGATAAACACCTTCATTGAATAGATCATCTTTAGGTGGGTTACCCGGTGGGGAATAGCGTTTGCCTTGGCTTGCAACGATTGTGTAGTACTGATTCATTTGCCGGACTAAAGCATTTTGCCCTTTAGTGTGTTCCAACCAAAGCATACTGGCATAAGTGGCAAACCCTTCGTTTAACCACACATCTTTCCACTGAATTAAGCTGACGCTGTCCCCAAACCATTGATGAGCCAATTCGTGGGCGATCACGGTTTCAGCATCGGTTTGCCCGACCAGAACGTCTTTACCGAATAAAATCAGTGTTTGAGTTTCAAGTGCGAAGCTGAGTTTGGTATCCGCTACCACTGCGCCCGCGGCCTCAAATGGATATGCTCCGAAAACTGTCTCATAATAGGCAATCATGTCGGAAAAATTGGCAAAGGTTTTTGTCAGGCTGTCAGCTTGATCAGCCGGAAAATAATTACGAATGGGTAAATCATGTGGCCCGACCGCAGTGACCTCTTTGAACTTGGCGATGTTCACAGTCGCCAAATAACTGGCTAATTCGTCACGGGTTACCCATGTATAAGTGGTGGTTGGGTCAGGGTTATCAACTACTTGCTGTCCTTGACCATTTGCTGCAACGACATAACCATCGGGAACGGTGACTTTAAAAGTGTAGGTGGCTTTATCCAGCGGATGATCATTGACCGGATACCAATAGGCTGCTCCGTCCGGTTCACTGGCAACATAAACGCCGTTCGGGTAGCGTGTCCAACCATGAGCAAATACATCGTAGTAGTCGGATACACCGTCACCGGGAACCCCACTGTATGTCAGGTCGATTTCAAAGGTTTCATCCTGCCTGAGTCGCGACGCAGGTATTATCTGGAGTTCGTGACCATCGCGTTCGTATTTGGCCTCTTTGCCTTCTACAAGGATGCTGCCAATAGTGAAACCCTCGAAGTCAAGGTTAAAACGAGTGAGATCATTGTAGGCTTTAGCCAGTATCGTCACCGTACCATCTAACTTGTTGGTAATGTCATCCCATCTCAAATCAAGTGTGTAATGTTCGACATCGTAGCCACCATTACCTAATTGTGGAAAGTAAGAATCGCCTAGACCAGCAGCGCCTTGTGTTGAATTATCTTGCGCCATTGTAAGCCCAACGGTCAGCCATATCGCAAAAAGTATGACGGTAAGCTTTTTCATCATCGCCTCCAATTTCTGTACCATCTTACTCTTTGTTGAACCGGTCTGCGACTTCACGCAATTGAAAACACTTTAGACTTAGGTACAATGTTGAAGGTTACAAACTGAAGTGGATGGAGGTTTATTTGCGAGTTAAACGTTCGTCTCGCCGGGGTGTGCCACTCGGAATATGTGGCTGTTTGGTCGCCGCGCTCTTGATTGTAATTGTGCTGGGAATCGGTGTGGTTTTTGTTTTTCTACGTACACCAAGTTTAGCGCTGTTGGTCGCAGGCTTTAAACCACAGGGGAGTACCGCACAGGTTTTCTCTAACCAAGCCAATACACCGCCTGTCCAATTGGAAAATCCGGTGAAGCCACCACAAGCTGTCGTTAATCTCGGATCATCTGGCACACAAGAACTGCCTGCAAGTAATGTCCAAACAGGTACAATTAATGGCAGCGCAGCCGCTACCGTTTCCTTTTCTGAGAATGATCTTATGAATCTGTGTGTCCAGCGAACGACTTTCTGTTCAAACACTAATCCGCAATACAAGAATGTGAAGATTGATTTACTGCCGGATGGTGGGGTTGTTTATGCCGATGTGACTGTGCCGGAACTTGGCTCGGCGCAAACCGTCGGTGTGGCGCTTAAACTGGATGCGACCCATCGCCAATTTAACGTGATGGGTGTGGATGTGGGCGGTACATTATATGGTTTGCCTAGTGGGACACTCGGGCAGCGTGTACAGGATATTGCCGCCAAAGCTAACGAACTGCTGCAAGTTGCTAGTCTAGAAGTCGGCAATGGGGTTTATAATCTCTCAGACATTCATATCGACGCGAACAGCATAACCTTTGTGATGCAATAATTATGGCTCGTAAACCACTAGCGGAAGCCCAATGGCAGCTCTTGCGCGACGAAATGCGTGAGGTGATGATTGAAACTGCGCGGCAGGGGCAGCTCATTACCTACTCGGAAATGTGCGCCCAGTTGAAGACGGCTTATTTACACTATCACTCGCCCCAAATCGTCCGGCTGTTGGATGAAATCGGTGCGATTGAACATGATGCTGGACGACCAATTTTGCCCGCTGTCGTGGTGGGCAAGCAGAGCGGTATTCCGGGGGCGGGTTACTTTAGACTTGCAGGTGAGGCGCACAGCGACGGTGAAGGTGATGTTGACCCGAAGGTGAATTGGGAAGCAGATTTAGCGGCAGTCTTTGACTATTGGAGTACACATTAAACCATGAAAATTTTGGTGACCGGCGCAGCGGGGCGGCTCGGTGGTAAATTGTTGACCGTTTTGGCGGCAAGTGGGCATGAGGTCACAGGTGCGGATATTGTCGGTGATAATGTCTCACGTTTAGACATTGGCGACTTTGAAGCCACCCGCGAATTTGTCGATAATTTGCGTCCTGACACGATCATTCATCCCGCCGCATGGACGGACGTTGACGGTTGTGCCAAAGACCCTGAGAAGGCGATTGCTATCAACGGCTTTGGTACGCAGCATGTAGCCTTAGCCGCCGCACATGTTGATGCATCAGTCTTATACATCAGCAGTAATGAAGTGTTTGATGGCATGTCCGGTCGCGCTTATGGTGAATATGATGTCACCAATCCCGTTAACCCCTACGGCTACAGCAAATGGGTTGGCGAACGCTCACTCGTCAATGTGAATCCCAAACATTATATTGTCCGTACCGCTTGGCTGTTCGCACACGGTGGCAAGAACTTTATTCAGGCTATTTTGAATGCAGCACAGGCGGGTAAACGTCTGCGTGTCGTCAGTGATGAAGTTGGCAACCCGACTTATAATG
The DNA here is from genome assembly GCA_038251275.1 of Aggregatilineales bacterium. Classification (GTDB taxonomy): domain Bacteria; phylum Chloroflexota; class Anaerolineae; order Aggregatilineales; family Phototrophicaceae; genus CFX2. Next base: position 4,462 of record JBBSBM010000117.1, read on the forward strand.
ATGATTTGGCAGAGGCCATCGGTAAGTTGATCGTCACCGGATGTTACGGCATTTATCATTTTGTAAATGAGGGGGCTTGTTCGCGTTATGAGTTCGCCCGTTATTTCCTCGACAAAGCTGGATATAAGGATACGCCTGCCGAGAGAATCAGTGCTGCCGAATGGCCTCGTGCTTCTGTTCCGCCAGCTTATGCCAGCATGACCAATTTGGCAGGCCGACATATCGGTATCATGCTGCGTCCGTGGCAAGAAGCCGTTGATGATTTTCTCGCAAAAGAGGGTTTAGCGAAGTGAAGGGTACGCCTTCAATCCGATTACGAGCCTGTGTTGTGGTAATCGAGAACGGCAAAATTTTATTGGTGCCGCACTTCAACACGGATGTTGGCCCGATACAGTGGCATATTCCCGGCGGTGGTGTTGAGTTTGGGGAAACCTTACAGCAGGCAGCCGCTCGTGAATTTGCCGAGGAAACGGGTTTACAAGCCGAATGTGGCGATCTGCTCGGTATTTACGAAAACATCAAGCCGGATGGTTCATGGCACAGTGTGAGTTTGGCCTTTTGGGGAAAGATTATCGGCGGAACCATACAATCCGAGATGTCGCCTTATGGCGAACGTCGCGCCCAATGGTTCACATCTGAGCAAATGTCAGAGATCAAATATTACCCGCCACCGCTAGTCGATAAAGCATTTCTGTTAGTAGACAATAAATCATGACGGTGCAATCCTCAGAACTTCTTTCCGTCATCATCCCGAACTGGAACGGTGCGAAATTCTTACCGACCTGTTTGGATGCCCTACAGCGCCAAACCTACTCCAATGTTGAAGTCATCATGGCCGATAATGCCTCGGTTGATGGTTCGCAAGCGTTGCTTCAAAGTCAGTATCCACAGGTTAAGCTCGTCCAACTGCCGAAGAACGAAGGTTTTACGGGCGCTTGTAATGCAGGCATCCGTGCGGCGCGCGGCGATTATATTGCGCTGCTGAATAACGACACCGAAGTCGATGTGGGTTGGGCTGCGGCGATTGTCGAAGCTTTTGAACGCCATACCGAAATCGGCATCGTTGCGAGTAAGATGCTCTTGTTCGATAAGCGCGATCATATTCACACCGCCGGTGATTATTTCACGGTTGATGGACGGGCGGGCAATCGAGGCGTTTGGCAGCAAGATACAGGTCAATTTGATCAAGAAGAGTATGTATTTAGTGCTTGCGGCGGTTCGTCGGTTTACCGCAAAACGGTACTTAATCAGATTGGCTTACTGGACGACGACTTTTTCTTTTCCTTAGAAGATATTGATTTAGCGTGGAGGGCACAGTTGAGTGGTTGGCGCTGTCTTTACACACCAAAAGCCATCGTGTACCATCATTTGTCGGCAACTGGAGGTGGCATAACAGCCAGCTATTATGACGGTCGCAATCTGATTTTTGTACTGGTTAAAAATTATCCCGCGGCACTTTGGCATAAGTATGGTAGCAAGGTGCTGCGGTCACAATTGAAATTAGCACTTGAAGCCCTACGGGCATGGCGTGGTGCTGCGGCACGGGCGCGGTTGCGTGGTATGTTAGCTGGTTTGTGCCAGTTACCACGCATGTGGCGCAAACGTCGTCAGATTCAACAGATGCGAACCGTACCAGTTGATGTACTCGAATCGATGCTCTGGCCGCCTCAATGACTAAAGCATCGCTACTCACTGCATTGTAAGGACGAGAAGACAATTGAACCTACAAAAACCGCCGCTGCTTTCGATTGTGATTCCGGCGCATAATGAAGAGTTTCGTCTGCCCCCAAGCCTCGAAAAGATTGACGCTTTCCTAAAAATGCAACCGTATGAAGCCGAAGTTATTATCGTTGAAAACGGCAGCATGGATCGCACAGTAGAAGTTTCAAAAGCCTTCGCGGTTGATCATCCCTATGTGCATGTCATAGAAGTCGCTGTACGGGGGAAAGGATTGGCGGTTAAGGAAGGCATGCTTGTTGCCAGAGGCGATTATCGTTTTATCTGTGACGCTGATCTTTCCATGCGAATTGAAGATGTGACACAATTCTTGCCACCTAACATTGATGATGCAGATGTGATTATTGCAAGCCGTGAAGGTGTTGGCGCGAAGCGAGTAGGTGAACCGTCACATCGGCATTTTATTGGGCGTATCAACAACCTGATTATTAAACTCACGGCCGTCAATGGATTCGAAGATACTCAGTGCGGATTTAAGATGTTTAGTCGCGCGGCTGCAGAAGATCTTTTTCGTGTCCAACAAATGATCGGAATCGGATTTGATATTGAGTTGTTGTTCATCGCCAAAAAGCGTGGTTACAAAATCAAACAAGTACCTATAACATGGTATTTTGATGCGGATAGCCGGATGCGGATAGTCGGTGATTCATTGAATCTATTAGTCGAAATCTGGCAAATTCGTCGAAATTGGTTCTGGGGAGTTTATGCCAAACGTGAGACGAGCTAATATGACCGCCGGTCTTCAGTTTGAAGAGGGGTGTTGGATTACCGGCTACAAATATGTTGTCGGGGTCGATGAAGTTGGACGTGGCACATGGGCGGGGCCGGTTGTCGCTGGTGCAGTCTGCCTGCCTTATAATCGCGCCGATTTACAAACGATACTTAAAGGGGTGCGTGACAGTAAACAAATGACCCCTCGCCAGCGCGAGAGTCTTGTCGAGCGCATCAAAGAAACAGCCGTCGCTTGGGCTATTGGCAGCGCGACCAGCGCCGAAATTGATGCTTATGGCATCGTACCCGCCACCCGCCTAGCAATGGAACGCGCTATAGAAGCGACAGAACTCTATCCCGATTACCTTCTGCTCGACTCGATTAAATGGCTTGATTCCGAACACATACCGTATCGGAGTATTGTACGGGGCGATGCGTTGTCTTTGAGTATTGCATCTGCAAGCGTGTTGGCGAAGGTTTGGCGTGACGATTATATGCGCCAGCTTGACGTGGATTATCCCGAATATGCGTTCGGACAGCACAAAGGTTATGGTACAGCCAAACACGCCGCCACTTTGCAGGAATTTGGCGCTTGTGCCGAACATCGCCGATCATTTGCGCCCTTACGTCACCTTGCGTCTGAGACAACCTCGTGAAACTGGCTCTTGTTCATGACTGGCTCAACCAGATTGGCGGCGCGGAAGATGTGTTGGATACCCTAGTGAATCTATATCCGTCTTCACCGCTCTACACCAGTATTTATGCGCCAGAATTGATGCCCCCTCACTACAGTAAGTGGGATATTCACACACTATGGTTAGACAAACTGCCCGGTATTCATAACCATCACCAACCATATTTACCCGTTTATCCAATTGGCTGGGGCGGGCTAGATTTATCCGATTACGATGTGGTGCTCAGTAACAAAAGCGGCTTTTGTCACGGTTTCCGACATGGCGCGAACACACTTCATATCTGTTACTGTCTCGCGCCGACCCGTTACGTCTGGCAACTTGAAAGTTATATTGCCCGTGAAGGTTTGGGTAAGCCAGTGCTGGCAGCCCTGCGTCCCCTAATCGCTGGTTTGCGTCGGTGGGATTACAATGCTGCCCAACGTGTACAATACTTCATCGCCATTTCCAGCGATATTCAGCAGCGCATCAAAACCTATTACAATCGCGATTCGGTCATTATCTTCCCGCCAGTTGATACCACGCGTTTTCAACCTGTTCCGCAAAACCAAGTTGAAGATTACTATCTGATTGTCTCGCGCCTCGTTCCCTACAAACGGATTGATCTCGCCGTACAGGCTGCGACGCGTTTGGGTGTCAAACTCAAGATTGGTGGCAAAGGTCGTGACATGGAACGGCTCAAAGCGATGGCAGGGCCAACTGTCGAGTTTCTGGGTTATGTCCCTGATGATGAACTGCCTACTTTGATGGCGAGTTGTAAAGCCTTTTTATTCCCCGGTTTTGAGGATTTTGGCATCACGCCTGTACAAGCTGAAGCCGCCGGTCGTCCGGTCATTGCCTATGGTGCTGGTGGCGCATTAGATACCGTAATTCCCGGCAAGACAGGCGAACTCTTTGGCGAATTGACCGTCGATAGTCTGGTAAACGTCATGCAGACCTTTGACGACTCACGCTACAATCCGTCTTATATTCGTGCTCATGCATTACGCTTCGACACGCGGGTCTTTAACAACCAAATCACAAAGTTCGTGGATGATGCGTGGGCAAAGTTTCAAGAAGCAAAGTCAGTTAGTGTAAAATAAGTTCGCTAAACTTGGCACTCGGGGTAGGTTCTAAAAAGGTAATTTGAAAACATGGAATTGATACTCTTTTTTCGAGTTTTGATACGGCGCTGGTGGTTAGTGCTTATTCCGGTTGTGATTGTAGCCGTAGTCGTCATTCCGCAATGGCTGCGCGAACGCTCAACTGCTGGCGGCGGATTTACGGTTACTTTGCGTTATACTGCCGCGCAGTCGGCTTCAAACGTCAGCCCCCGTGATGGCGATTATCAGGATGTGTGGTTGGCTTCCGAGTTGGCGGTTAATGCGCTCACCGATTGGGTGCGGAGCAGCAGCTTTGAAGATGAAATTATCAAGAAAGTGCCGGACTTAAACGCGGCTAGTTTTGGTGTGGCGGCAGATAACAAACGCAGCATCGGCCAGTTGATTATGAGCTATCCTGACGAAAAAGCATTGAATACCATCACAAAGGCTGCGATGGATGTGATGAAAACCCAAGCACAAAATTATTTCCCGCAATTGGGTGGACAGCCCGCACAGGTGACATTTCTCGATTCGCCTGTGATTACAGCCGCGCCCCCACCAATCGCCAATCGGTTCGCGCCTTTGATCCGGTTAGCATTGGGACTATTAGGTGGTATTGCGCTGGCGTTCCTCTGGGAATACCTTGACCCCTTCGTCTATCGGCGCGAACAAATCGAGGCAGCAGGGTTGCCCATTTTAGCGAGTATTCCGAAAAAGTAGGTTGGCTTGATAGCGAAAATCGACGATGGAAGCGATCAGTATTTATCTGATCGCTTTTTTGTTAGCCAGCCGATTCATCTTGTGGGTAGGATTCGTTTTCGATGTAACGGGTGCGAAGTTCTTGCGAATGGAAGTACCATGCAGCGGCTAAGGTAATTCCGCTAAATATGCCTCCGAGCAGTATCCCGACAATTACAGCTTGAATCGGTAAGTTTTTTTGCGCTAGTGAGATCATCACCATGACGATCATGCTTACGACCACACCTACTGTAGCAGTCACTCCCGGTGGGAACCACCCGCGTCTGATCGACAAGTACATCCCTGCCAACACCAGTGCAAAAATCACAAATAGGAGAAGCGCTGAGCCTTCCATAACAATTCCCTCCCTACAACGTCCGCAAAATCGCCCGAACAGGCGACGCGCAGGCTAAATCGAGTTTCAATGGCAATGCGACGAGTTCATAATCCCCGTCCGGCACACCGCTCAGTTGAAGAGTCTCTATATTGACCATTCTATAACGGTTCAGTGCATGGTGACATAACAATTCTTTACTGGTGAAGGCATCTACGGAAGGGGAGTCTAGTCCTATTAGTACGACACCTAGCCCATTTAACCACTCGATCAGTTCCACACTCAAGTATGGAAACTCGGCAGGCCATTGGTCATCGGGTAGATCGCTAACGTGACTGTGGACGAGTAAACGTTCCGTACCAGTCATATCGACATGGGTGAAGTCATCTGGTGTGAGTCCACCATCTTTGCGCGTCACCGTGACTATTTTGGCGCGTCCTATATAATGCGACAGTGGCATATCAATGGGATGAGCGCCCTCTGGTTCGTAGTGATAATAAGCATCCGCATGTGTGCTGGTGTGAGCACTTAGATTGAGCGTGACTAAATTGACCGACGAACCCTCGGTGATTTTTGCCAGCGGTTGAACCGTATACGTGGTATCACCCGGCCAGACAGCTAAGCGAGAGGTTATTGGTCGCGTGATGTCATAAATCAAGTTGTTGTCTCCAGTGAATGCACGTTATCAATTTTTAGTCTAGCAGATTTGCGAGCGAACGAGGTTACAGTCAGAATAGGGCATTGATAGAAAATCCTTATGTGGGAGTGAAGTGATGACAAATTTATTTGATTTAACAGGAAAAGTGGCGATTGTCACAGGCGCATCACGCGGCATCGGGCAAGCCATTGCCGGGCGATATGCAGAGGCGGGTGCGAAGGTGGTCATCAGCAGCCGGCGGCAAGAAGGACTGGATGCAGTGGCGCAGGGTATCACCGATAAAGGTGGTACGGCATTGGCAGTACCTGCACATAATGGGCAAAAAGATGCTTTGCAAGCTTTAGCACAGGCAACCATCGACGCGTTTGGGCGTGTTGATATTCTGGTGAATAACGCGGCGACCAATCCCCATTTTGGGACGTTGTTAGAGGCCGAAGATAGTCTTTGGCAGAAGACGATTGAAGTCAATATTATGGGCAACATGTGGCTCACTCAGGCGGTAGTCAAGCATATGAAGGCACAAGATGGGGGCAAAATCATCAATGTGGCTTCGATCAATGGTTTGCGACCGGGACGGATGCAGGGTATTTACAGTATGACCAAGGCGGCGATCATCAGCCTTACTCAAACCCTCGCCATGGAATTGGCGAGCGATAATATTCAGGTGAATGCTATTGCGCCGGGACTGGTGCAGACCAAGTTCGCCAGCGCCATTTGGGCGAATGACGATCTACTTACCGAAATTCTACGGCGCACGCCTGCCGGACGCATCGGGCAGCCTGATGACATTGCAGGCATCGCGATCTATTTGGCTTCGGGCGTATCATCTTTTGCCACAGGGCAGACATTTGTCGTTGATGGTGGGGTTACATTGGGAAGTATATAAAGTTAAAAGTCACATAATGTAAGTTTCAGATTAATTCTTTTTGCAGCAGCAATGATGGTATCTGCTGCTGCAACGTTTGCTGCAAAATTCTTCACATTCTTCAATTTCACAGGCGAATTTTGGCAATTTTGTCGCGATTGCGGTGGATTGCTCGGCTGTAAGTGCTGCGATGATATGTTTTGGTGTGCCGCCGCCAAGATTGCCAATCTCCAAGTTCAATATCTACCTACCCAGACATAACCAAATAGTTAGAATAAATTACATCTCTAGTGTAGAACAAAAGGTCTAATTGTCAAGTTTGAACCTGGTTTGAGGTCTGATTGGAGTTATACAATAGGAGTTCCTAAAATTTTCAGTCCAATTCAGCGACATCAAGTGCCTCATGGGAAACTGAGCTTTTTAAGTTACGTCAGCAAATGGTTACAATGCAGCCTGAATCAAAAAGTATTCATTGATAGAGGAGTTATGTAATGAGCATAAAATTTGGCGCGTTTGTTCCACAAGGCTGGCGCATGGATTTAGTCGAAATTGATGATCCAATTGAGCAGTACGAGGCCATGACCCGCGTGGGTGTAGCTGCCGAAGCCGCGGGTTACGATTCGATTTGGGTATTTGATCACTTTCACACCGTACCCACTCCGGAAATTGAAACCACTTTCGAGGCGTGGACGATTACAGCAGGCTTGGCTCGTGATACCAAAACGGTGCGGATTGGTCAGATGGTCACCTGCAATGGCTACCGAAATCCGGCGCTGCTGGCAAAAATCGCCTCGACAGTAGATGTCATGAGTCACGGGCGCGTGATTTGTGGGTTAGGGGCGGGCTGGTATGAACACGAGTGGCTGGCTTATGGTTATGGTTTTCCCGACATTCCAAACCGGATGCGGGCTTTTCGCGAGGCTGTAGAAATTGTCACCCGCATGTGGACGGATGAGAAAGCCAGCTTTAAAGGTCAGTATTACACCATTGACGGAGCGATTAACGAGCCAAAAGGTGTACAACAGCCGCACTTACCTTTGTGGTTAGGTGGTGGCGGTGAAAAAGTGACGCTGAAGTTGGTAGCGCAGTTCGCTCAAGGCTGTAATGTGGGTGGTGGCGATCCGGCAGTTATCAAGCAAAAGTTGGCAGTTTTGCGTGAACATTGTGATGCATTAGGGCGAGACTATAACTCAATCACCCGCAGTACAGGCATGAATGTATTCATCGTCGATGCTGGTGATGATGCTGAAAAAGCAACCGCAAAGGCGCGAGGCAAGACCAGCCTTGAGGAATTTAAGAAGGGTGTGCTGGTCGGTACGGTCACGGAAATTAGTGATCGTATCGAGCAAATTGCCGAAGCCGGCGCGGACTATATTATTATGTCGTTTCCGCGTGTGGCTTACGACCATACCTTACTGCAACGCTTTGCGGCTGAGGTTATGCCAAAATTTGCGTGATAAACAGCTTACTGCTACCAGAAAACCCAGCTATCTGGTGCATTGCCGGTATAGCCGCATACACCGGTACGAGGTGAATTGACGATGGGCATTAACATATCGTAATGATCATGTGGGTGCTTTTTGGCGCAAGACAGGCAAAGAGCACCTTTGTCATCATAGACTTCCATACAAAGATGTGTGGCGACCTTTTTGCCGCAGACATCACACATGATTTCGGGTGCGATGTTACGCACTAGAATTTTTATATCGTAACTTTTGTTGATTTGTGCTTCACGTTCGCTTATGACTTTGAGTGTTAAGTCTGTGGTAGAGCCGAAATCATATTCGTATGAGAATTTCATATCGGGTTTCAAGAGATCGTCGAGTTTAAATTTGCTCATGCGCTTAGTAATCGGAAACATCGTTGGAAACCGTGATCCTGCTGGCGCTAGTATTGGTTTTTCATCATCTGGGCTGAAGTCTAAATCCAGTGACTGACCATATAAGTTATCAATAGCGTATCGAACACCTTCAATTTCAAATTGGCTGAGATGACCACAGCATTCAAGCCATATATTACGCAAAAAATCGTCAAGTTTAGTGAGCTTTGATGCGGCGGGGATTTCAATATGCATCCAGTACATATTGGCATGTGCCTTCAATACTGAGATGGAATATTTTGGTTGCAGTTAATTTACCGGGAGGCTTGATGGCATTATCCGCCTGTCGTGCTTTACAACTCTTAAGGTGGCGCGTCATGCCTGATTTTGCGATAACTTGGTTACAAAAGTTACATGTACCTTTGCTGACAATACGTTTTGGACGGTCTTCGCTCACGATAGTTCCTCCTACCTTTGCAAGAGAAATGCTATTTTAGCGTGTCCTTCGGAAAGTGAAAACACAACTTCTTATGTCTTGGGTAGATATTGAAATTCGCCTATTTCCTTGCGGATTTAGAGTACTTCTAACTGCATTTCTGCTGCGCGGGCTGCGTCATCCACCATGCCTAAGCGGGTGAAAATAATCATCGCTAGTTGAAGTTTGCGGGCGGCTGCCATTTTTCGCCCATTTCGAGCGAGACTAATCGCGTGGGCAAACATCGTCCGCGCGATTTCACCTTCAGCGTGAATTTCTTGGAACGCGTCATTTGCCGCTTGAAAGTAATGATTTGCGTCGTTCACAAAGCGTTTATCCATCGGTGGCACACCAGCAACGCTAATAACCTCTGCTAGCGCCCGATTGGAATAACCTTTTTCGAAGGCTTGGGGCATACGCTGTGCTATCTCATGTGCCCGAATTGCAGTTTCCCATGCCATTCCATAGCGCTCTCGTTGAATATACAAGCGGGTAAGCGCCAGATTAACTTCACAAAGCAATATTGTGCGGTCATCAACATCATGCGGGATTTGCTCTGCCAGTGTGACTCCGGCAACCAAATCTGTTTGGGCGGCATCCAAACGTTTCATGCTGAGCCACGCTTGACCGCGATAGGTCAGTGCGAAGGCTTGGTTCTCAATGTCTTTTTCAATTTTAAAGGCTTCATAGGCTTTGCCATAGAGGATGAGTGCGCGCTTGAAGTCACCCTTGTTGCGGTAAGATTCGCCGATATTCATGTCACAAATCGCCGCCCGGGTTGTGTTCTTGACTTGGTTATAAGCTGCTCGCGCCCGTTCAAAGTGGTGGATGCTGACGTTAAGGTTGCCACGCACAACCTCCATATAACCGATGACTTGCTCCACACGTCCCTGGTCAGCCAAGTGTCCGCGTAAACTGGCATCTTGAGCGAGTACTGAAAGCATTTGTCGGGCTTCGGGGTAAGGAAGTTTGCCGCCTTCCCACTGATAGGTCACATCAAGGCACTTCGCTTGAAAGTCCGCCGTTGGCTCCCGATCAAGCACGATAGTTATGGTCACAGCGTTTGCTCAACAGTTTATGGTAAGGCTAATTGAAAGATTGGAATTATAAATTGTGATTAGCATCAAAACAACGTATTTTGCGATATTTGATGCTTATGTTATTTTGACTGAATTTCAAACTCGTCATGCTTCCTGCGAGACAGTATAATTAGCAAGAATTTGCATAAATATGGATTGGAAAAGGACATTATGGCAGAGAGTAGCATGCAGGAATTGCGGTCGCAGGTTGATGTCATTAACCTGCAAATTCTGGAACTCTTGAACAAGCGGGCGGTTCTGGCTTCGGATATTGGTAAACTTCAACAACAGGCTGGCACGACATTTTACGATCCTCAGCGTGAATCGCAGATGTTGACAGCACTTGAACAAAATAATAACGGTCCTTTTAGTAACGAAACGGTTAAAGCCCTTTTCAAAGAAATATTTCGGGCATCGTTGGCTTTGGAAGAAAAAGAGTCAAAGGCCAAAATTTTGGTCCAGCGCAAATCCGCCGACGAACGTACCATTATTACCTTGCCTGATGGTGTAACCAAAATCGGTGATGGTGGTTTCGCGATTATTAGCGGCCCGTGTGCAGTGGAAAGCTACGAAGAGATGGACGAAACCGCTGCTGTTCTGTCGAAGCGCGGTGTCAAAATTTTGCGTGGTATGGTGTTTAAACCCCGCACTTCACCGTATGATTATCAAGGTATGGGCGAACCCGGCTTGAAGATTGCTCGGCAGGTCGCTAACAAGTACAACATGTTTATCACCAGCGAAATTATGGATGCCAGCCAGATTTCGATGATGTCGGATTACGTCGATATTTTCTGGGTTGGTGCGCGTAATATGCAAAACAGCTTCTTGCTCAAGGCAATGGGGCAGGTGCGTCAACCGGTCATTCTTAAGCGTGGTTTGTCGGCTACTCTGGAAGAATTCCTGTATGCTGCTGAATATATCGTTAGCAGTGGTAATCCGAATGTTATCTTGATCGAGCGCGGTATCCGTACTTTCGAAAAAGCGACCCGCAACACACTCGATATTGGTGGTGTGGCGGTCATGAAGTTGGAAAGCCATTTGCCAATCATCGTCGATATTTCACATTCGGCGGGTCGGCGTGACATTGCTCTGCCACTGGCGCGTGTGGCTAAAGCCAGCGGTGCTGATGGGTTGATGGTTGAAGTTCACCCCAATCCGCCGGTCGCCATGAGCGATGCCAAACAGCAGCTTTATTTCCATCAGTTCAACGAGGTCATGGACGCGGTCGAGCACTTGAATATTAATAGTGAGCCTGTCGCCGCTAAATGATGCGGTCACTTCGATTGACTTTCGCACAGGGCAGCCATTACGCTGCCCTTATGCTGTTGTGTTTGTTTATCCTCGCCATTTTTGCCCCGACCGTCGCGCAAGAAAATCAACCTGCCGAGTGGGTTTATCGTGCGGATGTTGCTCATAGTGGACGCTACGATTCTCCAGCACTTTTAGATACACCCAACCAGTTGTGGCAGTTCCCGATTGAACGACCTGTACGTACTTCGCTGGCTGTGGTTGGTAATCTGGTTTACGGTGGCAGTGAAAATGGGATTTTGTATGCAGTTAATCGTCAAACAGGCAAAGAAGTTTGGCGCTACAAAAGTGAACAGCCGTTTGTATCAAGTCCGGCGGTCGTAAATAACAATCTGTATGTCGGTGGCTTGGATAGCAATGTCTATGCACTCGATGCGCTAACAGGCAACGAAATCTGGCGTTTTATGACAGGTAATCAAATCTACTCGTCGCCTGCGATTGTTGGCGAGGTGCTTTATATCGGCAGCCTCGATAACAACATCTATGCGCTTGACATCACAACAGGTAAACCGATTTGGCAGGCCATTACAGGTGGTCAAGTTTGGTCATCACCTGCGGTGGATGCTGATGGCACGGTTTATATCGGTAGTCATGACCATTTTGTTTATGCCTTCGATGGTAAAACGGGCGAACAACTTTGGAAGTTTGATACGGGTGGCGAGATTAATGCTTCACCTGCGCTCGATAGTGATGCGCTTTATATCGGTAGTGCCAACAGTCAGTTTTATGCCTTGAACACCAAAACAGGTGAATTACTGTGGCAGTTTGATATGGGCAGCACGATTTATGCCTCAGCAGCAATCAGTGATAAGCTGGTTTATGGCGATGGCTTGGACGGAACACTCTATGCCCTCGACAAAAAGACAGGCAAGCCTCAGTGGACATTTGAGATGGGTGGCCCCGCTTATTCTTCACCATCCATAACAGGTGATGTTGTCTATGCAGTGACTGAAAAGGACGGTTTGCTTCATGCGGTGGATGCGACTACAGGCAAGGAAATATGGCAGCTTGTAACCGGTACGCAGTGGGATTGGCGTTCGTCATCACCTGTGATTGTCGATGGACAGTTGTATATCGGTAGCAATGTTGAAGGGCTGTTGGCGTTTGAAAGCAGCTAATCTCCCCGCCGACCTAAACATCGTTATCCGTCGCCAGCATCGTCGCAGCCTGATGATGCGTCCGGTTCCCGGTGGCTTTGAGGTTTATATCCCGCGTTGGATGCGTCCCGATAATCCCAAAGTAACCGAGTTTATTCAATCCGGTTTGCAAAAACTCGGCACTGAACCGCCACCGATTCCAGCCGAACAAACCAGCCGTGATGAGATTATCAAGATGGTGAACGCATGGGCATCTCAGATGGGCTTACAACCGAAGCGCATCAGCTTCCGCGATATGACACGCAAATGGGGATCGTGTTCCAGTCGCGAGAATATCACACTTAGTACGCGCCTGACTTGGGTTGCGCCGCATCTGGCTGAGTATGTGGTGGTACATGAGTTAGTACATTTGCGGGTGTTCAATCACGGTAAAGATTTCAAAGCCATGATGAGTCACTACATGCCCGACTGGCAAGCGCGGGAAAAAGAGTTGAATGCAGTGCGGTTTTAGCAGTTCATTTAACTTAACCGCAAAGAGGTTCCCAACAATTTCTGCCTACAACTAACACGAGGAAGATAAGCATTAAAGTACTAAATGTAATAAATGAGATTGCAAATGTCTTAAGGCTGGATTTTATAAGATTCTGACTATTTGTCTGTGGCTGATTTCGTACATATAGAAAAATAATCGCAAAAATAAAACTAACTAAAGCTGGAAAAAAGCCACATACAATGGAAACTTTAACTTGTGTAATAAACCAGCTTGGGTCTTCCAAAAGGATTATTCCTCATTTCCTTGTCTTTTAACTCGGGCTGGAACTTAATTATCCCAGAGTGCCGAAGCTGGTAAAGTTTTGCCCGTCATTGCATCTTTCCAACCCTGTCGAAAATCTTCTATTGGATCGCCTTCATCTTCAAGATCAATTGGTTCACCGAGGGCAACAGCATCTGAAGTGATGAGTGCGCGGACATATTCGTCGGGTGTGTCATAGCCACGTCGATGTGCCAGTTCTTCAATTTGCTTGCGTGTTTCCGGTTTTACCCGTAAATCCAGTAAAACGACATAATCTTTTTCAGTCATGGATTTAATCCTTCTACCCGATGACAATATGATTATTCTACCTCAAAAAGCCTGAGTAGTTTGAGCGCAACTTGGAGGTTCATGCGCGTGAGCGGATCACCGAGATCGACCTGACAGAGTTCTTTGAGACGGTCGAGGCGATAGTTGAGGGTGCTGCGGTGGATGTGCAGCGTTTCGGCGGTTTGAACACCGTTACCGCCCGCATCAAGGTAGCCTTCCAATGTGTAGAAGAGATCTGTTTCGCCTGCTTCCAAGAGCTTTCGCACTATCGGCACATAGAGGTTTGTTGTGAGCGATTCTTTGCCTGCGCGATATAAAGCGTGAATATAACCTAAGTCATCGAAAAATACGGCGCTGCTTTCGTTATTTAATCGTCGCGTGATATGCAATAGCTCACGGCATTGGTGATGCGCTTTGCTGACATCATCTGCGCCTTGCTGTGTTCCACTGACACCCACACGGAAGTGTAACCCTCCATTGACCTCAGTCTGTAGCTGGCTAATCATCTGGCGCACATCTTGATCGGCTTGGGTGAGGATGACAACTTCACCCGCGAATTGTCCCACAACTGCTCGCCAATTGTGTAGACCTGCTAAACGGTTAACACGTCGATAGAGTTGAAGCATCCGCTGGGTGTTACGTTCGTTGGTTTCTATGACCAACATCACGTACTTGCCTGATAAATCGAGGCCATAACGAAGGGCTTGATCGGTTAAGATTACTTCACGACCGGATTCGCTCTGGATAAGCTGTGAAAGCAAATTGCCTTTGAGCGAGGCTTCGGCACTTTGTACCGACTCTTGATAGAGCATCATCAGTGCGGCGACGGTTGCACCGATATTAATGGCAATGCTGTCCAAATCGGTTAACGGGCGGTCGTCCGCGATAATCCACACGTAGCCGTAAATATCGCCATGTACCACAATGGGGGCAAGGATACGTTCAAGTTCTAGTCCGACATCGGGCATTTGAGGGATATAAACCGGACGCAGCGTTTGACGAATTTCCGGTAGAATATTGCGTTCTTCGAGAGCAGAAACCAAGCGTGGATCGGTGCGGCCTTCACTCACTGTGAAGCGGCGTGCTTCATCGACTGCGGCTACATTAGCGCTGGCAAGGATTTCAAAACGTTCGTTTTCGATGCTGATGGATTGGCCTAGTAGCCCAGCCATTCGGGAGGCTAATTGCTTGAGATCACCGCCATCGAGTACCAATTGAGTCAATCGCTGTTGAATATCGAGTGCGCCGGTGACCATCGCCATCTTTTCTTCAGCGATGCGTTCATTCGCCGCTTTCACCATATCAATGAAGGGCTGTTGATATGAAATTTCAATCAAGGGAAAATTATTTTGGTTAGCAAGTTCACGCAAATCATCCGAGGCGTGGTCGATATAACGTCCAACACTCAATACTAAGCCGACGACACCTTTATCAGCCATTTCTTGGATATAAAGCCGCTGTTCCTCGGCTTTGACCGGAATATTGTGTCCGGTGGTGAGGACGAGTTCGCCACCACGCATCCAACGTGGGGCATCCGGCACGCTGGCGACGTGCACCCACGCAATGGGTTTATTCAGACCATTTTCACCTGCTACGAGTTGTGCGCCAGCAAATTGATTTAACTTTAAAACTTCAGCGACCGTTAACATGATTACCGTTTATATTCACCTAAAGAAAGGGCGAGTCTGAAATTTCAGCCCGCCCTCAGAAGATTTATAGTATTGTATCATGCCTCAGAATTGACCGATGTGGATACGGTCTTTGTGTTAAATCTGAGAGACTTAGAAACAATAATCGGGTATGGTTGCACAGGGATCTTGCGGGGTTTGCCCATAACGAATTTCGAAGTGCAAGTGTGGGCCAGACGAGTTGCCCGTACTGCCAACACCACCGATGACCGAACCTGCTGGAATAAGCTGCCCACAGCGGACAGCGATTGAGCTCAAATGTCCATAGAGCGTGATGAATGGACCATGCACTAGGGCAATCATGTTACCGTAGCCCCATGTACTCCAGCCCGAGAAAATAACAGCTCCACTATTGGCCGCTCTCACAGCAGTACCCACCGGGGCAGCACGATCCACGCCACTATGTAACGATGTGAAGCCACGCACATATGTGCCGTTGGGCAGGGGATTAACCCAACCTGATCCACCGCCGGGATTTTGAACATTGCCACAACTTCCGGGATCACCGGCAGCGAAGGATGTTACAAAGCCCTGACGTGCGGTATCCCCAGAACTATCAACAGTCACACCGGGACTCCACGTAATGTCTTCACCTTTACCGCCGGGAATAAAGATATATGAACCGCTGGCGGGCACCGTGTCGGGAGTTGCGCCGGGAAGAGTGTTATATTCCGAGTCAATGATGGTATAAGGATCACTCACCTTATATTGTTCTGCCCACTCTTTGATAGTTTTTGTGCCAACGATCTGTAAATAAACACCATCTATAGGTGGAATATTGACAATATCACCGGGACGTAGCACCAACACAATACTGCGATTATTTGACCATGCAATGGTTTCCGGCGCAATTTTGAAGCGCTCGGCAATGGTGTAAATCGTATCGCCGGTTGCCGCCGTGTATTGGATGACCTCACTGCGCGGTCGGTTTTGTTTGATAAAGGTAAATGGACTGAGGTTGTCACGCTGAATGATCAGCGGGTTGCTGATATCTAAATTTTGCGGTGTTGCCTGAAGCAAAGTTAGAGCCATATCGGGACTGATGGTAGGTGCTCCAGCCGGAACGAATACGGAAACCGGTGTTGCAAGTACCAGCGTATTTGTTGGAATAACAGTCGCGCCGATGGAATTTTCGACGGTCGGCGCAAGTGATGTTGGTGGTATCGGCTTTTGTGGGCTGGGCATGATGAGCAAAATTGTGGTTGCTAATGTCAGTAGGGCTGCGCCGATTAAACTGAGTAGACCAACAGTACGCCGCCACGGGGCTGTTGCAGCGGGTGAATCCAACTGTACTTTCCGTATGCTGATTGAGGGGTTTGTATCAGCTAACGGATCAATTGGCGGCTCATGAATATTTTTCGGATCGACCATAAACTTACTCCAATTCACATTACGATTTGTCCCCCCACCGCGCAGAATGATAAACCCATTACCTGTCAGATAACAAGTCTGCTCATTTCCCTATTGCTTTTGTAAGGGCTTTATTTTCCTTTCCATTGAGGGGATTGTTTGGTCAACATGGCCTCGATACCGACTTCAAAATCCTGCGTGCGAATGAGGATACTTTGCGCCCATCCTTCCAACTGTAACCCGCGTTCTGTGTCATTCATGCCATCAATTACACGTTTGGCATAACTGACTGCTAATGGGGCGGCTTGAACCAATTCAGTTACCAGTAACTCCCCTTTTGCTAATAATCCCTCAGATGGAACAATACTGTTCAATATTCCAAACCGTTCGGCATCGTTCAGATCAATATTTTTGCCAGTCATGATATATTCTTTGGCGCGGGCGATTCCTGCCAGACGAGTCAGGCGGGTTGTACCACCGACATCAGGAATGATGCCTAGACGCGTTTCTGGCAAGCCAATTTTTGTACCTATCGCCGCGATCCGAAAATCACAAGCCAGTGCAATTTCGAAGCCTAGACCCAAACAATAACCATGTAAAAGAGCGATAGTAGGCAGACTGCACCGCTCGATTTTGTTGGTCACACTCTGGTAAGCAGCCGTAAGAGGAAAGAGATTATCACGCCAATTTTCCCCGAAGTAATTGGATGAGTCCACAAAGGACGTGACATCAATACCTGCCGAGAAACCGCTGCCTTCACCACGAATCAACAGTGCACGGATACCAGCTACTTTTTGAGCTTCGCTGATGGCGGCATCCAGTTCCTTCATCATTGTCCAATTTATCGCATTGCGCTTTTCGGGACGGTTTAGAATAATTTCAAAGACATTTTCGCGTTGCTGCGTTTGAACGAATGAATTCATTTTTTACTCCTCACCAAAATCCATTGTGGTCTAAGTATAGTATCGACTGCTAGTGAGGATTAAAACGGCAATGTGAACTCGTCGCTGATTACTAGATAACTTTCGTAATTAGGGACAAAGGAAAGTGAAGACAGGTGAAGGAGAAATCAGGCCACACCACAAGCCAGCAGATGTCGATTAACCAAGCCGGCAATGGCGCGCGTCCGCGCGGTGTGGTAGTGGCGATGGTGCCGA
>JBBSBM010000118.1:0-22277 GCA_038251275.1 Aggregatilineales bacterium
GTCGAGATTCATCGCACTGACCAAAGATGGATGCCCCGCTCGCCTGCCATGGTCGCTGGTTTGACTGACCATCTCTGGTCTATTCGTGAGATCTTAACTTCTGTCCCTATTCCTACCAACAGCCTCTAGGGAGACTACCCGTTATTGTAACGAAAGGTTAATTACTTTGCCTGATGCACAGCCAACGGTTAACCACCTCTTGTCCATGTGGCTTTGATGACTCGCAGCCAGTTTTTATAGGCGATTTTTTCCAAACCCGACTCATCATAACCACTGTTTCGGAGGGTGTCTAAGAGCTTAGGCAAGCCACGTACATCACTCAGATCATTGGGCATATCCGCGCCATCGAAATCCGAGCCAAAGGCTACATGATCAATGCCAACGCGATTGACGATGTAATCGATATGCGCGGTAATTTGCGTCAGTGGAACAGCTTGCTCGATGCTGGATTGGGGATGGGTGTTCATGGCCTCAAAGTTGATGCCGATAATTCCGCCTGATCGGGCAACCGCATCAATCTGGGCATCGGTTAGGTTACGGGTCGAAGGGCAAATATTGTAGACATCCGCGTGTGTAACTACCAAGGGTGCGGTTGAAAGTGCCGCGACATCGCGAAATCCCTGTTCATTTAAATGCGCCAGATCAATGAGGATGCCGAGTTGATTGCAAGCCCGCACTAACTCTTTACCTGCGTCAGTAAGACCAGCGCCAATATCCGGCGAGGCAGGGAAACGAAACGGCACACCATAACCAAAAGCATTGGGGCGACTCCAAACCAAACCGATGGAACGAATACCTTTGTCGTAGTAATCTTGCAAGTTGCTCAAGTCAGCATTGATAGATTCAGCCCCTTCGAGCGCGAGTACCATACTCAACGCATTTTGATTAAGTGTCTGTTCAAGTTGGTCATAGGCCGTAATGATCTTCACTTGTCCATTCGATTCGGCTTCCAGTTGATAGGCGAAGTCGATGACCGAGTTGGTGTAGTGTTGAGCGTAAGACGGATCGATTGGGCTTCGATCAGAGAGGATGTAGCCATTATCGGTGAAAGTAATGCCATACATCGGATCAGCTTCAGGCGAGTTAGCTGGTGGACGGGTGAAAATGGCAAAGAAACCACCCACCAAACCAGCTTGTTGGGCACGCGGGAGATCAATGTGACCCATAGAACTGGATTCAAAAAAGGAGCGCTTTTTATCTGACACTGCGTTAAAAAGATCGGTGAGGGTGTCGTTATGTCCATCAAAAACTAAGGTCATGCGAGTGCCTCTATTCAATAACCAACCGAAAAGCGAAGGTGCATTATAATCTATGCACATTGCTGAAAAAGCGTGGTTATTATCTGGCGGACACGGCATGGCGTGTCCCTACGAAAATTTGTTGTCGGAGTTTGAAATTTATGTCGAATAGGCTTGATGAGTATCTTAAAAAGTGGGATTTATCTGATCCGCAACCGCTGGCAACAACCGCTAGCAGTCATGTCTATACGGTTACATTCGAGGGAACACGGGTTGTCCTCAAACTAATAACGGAATATGGCTTTGAAGAACGGGAAGGGGCAATTGCTCTCCGCTATTTTGATGGGCATGGAGCCGTCCGCCTCCTGCGTGATGATGAACATGCTCATCTTGTGGAATATGTTGTTGGCGATGATCTGGTTAGCATGGTTCGGAATGGAGGAGACGATGAGGCTACGGCGATTATTGGTGATGTATTGAACCAACTCCACCAGCCAAACAGCAAACCACTGCCCGATAACCTAACAGGATTAAAAAGATGGTTTCGCAGCCTGTTTGAGAGAGCAACTACCGACCAACAAAACGGGCTGAACACGATTTATACACGAGCAGCGCCGTTGGCTGAAAAGCTGCTCAATGATCCACGTGATGTACGGGTGCTGCATGGTGATATTCACCATGAGAACATCCGCTATCATGCCGAGCGTGGTTGGCTGGCGTTCGACCCCAAAGGCTTGATCGGGGAGCGAACTTATGACATCGCAAACACCCTCTACAATCCCTTCAAAGTGCAAGGAGTCGCGCAAAACGAGGCACGGCTCTTAAGAACCAGTCGCCTTCTGGCTGATCAGCTGGCTATCGAGCATTCAAGAGTACTGGCGTTCGTCTATATCTACGGGTGTTTAAGCACCAGTTGGTATGAAAGTGATGGCGAAGATGCCAGCTACAGTTTGAAAATTGTGGAACTGGTTGAGCCGCATGTTGACCGAGAGGCTTTTTAAAAGATGACAAACAGCAGGGTAACTATACCCTACCCGAAACATCGATTTGTCGATAGATTCCAATGACCTACATTAACATGAGTCGAAAGTGAATGATTATGCTTTTACCTGCCCTGCGTGAAGAAGTTTGCCGACTACACGCTGAACTGCCGAAAAACAATCTCGTTGCATGGACGAGCGGTAATGTAAGTGGTCGCGATCCCGAAACTAATCTGGTGGTGATTAAGCCGAGCGGCATCACCTTCCCTAACCTCACCCCTGAAAATATGGTGGTAGTGGATATTAACGGCAAGATTGTGGAAGGCGATTATAAAGCCTCATCGGATACGGCTTCACATTGCTACATTTACCGTAATCGCCCTGACGTGTTTGGCGTGGTCCATACTCATTCACGCTATGCGACAGCCTTCGCGGTGGTAGGACGTAGCATCCCGTGTTTGACAACCGCGATGGGTGATGAGTTTGGTGGCTCCATTCCCTGCGGCGGTTTCGCGTTAATCGGTGGCGAGGAAATCGGGGCGGTGGTGGTGGAAACACTCAAGGACTCCAAGAGTCCGTCTTGCCTGCTGCAAAGTCATGGGGTGTTCGCACTGGGTAAAAGCGCTGAAGGGGCTGTCAAAGCGGCAGTGATGACCGAAGACAACGCAGCCATTGTGTGGATGGCATCCCAGTTGGGTACACCGCTGACCATCTCAGATGAGGATATTGCCAAACTGCATCACCGTTATACGAATGTGTATGGGCAGTAGATAAAGCGTTCAGCTCCCCTATCTCCCCAGCCCTCTTTCCCCATTACATGGAGAAAGAGGGAGCAAATCAGTCAGGCCTAGATTTACGGCTGTGGTTTGATGAGAAAACCGACATCCTCAGCTAATTTGTCGATGGTGATTGTGAGTGTTCCATCCGATGAGGTGGTGAGGTTGGTCACCGCGTCAACTTTTCCAGTGGATGTGTTGATGATGGAAACGGTGTAATCCATATCAGGCGACATCACTATTTCGACAGTTCCGGTTTGTGAGCCTTTATAGCCATCCATCGCACTGCGCCACGTAAAATCCGCATTCTGAATCCAACCGTAGGCTTTATTCGAAATCAGGTTTTTCTGACCCAAGGCGCGTATTTTAGCGTTGGATACAGAGGCTTTCACATCCTGATAGCCTCCTGTGTTTACATCCATCGCATTGACGAAATTCGCAAAAACATGGGCAATTTCAAGCTGTGGGATTTGGTCTAAATGTTCTGCATACCAATAACCGGGTTCAAATAACGAGGACGCATCCAACGATGACCATAAAAGGTGGCGATACCAGATACCGGAATTGGGATTTTTGAGTTCGTCATACCAACCTTGAGCTTGATTATTGATGCCGGTTTCGGCGTGAATCACCGGTTTCCCAACAGGTGTTGCAGCGATTTGACTGCTCCAATCCAAGTGGAAGGCAGCCATATCTGCACCGAGGGGATCATCACGGGTGTACTCATGTAAGTCGGCATAATCAATGTCAGGAAATTTGTCCTTATTCCCCCAAAACTCCGGTCGCCAACAACACCAAAAGGACGTCGTTGCCAGATGGGGATGAGAGTCGGTTTGGTGCATGTAGTGGGCGAAGGCTTGGGCGGTTTCCCAATGAGGAGCGGTACCGTCTCCGGTCGAGTCGGGCGGGCCTTCGTTGTTGAGTTCCCATGAGTGAACTGCGGTTGAATAGCCCCAACGGGCGACGATATAGCGATACCATTGGCGCAGTAACCAGCGCGCTTTGGTATTCTCCGGTTGGTAATAACCATCCCCTTCGTCGGCAAAGGTTCCATCGGTTTTGAGGTGATTTTGAATCCAATCGTTTTTATCGTGGACGACTAGCTTTAAATACACGCCATCTTTTTCGGCCTGCTGGACGATCCAATCTATGTTTGCCGCTCCACGCGGATCAACATAGGTGTGCATATCGGCTTTGGGATTACGGATGACGCTGCCACCCAAGCTGCCATCGGGGAGAACTTCGCGAATTTGGAACTCGTCAATGTAGGCGCTGCCGCCTGTGACGTTATCCAGATAAAGCGAAACGCTATCCTCAGGGTTTGAGCTGGTTTTAAAGTCAGTTTCGAGGATGAACCAATCCTTATTTTCGGTAACATGCGGGAAGACGATAGGCTGGTCACGCAAGGCATCTTCTTGAGACTGGATAGGATCATCAATGCCAATCCAATTACTCAGACGAGCGGTTACGCCCCAGTTATAACGTGGGTCGCGTGGGCCAGTGAGGTTAGCCGTTTTCAGGCGGATGAGGATGTGGTACTTGGTTTCCGGTTTAAACTGCGGCCCCATTTCCTCGTTGAGCCAATTGGTTATCCAGTAGCGGAAGGCATCAGGGTAAGTGAGGTCGTAGGAAAGCTCGCTGCTCGGTGCATGTTCACGGAAGTTCAAGCGTTCCATTGCACCTTCATTGCCAAGGTCTTCGGCACTGGAGAGCCAACGTGCCCAATTGGTTGAATAGGCTCCAAGACTGGAAATCCAAGGGCGATCGAAGTTGATACCCGTATTTTTATAGCGGTCGTAATCACCATAGCCGTAAGCAGGGCCAATCGGCCAAAACAGGCTGCCATTGGAGAACTGGAAATAGCGTGGATCGTCTTTGCTGACACCAATAAAACCGGGACGAACGGGGGCTTGAGCGTTGAAACTACCGGCAGGCGTAATCTGTGTGCCAGAGGCATCGGTTACAGCAATACTGACCTGATGAACGCCCGTTTCTTGCGGGCTAACGCGCAGCATCCACTCGGAAGTAGGTAGTTCAAGATAATGAACAGCGTCACCCTGTTGGGCGCGTTCGACATCCACATTATAAAAAGCAGGTTGACGCAGCGTTTTACCGGACGGTGTGGTGATAATGCCTTCGACCGAGATGCCGGTTCCAGCGGTAACACCGGGAGGCGGATTATCGTCATAGGCAAAGAGCGGATACTCGGCGGTTTGAGGAATGCTGAAACTCACCTCGTACTTTTCGTATACACGAGGGTCGGTGGTATTGACCTTGAGAATCGTTAGATTCTGCGCAGCCACTGAGGACGCGGGTAATAAGCCTAGCGACATCACCATCAGCATCCAAAAACGCCAAAAACGGATTCGCAACATTAAGCATTTTCCTGACTGATTTTTTTAAGTCAGTTCAGTATACGCGAATTGCCATCCGCGACTTTGCCCCAATAGTTGGTGGGTTATTCCCCCTCACCAACGGGTTCTTTGGTGGTGGTGACGCTCATCCATTCGGGACGGTCGGGGCGGAGATGACCGAAGATAGGCTTCTCGTTACGCAGCATATCGACGAAGGCCATGATGTCGCGGATGTTGAGGAACATATAGCCTTTCCTATCTTTCTCATCCACGAAGGGGTCAGGATAAGCGCTGTCTTCTGACAGAAAAAACACGTCCATTGCGTCATCGCCGCCGGTGCAGCGAACAATGGCACGGACTTTAGCCGTGATGCCGTTGAAGTTCTGAATTTCAAGCTGCCGCCAGATAATCATGTACTCTTTGATTTCAAAATGCTTGGGGTCCATTTTGGCTCCTGATGAGAAAGCGTTCGATCATGTTTATAGTCTACAGTCGGAAGGATAAAACCGCCAAGACGCAAAGAACGCCAAGATCAAACCCCAAATAGGATTATAACTTGCGTTCGGGGTCGGGTTTGAGGATGCGCCAGATGCGGTCAAGCATTTGAAGGGTGAGCAGGTTGCGGACGGTGTAGCCATAACGAAGGTTATCGGTGGTGAAGTAGGCGGCGAGTTCTTCATCACCGGGCGGCCACGAGGGATGCACGTTGTCATAGGCGAGACCATTACCGGGCAAGTCCATCATGACTGGTTCCAAGTCGATGAGGGGCAAATTATTAGCCGA
The DNA here is from genome assembly GCA_038251275.1 of Aggregatilineales bacterium. GTDB lineage: Bacteria > Chloroflexota > Anaerolineae > Aggregatilineales > Phototrophicaceae > CFX2. The sequence goes on from JBBSBM010000118.1 coordinate 6,132, forward strand.
AGCGAGGTCACGAACGATGGTGTTAAAGGCAGAGACACGATCCATAACACGGGGTTGGGGCGGGATGGTATATAAGACCGGAATAACGCCCATTTCCATCGAGGTTTTGATGATTTCGCTCATGTCGTGGCGATATTTGTCCTCGGTGCGGTAACCAACATCATTGGTGCCAAACATGATGAAGGCTATCGACGGTTGGATGATGCGGTATTCACAGACTAAGGGAGATTCGCCAGCATTACACTGGTAAGGGTCGGCGTTGCGGGGCGAGAGGACGCTATAGGCTGCCCAACCGACATAGGAAGCTATAGAAGGATTGTTGAAGGAGTTGACATCGTGGACGGGTGTTTGGGTGAAGGCATCAATCACGGGCTGTAAATAAGTATGGTCGCCAAGTTGATATTTGCCGTCACCAATGGGATAAAGAAAGCGCTGACCGACGGTGATGCTATCCCCGACCTTAGCAAAAACAGTGAGGTTATTGCCGCGTGCCTGCCCGATCAAAGCGATGGTTTTGATCTGGGAGATGATGGTATCGCTAAAAGACGGCAACGGGTTTTCGGATTGGGCGCGGGAGGCCAATAGGATACTGAATAGTAGTCCTGCTATTAACAGCACCGTGCCTAAGCGTATATGATGTCGAAATGTCGTCAGAGTCGTCATTGTCCGTTCTGTAGTTGGTCAATGAAGGCTTTTAAATGTTAGCCCTAACCTATTTTGATTCGGAAAATTCTTCAGATTCTTCAGATTCAGAAGGTTTGATTTCCGAATCGTTGTAAATATTGAAAATGATGCTGTTGATGCTGTTGAGAATCGACACAATTAGCAGCAAAAGCAGCAATGGCAAAAGGTTATTTTGTGCCACATTTGCCAATCAATTGCACATAACAAATCCGTTATATCGCATGAATAGTTTACCATAGATAAAAGGCGAATGGGTTACCAAAATGTAACTCTTTCATGAGCAAGTTTCTAACGATTTTGAGGGAGGGAGATTGTTAAAAGAGTGGGGATTTGGTTTGGAAATGGTTTGGGAGGGAAATACCCCTCATCCCCAGCCCTTCTCCCCCGTAGTAACAAGGGAGAAGGGAGCTATGCAAGAGGAAGGTTTTATTATTGTGGTTTCGTGGCGGCAAGAATGTCGGCAACGGAATAGATTTTCCAGCCAGCAAAATTACGGGCACGTAAGTATGTGTTGTGGTTGGTAAATTCGAGGGTAAAGCCTTGCGAATTGAGCTTCAAAACGTGTTCATATTGTTCATTTTGAAACTTCCAAATGGAAACATACGAATCCCAATCACTGAAAGTTGCCAACAGATGATGATCTGTATCTTCAGCCACCGCGATTTGCGGAGTCTGATTTGGAAACACAAAACGAGAAGTCAAACTTGGACAGCGACTGTACTTTAGATGGTAGAGAAGCACATTGGTTTTAGGATCAAGAATATTGGCGGCTGAATCGTTAACGCAGTTTAAGTGCATGGGCGGTATTAGCGCCGAGGCGGTTGTAAAGATAATATCGCCAGAAGCATATTCGATTTTAATGGGGTCAAGTTGTAGTGGTTTAGGCGCTCCAAGTGGCAACGACTGAATATCGACTGATTGCGGAAGCCAACCAACGCAAGGTGGATAATACCAAGAACAGTTACCCAATTCGCGCCACAATGAGGCTTGCGGGTTTGTAATGCCTATAACCGCCGCTCCGCACCCCCCACCAGCAACCAATGCTCCGTCTACTGTAATCATGAACTGTTCGTTTTTACTCCACAGGTAATCACGGCAGGTTGTAGCCTGCGTGTTTCGCGGTAGTTCAATTGTTTTTGCGGTTCGGGTGTCAGTTATCGTAGGAAGATGATCGCCATGCGTTTTGTAAGTCCCGCTTGGTGAGATGTTATCACCAGTATAAAGACCCACATCTTCATCTTCTTTCGCGTGAAGGGAAGCTGACAACGGCATAAAATTATCAGCGGTAGTCAATTCACGGACGATTGTGCCATCAAAATGCATGGTTACACGATAATAGTCGCCAACATTATAAGTATCTGGTCGGAGATAAAACACAATTTGCTGATGTGCTGTATCCCAAGTGATTTCGCTCATGCCATAGGCCAACATACCCACATTAATACCATATTCCGCTAAGACTTTGTCGTGCTGCGCGTCAATTAGCCAACCAAATGTACCAAAATCAATATATCGCTCTGAGCTAAATGTACCGATCACAAGCAAAGTATCCTCACCTGTAGGTGACCATTGCATAGATAATGTCCTCACAACGGTAGTAAGCCAACCTGCTACAGACTTGCCATTTAAATCAATGAGATAAGGCGTTCCTGCTCCACTCCCATTCTCTACATAGTCCATTCGATAGGCAGCGAAGTATTTGCCAGAAGGTGACCAACCGGGGCCAGAAAGTCCGGTCATATTGGGCGGAATGACATCAGCGGCGATTTGACGGCTGTCGCTTCCGTCGGGATGTTCGATGATGAGGCCGCCTAATAATTGGGAATAGTAATAGAGGTAAGGTTTTGAAGAGTCGGGCTGCGCTTGAAGGGATTGAGCGGTGCTGCCGAGGGTGAAGAGGATAAGCAGGATAGTTGTAATACGCGTCATGGGGATGATCTCCGGACGTAATAGCATCTAGGAGTCAGGATAGCACAAGTCCAAATTGGACACGATGTACGATATGCCTACGAGAATTCCGACCCCGCCCTAACCCATAGTAACAGGGAGGGAATCAATTCCAAGGGAGGCGCGTCTTTCACCTGTTGAAAAATGCTAAAAGGTATGAAGCATCCCGTCAAAAGAGCCTATTCAGTTTTGACAGGGTTAATTTGAATAGGTTGTTCGCGGCGGACGGCATAATATCCCCAAATCGCCACGAGTAGGCATACAACCCCACCTATAATCAGGGGTGCTTGCGCCCCGAATGTATCTGATATCCACCCCAAAATAGGGCCACCGATGGCAGTCGGGCCGATTAGAAGTACGGTTTGTAAGGCGAGAACCCGTCCATGCATTTCACGCTTGCTCTCGACCTGCGCCAAGGTGGTGGTGGAAGTCATATACAGGATACTGGCTACGCCTACTAAAAACATCATTGGAACGGCGATTCCAACATTTGGTGAGAAGGCCAGCATCAACATGGTAATGCCCAGCGCCACTGCCCCATAGAGGATATGCCGTATCTGTACAAGTCCGCGGTTCGCCACAACCAGTGAGGATACCACAGCCCCGATGCTAAAGATCGAATAGAGTAAGGTGAAAGTACTTTCGGAACTGTGCAAACCGTCGGTCACAAAAAGCGGCAATGTAACGCTGAAGTTATAGGATAATGTGCCAATAAGCGCCAGCATGATGAAGCTGATTCTAAGGGTTGGAACCGATAGGATATAGCGAAAGCCTTCACGCACAGCACCTTTGGTACGTGGTTTATGCGGCTCGCGGTAAAGCTCGGCAGGACGCATCATAATCAGGCAAACGATGACTGCGATATAAGAAACTGCGTCGAGTGTGAAAGCCCAACCATAGCCTAACGTCACGACTAAAAATCCAGCGAGTGCCGGGCCAAATACGCGGGAGACATTGACGATGGTACTGTAAAGTACGACCGCGTTGGGAAGGTCTTCAGGGCGAACCATTTCGCTGACAAAGGAGCGCCGCAGTGGATTATCAAATGCCAAAAAGACACCACCAGCCGCAGCAACCACAAACAACACAATTATGGAGGGATTGGGTGTGAAAGCGATGATGGCAAGCGCTATCGACTGACCCATCTCAAGCGTCTGGGTTACGAGCAGCAGATTACGCTTATTCATGTCGTCAGCAATTGCGCCTGCCCACGCGGACAGAAACAGAATCGGACCATACTGACAGGCCGCCAGCAGACCGACCATCAATCCACTATGGGTCAAATTGAGTACCAGCAGTGTGAGGGCGATGTTCGTCAGCCAGTTGCCAGTATTCGAGATCATCTGGCCAGTGAAAAAGAGACGGAAGTTGCGATTTCTGAGCGAAAGAAATGTGTGCTGCACTGTGCGGCTGAAGCGGCTGCTCAAGTTAGGTGCTGTGAGGTTGTCAACGGCGTCTTTCATCCAATTTTCCCTGAATTAATGACATCAGCCAAGCGTTCTAAAAGCTCGATTGCTTTGTCGAGATCAGGCATCTCATCTTCCGCGATAGTGGACTCGATAGCATGCGCGAACCAAGCCTTGCGCGAGGTGCTGACCGATTCGAATAAGCTGTTACCCGCGGCGGTCACAGTGATGAGCTTCTTACGCCCATCATGTGGATCGGGTGTGGTTTCGACAAATCCGGCGCGTTTGAGTTCACTGAGGTTCTGGGTTATCGCTTGATGCGTAACATGTTCGGCGGCTGCGAGTGAGGCCGCTGTGGACGGGCCTTCATGGCGTAAGCGTCGAAGGATGGATAACTCCGAGAGCGATAAACCCATCGCAGCAGCAAGGGCTGCGTCCTGCAAGCTGGTACGTAATCGTTTGATTACGACGGCTAAACGTACCGCACGTGAATCTTGTTTATAGTCGAAGTTCATCATAAAGTTTATTATAAACTCAACAAGCTACTTGTACAAGTAGCTTGTATATTTATTGGACTTAATTGGAATACATGAAAAGGCGGTTATTTGGAGGTTGAGGGCGCACAGCCGTGCGCCCCTACATCCGCATGAGTGTGGAGGAGGTTTAAAAGAAAATCAGCAACCCACACCCTGGCCCTCCCCCGCAAGCGAGGGAGGGAATAAGACAGTGGTTTAGGTGGATTTGATGATGCCCTGTTGGGTGAGCCAGTCGATGATGGTGGGCAAGAAGTCGGGTGTGAATTCCTGCTTGAGGGTGCCATATTCGGTCGGGCTGCCAGTGGTGGCGGCCTGCATCAAGTGGTTGGCTTTGGGCAAGATAGTGAGTTGATAGTCGGTGTTGCCGGCTTCTTTCATGGCGGCTTCGAAGGCGGGCGCATTTTGATCGGCATCAACTTGAACATCAAGCGTGCCATAAATTGCCAACACAGGAACGGTTGTTTTTGCCCAATCCTTGCCGGGGTTATAGGTCAGGAAAAAACGCCACCAATCACTGTTATAAGTAGCGACAGCGTTATCGGCCTGCTTGGTGGCATAGGTTTCCAAATCACCAATATTCTTTTGCTGCGCATCGGGCATTGCCTTTACCTGCGTGATAACCGCATCATGCGCCAATTGGCGGATACCTTCGACATCTTTGGCTTGGATCTTATCAAAGAGCTTAGGCAAAAATTCAAGTTGGGCTTTGATAGCATCCTCTGGCGTTTGTTCAGCTTCCAAGATGCGTTTGTTCTGTACGAGCAAAACATCCGCGCCTGAAACGGCTGGCCCCGCCATTGAGACGATAAAGGCTAAGTTCTTGTTGGTCGCACCGAGCATGGCTGCAACATCACCCCCTTCACTGTGACCGAGTAAGCCGATTTGGTCGTGATTGATATCGTCGCGAGTCAGCAAAAAGTCGATCGCAGCAGTGGCATCCGAGGCAAAATCAGAGGTGATGGCTTTTTCAAAATCACCGGTGGATTTGCCGACACCACGATCATCCCAACGGAGTACAGCGACTCCAGCACGAGTGAGGCCATCAGCGATCAGGCGGAAGGGCTTCATGGCGCCAATGGTTTCGTCACGGTCTTGGGGGCCACTACCTGTGACCAGCACAATGGCAGGATATGGGCCATCGCCTTCAGGGAGAGTCAAAGTACCAGCAAGGGTTATGTCACCGTTCTTGAAGGTCACTTCTTCCTGGGTATAAGGAACGTCGGTCGATTCGGGTTCGACGTAAGGCGTAAGGGCTTCCAAAACGGGTTGGAAAACATCTTTGTGCAGCGCGTCGTATTCATCCGGTGTGGTTTGCAGCAGGACGATATAGGTCTTGCCAGAAGCTTTATCTTCGGCAAGGGCGAAGTCAACGGCAATCGTACCAGAGGGGGCTTTTACATCCACATAGTAGAGCGTCCAAGCCAACACAGGCGATTGATACCCACCTACGCTTTCCGGCGCTTCGGTTAAGCCCAACTGGGGCAGCATAATCGGCAGGACTTTGTCGGCGGCAAGCGGTATCGCTTGTTGAGCAAGCAAGGTGATGTCGCTGGATGATGGAGAGCGACGGTAAAGACCATTCCCCACATCTTTCCACCCTTGTGGAACAACACTGGTTAGGCCAAAGGCTTTGTCGGTATAGGGTCTGAGGCTGATGGTTTCTTGTGCCAAAACTGGCAGTGTAAAAAGCGTGAGCAGCAAACTGGTCACGCTCAATCGAAAAAAGGTTTTCATTTGGAATCAACTCCTCGAGTAAAAACAACAAGCGGAAGGCGACTTATGTTGCCTTCCTATTATCTGTATACGTATTTGGGAACTGTTTGGGTGCGGGGAAAGCAGCCTTAAATGCCGCCACCCATCATAGTCTGGATGAGCAGGTAGACATTCAGGACAGCAATTATGACTGCAACTGTCCACGCGACAATTTTCATCCATTTCGTATTGGTGAACATGCCCATCTTGGCTTTTTCGCTGGTGAACTGTACCAACGGGATAACCGCGAAACTGAGCTGCAATGAGAGGATAACCTGACTAAGAATGAGTAATTGACCTGTACCCTTCTCGCCGTAAATGGCCGCCACAATGACCGCCGGAATAATGGCTAACAAGCGTGTGACAAGGCGACGTAACCACGGGCGCATGTGGATGTTGAGGAAGCCTTCCATGACAATCTGACCCGCAAGTGTTCCGGTGAGTGTGGCGTTTTGTCCAGAGGCCAAGAGTGCTATTGCAAACATGGTGCTGGCAAGGGTAGCGCCGAGTACTGGCGTAAGCAACTTGTAGGCATCACCAATATCCGCCACACTCTCATACTGTGTACCGTGAAAGGTCGCAGCAGAGACAATCAGGATGGCGGCGTTGATAAAGAAAGCAAACAGCAATGATCCAGTTGAGTCGATGGTGGCAAATTTGATGGCTTGACGTTTACCGGCTTCGGTCTGCTCGATGTTGCGAGTTTGGACGATGCTGGAATGCAGATACAGGTTATGGGGCATTACGGTCGCACCGAGAATACCGATGGCGATGTACAGAGCCGAAGGGTTAAAGACAATCTGCGGTGATGGTATAAGACCGCCCAAGATACCGATTAGCGACGGCTGCGAAACAATGAGTTCGTAAGCAAACGCACCGAATATCAGCAGAATTAGGCCAGCAACCAGTGCTTCGATATAACGGAAACCTTTATGTTGGAGGAAGAGGACAATCAGCACATCCGCAGATGTGAGCAGCACGCCAACCACGATCGGTATGCCAAAAAGCAAATTGAGCGCGATTGCTGAGCCGATCACTTCCGCTAAATCACAGGCGGCGATAGCGATTTCACAGAGTATCCATAAGAACAAAACGACAGGACGCGAATAATGGTCACGGCAGGCTTGGGCTAAGTCACGTCCGGTGACAATGCCGAGCTTGAGGGAGAGATGCTGCAAGAGCATTGCCATGAGGTTAGAGATTAAAATCACCGATAGTAAGAGATAACCGAAACGGGCACCACCAGCGAGATCAGTCGCCCAATTGCCGGGGTCCATGTAGCCGACGGCGACCATCATACCGGGGCCAGCGAATGCTAAGAGTGTGCGCCAGAAACCAGCATTCTTGGGAACAGCGATACTGGCATGCACTTCATGAAGCGAAGGTGTACCACGATCTAAGCGCCATCCCTCTGTTGGTGGAATGGGCGCTTTGAGCTCATTGTTTGTCATAGATATATCCACAGATTTAGCCTTGTCTAAACTTTTTTTATTGTACGCATAAATATTTGATTTGTCAAGCTCAATTATGAGTCCAATTTAGGCAAAAATCGTTACATGAAAAGAAACTTGGTCATCGGAAAAATACGCCTCAATTCACATACCTATCAGCTTGATGTTAGAGCAATTATTAATATAGGAGGATATTTTCTAATTTGAAATAAGATTGAACCTGATGTAGCATCGCTCAGTAATTACTCATGTGAATTTATTAGACTCATATCAGATTTCCACAAAATCTCCATATTTCTTACTTAGTCTACGTTGTTTGTCTTCAGTCTTTTTAATCACATCGAAATGTTGGTATATGACTGTATCAGTGCCTTCGCGTTCCTCAGCTCGAAACACGACCTCGCTCATCTTTCTTGTGGGGGCGGCAACCCTTTTACTCTTATTCGCCGGATGGCTGCGTTTGCAGCACATTGTGAGCTTTTACGAATGGCCGGATGAAATATGGTCGTTGTGGCATGTGCAAGGCAGCTTCAATGGCGCAATGACGCGCGTTCCATATGATTGGCCACCACTTTTTAGCATCGTGGCGTGGGTCTGGACACAAATTGTCGGGCCGACATTGGAAGCTTCACGGGTGTTGATGATCCAATTTGCGCTGTTGAGTCTGGTGTTTATGTACCGGGCAACGCTGCTGTTCTATGCAAAGATTGCCCCCCAAGCGGCTGGCAAGCGTGGTGCGGCATGGGTGGCGATGGTGGCCACCGTCAGCATGTCGTACCTGATTTTCTCGGCGGTCGAGGTGCGGGCTTACGGGTTGGCGCTGATGTTGGGAACTTTGGCGCTGTGGCTAACCTTGCGTTGGATACAGAAGCCAACGAGTTGGTGGCGCACAGGCTTATTGGCATTGGTATTGGCGCTGGAGTTTTACAGCACATACACGAGCCTACTTTACATCGCGTTTTTGAGTTTATTCGTGGTTGTGGTGCGTCCACGGCTGGCAATTCGTTGGACAGCCGTGGGTATTCTAACGATTATATTCTCGCTACCAACGATGCCACAGTTCATCAGTAATGCGCTGGGTCGGTTCAATACCATGCCGCAACCACCGCTGCCCTTCCCTGAACAGATGCTCAAGATTTACAGTCTATTCGGTGGTACTGATTTGCATGCGGCGGTGATGGGCATCGCGCTGCTATTGGTGTTGTATTATGCATTCCGGCGACGGATCAACTGGCGATTCGCCTTGCTGCTGGTGATATGGGTCAGCATTCCGGCAGTGGTGTATTTTGTTAAACCCAACCGCGAATTTCTGAGCGTGCGTTATATGTGGTGGGTAGCGCTGGGCTTGGTGGTACTGATCGGCGCGGCAACGGTTTACATGCCGCGTAAAGTGCAGTGGGGAGTCTTGGCGATATTGATTGGGATGACCACTATTCCGATTGATTGGCTGCAATTCCGGTCGGTTGAAACCGAAGCTGTGCCTATGCGAATGGTCTTGTCATGGTTCGCAGAGCATATCCGTCCCGGTGATGTAGTGATTAAGGATCCGTATTGTGTTTGCGGTGCGCCAATGGTGTGGGATTATTTTATGCCGCAATTCTTCCCACAGGGCGATTTGCCGTGGGCGACCGAGCCGGGAGCACATTCGCGGGTATGGTATCTAGCGACTACTGGCTGGCAACAAGATGAAAAGCTCAAAGCAGATATTCTAAAGGGACGAAAAGAGTCGATTTTCGTTGGCCCGTGGAATTTCTTACTCCGCTTATATGAAGGGCCTCCGCTGTGGCAGGGGATTGCGTTTGGGGATCAGGTTGCCATAAACGGTTTTGAAATTCCAGAGGATCGCACCACATTCCACGAAAACGAAACGATACAGGTCAAGCTGTGGTGGTCTGCGTTGAAACCACCGAGCATGGATTACAGTATCAGTCTGGCGGTGTTTGACGAGTACGGCAATCTGGTTACGCAAAGTGATGGGCCAGCCCATGCACCGGATACACCAGAGCAAATCAGCCAATGGATACCCGGTCAATACTACGAGGATGTTCGAACCATTACGCTGCCCATCGGCACACCGGGACGGGATCATTTCTTAGTAGCAGCGGTCTATGATTGGCAAACGGGCAAGCACCTTATTCCGGCTGCTAATTCGATTTATCCACCGACAGGGGCTAATGGGGACTATGTACTTTTACAAAAGTTCACAGTGGTTTCCTACTAATGGACAACCCAAATAGTCTTCGAATGATTTTCGGCGGACGAGGCGTACCTCACCCCTACAAATTTTGTTAGGGTTTTAATTCGGTTCTGCATACAGCTATAAGTTCAGTGTAATGAGGTTGTAGGACACGGCACACGATGTCCTACAACAATTCATCTGGTTATCAGTGCATCATGTCACCGCTTGATTGGTTCATTCCAATTATTAAAGAACATTACTCAACCCTTGCAAACTACATTAAGACTGTTTTGATGTTAAGGCTTTTGAAAGGTTTAGTGCATTACACTCAGTATAATATTCGTTTAAAAAACCTTCTGATTTATGAGTAACGAATAGAATATGAGGTAATGCCTTGCATATCGTATTTACCGACATCATTGGAATCGCGCTGGTTTTTTTTAGCCTGACATGGTTAGTGTTAGGCATCATTACACTCCTTACAACCTCACGACGACAACAAACAATGAGTGTGATACTCGTCATTCTGGTACTTATCGGGTTTGCCACTTATCTAGGTTTGACAGCAAGTACTCCTTTCAGACGGGCATACATTAACCTCGATATGCGTCAATTGGCGTCATCCCTTTTGCAAGATGGTATTGGTTTCATCGTAGGGGTTCTGATCGCGTTGGCGTTATATGTCATTGCGAGCCGAGCACACAAGCAGCAGCATTGGCGTTTCTTGCTCATTTCCAGCATTGGAATGATTGTCGTTTTCATCGGGGCACTTGGCTATTTATATGCCGTAACTTTCTCGCCTGACCTTGACCAAGTTACCACTGATACCGTATCAACCAGTGATATTACGATCGCGGATCAGATTCCAATCAGCTTCTTTGAAAACAAAGTCGTCAAAGCGCCAACTGCGATGGAACTCGGGCCTGATGGCGAATTATATGTTGCCAGCTTGAACGGTTTTATTTGGACACTTAAAGATACCAACCATGATAATGTGGCGGACAGCGTGACGGAGTTTGCCACCGGACTGACCAAGCCTGAAGGTTTGGCATGGAGCAAAGACGGTCTGTACGTCAATGTGGCTGGGTCACTTATGTTGATGACCGACACGGATGGTGATGGCAAAGCGGATCAATTCAAGACGCTTGTGGACGGATTTGCATCAGAGAGTTATGCCTTTCATCAGAACAACGGTTTAACCTTCGGGCCCGATGGGCGGTTATATATGGGTTCAGGGTCAACAACCGATCATCGTCCAGAAGAAAACCCGAAGTCGGCGCGTATTTTCTCGATGAATCCTGATGGCTCGGACTTCAAAGTCTACGCAACTGGGGTGCGTAATCCGTTTGGACTGATTCCCGCGCCGGATGGTAAAGGCTTTTTTGCAGTGGATAACGGGTCGTCGGGGTGTATCGATACGCCCACCCAAATCGACGATTGCAATCCGCTGACAATGGTCGATGTACCGGAAGAAGTGAATTACATTTATGAGGGTGGTGACTTTGGCTTCCCTAATTATTTTGGTATTCCTGCTCAAGATTCAGGTACAGAACCACCAGTAGTCGAACTGCCTGATCACAGTGCGCCAACCGGTATCGAAATGTATACGGGTGATAAGCTGCCTGCAAAATATGTTGGACGCTTGATTGTCACGATGTGGCTGCGTAACGAAGTTTATTCGATCATTCTGTATAAGATTGATGACAAGCATTATACGGGTGAAACGCGTCCATTCATCAGCGGGCTGCTGGGGCCATCTTCGGTTATCAACGCACCAAATGGTGGTCTCTACATTTCGAGTTTTTCAGGTAATGCCATTTACTATGTCGGTAATAAGTAAGCTGGCGACATTAGAGACATATGTTGTCTGGTCAGTTTAAGGTGGGAACACACATAGTTGCTCTCACCTTACTCATTGTTGAAACGACATCATCAGTTAGCAATCGGAAGTGTATGTGGTTAAAAGATTGACGCAACTCCGCCGCAAATGGCGGAGTCTGTTTTTACCGGGCGTGATTGTTTTGTATTTGGCGTTTTTGGCTTTGTACGGTTTAGCTTGGGTAGTTATTCACCATTACTTGTGGCAGTTGGATTTTTTGAGCAACTTTACGGCGTGGTATTTTTTGCCTGCTCCGATTTTGCTATTGGTGGCGCTGCTGCTTAAAAGGAGACGCTGGGCAATTCTTCTTGTTATTCCGCTGATTGTTTTCGCGGTCAAGTATGGGCCGCGTTTCCTCGCACATGAGACAACTGCTCGTGCGGTATCTGATACGCCAACGCTAACGGTTATGACGATGAATGTCCTCAAGCTAAATACGGATTGGACAGCTATCAAGGCACAAATTCAAGCTGCAAATCCAGATATCATTAGTTTGCAAGAGATGTCTGATGCATTTTTGACGGAGGTGTGGCCGAGCCTTATCGAGATGTATCCTTATAATCTGCATGCCTTGAGTAAAAGTGAAAGCTCTTACAGCGGGTTTCTCAGCCGCTATCCATTGAAACAGGAGAAGATTTTTAATCTACCTGAAAATTTTGAGTTGGCTAACCTCCGTGCTGTAATTGATGTGAAGGGACAATCAGTTGTGGTCTATACCCTGCGACTGGCTGCACCTAAATTCCAGCGCATGAGCATCCCCTCACGCATACTCGGTAAAATATTCCCGTACGAATATTCGGTCTTTTACCGACGCTGGCAATTAACAGCCTTTTATCCACTGTTGGCGGAGGAAACGCTGCCGGTGCTGGTGATGGGTGACTTCAACACAGCCGATTCAAGCGAAGACCACGACATCTTCAAAAGCACGTCTGGCTTACAAGATACGTATGCGGAAGTTGGCTTCGGCATGGGATTCACTTTCCCTGCGGCAGTCACAGTTAAGGAGAAGCAACTGCCGTTCGTGCCATTGATGCGGTTGGATTACATTTGGCACAACAGCCAATGGCAACCACTTTCAGCATGGTTAGGTGGATCAACGGGTTCTGATCATTTGCCGGTTATCGCACGCTTGAAGTTGGTGGAATAACAGCCCTCACCCCAAGCCCCTCTCCCGACCGCCGAGTACAGCTAGGAGAGGGGTTTTTAATCAACTTTTCTTGACATGACCTAAAATACATCAGTCAAATTTGAGTAGGAAGCGCAGCGCATCCGGCAAACGGCGTGCCCATGCTGATTCGTTATGTTCGCCGTCAGTTTCGACCACATGCAGCAGGTCATGATTTAGGCGGTAGCCTTTTTGCATCAATAGCTGCTTCATGCGGCGAGCGCTGGGTTCACGTGTGCCATTATCGAGGTAGATTTTGCCGTGCACAAAAGGTTGTTGGTCGATATAGGGATAGATCGCGCCACCACCAATCCAGAAAGCAGGGCTGAGTACACCCGCGAAACCAAACACATCAGGACGCTGGAAAAAAGCAAATAGACTGATGAGGCCACCCAATGATGAACCGATTGTGCCGGTATGGTCACGATCCGGTAAGGTGCGAAAATCACGATCGATAATGGGTTTAAGGGTATCCACGATAAAAGCCAAGTATTTGTCACCTGTGCCGCCCCAGATATGTGGGAAAGGGTTGTACTCTTGAAAACGCTTTTCGGTATTGGGGATGCCAACCACAATCGCTTCAATATTTTCTTCCGCTAAACGGGCAAGGGTTTCATCCACTTCCCATTCATTACCTGCAAAGCCAATGACGCGATCAAATAGATTTTGCCCATCGTGCATATAGATGACCGGATAGCGACGATCTGTAGTGTGATAAGAAGCTGGCAACAGGACGAAAATATCCCGCTGGTTATTAAGCTGCGGACTCAAAAGTCCGAGTAGGACACGTAATTCACCAATTACTGTGTTAAAACCGTAACCGCGCCACTGGCGATATTCGTGCCAGAGTTGTTCTTTTATGGTCATGTTAAGGGATGCTCCGAATAGTGGAATGAGGTGTTAACGATAGAAATTTGAGGAAGTGTGTTTCAAAAAAGGTGATTTTTGGCAATTTATAGCTTTATTTTAGCTGGGAATTCTGAAGAAATGGTTAGCAAAAGTATGAAAAAAGTTAAGATTTAGCGCTCCCTTAGCGCCATTTCCTGACGTTTCCCCTACGCTCTCTCGTATACTTAGCACAGAAGTACTATCTTCTAGGCAAATTCTCAAGTATAGTTTGTTAAGGCATGATAAAATGCTTTTTAGCGTGGATGCATTATGCATAGACAAAGCAAAAGGAGACTCAAATGGCTACAGTAGAATTTTACGATGTCAAGACTCGCGCCAAGGTCAAGATCGACGAAAAGCAAATCACCAAGGTCAAGATGGACACCAAGAGCGGCCCTCGCTATGCGATCAAGGGCAAGACCGCTGATGGTCGTAACCTGACCAAGTTCGTCGGTGCGGCTGACTGGGAAAAACTGAAGTACCCAGTCGCTAAGTAATTTGTCTGATCTGCAGAAAAACAGGGAGCCAATTGGTTCCCTGTTTTTTAACCTCACAAGCCTCTCGAAACCTGTTTCAATATTTAACCTTGCCGTGTCATGCTGAAATCGAAGTTCATCTCACAGCCTTCAGCACCTACAGACATCTTGCCTTGGATTTCTTCCGTACCTACCACATTAAACTCGTAGTGCAGGGTAGACCCTTGTTCACTTAATTCCATGATGTATTGGTTGGGCTGCGGATTCGTCACAACAGCTCCAGCGGGAACTTTATTACCGGACGAGTCAAAGATTTCTTTCAGATCAAATGGTCCTGCAGGTATGGTCAATCCGGTCTTTGGGAACATAGCCGTCGTAATCACACCTTCCATCCCAGCGGGGCATCCCGAACCTAACTTGACAGAATCTACAGAATAGAGCCACTTACCGGGAGTGGGTGCAATCGAAAGGTTAGCAATCGCATCTGCATCAAGAGCAGGAGCAACCGTAACTGATTGCGGCATCAGACGCAGTGGGAGCGCAGTTAAAGCCGCCGGATCATAAGGTTCAGGGCCGACCGGTTCACCATTAGCAGTCAGGTTAGCATCCAATGGCACACGAGCGCGTGTCCCAGCAGGAACAGTGACGGTTTTACCTGCTGAAGTTACCGTACCCTGCCCCTCGACCACGTTGACTGTCATTTCACCACTGGCTTGCGCTTGAACATAAGCCGTTGAACCCAGCGTAATCGCCGCACCATTGACGTTGAGCGCGATTTTCCCTGCGCCTTGGGGGGTCTGAATGAGGATGCCACTATCAGGCGCCTCGGTGCAAGGAGCATCATTCAAGCCGGATTTAAAGTAAAAAGCCTGCATCGGTGTATAGCGGGGTGCATCCGCTTTGACGACTGCCAAGGTTTTAACATCCCCCGTAACGGTAACGATGGTTGTCGATACCCAACCTTGGATACTCGAATCGTCGTTATGTATTCGCAGCCAAGCACCATCTTCCGAGATGCCATCGGCAACCAAATTTGTACCGGGTTTCAACGGAGAAACCAACTTACCCGTTTTTGAGGGCTGCTCGCGCACATTAATGGTTTGCTTGGCGCTGACGGTAAGGGTAGCCGGAACAGCACCAACCGCATTATCAATCTGGACATCACCGAACAAGATGAAGCTGACATTTTGACCGGGGAGTGTGTCAGGCAAATTAGCCTGAACCTTCATCAAGGCCACACCCCATGTATCGGCTGTGGCATCTAATGGGGTAAGGGTGATCGATTTCATGCCGCCAATATCCGCCATATCGCCGGGTTTGGAGAAGGTAAAAGAGGCGACATCGGCTTGTGGTTCAGCGCTGAGTTTGATGTTGCCGTAACAGGCTTGGTTGCGTCCAATCGTGCTACAGACTTGATTGGTGGCATCCAAAGCCGTTTTGACAATCGACGGGCAATCCGCAGCCGCGACCGGCAAGACTAAAATGGAGAATAGGAGAAGCAGAATACTAAAAGGCAGCAAACGTACAATTTTCATGATTTTTCCTTCACCAAAACACACCTAGTTCGAATATAAGTTGTAACAGCAGGCAATGATTATTTGTCTACTAATTTAATTTGGTTAGTAAACATTCCAAAAACAAATAGGGTCTTATGCTAGTTAGTAGACAAGAAATCTCTCGTTCGGTAGGGTTAAGGGACCAAACAAATCCCAACCGAAACGAGAGACAAGATAATGATAGAGAACTTTGATGATTTTTGCTTGTGGGTGTATGTGATCGTGGA
>JBBSBM010000119.1:0-21708 GCA_038251275.1 Aggregatilineales bacterium
AAACCGGTGCCGCGATATTCTGTGCCCTTCGCAGCTACCTCTCCACCGTCCGCAAACAAGGCGGTTCCGTCATTCAAGCCATTTATGATGCCCTCTTGGGTCAACCTTTTATCCCTTCTACCCTAGCCTGAGTAGTTACCTAAAGGTTTTGAATTCGCGGTTGAGATGTGCTTGATCGGCATAGCCAAAGTTTTGTGCGAGTGTGGATAAATCGGTTTGTGGTTGGTGCGAAAGCTGATCGCGCGCTTGCTGGAATCTGAGTTTGCGGGATAAGGCTTTGGGGGTGATCCCAATAGAGGCTTTGAAACGGCGCTCGAGTTGCCGCCGTGAAATAAACGAATCTCCGGCGACAATGCTGATCTTTGCCCGTCCCTGCTGCTCATAAAGCGCTTCAGACGGGTTTTTGACTTCGGTGATTTTATCGCGTAGATGGTAAGCCTGTTTGAGCAAGTGCGCTTGCAAAATCCCCACTGCGGCTTTTTCCCCATCACGTTCGAGTGCATGATGAATTTCAAGCGCTAACTGCTGCCACTCGCCATCCAGCGGGTGAATGATCCTGTCACGATGCAAGTCGATGCTAACCAATGGATAAAATCCCCAAGCGAAAAAACGCACCGCCACCGTTTTCAAGAGGCCTTGTCCACGTAAACGAAAGGGTTTATCCAAAAGCCCCACCGCATAGCAGTCTGGCATCTCGATTGTGGTGTGTCCGTCATCAATTTGTTCCGCACCGGAATTGAAAATGATTTCAATATAGGTGTCCGGTAAAACATCGAGCGAACCATGCAGCTCTTTTAAATCACGTTCGGAAGTCCAAAAGCAGCAGACGGCATCTGCAAGCAGTGGATGCGGCGGATATTCTTGATATTTCATTGCAGTAGTTAAAGCTACCTCATCATTCGATCTTGTTTCAGGATAACACGAGATGCCCCTGAGCATCATAAACTTAGGCTAGCAACGATTTGCCGCCGTCAACGACGATAGTACCGCCTGTCATAAAACGCCCGTCTTCGCCTGCCAGAAAAGCGACTACTCCGGCGACATCTTCGGGTGTGGCAATGCGTCGCAGGGGCGTATGAGCGGTAATCGCATCTAAGGCCGCTTGGGGAAGATACTCGTTGGATTCGGTGATCACCATTGCAGGTGCGACCGCGTTTGCCGTAATGCCATAAAGCCCATATTCAGCCGCGATATTCCGCATGAAAGCTAATACACCGGCTTTTGCGGTGCTGGAGGCAATGGTATCGGTTAAGGTGTGGAGCGCAAGATTGCTGGACATATAAATGAGACGACCTGATTTTTGTTCTTGCATGATCGGCAGCACGGCTTGAGTCAGATCAAAGGCTGCTTTGAGTTCGTTGTTGACGACCATCGCAAACTCTGACCATTGCAACCCCTCGAACGGTTTTTGCATCCAACCGACTGCGGCGTTACTCACCAGAATATCCAAGCGACCATAGGTATGCACGATGGTATTGACCACTTCTTTGACCTGTGCGGTGTCCAACACATCGACCTGTAAAGTTTGTGCTTTACCGCCCGCTGCTTGTATATCCGTGACCAGCTTATCCGCCGCATCCTTATTTTGCTTATAAGTGACAACGACCTGTGCACCACGTTCAGCCAGTAATTTGGCACAGGCTCCACCAATCCCACGCGCACCGGTTACTAACGCTACTTTTCCTTCAAACATGATCAGCATCCTTGCTCTAAATCTGTTACACTTCACCCTCAAGTATGCTTTATTGACCATGCTCGTATTGAAGAAACGCGACATCTTTCTAAGATGCAAGAAGAACTCGAAAGATGCTTGGATTTACATCAGCCTAATCCTCGCAGTCCTTTTCTGTCTAAAGTTTCTATAAGTAAGTCAAGGACCTTCTCGGAATTATCTGAGTAAATAGGATTGCCACGAAGCCCTTGATTGCCTGTTAGTTCAAATGGTTCACTGGTTGCTAGTGCATAAATTGGGATAATTGTTTTCTTTTTACCTTTAGCAAAAAGCCATTCGATTTTAACCCATTCTGAATCATGAACCGCTGGCGAAAGAATAGCTAAAATTAGGTTGATCTTTGAATGGCTTGCTCAACTTCCTTCGACCATATATTTGTTCCCGGCTCTAAGTGAGTATCAAGCCAAATGTCATAGCCTGCTTTTCCTAGTTTATCTGCTATCTGGATAGCTATTTCTTCCGCATCGTGCCGAGCATAACTTACAAAAATTTGATTTCTGGGATCATTAGTCTCTAAAGAACCAGATAATTTGGAAGGTACTGTCTCATCTGGTTGGGCTTGTTTAATCTGTTTGGGATCATTTAGAAAGACATTTTGCAAATCTGAAACTAGTTGTTCAATAGCTCCAGAAGAATTTCGATAGAGTTTAGCAATTTCGGCGTAGGCTTTTATTCCATAAGGATAATGTAGTTCGGCCGCTGCACTGATAAAAGTATAATAATCATATCCAGTAAATTTTGCTAAAGCTAAAACCGCTTCAGCTCTAACTTCTTCGTGTGGATCATCCTGTAAAACAGCAGCTACTAGACCCCCTAATATTCTGTTATGTCCCAAATCTCTGATGGCTTCTTGCTTTACAGATTTGTTATAAATATCATCAAACACGTTCATATAAAAATAATCTCGAAAGAATGCTTCTTGATTGTTATATTGTGAGCGTGCCTCTCTTAAATAATATGCACCATCAGGTACACGAAGTGCTGTATAAGGCGGGGGATACTCACGCTCCATTAGAATAGCTTTTAATTCTTGAAACCCCTCTTCCCAACGTGAAGTACCGTGAAAATTAAACTGACGACAGTTTTCCAATTCAGGCGAAATTTCGGCTTGGTCAAATAATACTAAAAATATTTCTTTACCCTTAGATAAACCGCTGCTTAAATCGTTTGATAATCCATATTGTTTTAAATCCCCTGCAATTATCGCGATTAGAGGGCTGGCCTTATCAACCGAATTATAGTCAAAACCACCGCCACCAATGGCCTCATCTACACCGTAAGTGCGTACAGGCAAATGTGCATATTTAAGCCTTTGATAAATAAATTCACCTAAATCTGAAGGAGTGGCATCATTGCGTGAATACTCATTTTGGGGAATGATTGAAGATATAGAATAGGTTATGAAAATAACTTTGTTGTATGGAGGATGAACTTGTGGCATAAACTACTCGTATTGACTAAGCATATAGATAATGTGTTTAGCATTCTACTAGATTTATGTTATTGCGCCTCTACAAAACTTGAGCCTGATTTTTTTCAGTATTTTAGAGTGATCCCATGACCGATCCATTTATACAAATGCTGCACGACTGGCAAACGTTCTATTTCATGATTGGGGGAGCAAGTGCAACACTCATCGGGTTGATGTTTGTGGCGGTGTCTTTGGGCGCGGATTTACCAGCGGCAGTGGATTCAAACGGGGTCAGCACATTCGTTACACCGATGCTGATTCACTTTGGGAGTGTGCTTACGATTTCAGCCGTGATGCTCATTCCCACGTTCCGTTTAGTGTCTCTGGGGATTGCCTTGTTGGGAATTGGTACCGTATTTACGCTGTATTCCCTTTGGATAGCCAGACAGTTCATCCTCCATCCTGCCAGTGGTAATTACACCCGCAGTGATTGGAAGTGGTATGTCTACTTTCCGATTATCGGTGACGTGCTGGTGATCTCGACGGCCCTGTGGTTGCTAACCGGCACAACCGACGCCCTGAATTTGCTGCCTGTGGCCTTAGTCGTGCTGCTGATTGTCAGCGTTCGCAACACATGGGATTTGATGATGTGGATCGCGCAAGACCGCCAGAAGCGTTCCAACGCGGATACATAACTTGATTGGTCACTTGATCACAAACGCCAAGTTCTGCTATACTGTAACCATTCTGGCGAATGATGCATACCCATGTTGATTTCCCCTGAATTATCTGTCAACACAAGCGAAAGATTGCCAATGACTACGGACAGTCACTTAAAGTAACCCATTTCACGGATTACCCCGGTGCTGTTTGCGTTGGTCTGACGCTCACAATTTGATGTGTTGATTTGCTACCTTGTAGCCAACCTCACGCTGTTATAGGTAATCCCTGTGCGGCGTTTTTGATTCTCGCCGCCATTGATATTTGCCAATGCGGGTTTGCCAGCGGCAAACCCCTACAACAGGGTCATACAAGGAGGCAATTTTATGCTGACGATCGCTCATATCTCTAAAACCTACGGACTCAATTCCGTCCTTAAAGACGTGTCTTTCACATTGAACGCTGGCGAGCGTATTGGTCTGGTCGGCGCAAACGGGGTGGGCAAATCCACGCTCATCAAAATTATCGCAGGTGTCATTCCTGCGGATGGTGGGACGATCACTCTACCACCGAACACCGAACTCGGTTATCTGCCACAGGTGCTTACGGGTTACGACGATCAAACACTGGGTGATTTGATTGCACAGGCGAGTAAACGCTTGGTGGTGCTTGAAGGACGGATGCGTCAGCTTGAAGAGGATATGACTCGGCTGACCGATGAAGCACTTGATAAGGCCATGACCGAATACGGGAATGTGACCGAACACTTTGAGCGATTGGGCGGCTACGAAGGCGACCATCGCGTTGAAAGTGTGCTGGCAGGTCTACAAATTGACCACCTGCCACGCGAACGGCTGTTTAGCACGTTTTCGGGTGGTGAGAAGGCGCGGGCGGGTTTGGCGTTACTGTTACTCGGTGCGCCGGATGTACTGCTGCTGGATGAACCGACCAATCATATCGACATGATCGCGCTGAATTGGTTGGAGTCGTATCTGTCGGCTTACAGTGGTGCGGTGTTGGTGGTTTCACATGATCGTCAGTTCTTGAATCGGGTGGTGAATGCCATCGTCGAGATTGATGAACACAGTCAACAGGCCAAGCGCTACAGCGGCGACTATGACACCTATCATCAGGCGAAGATCGGTGAGCGCCAGAAGTGGGAAGCCGATTACGCTCGACAGCAAGAAGAAATAGCCGAACTGACATTGGCCTTCAAGGAAACCACGCGCAATAACAATAATTATCGCCCGCAGACCGATAACGATAAATTCATGCGGGGGGCGAAGAAAGGCACACACGATAACACCGTTTCCAAACGGATTCATGTTGCTGAAGAAAAGCTCAAGCGCTTGGAAGCTGATCCGATTCCGCAACCGCCCGCACCGTTGAAGTTTGATCCGCGTTTTGATCCTGAAGCGCTCAAGGGTCGGCTGCCGATGGTGGTTTCGCGCTTGAGCCAGCGCTTCGCTGAGCGACAGGTGTTGGATGACATCTCGTTCACAGTGGGCCTGAACACACGGATAGTGTTGGTCGGGCCGAACGGTGCAGGCAAATCCACGCTCATCAAAATGTTGGCGGGGCATACCAAACCTGACAGCGGTGAAGTGATGGTGAACCCTGCCGTGAAAATCGGCTATCTGGATCAGGAAGGTGGGCAGATGGCGGACGAGCATACGCTGTACGAAGCGTTCAGCGTGGGCATGGAGTATCCCGACCAAGTGTTGAAAACGGTGCTGATCCGGTCGGGGTTGTTCCGCTATACCGACTTCGAGAAGCCGGTGAATGGGTTGAGCAGCGGACAGCGGCGTAAGCTGCAAATCGCACGGTTGATCTTCGGGCGGGCGAATTTCCTGCTGTTGGATGAGCCAACCAACGACTTGAGTTTTGATGTGTTGGAGGCGATGGAAACGGCGCTGCACGAGTTCCCCGGCCCGGTGATCGCGGCTTCACATGATCGGCGCTTCATCCAGCAGTTTGGCGGTGATTTGTTCGAGGTGCGCGATGGTCACTTGATCCAACATGTGGGCGGCTATGAGGAATATGTTGAGGCACAGAAAGCTGGAAAAAAAGTGCTGAGTACCGAGGTCTGAGCCAGTCATTAGTCTATAGAAAATATGGAAAGGAGCGTGTAGGTGCTCCTTTTTGATTCAATTGATTCGCAAAAACTGCAAATACTGCAAAGATCATATTGACTATTTCTCCCCTAAAACACCATTTTGATTCGGAAAATTCGTCAGATTCTTCAGATTCGGAAGTGAAGTTTATGTCTGAAATGTCGTCAATATCGTCAGTGTCGGACTGACCATCAGCAAATTCGGCGGCAATTTCAGCAATGGCAAAGAAGGATTTTGTGCCAAGCAGTACCCCTATCCCCAGCCCTTTCCCCGTAGTAACAGGGCAAGGGAGCAATACAAAATGCCGGACGGGATGTATCCCGTCCCTACGAACATCATACAACATGTGAGAAGCGAAAGGGTTACCATTTGGAAGAACATTTGGTAACTCTTTTTGATGTTTGGCGCTAACCATTTTGAGAGAAGAAATTTGTTAAGCAGGTTAGATAATGGTTGGAGATCGGTTTGTCGGGTTAACCGAAAGTAAACGTAGGTACGAATAATATTGCAACGTAGGAGAAACAACGGGCGAGTTTTATTGAAAGTATGCTAGGATATTATTGTGAAGAAATAGTTTCTCTAACATACGCAGGTTGCTATAGGACGATTGACGTTGTTAAAATCGCGATGGTTAGTTGGTTGTTTGTCATTTGTGATTGTTGTCGCGGTGGCAGTTGCGCTGCGAATACAGTATCTCAATACGATACCCGAAGCCCCAATATATGGTCATTCGACGTTGATTAATAAACTGTCCCAAAATAGCCCCGGTGTGTTTTACCCTCTTATTACATATTACTACAAATCATCGGATGCCCCAGAACAAGTGATACAATTTTACTCACAAGATGGGGCTTGTAAGCAAATTGAAGAAAGATTTATATGCAATGGTAGGGCCACGCCTTTTGGCGAGTACACTGCATATATAGATTCGACCCAAACTCCTGTAGACCATCAGATTACTTATATTTTAGAGATCAGGTGGGAAAAAGTTATTTAGCCCGTTTTTGCTATGCAACCTGATCGATGGCAGGACGGTATTTTGGCTCAGGGATAGGCAAGCCTTTGTCGCGGGCGACTTCAAGCCACAGTTCTTTGGCAATAAGGACTTCTTTGAGCGCTTCTTCTTGATTAGCACCGGATGCAGAGCAATATTTCAAGTCTGGAATATCCGCAATATATTCTTCATCTTCCTCACTGTAGAAGATATTAATGTGATAGTCTTTCATGATTAATCCTCTTCAAGATTCAGGGCGCAAAGCCTTGCGCCCCTACATTACGTCTTGGTGGAACGGCTCAAAGTCAACAAATGATGGGCGCTGCTGTTGAGTTGATAGGCGGCGGCGTGATAGTCGAGGGTTGTCCAGTTTTGGTCGCGGAGCAGAAAGCGTCCGGCGACCATTGTGTCGGTGACTTGCAAGCCATGAATGCTGTAAACAAGGGCGGTAAAGGGATCATTGGCGCTGTAAGGCTGCCAGCCAATACCGATGTGGTCAAGCATAATCAGGTCGGCCTGTTTGCCGGGAGTGAGATCACCAATTTGATCCGCGAGGCCGAGGGCTTTCGCGCCGCCAGCGGTGGCAATCGCCAGCACATCACGGGCGGGGAGCGCACCGGGCTGCTTCTCACGAAAGCTGGCGAGTTTGGCAAGCGTCCGCATCTCAGTGAAGAGATCATAGTCGTTGCTGTTGCAGACATTATCCGTGCCGAGGGCGATGTTAATGCCTGCGTTTCTCATCCCAACAACAGGCGCGGCATCGGCTCCGGCACGCATCGAGGCGCTTGGGCAAGTGACCGCTGTAAAGGGATAACGAGCGAGGGTTGACCAATCGGCTTCGGGAATGGTCACGGAGTGGGCAGCGATGATGGGATGATCCAACATGCCTAATGCAGCCATTTTCTGTGCAGCGCTCATGCCGAAATGCTCATTACAGAAAATATCCTCTTCGCCAGTGGTGGAGAGATGGATGTGAAAGCCTGCTCCATATTTCTCGGCGAGGATACGTTCACGCTCCATCAGTTCAAGCGAGTTATCTACGAAAAAGGCGTGTGGGCCAATCCATGCTTGCAAGCGGCCTTCACTTTGTCCACCCATTTCTTCGAGGAAGCCTTCGAGTTTGGTCAGTTCACGTTCACGGGCAACCGGATCACCGAGTTCGACCACACCGTATCCGAGGGCGGCACGGAGTCCACTCTGGGTCACAGTCGGAATGACTTGATCCATGAAGAAATATTGATCGGCAAAGGTGGTTGTTCCAGTGCGAATCATCTCGGCACAGGCAACCGCTACTGCTGCCGGAACCATGTCGGCTGTCATGACCAGTTCGAGGGTACGGATGGTGTTATACCAGCCATCGAGGGTAAAGAGCGAAACCCCTTCAGCGAGGCCGCGAAAGAGTGTCATGGGTGTGTGGGTGTGGGCGTTGACCAGTCCCGGCATGATGAGCTTGCCAGAGGCATCAATGCGGTGGTCAAAAGTATGGTTGGGGATGGTGTGCATATCACCGACATCGGTGATGCGGTCGTTTTCGATGGTGATATATCCTCGCTGGAAAATACGATCCGATTCGCCTAAGCAGAGGATATAGGCATCATAGAATAGTGTTGTGGTCATAGTTAGCTGCTGACCCGTTCGATAAAGAAATGTTCAAAGCGGTCGATTTCGACGGTGGTAGCAAGTTGGATGGTGGCGCTTTCAGCTTCTTTGGGTGGACGCATCAGGGTTTGTGCCGGAACGGGATCATTGCTGGTGGCGACGTGGACGATGACCTGTTGGAGTGTTACGAGTGTGGGGTCGATGATGACACCGACCGCCAACGGGTCGTGGAGATTGGTGCGTCCATACCTTTGAAAGCGAGGATAACGCGCCAATTGGTCGGCAACGGCGAGTTGGAAAGGCGAACCTGACGCTTGAATTTGTTTCAAACCGGCTTCGTTGACCTCGACTTGCGTGGTGATGTCCAGCGGAACCAGCGTAATCGGTGCACCGGACTCCATTACAATTTTAGCGGCTTCGGGATCACAGACGATGTTGTGTTCGGCAAGCGGAAGATCAAGACGGTCGATGCTGCGGACGACTCCGCCCATAATGGTTAGATGGGCGAGGTTGGCTGCAAGTTGTGGTTCTTTTTGGAAGGCCAACGCAATATTCGTCAGCGGGCCGATGGCGATGATATGAATTTTGCCGGGATTGCTCATGACGCGTTCAACGATGATGTCCGGTGCAAAGCCGCTGGTTGGTTGAAGTGTGGCATCATTTGAATCAGCCAAGCCCTGACCTTCGTGACCTTCCCAATAAATGGGACGCTGCGAGGTGAGCGGTTTTTCCGCGCCCGCATAAACTGGAACATCACCTAAGCCGCGCAGTTGCAGAAGCTTCTTCGCCATGCGACTGCGGAGGATAGTATCACCATAAACGCAGGTGACGGCTTGGAGATCGAGTTCGGGCGAACTGAGCAGCAAGGCCAGCGCGAGACAGTCGTCCACATCAGTTCCGATGTCAGTATCAAGGATGACAGGTATAGGCATAATAAACCAATCTGATTGGATATAAGCGAGTGTGGCAACATTAGCAAGAAACGTCGAAAAATGGTAATCTTTTTTCATGCGTTTTGCCATTATCACAATGCTATTGGAAATGTTCCAATAGAAAAGACTTTTGTTTAATAAGGAGCAAGCGATGTTGAAACGAATAGGTGTTTTGTCGTTGTTGTCACTGATATTGGCTGCTGTCTTAGCGGTGGGCGCAGTCCCGGCGCTGGCGCAAGATACCAGCACTTATGTTGACCCCTGCATGACCGACTCAGCAATGATGGAAGCTACGGCTGAAATGACCCCTGCGCCGGATAACAGCAAGATCAGCTTCGAAATTATTCTACCGAACCCACGCGGTGACCGTTCGTTCATTGACTCGGCAGCAGCCGGTGCAGAACGCGCGATTGCTGAACTCGGTGTGAGCGGCAAGATCATCGAGACGGCTGGCGAGCAGGAACATGATGCCGCTATCCGCCGTGCGGTTCAGGATAAGCCCAACCTGATTATCACGATTGCGGTTGGTTCGGACACGATTGACGAAATCGTGAGCGAATTCCCTGACCAGAAGTTCGGCGCACAGGAAACTTTCTTCCCTGAGACACCGGATTATCCGAATCTGGGACTGTTCAACATTTTGACGCACGAAAACAGCTACCTGGCGGGTATCGCTGCCGGTATGTTGACCCGCACCAAGCATGTCGGTGCAGTGGGTGGCCTCGACACCCCCGGTATCAACCTGTTTATCGTGGGCTTTGAAGAAGGTGTGAAGTCGGTTTGCGCTGATTGCAAGCTTGACCGTGCTTATGTCGGCGGCTTCTCCGATCCGGTGAAGGCCAAAGAACTTGCGAATGGTCTGTACCAAGGTGGTGCCGATATTCTATACCAAGTCGCTGGTCGCAGCGGTGAAGGTGTATTGGAGGCGGCAAAAGATACCGGAAACTTCGCGATAGGCGTTGATAGTAATCAGGACGATTTGTATCCGGGAACGGTGATTCTCTCGGCGATGAAGCGCGTCGATAATGCGGTGTTCTCGTTCGTCAAGAGCGTGGTTGACGATACTTATGCCCCCGGTTTACAGACTGTCGGCCTGAAGGAAGGCTTCGCTGGCTTGAGCTGGGACGTGGGTGTTTGCTCGCGTACTTTCGACAAGAGCGGCCCAGCCGATATGGTTGAGAAGCTGCCCGCTGTTCGTGCAGCGATTGACGCAGCCCGTGAGAAGATTCTCAGCGGCGAAATCAAGGTCACGAATGCACTTGATGCACCGGCAAGCTAAGTTTCACCTTTGGTTTAGGTAATGGATCGTACAGGGGGTGAACACATGTTGTTCGCCCCTTTGATTAGATGGAGATGCAGAACCCTCCCCCGCAAGCGATGGAGGGGAAAATTCAGTGGACACGGCATTTCGTGTTCCTATAAAAATATTTATGATTTTGCTGGTTAAAAATAAAAAACAGTGATTATTCAAGGAACGTGTTTTGAAGGGTAGTACGGAGTAAGACATGCCGAATGCGATTGAGATGCGCCAGATTCGTAAGTACTTTGAATCTACTGGCGTACTGGCCTGTGATAACGTGAACCTCGCGGTGAGTAAAGGTGAAATTCATGCGCTAGTGGGCGAAAATGGCGCGGGTAAAACCACACTGATGAGCATCTTGTACGGGTTGGTGTCACCGGACAGTGGGCAAATTTTGGTCGATGAGAAGCCTGTCCACATCGGGCATCCGAATGATGCAATCCAAGCCGGTATCGGGATGGTGCATCAGCACTTCAAACTGGTTCCGGGGTTTACGATTGCCGAGAATATTATGTTGGGGATTGAGCCTAACCGAATGGGGTTTATTAACGGCGCGGCAGAAGCTGAGGCCGTCCGTAAACTTTCACAAAGTTTTGGTTTGCCAGTAGATCCCAATTTGCGTGTGGCTGACATATCGGTGGGTTTGCAGCAGCGTGTAGAAATTCTCAAGGCGCTGCAACGGAACGCACAAATCCTGATTTTGGATGAACCGACGGCGGTACTCACCCCTCAAGAAGTTCATGAACTGTATACGGTCATCCGCAAGTTGGCGAAAGACGGGCGAACGATTTTGCTGATCACTCACAAATTATTGGAAGTGAAAGACGTGGCTGACCGCGTGAGTGTGATGCGGCGCGGGCAGATGATCGGCACGCAGAATGTGGCGGATGTGTCGATCCGTGATATGGCGCGGATGATGGTGGGACGTGAGGTTATCCTACAGGTGGAAAAGAAACCGGCTCAACCCGCTGAAATGGTGCTGAAAGTCGAAAACTTGTTGGTGGCGGGCGTGGGTGGCGTTCCGGCAGTGTTGGGTGTGGATTTGGAAGTACGAGCCGGAGAAATTTTGGGTGTGGCAGGCGTAACCGGCAACGGTCAAACGGAACTGGTGGAAGCCATAACGGGGATGCGGGCGGCTGACGCGGGGCGCATTACGATGTTGGGCAAGGATATTACCCATTGTACCGTCCGTGAACGGCGCGAACAGGGCATGGCGCACATTCCAGAAGACCGGATGGTTATCGGGTTGAACTTGATGACCAACTTGGACGAAAATGTGGTCGTTACACACTATCAAGAGCCGCCGTATTCGAAGTATGGCATCTTCAACCGCAAGCCTATACGGGCATTGGCGCAGAAGATTGTGGACTCGTTTCAAGTGAAGTCGGCGCGAGTGGGCGAGGGCATTGCCACACTTTCCGGCGGAAATTTACAAAAGATTGTACTGGGGCGCGAATTGAGCGGCAGTCCAAAATTGGTGATCATCAACCAACCGACACGCGGTTTGGACGTGGGCAGCATCGAGTTTGTGCATAAGACTTTGATTCAAGCACGGGATGCAGGCGCGGCCATTTTGTTAATTTCGGTCGAGCTGGAAGAAATATTTTCGCTCAGTGACCGGATAGCTGTGATGTTTGACGGACGCATCAACGGTGTTTTGCAGGCAGAGGATGCCACCGAACAAGATGTTGGTTTGTTAATGGCAGGCGGTAGTTTAGAGACTGAGAAGGTGCATTGAAGATGACTTCGCGATTCCGCCGCTATTTTGAGAATGCGGCCATACCGATTTTTGCTGTGCTGCTGGGGTTACTGGTCAGTTCACTATTTGTGTTAGCTGCCCACAACGATCCTGTTGAGACGTATCAACGTCTGTTTTGTGAAGGTTTTGGTCCGCGCGGCTGCCAGACCTTTGGCGATTTGATTATTTTCCGCGCACCGGCTGTGGATAACCCTGAAGTGATGCAGTCGTTCTTCGCGCCCTTGTACGGTGCGGGTGGGCATCCATTAGCGGTCGTGACTGAACGGGCCACCATTTTGATCCTGACTGCACTGTCAGCTACTGTAGCTTTCCAAGCGGGTCTGTTCAGCATTGGCATGGATGGGCAATTAGTGTTGGGCGCGATCACGGCAGCCTTCCTCGGTTATTGGCTACCTAACCAAATCTATGCGCTGGCAGGTGTCGCAGATATTAAAGGTGCGTCGGAAACACTGGTGACGGTGATGCACCTGTTTGTGCCGTTGGTGTGTCTG
Source organism: Aggregatilineales bacterium (assembly GCA_038251275.1). GTDB lineage: Bacteria > Chloroflexota > Anaerolineae > Aggregatilineales > Phototrophicaceae > CFX2. The sequence continues at coordinate 12,993 of JBBSBM010000119.1, forward strand.
GCGGCGGCCATGCTTGTGGGGGCGATTTACTCGTTTATCCCCGGCTACTTAAAGGTCAAACTGAACGTTAATGAACTGATTGTCACGATTATCTTAAATTCCATCGCCGTCAGTATTGTGCACTATTTGATCAATAATCCGCTGCGGGCTGATTTCACCAACACAGCACGTACCGCCCGGATTGATGATACGGCATGGCTTGTCCCATTTAACCGGGGATTACTGCCGGGAGTGGAGTGGTTTTCCGGTTCACGGGTGGGTGTAGGTATTATCATGGCGCTGGTGGCAGCGATGGCTATTGGGTTTTACCTGTGGCGGACGACAGCCGGTTATGAACAGCGGATGACGCGCGGTTCAGGTTTATTCGCACGTTTCGCAGGCGTTGCCAATGAACGGGCGGCATTACGAGCCATGTTGATCAGCGGGGCATTGAGCGGATTGGCAGGTGCTATCCAGATTATCGGTGTTGAGCGGCGGGTTGTGGATGGTTTTGCTAGTGCGGGTTTGGGTTTTGACGGTGTATTGGTGGCGGTTCTGGCACGCGAATCAATTGTGGGTATTTTGATCGTCGGCACATTTTTTGCAGGACTGGAACAAGGGGCAATCAACCTTCAGTTTGGTGATATTCCACGCCAATTAGGGGGCATCATCATCGCTTTCATTATTCTTTTTAACTCGATGGAAGCGTTTTTCCAAAAAGGATTAACACGCTTGCGGCTGTGGCTGCGACCGCCGCGCACTACAAGTGCTTCGAATGAGGTGGTTGTATGATCGCTTTACTGAACAGCAACAACCGTCAACTGCGGATTGGCCTGATCATCGTGGGTGTGATCGCGGCGATATTGTTTTTCTTTGGCATGCCGGATCAACTGGTTCGGAGCAGTATTCGCCTCGCAACACCTTATATTCTCGGTTCGTTGGCGGCACTGATTGCCAGCCGTGCGGGTGTGTTGAATCTTGCTATTGAAGGCAAGATGCTGCTGGGTTCGTTTGTGGCGGTGGCGGTGCTGTACAAAACTGGATTTAATCCGATTGTGGGCGTACTCGCGGCGATGCTTTCGGGCGGCATATTGGGTTTTATCTTTGCCGTGCTGTATCTCCGCATTCGCATCAATTTAGTGATTCTGGCGCTGGCCCTGAATCTGTTTGTGGGAAACGCGACGGTGTTTTTTCTGCGGGTGTCCTTCGGGCAGTTTGGTACGCTGGCTGATCCTAGTATTAACAGCTTACCGATTATTGATTTGCCAGTCATCAGCACTATTCCAATCCTCAGCCGGTTAAGTGGCTATAACCTGCTGGTGTATCTGAGCTGGGTGCTGGTCTTTTTGGTGTGGCTGATGCTGTTCCGCACGCGCTTTGGTCGGCATATCCGCGCAGTGGGTGAAAATCGTGAGGCGGCTGAAACAGTGGGCATTAATGTGACAGCAGTACAGATTTTCGCACTGACGATCAGCGGGATGCTGGCGGGGATGGCAGGAGCATTCTTGTCGATTGGTGTGTTGAGCCAGTTTGTGGAAGATATGACAGCCGGACGTGGTTGGACAGCGATCACCGTGTCATTGTTTGCGTTTGAGCAGCCAATTGCGGCCTTTGCCACATCTTTGTTTTTCGGTTTATCGGAGTCGCTGTCATTTTACTTCCAGACGCAGCTCAAAATAGATTTGCCACCCGATTTGCTGCTGGCTATTCCACAAATCGCAGCGCTTTCGGCGTTGATTTTGGTGGCAGTGCGGATACGGGCAGCGGAACTGCTTAAGCGGCGGAATTTTGTGGCGCAGTTCGGGCATGAATTGAACAATCTGCGTAAAGGTGCGTTTGTGGGTAGGCAGGATTAGAGCCAAAGATTAACCGCCAAGTGCCTATGAAAACAACCACACCCAGAGATGAAAGGGAATTCAGAACCTCATCCCCTAGCCCCTTCTCCGTTTACAGAGAAGGGGAGTATTAGCTGGTTGGGTGGAGCTACTTTCAGAGCAGACGCGGAGAATGCCAAGATTAAGACAGAGAAAACAACAAGGAGATATGATGGCTGTTCCAAATTTCAATGATGATCCGTGGACGCGGGTGCGAACCGTCCATGATTTTCCAGCGGATGAAGTGATCTCGGCGACGCAGAAGGAAATCCGGCGCGGCAACACTGAAAACGCGGCACTTCTGGCCTATGAAATGCTCACAACCAGCGTGGAGATGGAAGAGTATTTGTGGGGGCGGTTGCAGGTGATTTCGGTTGAGGATGTGGGCTACGGCAACCTGAATGCGCCTGTATTGATCGAGACTTTATACCAGATGCATATGCGGATTCCACGTCCGCGCGGTGATCGTTACTTGTACGCGATTCATGCAGTGCGGGTGTTATGCCAATCACAAAAAGAACGCGGTAGCGATGACCTGAATAACTGGGTGAATCAGGCGGTTGAGCAAAAGGGTGTGCGGCCTGTCATACCGGATTATGCGATTGACATGCATACACGGCGCGGGCAAGAAATGGGACGTGATTATCTGCACTTCCTGACGGAAGCTTCGCGGGTAATGCCTGAACTGCCTGACCGAGACTTCACCTATCGTGACCGTTTGTTGGAAGCGTTGGGCGAGAAATAAACGCCACCAGATTAACAGGTTGATGGTTGGGCAAAGGCGGAGAGCAGCATGACAATTTCAAGCCACAACATTTATGAAAATGTTCGTACCCGGGTGGTTGTGACGCATGAGGGTAAAATGCTGCTGCTTGAGCCGACCGATGTGCGTGCGGGTTGGCGACTGGCGGGCGGTGGGTTGGAGCCGAATGAAAGTTTGGCGGATTGCGCTGTCCGCGAAGTGATGGAAGAAACGGGTATCGCTATTCAGGTGACAACTATCGCTTTTTTGGTGGAATGGGTTACGCCTAAATATTGTATTGTCCCCGAAGAAGGTGATGGGTTTGGTCTCGAAGTTTACCTCTATGCTACGCCGACAACCGATCAACTCGAACCACGCCGCGAAAATCCCGATGCGCCACTCGGTCACTGGATACCATTTGCCGAGGTGGCTAAGTTACCACTGTGGCCCAAAGAACTCAAAACCTTAGCGAATTGGTTAGCGGACGGAAATGTGCCGCAGGGTATTCCCTCGTTTGTGTCTAAATTGGAAAGTCCCGACGCGGCTGGACCTGATGTTCGTTTTGCCTGAAATCTTTTACAATTTTTGTGACATGCGGTGAGCGGCTAGGGCAAAGACAGCAGCGGTTTCTACAAGGCTGTCGATAGTCACGTATTCGTCGATGGCGTGGAAGTTTTCACCCGCCGGACCGAAGCCGCAAATGGTCGGGATGCCACGTTCATTGAGTAGATAGCCTTCGTTGGAGGGGCCAGCCACAACGCGCTGCGGTTCGATATGTTTGACATCGCGCACCACACTTTCCAAGACTTGGATAATGGCAGCATCAGGTGATGTAAAAGTGGCGGAGGCATCGTTGAGCAATGTACGGGTGAAGGTCACGCCGCGTTCTTGTTCGACGCGTTGGGTACAGGCATTAATCAAGGCTTCGATTTGCTGACGGTTGGTTTCGGGCGTGAGGCGAATATCGACTGCCGCTTCACAATGATCGGGAATAATGTTGATGCTTGTACCACCCCTGATCAATGTGCCGGGGGTGACGACCGTGCGGAATTCGCTGAAATAAGGCGTGGTTGAATAATCAAAGTGCAGATTTTCCAATTCGAGCAGCAGCCGTGCCATACCGGTGATGGCGTTGGCTCCGGCGGTGCGCTCTTGCCACTCTGATGCACCGCTGTGAATGGAATGTCCGTGACAGGTTAAGGTGTAACGGAGGAGGCCGCGATGACCGAGTGTGATCTGGTCGCCGGAGTAAGCATAAATCGCCCCTTTACCTTCGAGCAGCCCGTTATCGTGCAGCCATTTGATGCCTAGTGTTCCGGTCGCGCCGGTTTCTTCATCCGGTACGCAGATGAGTTGGGCGCGTCCGTTGGCTAAGGCTTCGGGATGCTGCCTGAGCAGTGATAAAGCATAGAGCGCAGAGGTCATGCCGCCTTTGGTATCAATCGCGCCACGTCCATAGATGCGACCGTCAGCTTGTTCGCCGCCAAATGGAGGATGTGACCATGCGGATTCGTCGCCAGCGGGAACGGTATCCAAATGTCCGACGAGTAATAAGCCTGTCGGGGATTCGATGCTTGTGCTGATGATGACGTTGGGGCGCAGCGGGTTTTCGCCCACGACTTCGACATGCAAGCCAAGCGCGAGGGCTTGTTCAGCAATGACCAATGCGACAGCGCGTTCATCATGCACACCATTAACGGATGGGGTTTGCAGAAGTCGGGCGCAAAAGCTGGTGAGGTCGCTGCGTAAGTGTTGGGCTTGGTCGATGAGTTGTTGTTCGAGCGCAGTGAAGGTAGTCATTAGTGGTTAGTCGATAGTCTTTAGTTGGTAGTTAACAGTTGTCAGTCTACAGTCGCCAGTCAAATACAGGGATTATTCGGGAGTTTTATCGTCGGCGTTTTTCATGCCTTCTCTGGCTTTGAGATAGTCTCTCATTAAATCTAGCAGCTCGTGCATACCTGTTGAATTTCGCTTCATGATTTCAAAAAGCATGGCATAGTCTTTTTCTTCTAATTCTTGATTCATCAAAATATCTAAAACTGCCTCGAAAGGACTGAAATGGCGGTGTAGTTCCATGTGAAATGATTCTAATGCTGCTTCAGGTGAAACTGTTAATAGAAGATCTAAAAAACCGGGTGCGTTTTTGTTTTCATCCGCCATAACAGACCAGCCATTTTTATTTAGAACTTGTGTCGAAGTAAGGTTACAATAACGAACCTACACTATACATCAAGTTGATGATGATAGTCGCAGTTGACGAATAAAATTTACGGTTTTTGAATACAAAAAGTGGTTAGGACGTTCGAGTAGAGGACAAGCGTATATAGTCGCCTTCAGTTGTATAAAATTAGGTTTTCGCGGCAGCAGCATTAGTTCAATTGGGCTGCGTCGTTCTCGCGTTTCGTCTTGATGATGCGCTGTAGTTCTTTATTCCAAAGTTTGATAAGCCGTTGAGCTGCAACGGCTGCCGCTATGGACTCGCTGTTGTGAAGTGAGATGCGATTGAGTTCTTGCGCCAATGTTTCAACCATGTCAACGAGTCGTGCTAATTCTGATTCGCGCATCTGTGGGAGTGCTGCCGTGAACTGTTTGGTTTCAAGCTCGTGTTCAGTCAGTGTGTGGTTTTTCATGTGGCATGTTTGAACGACCTCGTATAGTTTAAAATCCTTATTGAAGTCAGCAACCAATGCATGGTCTACTCTCTATACTAAGATTACAACGATGAAAGCTGGAGTTGGAAATGTCATTTGACCCTTTGGCGCGTGATTTTCAGCACAATCCCTATCCGGTATACGACGAACTGCGGGCGACAACGCCAATATTTTATTGGGAGCCGTGGAAGATTTGGTTTTTTACGCGCTACGAGGATGTGAATACACTGCTGCGCGACCGACGTTTGGGGCGGACGATGGAGCATATCTTGCCGCTGGAGCAGCGTTATGTGGCACCTGCGGCAATCGAACCGTTTGAACGAATCAGCCAGCATTCGATGTTTGACAAAGAGCCGCCGGAACATACTCGTTTGCGCGGGTTAGTGCATAAGGTGTTTACACCCAAGCGTGTTGAAAGTTTACGCGGGCAAATTGAGGTGATTTGCAACCAGCTATTGGATGCGGTGATGGATAAAAGTGAGATCGAAGTGCTGAACGATTTCGCTGTGCCACTGCCGGTGAATGTCATCAGTGAACTGCTCGGAGTGCCAGAAAGTGATCGTCATTTACTGCGTCCGTGGTCGAATAATATTGTGGCGATGTACGAACTGGATCACACACCGGAGCAAGAACGGTTGGCGGTTCAATCATCTATTGATTTTGCCGATTATCTACGGAATTTGGCGAACGAACGGCGCGTAAATCCCCAAGATGATTTGATTACGGCATTGGTGCAGGTGGAAGAAGCGGGCGAACGCCTAACGATGGATGAACTGATTTCGACCTGTGTGCTGCTGCTGAACGCAGGACATGAGGCGACTGTCAACGTGATTGGTAACGGGTTGTGGGCGCTGCTGCAATACCCTGACCAGATGCAAGCACTTGTTCAAAATCCGGCACTGATTCCAATGGCAATCGAAGAACTGCTGCGCTTTGATACGCCGCTGCAATTGTTCCGACGCTGGGTACTGGAAGATATGGAGTACGGCGGTTATCAATTTAAACAGGGTGATGAACTGGGCTTCATGTTTGGCGCGGCGAATCGTGATCCGGTTCGGTTCAATCAGCCGAATAGTTTGGATGTTACCCGCGAGGATAATCCGCATATCACTTTTGGCGGCGGAGTCCATTACTGTTTGGGTGCGCCGCTGGCACGGCTAGAATTGCAAATTGCTTATCAAACTTTGCTCGGTCGCTTACCAAATTTACGATTGGCGGGGGCTGCACCACAGTTCAAAGATGCTTATGTCATTCGCGGATTGCATAATTTGTGTCTGAAGTTTGGTTAAACAATGAAAATTTCTCCAAATGATGCTTGCCCGTGTGGAAGTGGGCTGATCTACAAAAACTGCTGTCAAATGTTGCACAAAGGTGGGAAGGCTGCTTCGCCGGAGGCGTTGATGCGGTCGCGCTATAGTGCTTATGCGCTCGGTTTAACTGCTTATATTATGAATACAACTTATCTTGATGGGCCACGATACAACCCTGACAAAGCAGCTTGGAAGCGCGACATCGAGGAGTTCAGTCAAACTACACGCTTTGAGCGCTTGCAAATTCTGGGCGTACAAGGCGATATGGTGACATTCCGCGCAACACTTTTCACCGGCCAGCGTGATGATTCTTACACCGAGGTCAGTGTGTTTCGCCAGCAAAATGGACAGTGGAAGTATTATTCTGGTACGCAGCTCGAACATTGATTATCGCGGTGTGAACGAACCGCAATCGGATAAATCTTGGCGATGTTGCGGTTTGATTGTGTTTTCTTACAAGTGTATTGAGGTCAAAAACGGTTTTCAGGGGTAGAATCAACTTAATGTAGTATGGGAGGTATACCAATGGAACTTGTACAAGTCCTTGCGGGTGTGGCACTATGCAGTGGCCTGAGTCCCAGCCAACTCGCAAGCCTCGCTGCCATCAGCCACCGTGAGGTTTATAATATCGACGCAGTCATTTTTAACCAAAACGAGCCCGGCACTAAAATGTATCTCATCACCCGTGGGCAGGTGGAAATCCGCCTGAATGACGGCAGCGGCGGTAATTATGCCACCATCTATTTAGGTCAGGGACAAATTTTCGGTGAGATGGCACTGCTCGATCAGGGATCACGCTCGGCTTCGGTGGTCGCCATAGAGGACGAAACTGAACTATACGTTATTAATGCAGATGAATTTTTATCGTTGTGCCAACGAGATACCGCTATTGGCTATATTATCATGCGGAATATGGCACTTGATCTGAGCTTTAAGCTGCGCCACAAAAACCTTGATCCGTCAGCCAGTCTATAAACAGGAGGCGGAAAATGATTTACAAAGTAAGCTATGTCGTTAGTGGCGGGGATTACCCCGGCGGTATCAAAAACGAAAATGAACGCCCACAAGTTGGTGCAATTGTCCAAATCGGGCGTATGAAGTTTGAAGTGACCGAGGTACATGAGATCATCCCGCCGCGTGATGATTTTCAATTTTTACATGCGACGGTGAAACCACTTGAAACGGCTGAAACACAGAAGAAATGATTGAACATGCGGGTGCTGCGGCGTTGTGGGCGGATTATGTCGCGACCTTGCCGGAAGCCGAGCGTGACAGGCTTGTTGTGCCGGAAGTCTGGTCATTCGGTGATAGTCCTGAATTAGCCGATGAATTGAGTGTGCTGGTGGTACAGGGTGTTAAAACTGCGACTGCCGATTTGGTGTGGACTGTCGAGTTCGAGAGGCGAACTGTGCCTCAAACAGGTGAATATAATGTGATTTTGGATGGGCATGACGTGGCGGTGTGTATCATGCAGACAACGGATGTCAGCATTCGACCATACGATGAAGTGCCACCTGAGTTTGCTTATGATGAAGGGGAAGGCGACCGTTCGTTGGCTTATTGGCGCGATGCCCATTGGCGTTACTTTGGGCGGCGCTGTGCCGAAATGGGACGCGAACCTACACTCAAGATGCCTATAGTCTCTGAGCATTTCCAAGTGGTTTATATTCGGTGATTGTGCCAAAGGTTTCATAGCCTAAGTGTTTAGGGAAATTAGGCATTTGTTTATTCGGTACAAGATTAGTTTGGCAGAACATAACTGATAAGTACTTCATCAACATACTTTAGAGGATAGGTATATTGAACTGCAATATCCAAGGTTGAAAGGTGCTCGCCGCAGATTGTGCGATGTTTGACATCTGCAATCACATCTTCATTCGACCATAACCCGTTTGGTGAGGGGGAGTTAGTTCTGCCAAGTTTATATTCTATATAACTGAAAAACTGATCGAATGGTAGGACTGCACTAAACGGTGGAGAAAAGCGACGAAATCAAGCGCATCACAAATCATAGAAGTACGGCCGCCAATATAGACCTTCCTGAACCATTATGATCGGTGAACATGTTCAAGAATTTGATGAACGCGTTCAGTAATTTGGTAAACATGTTCATTTTTACCATTTTATACGCCAGATTTCTCCCTCAAAAAGCGTCCACCA
>JBBSBM010000120.1:0-21343 GCA_038251275.1 Aggregatilineales bacterium
GCTGGCGCTGACTGCTTCTGCCTCATTCGCAGCTACCTCTCCACCGCTCGCAAACAGGGTGTCAACCTCCTTGATGCTCTCTCTGCTGCCTTACATGCTGCTCCTTTTCTCCCTTCCTCCCCTACCTGAGTAGTTACAAATCTGCACAAATTGCAATTCAAATGGCGCGATACCTTGCGCCCGATGATCAATCTAAGGAATTAATATTCCAACAAACTTTCCGAATTCGCTTTGATTACGCCCCACTCGCTGTCCAGTATCCGAAACCACGCTGTATCGCGGTTGCGCCCCTTCACAATAAAGTGCGCCTCTTGGATGCCCTCGAATTGGAAACCCATGCGTAGCGCTGCCCGCCGTGACCGTTCATTGAGTGCGTTGCACTTCCACTCCAGCCGCCGATAACCGAGGTCAAACGCGTGTTTGAGCATCAAATAAGTCGCTTCCAAATTCGCCTTCGTCCGTTGGGCAATCGGGCTGTACCAGATGCTCCCCAACTCCACTTTCAGATGCTCTGGGAAATTATTCATATAGGTTGCCACGCCAACCGGATAATTGAGTTCGAGGTCAATCGCGCACATCGCCAACCCGTTTGGCGCATCCACCGATCCACGTAGATAAGTTCTCATCTCGTCAGCGTTTGCGAATGGTCCCCCATTCATCCAGCGCCAAATCAGCGCCTCGGCATCATATGCCCCAATTGAGCGCCTCCCAATCGAAATCGGTGACCCGTTGGAAATCCCATAGAGAATCTCCGTGTGCGCCTCCAAATCTAGTGGCACCAGCCGCACATAATGACCCTCTAATGTCACAGATGCAACTTTCACCGGCAGGTTTTTACGCCGTTCCAAAACATATTCCGCTAATGGAGGAGGTAGCGGCTGTGGCTCATAATTCATGTCAAATCCTTATCGCGTATCCAAAAATGATGAATTTTGTCCGATTATACCCATTCTCTGACTTGGTTTCCTCCATCGCTGTGCGAAGCCTCCTGTGGATGCGGGGGAGGATTAAGGTGGGGGTTCTGGAATCAAAAAGGCGACTCACTAGCCGCCTTATTGTCTTAAACTGTTGACTGAAAACTGTTAGCTGATAACTTTAAACAATCTCCACCCAATCACCATTCGCGGTACGGGCGTAACGCGGTTCATCGCCACTGTCATCACGCTTGGGTTTCTCATCGCTCATCCAGTCGTGCTTACGTTTCTCGTCCAAATGATTTTCCCAGTTCCAACGTTGGTTCCAGAATTCCCGTCCACGACCTTCGCCGTGTCCCCAACCACCATGACCGCCGTGCATCAATGTACGCACACCCACGAAAATCAAACCGAGCGCGATTAGGGGCAAGAAGAACTTGAACAGTCCGAAGAACAAAAAGCCACCAATCAACAGGACTGGAAAAAACATGAAGGGATGTGGCCCGCGTCCCCAGCCGCCACGACGACTCCAACCACCTCGGTTATTCCAATCACCACGATAACCATTCATCCCGTACATCGTATCTATACTCCTATGATCATAGTCATTGTCTACTTATACGTGGGTTTTTCCCCTAGGTATCACCAGTTGCGCCGAAACTAGCCAAAAGACTAGCTCACCTTCACCTAAACTCGCCTGATGAGGAGGGAATTATCAACTTATCCTCTGGGGAAGTGGCGTTCACTTACGGTTAAGCCCAGCGCTTCAAATAGTATTCCTGCTACCGGAGGTAAAATCACTAAAGATAGAACGTCGTGTATTCCGTTTAGCAAAAGCCCACTCAAGGTTATTAAGGCAATAATTCCGCAAATAAAAACCCCAACACCATATGAACGTGTGTCTTTTCCATTTCTTTGAATAGTTTTTCGCTCACGGAAAATACTCTTAGTGCGGTAACCATACATTTGATCACGTAAAATCCGATAACCATCAACAATCCGTCCTATTGACCAATAGGCAGAAAATAGCCCCGCAGCAATCCACAATAAATCAGAAAAGGTCATCGCACAATTTAGTCTCGTCTTTCTTATCGCGGTCGCCGCATTCCACGCTCGGAGAGGATGCCGACGATTGCAATTAAGATGCCACCACCACAGCACACCAGCAGCACATTCTGCCCAAGCTGCGACGAGAAGAACGCAAATAGCACCGCCATAATGAGCAAGACCAAAATGACCCAGCCCACAATACGGGTGTTGCGCGACAAGCGGTTGTATCTATTAAAGTTGTTCATGATTATTTAGAAGGGCAGATTTAGACTTCTGCCCTTCTTCATTACTTCCATTCTGAAAAACATTTTGTATTGAACTTGGCGTTCTTTGCGCCTGGGCAAAGCTTCCCTGTGGGATGGCGGTTCAATTCTGTTTTTCGTCTTACTCGACCTCGACCTTGACCTTGGTTCGACCAGTAGTCGAAGGCTTATCATTGTCGTCGTCTTGGTGTTCCTTGGCGACGTCTTCCACGCGGGTCGTGGCCTTTTCAATCTCACCAATAGCTGCGTCCACCAATACTTGGAAGCTCTTAATGAACTCTTTGCTGGCCGAAGTGCCATGTTCGCGGAAGCCTTCGGGAAGTAACGCCTCGAGCGCCTTACCGGTATGCTCCAACGCACGCCGTTGATGATAAATGAACGATTCCACCGGATTATTTGGTTTTTCTTCCGATGGTTCGGTTTCTGGGTTGTGGTTGAATTGTTCGTTCTCGGACATGTTACTAATCTCCTGATTACAACTTGTTACACTATACTATACGCATCTTTACGCTAAAAGTCGCGCTTAAGTTGTACCACCAATCATCACGTTGTCTACCCGTAGGGTAGGCACACCAATCGTCCCAAACAGCGGAACCACATGCAGATCATTTCCCACCTGTGTAATGTTGTTCAGAAAATCATTCAGTGTGGTTGCCACCGTCACGCCACCCACTGGCCCGACGATTTTACCGTTCTCAATCCATAAGCCGTTTGCACCCATTGAACAGTCGCCCGTAATCGGATCAATCCCGCCCGTTTGCATAACGCTGATAACGTATAACCCTTTTTCTACACCCGCGATAATTTCTTCCTTCGAGACATTCCCCGGTTGCATATAAAAGTTGCTTGGCCCCAACATTGGCAGGCTGCGATGTCCCGCCCGTTGAGCATTTCCAGTGGATTTGACGCCCGCTTTTTGTGCCGAATAGCTGTCATAGGTCAGGTTTTGAAGCACACCTTCGTCCACCAATCGCGTGGCTGAGGTCGGCACACCTTCGCCATCAAATGGCGCGGAGGCCAATCCGCGCTTGAGTCGTCCATTGTCCATTAACGTCACCATATCACTGCCGACTTGCTGCCCCATTTTGTCCATTAAGAATGAGCGTTTCTTTTGCCACGCTTCCGCAGAGAGCGCCTGCGCCAATGCCCCTAATATTTGCGCCCCCACGAAATAATCAAACACCACCGTTCCCACTTGTGTTGGAACAGGCTTGCCACCTAATAGACTGACGGCTTTCTCGCTGGCTTCGATACCAATGGCTTTCGCATCCAGGTCACCAAAATAATTCGATGCCCCCATGCCGAACGCATTGGTCATCATGCCGTCGTCGCCCCGTGCAATCGAATCGAGATAAGCATAAGCAATCGTTCGCCCATATTGCCCCGCAAACCCCTTGGAGTTCGCCAGATAAAAATGGCTGATTGCGTCCCCATAATTGCAAAAATCGGTCAAAATGACGCGCGGATCATAATCGAGTGCGGCTTGTTCGACATTTCTCAACAGGGCAATCTTATCCGCAGTCGCTATATCAGCGAGTTTGTTATCCCAAATTTCAAGGTCTTCATCTGCGATTGGACGCGAATCCGGTAACGTGCGGAATTCGTCAGCCGTTGCTACTTTTGCCAATTCGAGTGCCGTGCGCCATGTCTGCTCGATACCGTCTTCCGAAAAATCTGAGGTATAAGCGTAACCTGTGCGTCCGCCGTCAATCACCCGCACGCCCAAGCCTCGCGCGCTGGATTGTGAGAGCTGTTCAACCGTGCCCTTGCTCACTTTGATTTGGGTTTCGGTATCCTGTGTGATCACTGCTTCAGCTTGCACGTTGTTGGCTGATGCCCGTTTTACGACTTCTTTTGCCAAATCCAAATAATCGGTCATGTTGATTTTCTCCTTGGTTTGATGTCGTTAATTCGCGCCAGTCGAATCATCGGTTCCGCCAACAGTCGCAATTGGGATACGGATCGTAGGCTGCCCAACGCTTACCCGTGCATTCTGTCCTTTGCCGCACATGCCCATGCCGGGGTCGAGTGCCAGATCATTGCCCACCATATCAATTTCCATCAGCGTCTTTGGGCCGTTACCGAACACCGTTGCACCGCGAATAGGAGAGGTCAGCTTACCATCTTCAATCAGGTAAGCTTCGGTGGCGTTGAACACATAATCCCCGCGTGAAATGTCAGCCTGACCGCCAGCCATCCCCTTGATATAGATACCTTTCTTGACCGACTCGATGATCTCCAAAGGATCGCTCTCGCCTTGGTCAATAAACGTGTTGGTCATGCGTGGCATCGGCATGTGACGGTAACTCTCACGCCGTCCGTTTCCGGTGGATGTTGCTCGTCCCACGCGCCGACATTCAACCTTATCCCACATGTATTCTGTGAGAATACCTTTTTCGATCAGTACTGTACGCTGTGCCGGAGTGCCATCGTCATCAAATTTCAATGAGCCACGCCGTCCCGGTATTGTCCCATCATCAATCGCTGTGATAATCGGATTCGCCACTTGCTGACCAATTTTGCCCGTATAAGCCGAACTGCCTTTAGTGATGAAGTCGGCTTCCATCTGGTGTCCACAAGCTTCATGGAACAATACGCCGCCCCAACCGTTGCACATCACCACCGTCATATCACCGGCAGGGCAGGGCTTAGCGTCCAACATCCTGACCGCGCCCTCTGCCATTTTTTGGATCTTGGCAAGCGCATCATTCCGGTCAAGCAGTTCTAGCCCGATGCGTCCGCCAAAACCTTCTCGAATGCGTTGTAGTGTGCCGTTTTTGCGCGCGACCACACCACCGCGCATCTCCGTAAAAGTGCGGTCATCTTCCACTTGCATACCTTCCGAATTGAACAACCACATTTGCCGCCGCAGTTCTAAATAGCCTGCGGTCACTTGGACAATGTGTGGACTATAAGCCCGCGCTGCCACATCCATGCTGCCGAGGAGGGCGGCTTTGTCTGCTACACTCATCGTGTCAAACGGTTTTTCAACAGGATATTCCAACGGGCTTTTAGTTGAGGTCAAATCGACAATTTGTGTTTTGCTGCTGCCACTGCCTGCTGCCGCCGCCGCCCGTGCCGCGTTCATCAGGCTTTTTTCATCCAGTTCATCGGTATAAGCATAAGTCACTAAATTACCGAAGAATACGCGGATTCCAGCACCTCTGTCAGCCCCACGTACTGCTTGCTCTAACCGCGAATCCTCCATTTGAAGTTGCAGCGATACCACATCCTCGACGTAAATTTCAGCCAGATCGGCTCCGGTTCGCAATGCCTCTGCGAGTACCTTTTGCGCCAGTTCTTTTGCAATCATAACTGTCCTTTCGGCTTAAATAATCGGCAGTACCTCTCTAACTTATTACGTACACCTACCCTGAAAAGTTCGTTTCTCGTTGTATAGGACTATGCCGTGTATTGTTTCTGTTTGCTGTGATTGCAGTTTGGTATTTGTAGGGGAACACACGCGTGTGTTCCCTCTTAAAAGGCCTGTCTGGTACTGGTTTGTCTAAATTCAGACGGAAAACATAATCACTTTGTGCGATTTGAGAATTTTTCATTCTATATCGCCTGTTTTTGAAGTGCCTTTAGTGCACTTGTCCGGTGGTTAGCATCGCGGCTTCAGCCCGATGCGAGCCAAAGTAATACGCTTCTTAGTACCGGACAACACTTTAAAGGCTCGTCTTGTATGTCATTTCCGACTTGCCGCTTGTAACTTTCAACTTCTCAATACCCTCGCTTACGGTTAAACCGATTAAGCAGCGGCTTGTTTTCCAAATACCGTTGCAAATTCTCAGCGAATAACGCTGCCGCTTTCTCATGCATCTTGGCAGTGTTGCCCGAAACATGTGGCGTGAGAATCACATTATCTAAATTCCACAGTGGACTGGTCGTTGGCAGTGGTTCTTCTTTGAAGACATCCAATGCTGCACCTGCAATCTTCTTGGATGACAACGCCGTAATCAGCGCTGCCTCATCAATGACGGCTCCTCGTGCCACATTAATGAGAATGGCGGTTTTCTTCATCGCTGCCAGCACCGCTTCATCTACCACCGGGGGCGCACCTTCCACCAATGGCGTGGTCACCACCAGCCAGTCGCACAACCCGACCATCGAGGCCAGTGCTTCTGGCGGATACAACCGTGAAGGAATCACCCCTTCAAGATCACCTGTGCCCGACTCGATATACCCCTCATAATCAGTCGTTTCTTTCAGATCACGTTTGGTTGCTAGCACCGTCATCCCGAAGGCCGCTGCCAACCGTGCCACCTCGCGCCCGATGCTGCCATAACCGGCGATACCCACCGTTTGCCCCCGTAGTTGATAGGGTGCAAATATCTCTTGTGGGTTTTTCGGCCATTCCGATTTTGCTTGTAGTTGTAGCGCCATTGGCAGCTTATAAGCGAAAGCCAGCATCATCATGAAGGTGTATTCCGCCATTTGTACCGCATGAATACCACTGCCACTGGTCACTTCTACATCTTCAGCCTTCATAATGGGTTGCTTCATCATCGTATCGAGTCCCGCCGAATGTGTCTGTAGCCAGCGTAAGCGTGGTGCTTGGGCTGGCTCAGGAAAATTTCTCTGCGTATACAGAATTTCGGTTTGCGGCCAAACGGAGTCGGGTACATTTGGAAAATGTCGTTCAATTTGCAAACGGGGTGATATAGCGCGTAACTTGGCGATAATCTCATCTGAGAAATCCATCGCCACAACAACATGTATAGGTTCTTGGCTCATGAGTTTCTTCTCCTGATAATGACAAATTGATAATAGGCGTTTGTAAGACAGGACGCAACTTTAATATCATGCATCCACACGCGCAAACCACTTCAGACCAATAATCGACACTTCTTTCGAATTTCGTTAAACTTATGCGCGTACTTGGGGGTATATTATCCACAGTAGCCTGTCATAGATGTCTGCTCGCTATTCCGCAGGTTCTTTATATTCAGAGAGGAATGAGACAGTGAGAAAAATTGTATTTCTGTTAGGTCTATTCTTACTGGTAGGAGTCTTTGGGGTTAGCGCCCAGGATGCTTCAACCACTGAAACACCGTATACTTGTCCGAAGCAGGGTGGCACACTCGTCACCGCCATTGCTGATAATCCGGTCAGCCTTAACGGTATTTATGCCAATGATGGCATTTCGGGTTCCGTATTGTCCTACTTGTTCAATCCCTTGACGCTTGGTGGCGAAAATTGGGGCACGAATATCACCGGTGATCTTGCCGAAAGCTGGTCAGTCAGTGAAGATGGTCTAACATGGACCTTCAACCTGCATCACGGGGTCAAGTTCAGCGATGGCAAAGAACTCACCGCCGCTGATGTAGTTTACACTTTTAAGACTATCGAAACCTCTGCCGAAGACATTGCGCCTTTCCGCCCACGTTTCTATCAGGGTGATAAGGCAATCGCCTTCGAAGCCAAAGACGATTACACCGTTGTCGCGCATCTGACCGAGCCGAACGCCTCCTTCTTTACCGACATCAGTGTGCCGATTATCCCCGACAAAGCGCTAGAAGGTCAGGACTTACGCAGCGGTGAATTCAACCGTAAGCCCGTTGGTACGGGGCCATTCAAAGTTGCCGATTGGACAACCGGCGAAAGCATTACGCTTGAAGCCAATGAAAATTACTTCAAAGGCCGTCCTTGTATCGATAAGATCATCTTCCGCATCATTCCTGATTTGCAGGCACAAGTTAATGCCTTACTTACAGGCGAACTTGACTTTCTCTTGAATGTCCCCGGTGCGTCGGTTGAACAATTCAAAACCAACTCTGACTTCACTTTGGATATTGCCGAATACGACAGCCTGTTCGGGGTTTTCTTCAACAACGACCGTGACCAATTTAAGGACAAGCGTATTCGTCAGGCACTCATGATCGCCATTGATCGTCAGTCATTGGTCGATACTGTTCGTCAAGGCTATGGCGCAGTGCATAACTCCCACTTTGACCAAGCCGTTCCCTTCTACAGTGACGATAAGCAAGGTGGTTATGATTACGACCCCAAGCGCGCTGGCGAACTTCTCGACGAAGTAGGTATCAAAGATACTAATGGTGATGGCATCCGTGACTTGGACAACAAGCCTTGGGTCATCCATCTGCTCTCATTTCAAGAAGGCTTCCGTGATTATTTCAGCGTTTCCACTGTCGTCCAAGCCTATTGGAAGGACATTGGTATTGATGTGGAATTGGAAACCCGTGATCTGTCGACCTTGATTACCCAGTTGTATCAGGAACGCAAGCTTGATAAACCGTTCGATGTGATGGTTTCTGGTTGGTCACAAATTGGCCCTGAGCCCAACAGCTATGCCAATTTCTATACCACCAGCCCTGAACTTGGCCCGAATTTGGAAAACTACGATAACTCGGAAGTAAATGAATTGTTCGCCAAAGCGCGTACCCTCACCGATACCGCCGAACGCATGAAGGTTTACGAACAAATCGAGAAGATTCTGTGGGAAGAACTGCCCACGATTCCACTGTACCGTAACCGTAATCCGGTTGTCATCAGCAAGAATTTCGACATTGAAGCCGCTAAGCTTGATCTCTCAATGGGTTCCGGTTTCCAAAATCCAGAACGCATTTCTCAATCGAGCTAACCCCCTGATTTTGTTCCCTCCCTCGCTTGCGGGGGAGGGCTAGGGTAGGGGTTCTCCCTCGCATTAGTAGGGACATGGCATACCGTGTCCGACTTTTTTATCCGTTATGACTCAGGACACGAATGACCCGTTATCTAATCCGCCGTTTGCTGCAAATGATCCCGCTTCTCATTGGGATTTCAATCTTGTCGTTCCTGATCATCAAAGCAGCCCCCGGCGATCCTTTAGTCGTGTATATCGACCCCAATAAACCACCGCCGTCCGCGCAGGATATGGCACGCCTACGCGCACAGTTAGGTTTAGATCAACCGATTCCGGTACAGTATGTCCGCTGGTTGGGGAGCGCCCTTCAAGGGGATCTTGGATTCTCGCTCACAGGTCGCCGTGCCGTCAGCCTCGAAATTGCAGATCGACTTCCAGCGACCGTTTTGTTGGGTATCAGCTCGCTGCTCTTAGCCTTAGTTTTATCAGTTCCCATCGCGCTCTTTTCAGCCATCCGTCGCTACACATGGGGTGATTACCTCATCACAACCTTATCATTTATCGGCCTGAGTATGCCGGGATTCTTTATAGCCTTGCTGCTCATGCAAATTTTTAGTGTGCAGTGGCGTTGGTTACCTACCACTGGAATGCGCAACGTTCGCGAAAGTTATACAGGCATTCAAGCCGCCGTCGACATCGGTCAGCACTTGCTCCTGCCGACCATCGCCCTTGCTGCTGCCTCATTAGCCCGTTGGGTACGCTACCAGCGCTCTAGCATCCTTGATGTACTCTCGCAGGATTACATTCGCACCGCCCGTGCTAAAGGCATGACCGAAGGCCGCATCTTACGCGTTCATGCCTTACGCAACGCCCTCACACCATTGGTCACACTCATTGGTTTGTCTATTCCACAGTTAGTATCCGGTTCATTTATCATTGAGTTTGTGTTTGGCTGGCCGGGATTAGGCTTATTAGCGGTTAATGCCGCCCTCAAACGCGACTTTCCCATCATCATGGGAGTAACAATGCTCTCGGCGCTCTTCATTGTCCTCGGTAATTTCTTTGCAGATTTAGCCTACCATTTGATTGATCCTCGGATTCGCTATGAGTGAACCTGTCATTTTGATTACTGAAACCACTGTGCAAAGTCCTTGGCGCATAACCCTTCGGCAGTTTCAGCGCCATCGTCTCGCCAATTTCAGCCTCATTCTACTGATTGTTTTTGTGCTGCTGGCAATCTTTGCTGATCGTATCGCACCCTTTAATCCCAACGATATTGATCCGCGCGCCGCTGGCGTGACGCGCGGTTTTCCACAACCACCAACCATTGAGCATCTTTTTGGCACAGATGATTTAAATCGTGATGTTTTTGCCCGCTTACTCTACGGAATGCGCGTTTCATTAGCCGTCGGCTTCTTAGCCATGTTCATCAGCATTGGTTTGGGAGTCACCCTTGGCGCCATTTCCGGTTATGCGGGCGGTTGGCTGGATAACATCCTCATGCGCCTCGTGGATATTTTCTTGTCCGTACCCAGTTTCATTCTCTTTCTAGCCTTGAATGCCTTACTCACGCCCAGCATTTGGACGGTGATTTTTATCCTCAGCGCCTTTAGTTGGATGGATGTCGCACGGCTGGTGCGCGGTGAGTTTTTAGCGCTTAAAGAGCGTGATTATGTGGTGGCAGCGCATGCCATCGGCGCGACTCCACTTCGCATCATTCTGTCGCACTTACTCCCGAATGCCTTAGCACCTGTACTCGTAGCTGCCACTTTAGCTATTCCCGCTGCTATCCTTAGCGAATCGGCGCTCAGCTTCATCGGCCTCGGTGTTCCCCCGCCCGACGCTAGCCTCGGCAACATGCTTCAAAATGCCAAAGCATGGCTCACCACTGCATGGTGGCTCTGGGTAACACCCGGCTTGATCATCAGTCTGACTGTTCTGGCCTTTAATTTTGTTGGTGATGGCCTGCGTGATGCCTTCGACCCAACCCTCCGCCGTTAGCTGTTCAGTCTGTCCAAATGAATCCTCGTCCTGCGGAGATGTTACTGTCGTCTGTTAACAACGGATGTCTATCTGTTCCATCAGCACGCATCACCTCGATATAGAGTTGTTGACCATCTCCACTTGGGTTAGAAATAAACCCGATCCACTGACTATTTGGCGGCCATACAGGTTGAAATTCATAACCACTTGAGTCGGTTAATTGTTGGGTATCCTCGCTAGCAACATCATAAATAAAGATATGGCTTCCTTTGTCATTAGGTTGTGTCTGAGTAAAAACTATTTGGCGGCTGTCAGGAGACTACATCGGCCAACGATCATCTAATTGATTTTGGGTTAGTCGTCGCTGATGATGACCATCCGCATCCATCAGCCAGATTTCACCTGTGCCGTCTCCTACTGAATAATTAGTCATATAGGCGATCCATTTACCACTCGGCGAATACTGAGCATACAAATCATTTAGCTTCTCGTTGTTTGTCAGCCGTTTGCGGTCGCTGCCATCAGTCGTCATTGTATAAAGTTCTTGAAAGCCGTCGCGCAATGTAGTAAACACAATCCGTCTACCGTCTGGCGACCAATCTGCTTCAAGATCGTTTGTGTATTCGGTAAGTTGATGTTCAACTCCTGTTTCGACATCCACTGTGAATAATGCCGAGAAGTAATTCTTGCTTCGCATAAAAACAATGACGCTTCCATCCGGTGAAAGTTGTGGCTGAAAGTCCCTTGGCTCACTTGAAATAGGTCGGACAGCATTGAAAAGTTTGTCAGCTATATAAATTTGGTTTATGTTGCCACTAGCGCCTAAAAAAGCCGCTCGGTTACCATCAGCAGATAGACTTATTTTAAATGCAACATCAATAGCTTTTGTAACTTTATAGGCGATGATATTCATCCGCTTTGAGGGAAAATCATATGCATAAAAAAGTGCATTGTTATTCTCTTGTCGTTCAATTAATAGCTTACCCATTGGCTCTGTTGGCCTCGTGATAATCACGAACCAGACGATCCCGACTGTGAAAAGCAGTACCACAGTGATGAGCCACCGCCAGCGCCATCTGAACCACATCGCTCGCATCATCCCACCTCTCACAACAACAAATTACTGAACTCATTTTATCGAGATATCCCACACCCTACCCAACGCCTATTCTATGATTGGAACACGCCCATTTTCGGGTTGTGCGTAGCGTCTGTTCCTCCGCTGTGTTAAATTAAACGTAATTAATTTGCGTGTGATCGGTTTTCAAAGGATCGTTTTACTGAAAACTGATGGCTATTCAATAGGAGTAAATTTTTATGGGTTTAATGGATGGCAAAATTGCGTTGATTTTCGGCGTTGCCAATAAAAACTCGATTGCATGGGGCATAACAAAAAAATTCCACGAGGAAGGCGCAACCATTCTGCTATGCTACGCAGGCGAAATTATGGAAAAGCGTGTGTTTCCGCTGGCACAGGAAATTGGCTGCGAATTTGTAGAACCCGCCGATGTTACGAAGGACGAGGATCTGGATGCAGTTTTCGAGAAGGTCAAGGCCAAGTATGGTCGCTTAGATGTACTGGTTCACGCCGTTGCTTATGCCAACCGTGAAGACCTTGATGGACGTTTCATCGACATCTCGCGCGATGGCTTTAAACTGGCGCTCGATGTCAGTGCCTACAGCCTCATTGCGATGGCGAAGCGCGCCGAACCACTGATGACCGAAGGTGGCAGTATCATGAGCCTAACGTACTACGCCGCCGAAAAAGTTATGCCCAAGTATCATGTCATGGCGATTGCCAAAGCCTCGTTGGAAATGATCACCCGCTATCTGGCAAATGACATGGGGCCAAAGGGCATCCGCGTCAATGCCATCAGCGCTGGCCCGATCAAAACTTTAGCAGCGGCAGGTGTACCCGGTATCCGCACCATGCTCAAATATAACGAGCGGACATCACCGCTGCGCCGTAATATATCGCAAGAAGAAGTTGGCAAAACGGCTCTTTGGCTAGGTTCTGACCTCAGCAGCGCCGTGACGGGCGAAGTCGTCCATGTGGACGGCGGTTACAATATTCTCGGCCTCACCGCCACCGCCGAAGACCTTGCCGAAATGGGGTAAAGCCCAACCTCATCTTATAAGCCCCATTGTATGTAAAAAACTCCCTCCCGCGTTTACGCGGGAGGGCTGGGGTAGGGGTTCCTATTACTCCTTCATCTCCCCGAAGAACTTCCTTACATCACCCGCATACAACTCTGGCACTTCTAACGGCGCAAAATGTCCGCCTTCCGGCATCAGCGTAAAATGGTTAAGGTTCACATGACGTGCTGCCCATTCACGTGGCAGAACCACCATCTCACCGGGAAATGAGGCCACACCCGTAGGCACTTCAACGCGCACCATTGGCTTCGGCCCATAACCCGTTGCATAAATCGCCCCCGTATTTTCAAGGTACATCCGAATTGATGAATTGATGGTTTCCGTCACCCAATAGATCATGATGTTCGTCAGCAATTCATCTTTGCTGAAACGCGTTTCGATATTGCCGTGGTTGTCGCCCCACTGGTAAAATTTCTCGATAATCCATGCCGCCAATCCAACCGGTGAGTCATTCAACCCATAACCCAATGTTTGCGGCTTAGTCGATTGCAGCATGTTGTAAGCACCTTCGGTATACCACCACTGTTGACATTGACCGGCATATTGCTGCTCAGCAGGCGACAGACTAGCAAAATCCTCAGTGCCGTTTGGGAAACCAACATCGGTTAGATAAATCGCGGTTACTAACTCATGATATTTGATTGCCAGCGTTTTAGTCACCTCGGTTCCGAGATCGCTGCCCGCCGCTGCAAATTGCTGATAGCCCAGCACATCACGCATCAATTTTGCCCACAGGTCAGCGACCGCCTCGCTGTTCATCGCCTTGCGTTCCGAGAATCCAAACCCCGGCATCGACGGCACAATCACGTCAAACGACTCACTGGCCTTGCCGCCAAACTTTTCTGGATCAGTTAGCATCGGGATAATCTTGTGGAAGCGATAAAACGAGTCCGGCCAACCGTGCGTTAGGATAATTGGTGTTGGGTTTGGCCCCTTGCCGCGCTCATAGATGAAGTGAATGGATATTCCATCAACTTCCGCTGTGAATTGCTTGAACTGATTTAATGCGGTTTCATGTTTGCGCCAGTCATAATCCGTCTGCCAGTATTCCACCAAATCTTTGAGGTAATCGGCATCCGTTCCTATCCCCCAGCCTGCACCCTCGGCGGAATTCGTCCAGCGCGTCCGCTTCAACCGTTCTTGCAGATCGACTAAGGTGGTGTCAGCGATATGGATTTCAAACGGTTTAATTTGCGTTTGAGTCATGCTTTGCTCTCCTAAATGCGTTAGATCGACAGTCATATCTTACGGTTTTAGGAGAAGCACTGTCTTGAACAAAAACGCCATTATTCCGGTTTATTCAAACGCACAATTTGGGCAGGTGTTTGCCCGATTAATCGAGTCAAAGACCGTGTCAGGTGTGGCTGGTCGGCATAACCCAATTCATAAACCGCGTCGAGGATCGACACTCCTTGTTGCAGCATTGCCGCTGCTTGGCGAGCGCGTTCAATCTTGCGGACATAACCTTGCGTAAGCCCCGTAGTGCGTTGAAAATGCCGCTGAACCGACCGTAACGAACGGTCTGGCGTTTGCTCTTGCAGCAGGGCATCAACAATGTTGTCCTGCCTTAACAAACCGTTACACGCTAACTTTTCGATGAACACTTCCGCGTTATCGAAAGTCGGCACTTCCCAAATTCGGTCATCAAACCAAAATGATCCGTCTGATGCGTGTGGCAGTAGCATAGCTAGATCCAAAATCGTGTTGGTCGGCAGTTTGGGCATATAGGTTCCCAACTTGAATTGGATGCCGATACTTTCAGTGCCCGCTAAATACGGCACAGGCCACGCTTGAGTCGAAGGTCCAAACAGCAGTACATGGGTGATGTCACACTGTCGGTTAATCATAATGTCCCAACTACTGTCAGCCTGGGAAAGAAACGTCCCATCTTCCTCGGTCTGCGTGTGCCAGATGTTCCGCACAAATGATGAATCAGATGCACGATCCTCGTAATTAAAACTCATACTTTTCTCTGCTAAATTGACTTCTCGCAAATTTCAAAAACACATCACAATATTGGGATTGGTTCCCTCCATCGCTTGCGGGCTGGCGGCGAACTGAGCCTGCCGCAAGGTAGCCGCCGTAGGCTAGGGTGGAGGGTTGGCTTGTTACTTCGATAAATTTATTGAGCTTATCAACCTCACATGTTTATTTTAACAAAAACGATGCCGTTTCGGGCATCGCTTTATCATTAATTATTTTATATAGGCGCGTTATTAATTAATACGTCGCCGTCGCCACAATCCGCCAAACAGAGCTATTACAATCACTGCACCGATGAACGAAATCAAAATATCAATATAACGGAGCGTAATTCCTTGATTCAAGGCAGTGGGTGTTTGTATACCCAATACAGTGAATAAGAATCCGCCGACGACTGCTCCGATTAATCCGATGATGATATTGGATGTCGCGCTTCGTCCACCACCTCGTAAAACGATATTGGCTAAAAATCCGGCGATTAGCCCGATGATTAACCACGTAACGACTTGCTGCGGGTCGAATGTTACTGTTATTGTTGTCGTCGGAGTCTGTAAATTAGGGCCTGTCAAAAAAAATCGGTTCATCATTGTCTCCCCTTGAGTTCAGTTAATTCGCTCATAATGCTCGACCGTTGGGAATGGATCATAAAAGTGGTGCAGCAAACGCCGCCACTCTTGATACTGCTCCGATCCCCTAAAGCCAATTGTGTGATCCTCTAACGTGTCCCATTCCACCAGTAACACGTATTGGTTCGCGATTTCCAAACAGCGTCGCAGTTCATGCCATTTATACCCCTTCATGCTGGCGATAAGCAACGATGCTGTCTTAAATGCTACTTCAAAATCGGCTTCTTGCGAGGTCTTCACATTAAGTATGGCGACTTCTAAAATCATTACAACATCCATTCGGTCGTAAAAAGGTGGCTGAACTTCCCATTTGCTTGAGAGAAAACGCAGGGAGCGAATAATTACACCGGATTCTGCATCACCACTTCATAATGGTTCATCGTTGAGGGTGAATCATAATACGGTGATACAATCGCTCTGAATTCTTGGAAACGCTGCGACTCACGGAAGCCAACCATGTGATCTTCAACCGTGTTCCAACGCACCATATTCACATACTTGCCCTTGGTTTCGAGGCATCGCCGCAGCTCATGCCCGATATAGCCGTCAGCCTCAGCGATGAAGTGTGACGCTTCTTTAAACGCCGCTTCGAATGCTGTTTCTTGCCCATCTTTAATCTGAATCGTCACGATTTCTAAAATCACGCTTGCCATCTCCCCATCATGTATCGCCGACCGCCTTCGGTCAACGCTGCTGCGATCAACGCCTTTACCAAATCCGGCACAATAAACGGTGCGACACCCACACTCCACGCCTTCGACCAATCCATTCCGGTGACAGTCTTCAGCACCAGCACGCCCACCACATAAATCACAATCATGCCAACGATGCCTGCCGACCAGCGCTGCCATATCTGCTTGCTGCCGAGTTCTGCCAACCACCCCGCGACACCCGCCGCGCCAATAAACCCGATCAAGAAACCGGCTGTAGGCCCAACCAGTGCCGCACTGCCGATGCCTTTTGCATCCACCGGTAAACCTGCCGCAATCAGCGCCACATATAAGGCTTGGCTCAACAATCCATCGCGCCAACCCAATACCATCCCACTCAACACCACAGCCAGCGGTTGCAGCGTAAACGGCACCGGCTCAAGCGGAATACTCATCCGCGCCGCAATAACGGTCAGAATTGTGAAAACTGCAACCCCCCCTAACCGATAAAGCTGACTTCGTTCTTGTGTTTGCGGTAACGTCCGTAACATAACTATCCCTTAGACTAAATGATGTTTCCGATCATAAATAGGAACACCTTTTCATCATCAAAAGTGTGCTTTTGTTCCCTCCCTGTTACTACGGGGAGGGCTAGGGTGGGGTCGACTTGCTTCTTGCAACTACGTCTGATTCCCCGGAAGCGCCTCGGCGATTACTTCTTGCATATCATATTCCGACTTAATCTTGCCTTTTTTCTCGGTATCTTCATGCGATTCCACCAGTGTCACCCTTGTCCCCAGCGTCGGCAAATCAAACCGTGTCAACCAGCGCCCAACCCCTTGCGAGTTGCGGTAGTATACCAACCGGCTTTTTTCATCCATACCGCGAACTTTGCCCTTCGCTTTGTTGAAAGGCATCCCCTTTAAATCATTCACCAATTGTTGTCGTTGCTCGGCATTCAAGTAAGCCATCACACCTTCTCCTCGTAGGGAAAGGTCTTAGACCTTTCCATTGCATCAAAATCGGAATTAGCAAACAGACAAAACGAACAAATGGTCAATCTTTGCCTGCCGCGATGATGCCGCCTATTGTATAATCTTATTGTGATAGTGCCAAAGGGAAACTTTATGTCTGATGCCTACTCGATCAGCGAATTAACCACCTATATCCGCGAAATGTTCGAAGTCAACGAGAACCTGCAGGATGTATGGGTGCAGGGTGAAGTCTCGAATATGCGACCCGCCTCGTCCGGTCATTGGTATTTCACCCTCAAAGACGGTGGTTCACAGCTCAAATGTGTCATGTGGCGCACCAATACCGCCCGACAGAACTTTGTGCCTGATGACGGGGATGCTATCATGGCGCATGGTTATGTCGGCGTATACGACTCGCAGGGCGTGTACCAACTCTATGCAGATAGTGTCCGCGCGGTTGGGGCAGGTGATCTCTACCTTCAGTTTGAGCAGCTCAAAGCACAGCTCCAATCCGAAGGGCTGTTCGATCCTGAACGTAAGCGACCCATCCCAACCTTTCCGCGTCAAATTGGTATTGTTACCTCGCCCGAAGCAGCCGCATTTCAGGATATGCAGAACGTTCTGCGCCGTCGTTTCCCACTAACCGAGATTATACTCAGCCCTTCACTTGTGCAGGGTGCAGAAGCTCCGCCGCGTATTGTCGCCGCCATCGAACGCCTCAACACTCACACCGAAGTGGATGTCATTCTGGTTTGTCGCGGTGGTGGCAGCATCGAGGATTTATGGGCCTTCAACGATGAGCGTGTTGCCCGTGCCATCGCTGCCAGTCGTATTCCCATCATCACCGGAGTCGGTCATGAAACCGATTTCACTATCAGCGATTTTGTTTCCGACCTGCGCGCACCGACCCCTTCCGCCGCCGCCGAACTCGCCACACCTGACAGCGCCGAACTCCGTCTGAACATCCGTGACCTCAGCGACACCCTCAATGGACTCATGGATGACAAACTCGCTAACCTGAAATCTAACCTAACCACCTCACGCCGTACACTCGGACACGTTGCGCCAGCCAATCGCATTCGCAACTTCCGCCAGCGTGTGGACGATTACAATACGCGCCTTACCAGCCTGCAAACCGCCACCATATCACGTTGGCGCGAACGTCTTTCCGCCCGAACCGCCGCTCTCAACGCCGCTAACCCCACATCCATCCTCAAACGTGGATACGCCATCGTCTATCGCAGCGAGGATATGGCGCGTTTGGATCAAGCCGCTGGCACTAAAGCAGGCGAGGGCATCACCATTCAATTTCATGACGGCGACCTCAAAGCCCGTGTAGAAGATAAGGACTCGCATGAGCGATATAAACGAACTCTCTTTTGAAACCGCCTACGAAGAACTCGAAAGCATCATCACCAAACTCGAATCCGGTGACTTGCCCTTAGATGACTCCGTAACTCTCTTTGAGCGTGGTCGAATCTTGTCCGAACACTGCCAATCATTGCTCGATAAAGCCGAACTGCGTGTTAGCCAACTCACCGCCGATGGTCGCGTCGAGCCTCTATAGGATAAAAATGCAGCTTATTAAGCATGCGCTGATTGGCTATCTTGTTCCTATTCCGCTATATCTGGTTTTAGCCGCATATTCGCTCCGATAGTATACGTCTTTAAATGCAGTATCTGAGAAGGCGATTGATGCCTTCTTATGGACGATTAGGTGGCCGTTGCGAGGATTTTATGCCGCATATTCGAAACACAATCTCTTGACTCAAAACCCGAATATCTCAATTTCGGCCTATTTAAAGGCAGAATCGCACGTTCTAAATGCAGTTCGAAGAGCAGTTTTGGGAGCAATAGCAATAATTGCGGTTTTTGCTTTTACAGTGAGCTTTATCAGGCAAACAGAAACCGTTTGGCAAATAGCGCAGATCATTCTCATTCTTGTACATGCTAGAACCGCTTTCTGGGCGTGGCGCTTCGACTCTAAACTTCCCCAATTCCAAAATATACTGTCTTGATATTTGCGTTCTCTGCGTCTTGGTAGTTAATTATTTATCCCACATATCCCAAATTTGCGATAAAAATTGGGATATGCCCCTTATCCCAAGCCCTTTTGAAATTACGCGAAAATTGGTTTGCTCCCTTCCCCTGTTACTATGGGGGAAGGGTCGGGGTTAGGGGTATGTAGGGGTACTTACACCGGCCACGCGCTCGTTACAAAATTGAGCTTCTCCACCATATGGAAACTCTCGCCACCTTCGTGGTTGTTATAGGGATAAATCACAATATCTTTGTCACCCGCATAATGGTTATACGCCGCGTACACCGTCCTCGCTGGACAAATATCGTCCATCAAACCCACTGAAAATAGCGCCTTTGCCTTCGCCCGTGCCGAGAAGTTGATGCCGTCAAAATAATCCAAATTGCTGAGTACAGTTTTTACATGATCGCGGTGCGTATGCAAATAACGGACGATTTCTCCATAGGGATCGCGTTCAGCCTTCTCAATGGCTACCTTGTAATGGCACAGAAACGGCACGTCCGGCATCGCCAGCGCCACCGAGGTATCCAAACCGGCCACCGCCAGCGTAATACCACCACCTTGGCTGCCACCCGTCACCGCAATTCGGTTGCCATCAATCGCCTCATGCGACCGTGCCGCTTCAACTGCACGTACACCGTCTGTAAACACACGCCGATAGTAATACGTTTCTGGCTTCATAATGCCGCGTGTCATAAAACCCGGATGCTGTGGATTGGACCCCGCTGGTTCTACATCCGGGGTATCACCTTGTTTCCACGAGCTGCCTTGTCCGCGCGTATCCATAATGAAATGGGCATAACCTGCTGTTGCCCACAAAAGCCAATCAAATGCGAAACCACGTCCCCCGCCGTAACCGATATACTCCACCACACATGGGATTTTCCCGCTGCGTTCGCGTGGCAGAACCAACCAACCTTTGATCGGCTGACCGCCGAAACCGTTAAAAGTCACGTCAAATGTTTCAACCAGTTTCAGTTTGGCGTTCACAGGCGTAAATGTCGCGTTCAACGGGTATGATCGCGCTTCGGTCAATGTCGATTGCCAGAACGTATCAAAATCGGCGGCTTCACTGCGTGCCGGTTTGTAAGCCTGCAAATGCTCAAGCGGCATATCACTGTAGGGCATGTTCAACCTTCTTTGGTTATTAAAATGAATTCAACTTTGTGCTAATTGTACCCACTTCCCATTGCTCTCACAGATACCAATTCGCTGCTTGTCATAAAACCAACGTGGGTTTTCCTTTCCTCTGTAACATTCGCACATCGGCAGCGTTATTCCTTTAAGACGATCTTTGACCATTTAGCTTTCACTGTGAAATACTGGGGAGTGTTTCAATATGTCTGAATTGCGAGGTTTTAACAGCCTTCACGAAATTTTCGCTGATCGCGAGGATAAATATAAGCAAGAACTGGATGCTTGTCTGGCGGCAGGATGGGCTTTAGTCGATATTCATCAACGCAGTTATACCGAACCACAGACCAACGAGAAAGTAAAGGTTTCAGTTTATATCATGGGGCATAGCGACCCCCAAGCCGTTCTGCCCAAATGGGGTGATAATCCACGCCAGCCTTAACCCATTCGCAGGCACTACTATTTCCTCACAGTCTTGCATGAGTAAGGGAGTACCGATATGTGCTCCCGCTTTTCTCTACGATCCGTCTTGACCTCTGGTTCTCAGCATCTCAGCGGTTCAATCGCATTTTTATTCGTACCAATGTTTACGTTTGGTTTGTGTCATAAACCTATTCCTAACCATCCTCCAACCCGCTTAACAATCTCACTCCCTCAAAACGGTTAACGCCAACCCCGCGAAAGAGTTACAAAATGTTCTTCCAAAATGTAACCCATTCGCTTTACACATGTTATACACTATTCGTAGAACTGTCTGCATTGGCTCCCCTTCCCCTGTTACTACGGGCGGAAGGGGGCGGGGGTTACTTTCAGGGGTAGGTATTTGCTCGATTAGGCATGGATAGTTAGCGATTGCCGGAGGATAAACCCTCCGGCAACATGAATAAAGCCCCGTAAACGGGACTGAATGAGCCTTTAACCGTATGTCGTCCATTAAGCAGATATTAAAAACAGGGACATTCTTGCCTGACTTAACGAATAC
>JBBSBM010000121.1:0-21246 GCA_038251275.1 Aggregatilineales bacterium
CGTCGAGATTCATCGCACTGACCAAAGATGGATGCCCCGCTCGCCTGCCATGGTCGCTGGTTTGACTGACCATCTCTGGTCTATTCGTGAGATCTTAACTTCTGTCCCTATTCCTACCAACAGCCTCTAGGGAGACTACCGCCGCTTGAAACTTGTGACTATTCAGCAGATTGCTCCCTCACTCCCGCTTCTGCACTGCCAATATTGGCACGCGGCGGACACACGCGAGCTATCCGCTGCACTTGTGCCATTTCAGCGAAATCAGCCGTGCCAGCCGCCATGCAAAAATGTCGATTCAGCGGCTTTTCCCGTGCTTCCCGCCTGCTAATTCAGCGGAAAAATCGTCACAAATGACATAACCGTGAATCAACTTGGAGATATAAATGACCATCACTATTGGCCTCATCGGAGAAGAAACAACCACAGTCACCGAAAACCTAATTGCTACAGCTTTTGGTAGTGGTAGCCTACCCGTTTACGCCACGCCCGCCCTCATTGCGCTCATGGAAGCGGCCTCCGTCGCCGCCATCAACCCTTTACTCTCAGACAATCAAACCAGCGTCGGCACGTCCATATCGATTAAACATCTCGCCGCTTCCGCTCTCGGTCAGGCCATTCGCGCTCGCGCCGAAGTCACCGATGTAAAAGACCGTCAAATTACCTTCGCCGTTCAAGCATGGGACTCTAAACAACTCATCGGTGAAGGCACACATATCCGCTTCAT
The DNA here is from genome assembly GCA_038251275.1 of Aggregatilineales bacterium. Classification (GTDB taxonomy): domain Bacteria; phylum Chloroflexota; class Anaerolineae; order Aggregatilineales; family Phototrophicaceae; genus CFX2. The sequence goes on from JBBSBM010000121.1 coordinate 725, forward strand.
CGTGGATATAGAACGCTTCATGAAACGCCTAACCTCTTGATACCCACAATTTAACTCTCCACGACTCTTCTCTATAATCAACGCCGCTCAGGTAGCCAACCAACCCCACAATAAAAAGGCTGCCAGCGGAGAACAACATGGCATTCCAAAATCTATTCAAACGGATACGCCCGAATAAACATCGTGTCGCCATCATCGGCCTCGACTGCGCCGCGCCTGAACTCGTTTTTAAGCGTTGGGCGGACGAACTTCCAAATCTCACAGCCCTTCGTAAACAAGGCTTATACGGTGAACTAGAAAGTGTTATCCCAGCCATCACTGTTCCAGCTTGGTCATGTATGATGTCCAGTAAGGATCCCGGCACACTTGGAGTCTACGGCTTCCGCAACCGCAAAGATCACTCCTATAACGGGCTAACCGTCGCCAACTCGGACGCTATTCATGAGCCTCGACTTTGGGATATTCTCTCGAAAAACGACAAACAAAGTATCGTTCTCGGTGTACCCGGAACCTACCCGCCCTCAACCATCAAAGGTGACATGGTAAGCTGCTTCCTCACCCCTTCTACGGATGTCGAATACACCTACCCCACCTCGCTAAAGCAAGAAATAAACGGTTGGGTCAGCGATTATATGACCGATGTCAAAGGCTTCCGTACCGAGAATAAACAATGGCTGCTTGATCAGCTTCGCGAGATGACCCGCAAACGTTTCGAGGTTGCCCGTCAACTGCTCACCACACGTCCCACTTGGGATTTCTTTATGATGGTCGAAATCGGTGTTGACCGTATGCACCACGCCTTCTGGAAAGATATGGATGAAACCCATCGTAACCACGACCCGAACAGCCCCTTCAAAGATGCCATCCGCGAGTATTACCATCTCATCGACCAGGAAATCGGTACCCTTCTTCCCCTTTTTGATAATGACACATCGGTCTTCGTAGTTTCCGATCACGGTGCTAGAAAAATGGATGGCGGCATCTGCATCAACGAATGGCTCATTCGCGAAGGTTATCTTGTCCTCACCGAGACACCAGACACATCAAAAAGTATTGTCAAATTTGAGGCCTTGAAAGTCGATTGGAGCAAAACCCGCGCATGGGGTGATGGCGGTTATTATGGTCGCCTGTTTATTAATCTCAAAGATCGTGAATCACAGGGTACAGTCGAACCTGCCGACTTCGACTCGCTGCGTAGTGAACTCATCCAAAAACTCGAAGCCCTCGGCGACGAAAAAGGTCAGCCCATTGGTACGCGCTGCTTCACGCCTGAGGCTATCTACCAAAACAGTCGTGGTGTTGCCCCTGACATACTCGTCTACTTTGGCAATCTTGCGTGGCGTTCAATCGGTACAGTCGGCTGGAATAGCATCCACGTTTTTGAGAACGACACCGGCCCCGATGATGCCAATCACGCCCAGCAAGGTATGTTCATATACACAGACCCTCAGCATGATTTTGGCGGTCAATGTCTCGATGGCCTTCAACTGATGCAAATCGCGCCTACCGTTTTACAACTATTCAATATTCCAGTGCCTTTTGACATGCAAAAACCACCCATCGAAACTGTGAAGCAGGTTTGACACACCTCTTACACCTGATAAACTCTTACGAAGGAAAAATAAACCATCCTCTGCTAAAGGAATTCTTTCGATGAGTAAATACTTTATGGGTGTTGATACCAGCACCACTGCCTCAAAGGCGCTTGTTGTAGATGAACAGGGCAATGTCATCGTCGTTAAGGGCAATCCACATGAGCTTTCCACCCCACGTCCGCTTTGGTCGGAACAAGACCCGGAAAATTGGTGGGAAGCCGCCAGTAAATCCATTCGCGAAGTTGTGCAAGCTGTTGGCGCAGAAAACATCGCTGCCATTGGCCTCACAGGCCAGATGCACGGCCTTACCTCGCTGGATAAAGATGGCAAACCCGTTCGTCCCGCTATTCTCTGGAATGACCAGCGCAGTTCACCGCAGTGCGAGTCAGTCACCGAAAAAGTAGGGGCCAAGCGCGTTTATCAGATTGTCGGCAGCCGCATACTAGCTGGCTTTACCGCGCCCAAAATCCTATGGGTACATGAAAACGAGCCAGAAAACTACAGTCGTATCGCTCACGTCCTGCTCCCCAAAGATTACATTCGTTATCGTTTGAGTGGAGCCTTTGTCTGTGATGTTGCCGATGCATCCGGTTTTGGTTGTATGGATGTCGGCAAACGCACTTGGTCAGATGAAATGTTGGCTGCCTTTGATATTCCTCGCGCGTGGCTACCTGAACTTTGCGAGTCGCAAGAAGTGTGTGCCTATGTCAGCGAAGAAGCCGCTGCGATTACGGGCCTAAAAGCAGGTACACCGATTGTGGGCGGCGCAGGTGACCAACCGGCGAGCGGTGTTGGGAACGGCATCGTATCTATGAACCAAGCCAGCTTGACCGTTGGTACTTCGGGTGTGGCTTACGCGGCTAATGACCATTATGCCCCTGAACCGGATGGTCGCTTGCACACATTCTGCGGGCCAATCCCCGGCACATGGTTTCATATGGGTGTCATGCTCAGTGCCGCAGGTGGCCTCCGCTGGCTGCATGATGAGTTCACACCCAACCTCAGATATGATGACCTCAATAAACAAGCTGAATCGATTCCGCGTGGCGCACTTGGCTTACTCTTCGCCCCTTATTTAACGGGCGAGCGTAACCCGCATCCTGATCCCTTTGCTCGTGGCGCATTCGTTGGTTTTACCCTCCGACATGGCCTATCTCACATGATTCGTTCGGTCATGGAAGGCGTATCTTTTGGGATGCGTGACCAACTTGAACTGTTGCGTTCGCTCGGTGCGACTCCATCCGAAGCGGTCATTGCTGGCGGCCTCGTCAATAGTCCGATCTGGCTGCAACTAACCACCGATATCATGGGTATTCCTCTTTATACCGTTAATACGGGTGAAAGTAGTGCCTTCGGTGCGGCAATTCTGGCTGCTGTTGGCTCAGGCGCTTATGCCGATGTCCCAACGGCTTGCGCCAACATGATCCGGCGTGAGATAACTATTCAACCAGACGCACAAGGCGCTGCCGATTATGAACGTCTCTATCCCTCCTTCCGCGCTCTCTACCCTGCACTTAAAGATACCTTCGCCGCCCTCGCCCAATTTGATTCATAAGTAAGTTGAGGATAATCGCCTAAGAATTAACAGCGATTATCCTCTTTCATGAAAGTTCCTACAGTAATCGCCCTAAAAATCTTGGTCAAAAGTTAATTCTGTCAGGCGGTCAATCGATTTTTGAAGCGCCGGGAACAAGTCCACATAAACTTCTTTATAAAGTCGGTCATAGATTTTATGGGGCTTCTCTTCAGGCAAAAAACGCTTGTCGGTAGTCGTCATCGAATTCGCGGCCTCACGCACATTTGAATACCAGCCAGCAGCAGCAGCAGCGAGGATACCTGCACCAAGATTGGTCGCTTCAGTCGTACTGGCGCGGGTCACTTTCGCGCCCGTCACATCCGCCACAATTTGGCACCATAAGGCGCTCCGCGAACCACCGCCCATCAAGATATATTCGTCTAGGGGTTCACCTGTGGCCTTGGCTACCCCTTCCATCGCCAGCCGATGTTCATAAGCGATACCTTCTAGAATAGCTCGGTAAAAATGCTCCCGCCGATGTGCGCCTGTCCAACCAATTGTGATTCCCGTTGCAGCCGGATCCCAATACGGTGGCATCACCGCATTCCAATAGGGAACCAGCATCAAACCAAGCGAACCGGGAGGCAGTTTACTCGCCGCAACTTCTAATAATTCTTCAGCCGAAAGTGGCAGCTTTAAGTTGCCCACATCTGGCCCAAACTGATCGACAAACCAACTAACTGTAAACGTGCCGCCACCGAGCACTTCCTCCGGCACAAATGCACCTTCAATCGGTGAACACATCGTTCGAAAATACTTACTCACCACATAATTTTCAGAAAACGCGCCGGAAACCACAGCCGTTCCCAAGTTCAGATAGGCTTTCCCCGGTACGGTAATATTTGCGCCCAAGCCTGCGCTTTGACCATCACCAGCACCTGCAATAATCGGCGTTCCTACTAACAAACCAGTCTGCTCGGCAGCTTTCCCGGTTACTTCACCGATGATACTGCCAGACGGATGAATTGGAACAAATTTAGTTGGATCAATGCCAAGCGATTTCAATAAATCGTTCGCCCAATCGCCGCGCCGCATATCCACCAAACCCATGGGATCGGCGCAGGCCATGCTAGTTGCCCACTGTCCTGTTAGTCGATAGACCAGAAAAGCATGAACGTCGAGGATTTTATGAGCACGTTCCAACACTTGCGGTTCGTGCTGCTGTAACCATAAAAGTTTAGACAACGATTGTTTTGTTGATGGCCCTTTACCTGTAATATCCTGAATAACGTCATTACCAATTCGCTGATTAAGTTCATTTACCTGTAGACGCGAACGATCATCGAGCCACAAAATCGCATTGCGAATCGGTTGGCAGTGTTCATCAACCGGAACAAATGTCTCCCGCTGGTGAGTGATACAAACTGCCCCAACGCGGCTCACAGCAATTTGAGAGGTCAGGTGACGCAGCACCTCACATAAAAATATCCACCAATCATCGGCACGCTGTTCGTACCAATTAGGCTGTGGGGAAATCATCTCGAACGTAGCACGACTCTGAGCAACCATCTTGCCCTGTCGATCCCAAGCGATGGCTTTAACGGCGGTGGTACTGCTATCCACGCCAATCACAAGATCACATTTCACAAGAATAATCCTTTTCCAAGTCTATTTTGAGTACAGTTAGTATCTTTTCAGTAAAAAAATGAGGCGGAATGAGAAGACCTTACAACGCGCGACTTTGCTTGACAGCCTTCTTTACGTCACCTACAATTTGACAAAATGTGAATTTACCTCACCTTTGTAAAAAAGTAATCTTTTAGAGTATTTGTTTTTACGTACAAGGTCAAAAATGGCAATCATTACAATCGTTGGTGCCGGTGTGATGGGCTCCGCGCTCACCTTTCCGGCTGCGGATAACGCTAACGAGGTTCGGCTCGTTGGAACCCAACTCGACGAAGCGATCATCAACAATATCAAAACTGACCATTTTCATCCCCGCTTGCGTCGCTCTTTACATCCATCTGTCAAAGCCTATTCACATACTGAAATCGCGGAAGCACTACAAGGTGCAGATGTGGTTGGCTTAGGCGTGAACTCGCAAGGTGTACATTGGGCGGCAGGGGCGGTTGGTCCACACCTACGCGAAGGCCAAACCGTATTGATGGTCACCAAAGGAATGGAAAGTGCTGAAGGCAATCTGAAAATATTGCCCGATGTATTACGTGACCATTTGCCTGCTTCAATCCGGGATAGAATTAATTATGCGGCTATTGGTGGGCCATCGATTGCAGGGGAACTCGCAGCGCGACGCGACACTGCCGTGGTATTTGTCTCGCGCAATGCTGATATTCTACCGAAGCTGCGCTCGTACTTTTCAACCGATTATTACCACATCTGGACTTCAACTGACCTCATCGGCGTTGAAGTGTGCGTGGCGATGAAAAATCCGTATGCGTTGGCGGTTGGGTTAGCAGCCGGTGTACTCGAAAAGCAAGGTGAAGATGTTGCCAGCGCCAAAATGCACAATTATGCGGCTGCAATCTTCGCGCAGGGGTTAGCTGAGACAGCAATCTTGGTACAACAACTCGGTGGTGGACTGGAAACAGTATTCAGCTTACCGGGTGCGGGCGATTTATATGTGACAACACAGGGTGGGCGCAATTCGCGTATGGGACGTTTGCTCGGTATGGGAATGCCTTACAGCGATGCGGTCGAAGAAATGCCGGGAGAAACCATCGAAGGTGTTGATGCCGTCGTGGCAATCATGCCCGCCATCGACGCGATGATTGCGCGAGGCGATTTACAGGCGGATGCGTTTCCACTGCTCCGAGAACTCCACCGGATTGTGACCCGTAACGCCAGCATTAGCTTTGACTTCAATAGTTTCTTTAGCAAATTATCCTTCACTCCACCTGAAAATGCTCGTTCCAAATAACCCAGAATGGATGTAAAGATACTAAGCGAAGTATGGGTATTCAACGGCGCAAATGCCCACTTTCCAAGCGGCGTTTTTTCGTCAAGAGAAGGCGCAGAAGAATGGATTCAAAAGCATCGTTTAAGTGGAACACTTACAAAATACCCTATTGATATGAGCGTTTATGATTGGGCTATTGAGAACGGTTTTTTCAAGCTCAAAGATGAGGGAAATAAATCGGCGAGTTTTATTCAACGGTTCTCTTCAGCAAGCCAAGAACATTACCACTATAAAGATGGTGAGAGCTGAATCGCAGTAAATCCTATAATTGGATCAAGGGAAAATTTATGACAACCAATGGGCAGATTTTGCCAGAGGTTATCCAGCGCTATCACGAGGTGATTGAATCGCTGGGACCGGAATTTTTGAAGGAAATGCTCCAAGATATGCATACTATTCGGGCGTTCGAGGAACGTGCCGAACAGCTTTACAGTCTCGGCAAAGTACACGGCACGATGCATCTTTCCATCGGGCAGGAAGCAACCGCAGTTGGGGCATCAAACGCATTACAGGATGGGGACTATTTGCTCAATCACCATCGAGGGCATGGACATTGCCTCGCATGGGGTTCAGACCCCAACCGAATGATGGCTGAATTCATGGGCAAGGAAACGGGCTTCTGTCGTGGACGTGGTGGCAGTATGCACATCGCGGATGTTGAGGCAAATAACCTCGGCGCGAACGGGATTGTTGCGGGCGGCGTACCGATTGCAGTGGGTGTTGGTTTAAGCATCAAGATGCGAAAAACTGACCAAGTTTGTATGGTGATTTTTGGGGATGGAGCAGCGAATGAAGGCGCATTCCACGAGTCCCTCAATATGGCTTCGATTTGGAACTTGCCAGTGGTTTACCTATGCGAAAACAACCAATACGCAATGTCGATGCCAATGGTCAAGGCTTTTAATATTCCAGAGATCAGCACACGGGCAGCGGCTTACGGCATCCCCGGTGTGACAGTCGATGGAAATGATCCGTTAGCGGTTTATTTGGCAGTACATGAGGCAGCGGAGAGGGCGCGCCGTGGTGAAGGGCCAAGCTTGGTTGAGTCCAAGACTTACCGTTATAAGGGGCATTCCAAGAGTGATAGACAGGCATACCGTACCCGTGATGAAGTAAACGATTGGATGGACAATCGAGATGCGATCACGCGCTTTTCATCCTTATTGGTGACAGCCGGTGTGATTTCGGAAAATGAGGCAACTGGAATGCGGGATGCAGCGGTGGCCATCATTGATGAATCGGTGGATTTCAGCGAGGCCAGCCCTGCCCCCGATGTGAGTACAATTCTTGAGGGTGTTTATGCGTGAACTGACTTATGCGGAGGCACTGCGTGAGGGACTGCGCCAGACGATGGCACAAGATGAGCGCGTGTTTATGATCGGGGAGGATATTGGTGTCTATGGGGGAGCGTTCGGAGTAAGCGCGGGACTGCTAGCCGAATTTGGTGAGCAGCGGGTGATTGATACACCGATTTCAGAGGCCGGAATTGCGGGAGCCTGCGTGGGTGCAGCCTTAACTGGAATGCGACCTGTGGGCGAAATCCAGTTTATGGATTTCATAACGTTGACGATGGAACAACTTGTCTTGCAAGCAGCAAAAGTGCGGTTTATGTTTGGTGGTAAGGCCAGTGTACCGATGGTGCTACGGACACCGGGCGGTTCTGGTACCGGCGCGGCAGCACAACACAGTGAGAGCCTCGAAAACTGGTTTGTGCATGTGCCTGGGTTGAAGGTCGTGATGCCGAGTAATGCTTACGACGCGAAGGGCTTATTACTGGCAGCGATTGATGATAATAATCCGGTGATTTTTATTGAACACAAACTTCTTTATAAAACTAAAGGCAATGTGCCGGAAGAAATGTACCGCGTTCCCCTGAGCAAGACGGTGGTGGCGCATGAAGGCAAACATGTAACAGTGGTGGCGACTTCGATTATGGTGAGCCGAGCGATAGAAGCTGCTAACGAACTGGCTAAAGAAGGCATCGAACTGGAAGTGGTTGACCCACGGACACTCAAGCCACTAGACGAAAAACCGATTATCGACTCGGTCAAGAAAACGGGACGCGCGATGGTGGTGCATGAAGCGGTTGAGATGGGTGGTTTTGGTGGAGAAATTGTGGCGCGGATTGCTTCCAGCGAAGCGTTTGATTATCTCGAAGCGCCGATCCGACGGTTGGCGGGCTTAGATATTCCGATCCCTTATAACCGTGAGTTGGAACGAGCGACCGTGCCACAGGTTGAAAATATTATCACCGAGGCGCGGAAGTTGGTTCGGGGAGAATATTAAAAAGAACCACACACTAGCCCTCCCACGCAAGCAATGGAGGGAACAAAACACAATTTAAATTCAAGTACAGTGCGTCATGGAATTCTAAAATATGCCCATTCCTATTATCCTCCCGAAATTTGGCTTCACACTGGAAACGGCTGAGATTATTCAGTGGCTTAAAAAAGATGGCGACAGCGTCCGGTCAGGTGAACCAATTTGTGAAGTTACAACCGACAAGGTCAATATGGAAGTGGAAGCACCTGAGTCAGGGATACTGATTAGACCACTTTTTGAGGCGGGCGCAACGGTCAAGGTGACTGAGATTATTGCTTATCTACTGCGACCGGGCGAAATAAAGCCAAGTGATTTATCAGAAAAAGAACCCTTTAACACTTTCTTAGCGAGTCCGGTAGCGCAGCGGGTAGCCGAAGCGACCAATGTTGATCTGACACAGGTTAAAGGCACGGGGCCAAATAACCGGATAACCCGACATGATGTGGAGTCGGCTGTAGGACAACCTAGTGGCAAAATGCGGGCAACACCCGCAGCGCGACATCTGGCAAAAGAAAGCGGTCTCGATCTAAAAAGCATCGCCGGTAGCGGGCCACAGGGACGTATTCAAGCGACAGATATGCAAAGTGTGGTTGATCGGAATATTCAGAAGAATATGCCAATTGAACCACCACCTGCCCCGCCGGTTGAAATCTACGAAGCTACAGAACCGAGCGATGGGCCGCGCATCATCAAGATGGAAGGAATGCGACGGACGATTGCTCACCGACTGCAACACAGCTTCCAGAATGCACCGCACATTTTCTTTGACGCGCAAATTGACACCACCGGCATTGACGGACTGAGACAGACACTCAAAGGACGTAAAGAAAAACTCTCGGTGACCGCGCTTGTGGTCAAGGCGTGCGCGGGCGTGCTGATGCGGCATCCATGGTTGAACGCAACGCTAGATGGTGAAGAAATCGCGTTGTGGCCGACTGCTAATATTGGCATTGCAGTGGCGCTGGATGCGGGATTGCTCGTTCCGGTGATTCATCATGCTGAGCGGCTTTCAATGCAGACTATTCAATTATCAGTCGATGATGTGGCGAAAAGGGCGCGAGAGAACACACTCAAAGTTAATGATATGGTGGACGGAACGTTTACGATCAGCAACCTCGGCATGTACGGAGTTGATCGTTTCACCGCGATTATTAATCCGCCGCAGGTGGCAATTCTAGCGGTTGGGCGCACACAACAATTATTTGTGCCAGATGCACACCGCCAACCTGTGCTGCGATCTTTTATGACGGTGACACTTTCGGCTGACCACCGCGTTGTGGACGGCGCACATGCCGCAAACTTTCTGCAAGATTTGCGGACGGTGTTAGAAGAACCCGCGCTGCTGGCTTGGTGAGAGAAATACAAATCGCCAAGATTGTAGTGTTTTCAGCAAAGCGCAATAAATCTAATTCTCGTTTAAAGGGGGCGAAAGCGCCTTTTTTTATGCTGTTGTTGCTGTTGAGAATCGGGTGGTTTTGGCAAAGGCTCACGGGAGAAAGTTGCCAATTACTGCAAATATTGCAACTGCAAAACGAGAAAGTCTCAAAAATTGTTTCTTTCGCTGATCCGTTTTATGGCGGCAATGGCGGTGACACAGACTAGAAATACCAAGCGATTGTGTAGCTAATTTTTGCGGCAGCGGAGAGTAGTTCTGCTGCTGCAACGTTTGCTGCAAACAATCATCTATTCCACATGAAATTGTTTTTTGTGTCGGTGTTGTCCAAACTATCGTCCCACGGAAGACTTCGCAGTCACAGTCGTCTTCATTTTCTTTCGCCACACTCAAGTGCGTGGCGTTCCTAATTGTTGTAAAAGCTGCACCTGTTAGAAATATGCAGTTGCAATTGGCTTTTTCAATCGTGATTTCGAGGGAGAAAGCCGCTGAATGTGCGGAATATGCGGCAAAAGCAGCACAGGCGGCAATGCAAAGATTGATTTTGGGTCACTATAGCTACCCATTTGGAGATGTTAAAATGCGCGGTCAGGATAAATCCTGCCCCTACAAGTTCTAGCAACATTATATTCGACGTGGGGATGGAAAGGGTTACCTTTTGGAAGAACATTTTGTAACTCTTTTTGGCGTTTGGCGTCAACCATTTTGAGGGAACAGGACTGTTAAGCGTGTTGGCGAATAGTTAGAGATTAGTTTGTCGGGTTAACTAAAAGTAAACCTAAAAAGTAATAAGTAGGTTATCGAAAGTTATGAAATCAAATCCTCACCCCCAGCCCCTCTCCCCATTTCATGGCAGAGGGGAGAAAAACCCAAAGATTAATTTCTCAATATTTTCGATAAACCACATAGTTGCAAGTGACAAGCCAGATCACAAATCTAATAATCGAGTTTGTAAATAAAAATTAAAGAACCGAGGGGTCGACAATCCAGCCTTCGAGGGGATCACAATCTGGCGGGATGCCGTAATTAGGGGTTAAGAATGCCCAAGCAGATTGTACAGCACATAAGACCGCATCTAAAGTATCGCCGGATTTATCGTCAAGAGAGGCAGATGAAACGTCAGTGTCGAGTTTGAGGATAAAATCGTAGGTATCCACAAAATGTGGTGACAATAAAGTATCGAGAAGTGCGGAACGAGCGAGGGTGTGCTGGTCGGTTTGGCGAGCAACGGTATCCTGTTTATAGCTGCGTTTGCCGTTGAGATGGCGATTAACGAGCGCCGGATACACTTCGAGTGCGATCCGATTATCCGATGTGGGATGGCACGGCAGAATATTTAAACCCGCGGCAAGCAAATGTGGCGATCCTTGAAAAAACATCTTGCCCACCGGAATGTAATCGAGCTTCATGGGGTGAGGGCATTGGCACGAATATCAGTTTGACGCCTATGCAGTTTGTCACCAACTGGACGCGACTCCGTATAGCGGCAAATTTCTGCCTCGAAAGCCTCTTTGCCCATCGATGAAATCAGATCAATCATCTCATGCCAATGAATCGCCCAGTCGAGGTTTTCGATCAACCGACGGGGTTGGCTAAAGGGAAAATCGAAACCGGCGACATATGGGCCGGATTGAGCGAGGGTTTTCTCAAAATCGGTGAAGGTTGGAAGAAGCTCAACGGTTGTGATGCACAAAGTATTATCAGAAAGATGACCAACCGCGCAGGTAATGGGTTTGATATAGGATGGGGCGCTGGTGAAGTCGATGCCGAGGATTTTCATATCTGGAACCCCCTCCTAACCTCCCCCGCAAGCGAGGGAGGAAATAGGAAGACGCATTTTAGGTGTTGAGGTTATTTCTTTTTCTTCTTGCCCGCCACGAGATTACCAAATTGGTTTTGCATGCTGCCCATATCGGGCTTAGTCGGCTGCGCTGGTTGTTGATGCTGCACAGGCGGAGCAGGTTGTTGATAAGTTGGTTGTGAGGGTTGGCTACTGCCACCCAGTAAACTACCAACTAAACCACCTAGATTCATATTCCCTTGTGCAGCATCACCACCGAGCAACCCGCCAAGAATATTTTCTAGGCTGTTAGCATGGTTTTGCTGACCACCATCGCTGAGTAAGTCCAGCACTGCGCCGAGCATATTGCCAGTGGAACCCATATTGTGATTGCCACCGAGCAGACCCCCAACGAGGCTGCCCATATTTAAGCCACCCTGTCCACCTTGCTGCTGTCCACCACCGAGCAACCCGCCAACCATTCCCATAATATCGTCTGTCATGCCGGGTTGATTGCCCTGTTGATTACTGCCGCCTATAAGACCACCAAGCAGACCGCCTAAGCCGCCTTGCCCGCTTTGTTGACCGCCACCGCCGAGTAAATCACCCATTAAACCGCCTAAGCCGCCCTGCCCCCCTTGTTGTTGATTACCGCCACCACCGAATAGACCGCCTACCATGCCCATAATGTCGTCTGTCATGCCGGGTTGATTGCCTTGTTGTTGGCCCCCACCACCGAGCAAGCCGCCCAATAGGCCCATGATGTCTGAACCCGCGCCACCATGACTCATGCCGCGCATTCCAGCGGGAGAGCCACCTGACTCGGCCTGACGTTTTTGCTCGACTTGCACAAGCGTTTGCACTACTTTTTGGGCTTCATCACCAGATAGATTGTATTTTTGCTGAATGGCCTGCACAACCTGTTGATCCATTTGAATCTCCTTAAAAGCGCGAATAAATCAATTTTCATCCGCAATTTTACTGCTGCCAGTATACGTGCAAGTCGTGTCAATCGAAATTACACGTCTGCCATTGCGGGAACGACTGCCAGTTTAATTACTTCGCTGCGCTGCATCCGCATAAGTGCGTCTTCGACTTTAGACAGCGGCACTTCGCCATCGAGTAAGGGTTTGACATTGACACTGCCATTACCGAGCATTTGAGCAGCGACTTCGACCTTATGCGGTGTGGTGTGGAAAACGCCCTTCATCGTGATTTCGCCATAGTGGAGGTGAGCAGCATCAAAAGGAACCTGTGTGCCACCGGGAAGGCCGCTAAATTGGATTACTGTGCCACCTTTGCGTGTCATGAGCATGGCTTGCGACCATGTTTCGGGCGTACCAGCCGCTTCGATGACAACATCCGCTCCAAGACCGTCCGTTTGAGATTTGACATACTCCAATATATCACCATCCAAGCTGCTATAAACGGCATCCGCGCCGACCTGTTTTGCACGTTCAAGACGACCTTTAATGCGACCAATCGCGATGACACGCGAAGCCCCCAGCGCTTTCATCAATTGGATTTGCATTAAGCCTTGTGCGCCCGTTCCGATGATCGCAACCGTATCACCTAACTGAACATCGGCGTAATCAGCACAGAGAACGGCACATGCCAGCGGTTCGAGAAATGAAGCTTCGCTAAAGGGTAAGTGTATGGGTTTGTGATGCAGGTTTTGAGCTGTGATATAAGACGGAATTCGAACATACTCAGCATAAGTGCCAAAGTTAAAACGATCTTCAAGTTCAACACACAATTGTTGGCGACCACGCTTGCAATAGAAACATTGGTTGCATGGGGCAGAATTTGTACCCATGACCGCATCACCAAGTTTGAATTTGGTCACCGCCTGTCCGGCCGCGCTGATGTATCCGGCGTATTCATGACCAAACGGCATAGGCGGCTTAAAGAGCTTATGTCCGCGTCGATAAGCTTTGAGGTCTGTACCGCAGGTGGTGGCCGATTCAACTTTGATGATGACTTCACCCACAGCAGGCTCAGGAATTGGTACTTCGCGCATTTCTAGCTTACCGGGTTCGAGGAAATATACGGCGCGCATGGTAGGGGTCATGGAAATTCCACCATCACTTTTAAGGAGTCACCTGCCGCTTTGGTTAGGTGCCAAGCTTTGTCGGCTTCTGTGATTGGAAAGCGATGGGTAATGAGGGCATTGGCATCGATCAGGTTATCTTTGAGGAGTGCCATCGCGCGGCGGGTGTCGTATGGGCCAGCCGAATATGTGCCTTTGACATTAATTTCGCCAAAGAGAATACGGTTGGTGTTCAGCGGCCATTTATAGTCGGGCGTTGTAGGGGCATAGAGCATCAACGTGCCGCCGGGAGCGCACATATCGAATGCCATGTTAAGCGCTTTTTCGTTTGAGGCAGTGACCATCACAGCATGAGGGCCGGTGCCATCCGTCCATGTTTTGATCTGATCGGCAACGTCCGTGTCATCAACATTCAAAACGGTCATGCCGAGGGATTGGGCGCGAGCAATCCGAACCGGAAGACGATCAAGAATGGCAACTTTATTCACACCCCAATGTGGGGCAAGCATCGCCATGACGATGCCGTTAAAGCCTGCGCCGACAACTAAGACATTATCACCCTGACGTATATCGGCACGGTCAAGGGCGCGAACACAGCAAGCAATGGGTTCGACAAGTGCAGCAACTTCGTAGGCCATTCCATCGGGAATTTTGAGGATGTCACGCTCGACAATTTCGGCGGGAATGCGAACATATTCCGCCATGCCAGCCGGATAAAGGCGAGTCTTTTTGAAAGTCGGACACAAAGTGAAGTGTCCATGCAGACAGAAATCACAGACCATACATGGTACATGATGATGGATTGCCACACGATCACCTACAGCAAAGGTTGTCACGCCCTCACCGACTGCGATGACATCACCAGCCGGTTCATGACCCCAAACCAGCGGCGCACGGGGAGTCATGTACCAATCGGTCACATCACTGCCACAAACCCCACAGGCACGAATATGGACGAGTAACTCTCCAGCAGCGGGTTGATCAGGCATGGGATAGTCTTCAATACGAATGTCAGCGGGGCCAGCGTAGATGGCTGCTTTCATAGTCGTCAAAGTCATAAAAATCCTTTTGTCGATAATTTATAGTTAAAATTTTCGGTTTATTGTTCGTTAACAGCAGTCACAATAAATGGGTCATCTAAGTTCAAATCTATGTATTTAGTAAAAGCTACCGATATTATAGCCATATTGGGCAGATGTGCATACGCGTCGCGATGTGCAGGCTAATAAGTTAGGCTATACTCGTGGCAGCAGAGTAAGCAGCAGGAGGTTGATGATGGGTGTTATCCATAGGCGGGTACAAGACGGTGCAGATTGGCGCTGGGAAGATGTCAATGTTGAGGGTTATAACACGAATAATGCGACCAAACAGGTGTTGATAGGCGATAAAGACGGTGCACCAAATTTCGCCATGCGCTATTTTACGATTCCGCCTCATGAATTTTCGAGTTTGGATAAGCATGAGCGTGAACATGGGGTGATGGTGATGAATGGGCGGGCACGGGTACAACTTGGTGACCGATTTGAAGAAGTTGAGCAGGGAGATGTGGTCTTTATTCCGGGTTGGGAACAACATCAGTTTGAAAATCTGACCGATGAACCTTTCACATTTTTGTGTATTGTGCCGCCGATGCCGAAAAAGTAAATATAATTTTTAACCATAGAGACATAGCGAAAACAAAGAAGATTTAACTGCAGAGACGCGAAGAGCGCCAAGGTCAATACTAAAGAGAAGAAATAGATGGCTGAACAGAAACGAAAATTTGGATTTGAGACACGCATGCTGCACGCGGGGCATATTCCTGATCCGGTAACAGGGGCGCGTGCTGTACCGATTTACCAGACGACCTCATATGTGTTTGAGGACGTGGATAAAGCAGCGCAATTATTTGAGTTGAAGCAGTACGGGAATATTTATACGCGCATCAACAATCCGACGACAGCGGTATTTGAGGAACGGATTGCCTCACTCGAAAATGGGACAGGCGCGGTGGCAACTGCCAGCGGTATGGCGGCACAGTTCACCACCATGATGACGCTGCTTGAGCCGGGAGATGAGATTGTTTCGTCGTCGCATCTGTATGGTGGGACGATAACACAGTTCACGCATACATTCAAGAAGTTGGGCATCAAGACACATTTTGTAGATCCGACGAATATCGAGAATTGGGCGCAGGCAATTACTCCCAAGACCAAAGCGTTGTACGGCGAGGTTATTGGTAACCCACGCGGCAGCATTTTGGATATTGAAGCACTGGCTGATCTTGCACACTCACATAAAATCCCGCTGATTGTAGACAGCACATTCGCCACACCGTATTTGTGCCGTCCGCTGGATTGGGGCGCGGATATTGTGCTGCATTCGGCGACTAAGTTTTTGGGTGGACATGGCAACTCGATTGCAGGAGTAATTGTCGACTCGGGCAAGTTCGATTTCAGCACCTTTCCGACGATTGCTGACCCTGATCCGGCATATCACGATTTGCGATTTTATGAGACATTCGGTCACTATGGATTTTTGATGAAGGCACGGGCGGTCACGGTTCGGGATACCGGCGCAGCACTGTCGCCATTTAATGCATTTATGCTGATTCAGGGTTTGGAAACGCTGTCGGTGCGGATGGAACGACACATCAAAAATGCACAGGCGGTTGCCGAATTCTTGAGTAACCATCCCAAAGTGGATTGGGTGGCTTACGCGGGGTTACCCGATAATCCATATTACGCGCTGGCACAGAAATACACGCCTAAAGGGCCGGGCGCAGTGTTCACGTTTGGCATCAAGGCGGATAATCCACGCGCAGCAGGCAAAACATTTATCGAAGCCTTGCATGTCTTTTCGCATCTGGCAAATGTCGGTGATGTTCGCAGCTTGGTTATTCATCCTGCTTCGACCACCCACCAGCAGTTATCAGACGCAGAACTTGAAGCGGGCGGCGTGACTGCTGGCATGATTCGTTTATCCATCGGATTAGAGACTACAGAGGATTTATTATGGGATCTGGATCAAGCCTTGCAGTTGACGTGAGTATGAATACGGTTCTGACCGAGGAACAGCGAATTAAATACCAAGATTCTGGTGTTATTCGCACGGTACTCAGTACAAGCAAAACAATTGCAATTGTGGGTTTATCACCGAAGAGTGAACGCCCCAGCTATTTTGTCGGTTCGTATTTGAAGTCGGAAGGTTACCGGATCATTCCTGTTAACCCGATGGCAAAGGAAATTTTGGGCGAGAAATGCTATCCTGATTTGTTGAGTATTCCTGAGCCAGTGGATATGGTTGATGTGTTCCGAAAGTCAGAAGATTGTGTCGAGGTTGCCAAGCAAGCTGTACAAATAGGCGCGAAAACGTTGTGGTTGCAACTGCGCGTGGTCAATCTGGAAGCAGCAGAATTGGCCGCGGCGGCTGGAATGAACGTCATTATGGACAAATGCATCAAGATTGAGCATGGACGTTACAGCGGATCATTACATTGGGTGGGTATGAACACCGAGATCATCAGCGCACGACGCGGGCAGCGATATTTCTAGGAAATAGTTTGGATACGCTAAAAGATAAAGTCGCAATCGTCACAGGTGCGGGGCAAGGGATTGGATTCGCGATTGGGGAACACTTCGCCCTTGAAGGAGCGCATGTGGTCATCGCAGAGATTCAACGCGACAAGGCTCACAATGCGGCTGAACATTTTAGCAAAATCGGTGCAGAAGCATTAGCTTATCCGATAGATGTGGGCGATACCAACCAACTTGAGCCAATGGTTAGAGCAGTTATAGAACGTTTCGGGCAGATTGATATTCTGATCAATAACGCGGGTGTTTCGGAGAAGGCATCGTTCTTCGAGATGACACCCGAACGATGGGATTGGCTGCAACGCATCAACCAGCGTGGCTTATTCTTTTGTTTACAAGCGGTCGCGCGGCAGATGGTTGAACAAATCCCACAGTCTGTAAAAGATGCCCGACGAGCAAATCGCAGTTATGGGAAGATTATCAATCTTTCGTCGATTGCAGGGCGGCGTGGACGAGCCGACGCAATCCATTACTCAGTTTCCAAAGCGGCAGTGATAACGATCACTCAAGGGGCTGCGATGGCACTGGCTCCTTACAACATCAATGTGAATGCAATCTGCCCCAGTGTAATCCCAACCGCGATGTGGGATGAACTTGACCGAGCTCAATCCGAAACACATGGGATGCCACGCGGCGAATGGTATAAAAAGCGTGTGGAGCGCATACCGCTCAAACGCGCGGGAACCATTGAAGAAGTAGCGGCGATGAGTCTATTTCTGTGTTCGGAAGTGGGCGACTACATTACGGGACAAACTTACAATCTGGATGGTGGGTCGGAGTTGAATTAACAGAATTCAAATCGAATCGCCAAGAACATAAAAGACAAACAAAAAAGAGTTTGCCGACAGCAAACCCCTACATGATGCAAATGGATTGGACTTTTATTCAATCGGTTCTTTGTAAACGATATAGCGTCCGATGTCGTCCCCTTTGGCAATGCAGGTTGAGAGGTCGATCTTAAACTCACGACCGCCCGACACCCAGCGCAAACCTTCTTGTAACAAGCCCTGCCCCACGTAACACACTGCTTTGTCCGCTTTACGTCCCCAGCACATCGGGCAGCGCTCGAGTGTGTAGATGATGCGATCGTCACCTTCTTCACGCACATTACTAATCTGGTCGCTAAATTGGCTGAAGATGTTCGCCATCGCAGGCACACCGACCTTCAATTTGGCGCTGAGTGGCAGCACCTTGAAGGCTAAGTCGCCCACACCCGCCAACGCGCCGAATCCGCGTAACGCATCGGCAAAAAGTGTACGACCCACCCGTAATGCCAAACCACGACCGCCGCGCGGCCCATACATTTCTTCCAACGCCACACATAACGCGGTGAAGTCAGCAAAATCAAACACTTTATCCAAGTTATCCGGCGGATAATTACCGATTAAATTGTCTAAGTCAGCCAAATGGAGAACGGCGTTGAGACCATTCTTACCCATGACCTCTTCCATCGCATCGAGGAAGATACGAGCGAATTTATTTGGATAGTAATAACCACTTTTTACAGGTGGCATTCGGCGTGCTCCTTCAGTCGGATTGAGAAAGGTCGCGCATCATTATGACGCAAATATTTGTATTGGCAAGATCACAACACGAACAGTTGTAAACTAAATCGCAATACACTTCAGTTACGATTTTAACGCAATCTGCTGGTTCTGTGCATTGTCGTTTGCAAAAATAGGTACGGGAAACTCATCAAGCTGATTAGGTTTCGATGTTAACAAACGTCCTTGCATACTCCAAGGACCCGTCCATGTAATCTCAACATCAGCAATTTTGCCCTTCCAGTCGGCAACATCCTCAAAGAATACCAGTTTATTCTGCGGTGTGCGACCTCGCCAACGTCCTTTGAGATATTCCTCAACTAAAACGGGCACAGTTTTCCCTAAAGTGCGGGCATTGATCTCAGCCAAAACACCGGCCTGCATCTCATCGGTCGTTTCGTGACGGCGCTTCTTCTCTTCTTCAGACACATCATCCGGCATCGAACGGGCGCTGAGGGTATGCGGGCGTGGCGAGTAACGTGCAAGATGGACTTTATCCAGCTTGAGTTCGGCTAACAGATCATAGGTGTGCTGGAATTGTTCTTCGGTCTCCCCGGCAAAACCCACGATGACATCCGTGTGGATAGCCACATCGGGAATGCGTGAACGGATATTCGCGACAAGTTTGCGATATTGATCGACCGTATAACCGCGCTTCATATTTTGCAGCACGACATCATCGCCCGCTTGAACCGGCACCTCGATGACTGGCATCAGATGTGGAAGTTCAGCAACCGTGTCCAGAATTTTATTGGTCATCCAATTGGGATGGCTGGTCAGGAAACGAATGCGCTCAAGGCCAGTGTCTTCGGTGACGCGATGCACCGTGCGGAGCAGGTCAGCCAAATCAGGGCCATCGGGAACATCTTTACCATAGCGATCTACAATTTGACCGAGCAAAGTAATTTCACGAACGCCTTGAACGGCAAGACTGCGAACATGGGCTACGATTTCGCCAACACTGCGACTGCGCTCAACACCACGACGGCGCGGGATGATGCAAAATGAACAGGCATGAGAACAACCAAAAACGATTGGCACATGAGCGCTAATCAGGCTGTTCTGCTCATGTACAGGTAACAGAATCTCGCCATCTTGAAGGGCATCACGACGATCACGTTCATGACGTTCGAGTTGAAGCACTTCGGCTTCAGTCATACGACTGTGCAGAAAATCGACCATCGGCTGCGGATCGCTGGGTGACATGAACACATCGACGTAAGGCAAGCGCTTACGCAAACGAAGCGAGTCTTGTACACCGACAAGACAGCCCATCACCGCGATGATGCGGTCAGGGTTTTCCTGTTTGAGGACGTTGAACTCACCGAGACGACTGAACGCTTTATCTTCTGCGGATTGGCGCACCACACAGGTATTGACCACCATAATGTCGGCTTCTTGTGAGGAGTCTGTGGCGCGATGCCCCATTTTTTCGAGTTCAGAGGCCAGATGTTGGCTATCCGCCGTATTCATCTGACACCCCATACTTTCGAGGTAATACTTCATTAGACTGTACCGAGTAATATGATTTTGAACAATTGGTATTGTAACGGAAGGGTTAAGATGCGTCAATGAGCCTAAAAAGTGCTGTAAGACGCAGATTTCCAGATTTTAGATTGATAATAAGTAGTTTATCTGAGGGTGGGACATAAATTGAGATGAAAGAAAGAGCCAATTCGGGTAGAGTTTGGAGTAACCACACTCAAACAAAACCAAAAAGGCTCAAAGGAATGATAACGACAAATCATCCACTCATCCAATTGCTGGGATTAA
>JBBSBM010000122.1:0-20769 GCA_038251275.1 Aggregatilineales bacterium
ACAACCAAATCTACCAAGTCGGCTTTTTCTAGCCCTTGTAGTTGTTCTTTGCTTAACGGCTTCTCTGTGGGTTTCATCCTTATGACTCTAGCTCGTTTTTATCTTTTTTGGTACTTTTTCCCCACCTGAGTAGTTACGTTTGGTTTGCAAAACACACCTGCTTCAAGCGCGTCTTTGCTGCTTAATTTTGAGGGTGTAGCAACCACTGTGATCGCTGCGCTGGTGTTCAAAGAAGCAATTGGTAAGTATGCTCTATGGTCAATCGTGTGCGTAACCGTTGCCAGTATTGTTTTGTCGTGGAACACAAGCGGTGAATGGGGACTTTCAGTTGGCGCTCTGGGCATATTGGCGGCGTGTGTTTTGTGGGGTATTGATAATAACCTCACGCGCCAGATTTC
This sequence comes from Aggregatilineales bacterium, assembly GCA_038251275.1. Lineage (GTDB taxonomy): Bacteria > Chloroflexota > Anaerolineae > Aggregatilineales > Phototrophicaceae > CFX2. Next base: position 399 of record JBBSBM010000122.1, read on the forward strand.
CGCCAAAGACCCGTTGATGATTGTACTCGTCAAAGGATTGGGAGCCGGTTCATTTTCGTTAATTCTCGCGCGTGTACTCGGACAAACGCTGCCCCGTCCTGAGATCGTCATCGGCGCATTGGTTCTAGGCAGCTTAAGTTATGGCATGAGTATTGTGCTTTTCATCCATGCCATGCGCGGACTTGGGGCTGCACGCACCAGTGCGCTCTTTGGAACTGCACCGCTGGTTGGCGTTATCCTGTCGTTAGTGCTGTTTCGTGAACCATTGACGTTGTTGTTTGCTGTCGGGCTAGTGCTGATGGTTGCTGGTGCTGCTTTACTGGTACGCGAACAGCACCAACATCAACATGTTCATGAGGCCGTTACGCACGATCACCGCCACCGTCATGACGATGGGCATCACAATCATGACCATCCCAATATGGTTTCCCGAAGCCTAACCCATTCTCATCCGCATACACATGAGCATATCGAACACGAACACCCACATTTACCGGACATACACCATCGTCATTCGCATTCGTAGTGCTGGCTCGTAAAGTGTACAGAGATGATGGGTGGTTAAAACGAAAATAGAAACCCCCACCCCAACCCTCACCGTAAACGAGGGAGGGAGTAGAGGTTGATTTTCAAATAAATTTACAGACTCTTCTTTAGTTCGATGATTTATTTTGCTTCTGGCTGAAACGATTGTGCTTTGAAGAAATCCCAAAGGGCGGCAGCGGCATCAAAATCCATGCTGGTTAGGCCGAGATCAAAGGGTGCTTTGACAGGATGGCCCGGCCACGTATGCCCACCATGAAAGACACTGTAGAGGACGATGGGTTGTTCACACTTAATCCCCTCTTGTGTCAACAAGCGAGTTCCGTCCATCGGACTCAAATCCCCATATTCTTTGATAGGGCCTAAAAGGGCGCAGCGATTATGCTGTCCCCAAAACTTAAGTGTGTCGGCAGCCGAAAAAAAGGCGGATTGAATACCCATCCACGGCACAATTGGATCGTCTGTACCTTGAATGACCATCAGGGCTTTGGGAGGTGCGTTTTGACATTCTAAGAGGAGATACATGGGAAATGTCGAGGCGACAGATGCTACAGCCGCAAATTTGGTCGGCAGGACGCAGCCTAAACGGTAAGACATCATGCCGCCGCGTGAGTAACCTGCCGCATAGACACGGTTGAGATCAATATTGGCTTTCTCGGCCACCGAATCGACAAGATGACTCAAATAACCTACATCATCTATGACGCTGGTTTCATCGCCGCGATTATCATTCCAAGCGGTGTTGATACCATCAGGATAAGCGACGATGAAGCCTTCTCTATCGGAAAGTGAATCAAAGCCAGAGAAGGATTCGATACCCTGCCCTGTTCCGCCTGCGCCATGCAATATCAAGACCAAGGGCACTGGTGATTCGGATTCAAAGTATTTAGCGGGTATATGTACGGTGTACTGACGAACTAAATCACCGACTGGCTGGCGCACCGCGTATGTTCCGGGAACTTCAAAGTGCACACTAGCGGTCGCTTCAGCAGTTGCCACTTCGGTCGCTTCAGCCGTGGATTCCAGTGTGGCTTCAACGGTTGGTTCTTTGGTGGCCTCAACAGCGGACGCAGAAGGGGTTGCTTCCGGCGTGGCATCCTGCGCGGTCACAATACCCACCAGAACAAAAAGCCCAATTAAAACAAAAAGTGTTCTTTTCATAACCATGTCCATGTGAATTAGCGATATACAGCCAATACCAAAAAATAGGCAGCAAGGTTCAATCTAGGGCATGATTATGTGCTAAGGGTCGATATTTAACGAGAAATATGTCGCGGCAGCCACAGGGCAATCACCATTACAAAAGTCAATAGTCGCTGATAATCCATCAGGATCGATTTTGGTGCAGGCTCAGGCTCGGCAAAATGCTCCCCTCGCGGTAAAGGCTGTGTCGCATAGCTACCGGTTAATATCCGTACACTGTCCGACCAAGGTTGAATTAATTTCATTTTTCAATACCTTTCCTGATGCCGCTATTTTTAGAAGAGTACTCACGGCATGTTGTGAAGTGAGTAAATCTTCGAGTAGTATATGAACAAGCGGTGACACTAGCGTGACGACCCCGTGACGAAAGAACGGTTTTATGAGCGATTTACAACTGTACTTTTTTGGAAGTCCACGAATTGTGTTTGATCATCAGGCGGTTAAGTTTGATCGCCAAAAATCATTTGCATTAGCGGCTTATCTGGCGTTGACTCCTCAGCAGCAAAGCCGCGCGGTGGTGGCGGCATTGTTATGGCCGGAGATGGATGATACTCATGCGCGATCTGCGCTGAGAAGTACACTCCGAACATTAACCGCGCCGATGCCGATTGCATGGATTCAAGCAGACCGCAGCACACTAAGCCTCGACTGGCAACAGATCACGGTTGATGTGCTTGAATTCATCAACTTGATTAAGCTATCTGGCACACACGGACATAACCGAGAAACGGTTTGCGAAACCTGTGCAGCACTTTATCAGCAAGCAATTGGCTTTTATAGTGCCGATTTCATGCATGGATTTGATGTCGCCGACAGCCCTGAATTTGATAATTGGGTGATGACTCAACGGGAATGGTTACGGCGGGAATATGCTGAACTTCAGCGCAAGTTATCCAACTACTACAGCGAGATGCAGCAATTTGATCTGGCGATTAATTACGCACAACAGTGGATATTGATTGACTCGCTGCACGAACCTGCCCACCGTCAATTGATGCGTCTGCTGGCGGCCAATGGTCAACGGTCGGAGGCTTTACGCCAATATAAACAGTGCACAGATTTGTTGGACGCGGAATTAGCCACTCCGCCGGAAGACGAGACTATCGCATTATTTGAAGCTATCCAGAGTCAAAAGCTCGGAAGCCAAGTGCCGATCAAAGCCACAGCTACAAATGGGATTACGAGCATCTTACCGCCGCGTCCTTCGCTGGTTATCGGGCGGGAAACCGTCTTAAATGACATTAAAAAGCGGTTAGGTGTTGGGGGTGCAACTGCTCATTCGACGACGATTATTCAAGGGTGGCCGGGGGTCGGCAAAAGCACTACGGTTGCTACGCTGGCGCATGATAGCGATATAGCCAAGCAGTATCCCGACGGTGTTTTATGGACATCACTGGGTGAATCACCGAGTATCAATAATGAGGTTGTGGCGTGGGCAGCAGCGCTCGGCATCCATGAACCGTCGCGTAACCGCTCGATTGAGGATCTCAGCGCTCAGATTACAGCGGCTTTGCGCGATAAGCATATGCTGCTGATTGTTGATGATGTGTGGCGGGTTGAACATGCCGTTCCTTTCCGTGTGGGTGGGCAAGGTAGCGCGCTCATCGTGACCAGCCGTCTGAACGATGTGGCTAATGCGTTGGCTACCAATGCGTCTGATATTTATCATCTGCCCGTTCTGACTGAAGCATCCGGTTTAGACTTGTTGGGAAAACTCGCCCCTGAAATTGTTACGCAACATCCTACTGAAGCACGCGAACTCGTCAGTAATCTGGAAGGATTGCCACTGGCTATCCATGTCGCGGGAAGGTTATTACGATCTGAAGCACGGATGGGTTGGGGCATCAACGATTTGCTGGACGAACTCCGCAGTGGAACCGCCCTATTATTGGCGCAACCGCCTACTGATATGCTCGGCGCAGGACGTGATACCTCGGCTACGGTGGCAGCGCTGCTCAAACGCAGTACAGATGCACTTACAGATGAAACCCGTCAGCAGTTTGCTTTGCTGGGTTTATTTGTGCCAAAACCAGCTACATTTGATCTGGCAGCGATGGCAGTCGCATGGGATATTAGTGACCCCAAACCCATCGTGCGCGAACTCGTCAACCGTGGATTGCTTGAGCCATTATCGGGCGGACGATTCCAAATGCATGCGCTACTGGTTCTGCATGCCCAATCCTTATTAGCGTTTGAATTCGGGAGTTAATGATGATTGCAACCCGACCGGTAGAGACGGCGCAGTTCCGGCTGGCGCAGCATTACGTGACGAAGTTACAGCAAGTTGAACTGGCTGTGCAACGCAACCGCGAAAATAGCATTTATTGGTTCAAGATTATTGAGCAGGATTGGGCACAAATTAAATATTGGCAGCAGTGGTGTGCGGCGAGAATTACCAACAGCCTTCGGAGTGCGGAACTTTGCCTAGCATTTGCGACTGAAGGACACGAATATGTGTCGGTACGGCAAAGTACAACCGACCGTCTGATCTGGTACCGACAGGCATTAGCCGCTGCCCAAGAAACAGGTGACCCTGTAAAAGAACGGCGATTGCTGTACAGCGTGGGGACAACTGCCTATCAGACGGGGCAAGATGAGGAAGCCGCCCAATGTGCCAAAAAGTTACTGGAACTTGGACGTAAGACTAAGGATTATTTAAGTCTGGGTGATGGTTGGTTCATTACTGGAAATCTTCACACCCACCGCACCGAATTGGACGAGGCAGACGCTGCTTTTCGTAAAGCACTAGCCTACTTTGAACGCAGCAAAGATCAAATAATGGTGGGGCATGCCTTACAAGGTATCGCCCGTATCATGATTTTTAGGGGGCAGTACCAAGAGGCTCTTGTTCACGCGACCCGCTATTTGTCGATTATCCAAGCCTTTGGACGCGAATCCGATTTCAGCCTCGCCTATCATACGCTCAGTAATATTCATACTCGACTGGGTAATCTGGTTGAAGCTAAGGATTTCGCGTTGAAGGCAGTCGAAAATTCACGACGGTTGGGGTACGTCCGCATGATCCATTCCAATCTGTTGATTCTGGGCTACGCTGAATTAGCCTTAAACGAACTGGATTCTGCATGGGATCATTTTCAGGAGACCATCGTGGGTGCGCGTACTAACTCATACCTATTCGATCTTACGGCTGCTACTTACAGCTTAGGTGACGTGCGGATGCGGCAAGACAATTACAGTGAAGCCTTAGGCTACTATCAGGAAGCACTAGACATTGCTGACGAGTCAAAAATTGCAGCCTACCAAAGTCTGTGTGCAATCCAGATCGCTTATATTCAGGTCACGCAGCATGAAACTGACAAGGCACGCGCGTCATTAAAACTTGGAGCAGAAATCGCTCTGAAAATTAAGTCTGACATTCTGCTGGCAAAAGCCCTTATCCCGGCTGTGACACTCTGGCAAGAACTGGGCAAACTCGAAACTGCGGCAGAATGGTCTGGTCTATTGACCATCCGAACAGAACATGCCGAACCTCAATTGGTCGAGAGTCTGTGTAAGCAATTAGAATCTAAAATGGGTACGACAGCTTATCAGCTTGCCGCCGAAAAAGGCAAACAATTGACGTTAGACGCTGCTGTAACCAATATGTTAAATAGTCTATCTTCAACATAGAAAATCAAATCAGTTGCAACACGCACATAAATGGAGAGCAGTAAGGGCAGTCGCCACAATATATATGTGATGCTGCCCTTGATGATCGGATACCCTAATACTGATTAGTTCTTATTGGCTTCTTTTAGCGCTCGAAGGCGTGTGGCTGAATATTCTTTGGTAATCGCTATGCCAGCGAAACCCCAACCGCCATCCGGAATCTCGTTCATTAAACAATAGACCCGCGCCCGTTGAGTATCGTCCGGCACTGTGCCTTCAAGTTGCAAGATGGCATCAGAGACGCGGCGAATCAGTTCGGCTTTTTGCGCCATGTTGAGTGTTCCTTCCGGTGTAGCAATTTCGACACGGTAACGGGCGGGGGCAAATTTGCCACCAACAGCGACAGTATTAGGTGCGGATTCGTGCAGGAGCAGCCATGTTCCAGCAGCAATAGCTGCAATACCTTTTGTACCTTCGATTTCCATGAGGATGTCGGTGAGTTGGGCGGCAATGGTGGCCTGCGCCTCTTGATTGAATGCGCCAGCGGGATAGGTTACATCGATTACGGGCATGACATTATCTCCTTTAGATTGACAATTATCTTTACAAACACTCAATATCGGAACGATCATTCCGTTATTAACACAAAAAAAGAGACTACTATTGCAGACTGTTCAATGTGATACTGCTGATGGCCTCAATTTGCTCATGGGTAGCACCAGATTTAATGAGAATACGCATCCCCTGAATGACATTGAACACATAAGCTGCTAACTGCTCCGGTGACTGCTTTGTTGCTAACGTATCGCGTGACAATGATTCAGTGAGCAGTCGTTGGAAACTATTCGTATAAGCCGCTGCAATCCCGGTCACATCGGGATCATAGGGTACAAGCTCGGCAACGGAATTCACCATAAAACAACCCATCGAACCGGACTCTGTACTTACGCCAGCGGTCATCTCGTCCAGAATCGCACGAATGCCAGCCAACACAGAAGGCGACTCGTACAAGGTTTGCTCGACGCGATTCAATACGCTTTTGCTGTAGAGCTTGAGTGCATCCAAGAACAAAGTTCGCTTATCACCAAACGTGTCGTAAAGACTGCTGCGGCTCAGGTGCAAGGCTTCCACAATGTCTTCAATAGACGTGGCAGCATAACCTTTACGCCAGAACAGCCGTAAGGCGAGGAGTTGTGCTTTTTCACGGTCGAAGGCTTTTGGACGAGCTATTTTGTACCTTTCATTCCAGAATATGTTTATATTGTACTGATCGTTCCAAAATGTGTCAAGTGTTTGAGTTAAGCAACTCGTATAAAAGGCATCAGGGGCGCAAAGCCTTGCACCCCTACACTCATCCCCGCCGGGTAGGCAAAACAGTGAAAATCCGATTATGATAAAGGTTGTAATTTATCTTGAAATGAGGGCGATTTGATGAAACGATTGATGGTTATTCTGCTGATGATTATCGCGACCAGCCTTTTTATTATTCCGGCATGGGCAGCCGACGCAGCGTGGACAGCGTGGTTATATGAAACCGAAATTGGACGTATGACACAGGCCGATTCAACAGGTGCAACGCTGCGGCAGTTCCAACTACCAAACGAAACGGCGGGTGCATATTCACAGCATGTTGCAGTATCGGCGGATGGCCTATTGGTAAGTTATGGGGTCATCAGTACCAGCACCAATAACGTCTATATTTATGATTTGACTACCAATAAGAATGTTTACACATTCGACGTTCCGTTGAATGCAGCAACTAGTTTTGATTTTAGTGGAAGCCCGCTGAACTTTAGTGAAAACGATAGCACTTTTGCCTTCAGCTACGGCGGTGTAGGCATACCGTGGACATTGGTCGTCATCGACATCCCAGCGCTCTCGGCGTCTTCGCTCAAGCAAAGCGATCCGATTGCTGCCAATCTGAATGATACGGGAGCAGCCTTTATTCCTACGGTAGCGATTAACCGCAATAAGCAAATCTCATTTCTGATGATTCCATATGGCACAGACGGCGCACCGACCTACAAAGCGTTCACATGGAACAGAGATACAAATACGATTACACCAAATGATGCTTATATCACACCCGATACAGCAACCTTCACTCAGACCGGAGAAGTCCTGAGTACGATTTCGGATGACCGTTTCCCTGATAGTCGCATGCCTTTCACCGAATTTCCTTCAAACAACACCTTACAGGTATTTGACCCTGCAACTAGTCAACGGTTTATTGTGACGGATTTGCCACGCATCTACGATCCGCAGTTCATACAAGCTGGAGAACGCATCGCAGTGACCCGTTATGACGATCAAGAGACAGGCGGTCAAACACAGACCTTAGAAGTGGTCGAACGCAGCGGTGAAGTCAGTGGCATGGTGAACGGCGCACCTCTCAGTAACATCAACGGGGTATTGGGAACACAGGACGGTTTAATATTCTCGGTGTGGGGCGGTGGTGATCCAAAATCCAGCGGCACAACGCTCTACTACGTCGAAACACGGCAGGTAAGCACACCTTTTAGTGCCGTTTCGGTTTGGAACAGTCCACTTGGTGCAAATGCCCGGTTGATATGGGTTAGCGACTCGGAACCAACCCAAGCAGGCCCATTTATGGCATGGGGCCATGTTAATCCACCAACTGTGCCGCCCACACAAACTTCTGGAGGCAATGGCGCTTTAGTCATTGGCGGTCAAGCCGAGGTTCAGACAACCTCCGGTGATGTGCTAAATTTACGCAGCGGCCCTGCACGTAGTTTCGCCCGATTGGGAACCGTTGGGGACGGCACATTACTCACCATTCTTGATGGCCCTGTGAATGCTGACGGATTGAATTGGTGGCGTGTTCGCCTAGCGACAGGGGGTGAGGGTTGGGTGGTCGACTCAGCCGATGGCGTACAAACGCTGGTTCCACGATAGAAAAAGTTTATCGAGTATCAATGTGGAGGGCGCAAAGTCTTGCGCCCTTACAGTTCATCTTTTCTCAGATCTATATCATAAAGGCTACAGAGAAGGTAAGACAATCAAATCCGGTTCAACCCACTGCTGACGGGCTAATGGCGACTTGAGCAACTCAGTGCTGTAGTGCCGCTCGATGAGATGGCTATCCAAAATTTGTGGAAAAGCCACTAAATAGTCATCGAACGATGCAATCTGTGGTTGTTCAGTAATCATATGATGGACGACACGCACCCAAAAGACGGTGATGGTTTCGTGATATTTGTTAGTCGCACCCAGCCGAGCAGCAAACCGTTGAATGCCGATGCGGATGTGAATGATACCCTCCTCCCAACCATAGGCTTGTAAGTAGAGCCACGCCATACGAATATGCCCGCGATGTGAGAATTCGGCGGGTGATAATGTGCCATCCTCAAAAGCTTGCAGAAATGCTTGATCGTCCATAATCCATTGCTCCTTTTCATGAAAAATAGGCAATATAAAACCGCCCCCAGTTGTTGAGGGCGGTTTTTCGACAAAATAAAACGCACACCTTACATTGAAGGTGTGCGTCTGTAAGTTCAGATTAGGCGATTTTCAGATGCTTGTCAACAACTAGGCGTGGGCAGCGGCTGGTTGTTGATGGAACTGCGGTTCATACTGTACGCCGGTCATCTGCTCTGAGACGGTCCATAAATGCTGGGCCACGTTGACATCATAAGACTCGGCATTGGACTTGGCAACCATCGGATAACCTCGCATCTCCATGACTCCATTCGGGCCAGTGTACTCTCCACCGTGAAGCGTGGGCGATGTAGCAGCCATGAGCGTAGGCAGCGCTCCCATCGCAGCACTCTGGGCCAGCAACCCATTCGCAACTTGCATCATCCGCTCGCGCAATATCGAACCCGTCATGCGAGCGGCACCAAATTGTAGATTGGTGGCAGAAAAACCGGGGTGGGCAGCTACGGCTATCGCATCGCTGCCGTGCGCTTCGAATTTGCGCTGAAGTTCATAGGTAAACAGCAAATTCGCCAACTTACTCTGGCTGTAAGCTTTGTATTCGTTGTAACTGGTTTTGCCATTCAAATCATCAAAGTTGATGTGTCCTGAATGATGCAATCCACTGCTGATGGTGACGACACGGGCTTTCGGGGTTCGCAAAATAACCGGCAGCAACAAGCCCGTTAAGGCAAAATGCCCCAAGTGATTGGTTCCGAACTGCATCTCAAAGCCATCGGCGGTGGTGCGATAGGGCAAGTGCATGACACCTGCGTTATTGATGAGCAAGTCAAGCGATTGAAATTGTTGGCTAAACTTCTCCGCGAATGTCCGTATAGAGGCCAGATTAGCGAGATCAAGCTGCATGAAGCTAACTTTACCTTTGGGTTTAGCGCTTTGAATTTTGCTAACAGCTTCCTGCCCTTTGTTGGCATCACGGCTGGCAACAATCACCTGCGCCCCTTTTTGAGCTAAGGCAAGCGCTGTTTCGTAGCCGAGGCCACTGTTTCCACCTGTCACAACCGCAATTTTACCCGCCAAATCGGGCATCGATTCCGTCGTCCAATTATCTGCCATCATCCATTCCTCCAATAAACCTGTTTCCGCTAAAGTTATGCTGTCGTGTTTCAGTTAGCTTTCTGCTATACTGATTTTACGAATTAAAGCTCGTAAATTCACTTTACGAGTGATTACTCGTATTGTCAAGGGGGTTTAATGACTGAAAATGAGAGTCGGCGAAGTGCGCGGCGGCAGCAGCGCGGCTTACAACGTCAGGCAGAAATTTTAGAGGCGGCGGGATTGGTGCTGGCAGAAATGGGTTACAGTGACACCACCACCAATGCGATTGCGGGGCGTGCGGAAATTTCACCGGGGTCACTGTATCAATATTTTCCAAATAAAGAAGCGATTGTAAATACACTTGCACAGGGTTATGCCCATGAACTTCACGCGCTTTGGGACAGCAGCTTTTCAACCGAAATGATCAGGCTGCCGCTCAATCAGTTGGTCGATTTATTGATCGATTCGATTATTGATTTTGAGCAATCGAGGCCGGGGTTTAGTGTCATATTTTTTGGCGATGACACATCCCCCAATTTGGCAGCGATGGGCAATGAACTGCATGATGGAACGATTACCCGTTTTGCACAGCTGATTGGGGCGCGAAATTCCAGTATCACTCCGGAACGGAGGGAACTGGTCGCAAATGTTATGATGCGGCTCTACAAAGCCTTCATTCCAGCTATTATAGGACACAGAACTCAAAACAATTCGCCAATGATTGGTGAAATGAAAGCTGTCTTGCGTGGCTATCTCGCGCCATATATTGGCGAAGTGCAGTAGTTATTCATCAGTCCGCAGCTTAGCGACTTGTAAAGGATCAAGGTTATCCGCATTACGGAGCAGCGCAAGGCGGGCAGCAGATTTGAGTGCGGGTCGTGTGTCGGAAGCGTAATAAACATCGCCGAGCAGATTGAGCGCTTCGTAGCCACCAATTTCACCGATGATTTCGATGAGAGTGACTGCCAATTTTTCCGGCATTCCCGCGTAAAATTCAGCCACCAGCAAATCCATCACATCCTCATCCATTTGCAGGAGTGTAGCACGGGCCGACGCACGTTCGGCTGAGTCAAGGCTGGCAAGCTGATCCATGAGATTACGAAAAGTTGGCATGCTCGTTTATCCGTTCAGACGCATCAAACCCGCGCGAGTCGGTTGGAATCCACATTGTTTATAAAAGCACTCAAGGTGCGGTTCATAATCCACATGCAACCAATGGATACCGCGTGATTTGGTTGCGGTGACGGCATCCTGTACTAATCGGACACCAATACCGCGCCGTTGATAAGCCGGATGCACAGTGGTATCTAACAAGAAACCGTGCACACCGCCATCCCACGCCACATTGACGAAGCCAACAAGTTCACTATCCGCATAAGCGCAAACATAGACGAGGCTGCGGCTCAGTATCGAAGTGAAATCCGTTTGGTGATGATCCGTCCATGCAGATGTAAACAGTCGGTTCATGTCGATATTGCTGATGGTCGGATTGAGTTGGTAGATAATGTCTGTCATTGAAGCTGCCAAATTTTACAAGACGCGAATGCGTTTGCTGATTTAAACTGAGATCATCTTATTTTACCTGACAGGAATATCGATATGGCAACCAAGAAACCCAACCTCAAAACCTACAACGACACCGCTTATGTCGATCAATATATGACCACGTTTGAACATCCGTTTAAGGCAGAAATCGAAGTCGTTCGAGGCATTATTTTAAAAACAGACAGCCGCATCACCGAAGGCATCAAATGGAACGCGCCTAACTTTTACTACAAAGGGGATATGGCGGTATTCACACCCCACATCAAAGATCATGTGCTGATGGTTTTCCCCAATGGCATTATCATCAATGATGATACGGGCTTGCTGGAAGGCGATTATATCGACCGGCGCATGGCTCACTTTTACAGCATGGAAGACATACTGGCAAAGCAAGGCGCATTAGAAAAAGTTGTGCGCCGTTGGATCGAGGTTATGGACGCAAAGCCTGTATAACAGACTGGCGGATTTCTCCAACTGGGAGAAATAAAACACCCGATTGTGTGTCGGGCGTTTTGTTTGCTGTAGTCTGATTTAGTCTGCTGGCAGTGGAGGCGGTGTGGCAGCAGCGGCGGCCTGCATTTCTTGGGTAACAGTCTTGCGTTCCTTGATGGCCTTCAGCATTTCATCAACATTGCTAAACTTCAAGCGCGGCGCGTTGCGGTACTCACCGCGTTCTTGCTCAACGGTATCCAAGAAGTGCCAATCAGCAAAAGTCACATACTGGATGTTGCGCTCTTTGAGCAGCGCTTCCAATTTGGCACGCTCAGGCATCGCAGGTGCGAGTACCTTACCAGCGTGAAAATCTTCTAGCAGGCTGTTGACAGTCTCGACCGAATCCGGTTTATTGGTGCCAATGATGCCACTAGGGCCGCGCTTAATCCAACCGACAGCATATTCACCGATAACCTGCTCGCCAGTCTTCGGTGCAGTCAGCACACGACCCAAGTTATTGGGGATGGTGCCGCTGCGATCATCAAATGGGACATCGGGGACTGCCTGACCTTTATAACCCACCGAACGGAAAACCAGCCCTACCGGAATAGTTTCAAATTGATCAGTGGCTACAGGCTTGAGATCGCCCTTTTCGTTGGGCACCAACTCGTTCTTGACGAGCTTGATAGCCTCGACTTTATCCGTACCGATGATTTCAACAGGCGACACACAGAAGCGCATGATGATTTTACGGGGCTTGCCGGTATCACCCTGTGCAGCAAAACCTTTGAGGATTTCTACATTTTTGTTGGCAACGCGATCAACACCAGAATCGATGTATTGACGACTAACGGGGTCGAGCGTAACCTCGCTTTGGGCGACGATGACGCTGGCATCGTCTAACTCACCGAGTTCTTTGATTTCGGGGTTCGTGAAGGCCGATTGAGCGGGACCACGCCGCCCCAGCACATAAATGTTTTTCACACTGCTATGCTTCAGTTGATCGAGCGCATAATCGGCAATGTCGGTTTCGGTCAATTCACCGGGAGTACGCGCCAGAATGCGGATGACATCCATCGCCACATTACCGAGGCCGATTACGGCTACATTCTCTTGAGTCAGGTCAAACTTGTAATCCGCAAAATCAGGATGGGCGTTGTACCATGCCACGAATTCAGTTGCTGGATGACTGCCGGGAAGATTCTCCCCGGGAATACCCATGTGGCGGTCGGTTTGAGCGCCGACTGCATAAATGATGGCATGATAGTATTGCGTAAATTCGGCATGGCTAATGTCCTTGCCAAACTCGACATGCCCATAAAAACGGAAATTTGGATCAGAAGCGATCCGATCATAAGCTTTGGTGACACTCTTGATTTTTTGATGGTCAGGGGCGACACCGCCGCGTACCAACCCATAAGGTGTGGGCAAGCGGTCAAACATATCAATCTCAACGGTTAGGTCATCCTGTGATTGGAGATGAGCAGCAGCGTAAAATCCGGATGGCCCGGAACCGATAATGGCAACCCGCAGCGGGTTTGCCGATGTTCCCAGTGGTTCAGCCATAGCTAACTTAGACTTCTTTCTTTAGTGGTTATTGTGAGTTCATTCACAAATTTATTATAACACATCAACAATCTGAATCATGTAAAAAGCATATGATGATTGGCGCAGTTTTTTTAGGAAGAATGATATAATTTTGTGGTGCTTAATGACGTGGTTGTCATTCACCATACATGGCGCGGATATTTGGAAAGGAGCTTATCCATAATGAATCTATCCGCCCCACAGTCAAAATACTGCCAGTTTACAGACCTCAAAAACGGTGTCTGGAAGTTCTTCTTTGTAGAAGCGAGCAACCGCGCTGTGGATGAATGGTACGATTGGCAAAGTTACATTAAAGCAACGGGCAGTGTTGGTAATGAGCAGCCAATATGTATGCTGCTCGACATGCGGAAATCCGGCGCACTCCCATTGCTATACTCACTCCAACAAGGTCGCGATTGGCGCAAGAAATATCCTAACATCAATAGCTATGAGGTCAAGATTGCCCTGTTATTAAAGCCATTCCCGCGCTATCAACAACCGTACATCAAATTGATCAAAGATGGTGTCAACATTTTCACGTTGGAACAGGTCAAAATTGATTTGTTTTTTGAGGAAGAACAAACCGCCATTAAGTGGCTGCTTGGGAAGTAGTTTATTAATGAGCAGCCACCAGCTTATAAACCGCACCCATCGCACCCACATAAATTTCACCCGCGTTATCCTGTCCAAAAGTAGTGATATGCAGCTTGCTTAAAAGCAGTTGCGCCGTATACCAATGATTAGGGGTCTTTTCATAAGTTGACCACAACCAACCGCTGCAATAATCACCAAAGACATACCTTCCAACCAGCGCGGATAAGGCCGCTCCGCGATAGACATAACCGCCGATAATCGAGCAATTACCATCCTCATGTGGGTAAATAATCACTGGAAATGTCAGGCCGGTTTTATCTGTTCCTTTGAAGGGGGTTGTGCCTTCAAATAAACTCCAACCGAAGTTCGTCCCGGCGGTAGTCCCCGCAGGCAAAACGTTGATCTCCTCAGTGCTGGCTTCACCCACATCCGGAATATACATGTCACCCGTCAAACGATCAAAGCTGAAGCGCCACGGATTCCGCAGTCCCTTCGCCCAGATTTCCGGTTTGGCAGTTGGATCGACGATGGTCGCATTGCCAGCAGGCACGGTATAAGGATTACCATGATCAACATCTAAGCGCAAAATACTTCCCAGATACGAATGCCAATTTTGTGCTGGACTTTTCTTATACGCGCCGTCGCCCATACTCCAATATAAGTCACCGTCTGATCCGAAGGCCAACTGCCCACCATAATGAAACTCGGTCAAATGTTGAATCTTCATAATCGGAAAAGCACTGGCAGCATCCGCTATATCCGGATTGTCTTTGCTCACCTGATACCTCACGAGAATTTCGTCACGGTCAGGTTGGGTATAAACCACATATAAATACCCATTCTTCTCGTAATTAGGGTGAAACACAATATCATGCAAGCCCGTGCCGTTGGCTGAAGAAACGATTTTGCTTATGTCCAGAAAAGGAGTCGCTTGTAAAGTTCCCTGCTTCAGTATCCAGACCTTGCCCGATAATTCGGCAATGAATAATCGGTCACTTTCGTGCGGTGGTTGAACAATAGCCGTTGGAAAGGTCAAGTTGTCCGCAATCGGCTGTAATGTGTAAGGTGGATTATCCTCAGCGTGAACTGAAACTGTCGTTGTCAACAACACGGCACAAATCACCCATAACTTTATGCCAACACAATATCTGACCATCGTCTTACCTTTGAGATGACTGATTATCTATCCTTTGAGTATAGAGGTTTCGCGTCACAAGAAGCATGAACGCTGAACCACCGATTGGTAAACGCTGTCATGCAAAAACTGCCAGAATAATTTACGTTTCTTGTTAGTCTTGTGAGAGTGAAAATGTTATGATGTGGTGGTTAGCAGCCCATTACTTATACATGAAACGAACTCGCACATGAATCCAATTGGCGCACGCTGTGCCTACCAAAAACTGGACTCGGGCATCCGCGAATTTACCTTTCTTGAAAAATCGCCCGCTGCCGTGGATGAGTGGGTGCTGCACTTTGACCGCATCATGGTGAATGATCCACCACAAGAAGGGGTAAAAGAACTGCTGCTGATTGATATTCGCCAACACGTACCCGGCGCTATCTATGCCGCACAACGACTAAACGCGTGGCGGCAGGATTATGATGTGGATGATGCCAATACTCGCGTTGCCGTCCTGATAGGCAAACAAGCACAAATGGTGTTACGCATCGCGGGAATAGTTATCCAGACCGCGGGTCTAGAGGGCATAAAACCACGCTTATTTAACAATGACCGCCAAAAAGCTATAGATTGGCTCTTGAGCCAACGCTAGTTTATCCTCATTCAAACCTGCCAGAGTGGTACCATTCACACATCAAAAAGTGGTGCTTTTAACCAACCACGAACAGCCGTAAAGTAGGTTTATGGATCAATCAACTTACGAAAAGGAAACACCATGAAAGAACGTATGGATTATTCCAGCGCTGCTCCCGGACTGATGAAAGCGCTGAACGGTTTGCAAAATTATGTGGATCACAGCAGCATTGAGGGTTCATTACTGGAACTGGTTAGAATCCGTGTATCGCAAATCAATGGCTGTGCTTACTGCATCGACATGCACACCAAAGATGCCCGCGCAGCAGGCGAAACTGAACAGCGTATTTACATGCTCAGTGCGTGGCGTGAATCACCGTTTTACACGGAGCGCGAACGGGCCGGATTAGAATGGGCGGAAACGCTAACGCTCATCTCAAGTGACAAAGTTTCAGATGAGTTATTTGAACATGTACGGCAGCACTTCACTGAAACCGAATTGGCGGACTTATCCGGCGCAATCATCATGATTAACGGCTGGAATCGGTTGGCGATTCCCTTCCGTGATGTACTCGGTGTTTACCAACCCAAGCCACAAGCTAAGGTCGCAGAACTCGCCCAAGCCTAACCACTTGCTTCACTGAGGGCGACCGCCAAACGCGCTACGCCCTCTTGTATGTCATGTTGATTTACACCGGCGTATCCCAGCACCAATCCACTTCGGCTTTTGGTAGTCATGGCAAGCGATGAAATCGGCAGTACAAAAACCTTTTGGGCAGCGGCATGTTGCGCCACCCGTTTATCATCAATGCCCTCAGGCAGCCAACCTATCAAATGCATGCCTGTTTCAGGCGCGACGATCTTCAATGGCAGGTTTTGTGCCGCCTCAAGCAGCAGATTTCGCCGTTCGGCATATAACACTCGCATACGGCGGATATGGCGCACAAAATGTCCGTCTGCCATAAACGCGGCCAATGCTCGCTGTTCCAAACTTGCTGCATTACCATCCACATAATGACGCATCGCTGCAAAAGCCTCGACCAATATTTCCGGCACAACCACATAACCTAAGCGCAAAGACGGAAACAACACTTTGCTAAAGGTGCCGATGTATAGGGTTCGGTCGTTGTCATCCAACCCTTGCAGCGAAGCCAACGGTCGTCCGGCAAAACGGTATTCGCTGTCGTAATCATCTTCAAGTAAATAGCTACCTGCTTTGGTTGCCCAACTCAGCAGCGCCAATCGCCGCGACAAACTCAGAGACACGCCTAACGGAAATTGATGTGAGGGAGTCAAATAAGCTAAACGGGCATCCGGCGCACGCTCTATCCCCACCTCAACCATCAAGCCATTATCATCAACCGGAATAGGAACGATCTGCGCTTCGGCTGCTACTAACGCACCTATTGCGCCGGGATAACCGGGGTCTTCTACCCACACTTTATCACCGGGATCAAGTAGTACCCGTGCCGCCAGATCAAGTGCGCCCTGTGCGCCAGAAACGACGATCACCTGCTGTGGAGTGCAGCGTACCTGCCGCGCCAACGTCACATGGTTGGCAATCGCTTCCCGCAGCGGCGGATATCCCAGCACATCTTGGGACATCAAACTAGCCGGATGCAAACGGTGTGCCTCCCGCGCCACGTATTTGGCCCACAGTTCATAGGGAAAAGCATCCATTGAAGGCAACCCGGTTCGAAATGCGTAAGTTGGATGTTCATGTTCACCGTAGGACAAAACAGGCGTTGCCAACACATCTTTTGCCCGCTGTGAAAGCCGCAGTGCTGGACGCTCCGGTTCCCGCTTGTGCAGTTTTGCGCGTGGCACTGTCATGAGATGTTGTTCCGGCAGTACACGGGTTACAAAAGTGCCTTTGCCTTCAACACTTTCAATGTAACCTTCAGCCATCAATTGATCGTAGGCATTCAAAACGGTATTCCGTGAAATACCCAATTCCGCCGCTAATATGCGCGTGGATGGGAGCTTCATACCGGTTTCCAACCGACCTGCCAGAATCGCCACTCGCAAGTGGTCATATACTTGCTGGTAAATGGGCGACGATATGGCTGATATAAATGCAGTTTTATCAAACATGGGCTGTTTTGTTCGTTGATTATTGATGTGTTTACATCAGCCTATCTAGCAAAATGATTCGCATCAAGCAGGAATCGTGAAGTAAAAGGTTGTGCCTTCCCCCACAGTAGACTCAACCCACATCCGCCCACCGTGCCGCTCGACTACTTTTTTGCAGATCGCGAGGCCAATGCCCGTGCCGGGGTATTCATCTTTTCTATTCAGCCGTTGGAAAATCACAAAGATACGGTCTACATATTGGGGCGCGATACCAATCCCATTATCACGCACACTAAACTGCCATTCGTCCCCTTTACGCTCGACACCAACATGAACCTGTGGCACTGTCCCCTCACGCTGAAATTTGAGGGCATTACTGATTAAGTTCTGAAATAGCTGCGTGATTTGCGTGCGGTCGGCCCTGATGGATGGCATCGAATCGTAGGTGACAATCGCACCACTGTCTTCAATTATCATTGCCACATCAGCCAGTGCTTTATTCAGTGACAATTGCATATCAAATTCTTCGAAGTCTTTTTCACCACCATCAACCCGAGAATAGACTAGCAAATCCGTAATCAGCGCTTTCATACGAGCAGCACCATCTACAGCAAAGCCAATGAATTCATGAGCATCCTCATCCAATTTATCGCTGTAGCGATTTTCGATAAGTTGTAAATAGCTCGTCACCATTCGCAGCGGCTCCTGCAGATCATGGGAAGCGACATAAGCAAATTGTTGTAACTCCTCTTTAGAACGGCGCAGCATCGTAGCATATCGTGCTTGGGCATTCACCAATCGCTGGCGCTCGGTGACATCCATCATCACACCGCGTTTACCAACTGGTTTATCATCCTTCAAGATGGTAATCATCAAGGCTTGCACATCAATCACCCGACCACTTTTGTGAATCGCGCGAAAATTAATCACACCCGAACCTTTGCTTTGGCGCACCCGATAAAATGCTTGAATGGTCTTTTCAGCATCATCAGGGTGGAATATTTTTGACCAAAAATGGGGTTCAGCCAATGCTTCATCAACCGTATAGCCCAACATCGTCTCAACATATGCACTGATGAATATAAGCTTCATCTCTTCACGTTCATTGATATGCTGATTTTCCCAAATGACACCCGGAACCGTTGCCATAATATTCTGGAGACGTTGGCGTTCTATACTCAGCAAAGTATCAAGTTGCGTACGCTCCTGCTCTTCTAACCGGCGTTGAGTAACATCCGTCACAAAAACAGCTAAATCACCCGACGAAGGATAAAGGCGATATTCGAGCCATATATCGTAAGGTTCGAGGTGTACATCAAAAACATCCGGTACTTGCTCGTCCATCGAATGTTTCAATTGGTTGTAGAAATCACTTCCAACAAGTTCGGGAAACGCCTCTTGCAAAGTCATTTGCAACAGTTGGTCACGTGTGGTTCCATTAGCGCGGGTTGTGATCTCTGCTGCCTCGCGATTGGCATAAATGTAGCGCCAATTGCGATCCAGTATCAGAAAGCCAGTGTTCACATTTTCCAGCACCAATTCTAAACGTTGCCGCAGTTGATCCGCCTCTTTACGCGGCGTAATATCTTGGAAATAAACAGCCACTCCGGTAGCGCTTGGATAAATATTGAGTTCCCACCAATGGGTTGAGCCTTTAACAGAAGTGTCTGAATAATATTCGTAGGCCAGAGAACGCTGTTCCGAAACCGCTTGGTTTAACATACTATGCAGTTTTATCAGATTGGAAGTAACAGGAGGGAAAATCTCCCATATAACCTTGCCAATAAGTTCTTGGCGGGTTTTACCCCATATCTCTAATGCGTGGTCATTCACATAAATAAAGTGCCAGTCCTCATCCAGTGCATAAAGTGGATCAGTAATACTGGCAATGACATTCTCGAAGACCACCATCGCCTCTGCCCGTTTGCGTTCTGCTGCATAAGCATGTGCTTTAGTGACGGCTGTTGCGATTTGCCCAACCGCCAATGAAAGAAAATTTTGATAATTTTCATCAAAGGCACGGCGCGGACTAATCCCGACAATCAGCATCGCATACACTTTTTCCTGCCCTAATTGGACAATGGGCAGTACGATAGCTTTGGTAATGGGCTCAGGCCACAAGCCGATGGAAAACCTACCAAAGCGCTCCTGTACATCATCAAGCAACAACGCTTGCCCTGATGCAGCGACTTGCTGAAGCGGCCATAAGCTTTCATCGCTATAAGCAATCGACGCGGGTGCAATATGCGCATTTTGGTTGAGGTCGGTGCTGCCTGCTAACTCAAATTGTTTCTCGCTCACCAAATATAAAAGAGCAAAAGGTATATCCGCCGGATTGTCTTTCAATGTCTCAAGAGAAGTGTGAAAAATTTCCTCCGCAGTGAGGTTTAGCTCGGTACGAAAGGCTAAATCCCGCAGTGTACGCAAACGGCGTTCGCTCAAAACGCGATCTGTCGTTTCCGTCACGACCACTAGGACACCCCCTATCCCGCCCCCTTCCTCACGTATCGGACTATAAGAGTAGTTGAAAAAACATTC
>JBBSBM010000123.1:0-20585 GCA_038251275.1 Aggregatilineales bacterium
CTACTATACAGTTGAGGAAGGCCGATGGAGGTCATGACGATTTCTCGCTTTTGATTGTTGTTTGGTTACTCAACCTTAGCGCCTTTTGTCATGTTTTCCACCCCCTTCCTCTCGCTCTTTTGTTCAGTGTCCGGTAGCTAGTATAAATTATAGCGATGCGGCTTGTGTTCAACTACACAATATGTTAATCAACTCAGTTAATCAACAAATAAAGTCAAAAAGGTCAGCAAAAGTGTTAATTAAAAATACAAAACTAGCGAAGGTCGTCAACAATCTGCTCGACTTCGCTAGCAATGAAGAGATAGCATCAAGCTATCTCGTTTCGGCAACGACTTTGAGCTAAAACGGTTGTGGATTACTCATTTGCTGGATGGCACCCAAAATATCAATCTCTGTCCAATCTTCGACCACCACGCCTTCCTCAATTCGCAGAATGATTATGCCACGCATCATAATTTCGCAGCCCGTAGGTGGTATGCCCATAAAACCACCTTTATGTGACCCAAAGTAAGCCACGCGAAAAACCAATCGATTATCAGTCAGAACGGTATCACAAATTTGCATCATAAAATCAGGAAATGCGTCATAGAGACCTTTGATGAAACTTTTAAAGGTTGCTAGATCAAATGTTGGCATGAGAGGAAAATGTGCTTGGAAGTGTGGTGCAAAAATCTCATCCGCAATACTGATGTCAGGCTTATTGAACATATCATCAAATCGTTGAATAAACAGGCTCATTTGGTTAGTAGACATTTTAGATCCCCCTATTCAATTCAATAAATTCAAATGAGAGAAGGGATAACTTCCCGCATATTTGTGGTTCCGAGTATCAACAGACTTAAAGGTTCCAAGAAAATCACGAGATGCCCCATCGGTGGCACACCATAATTCAGTGCAGATACAAAATAAGAATCGGCAGCAAGCCCTGTTCTTGTATAGCCTTGCATAGCAGATTGCAGTTCTTCGGGATTCGTTTGATCACTCATGGCAGTACCAAATAGGAATCCGTTTATAAATAATTGGGCGAACTCTGCCATACGAGAGTTGCTTCGATTCGGTTTTGCGGTTGGGTATACTTCAATGGGATAACCCGTCACAAATGTGGGTTGAATGAGTTGTGGTGCTATCAGTTGATCGAACACCTCAATTGCGACTTGTCCAACATGGGCGAAATCCTGATCTTCAGGGATATTTACACCCCATTTAACAGCGACATCAATGGCTTCTTTAACCGTGTGCAAATGAAGAAAATCAACGCCAATCGTCTCTTCGATTAATTGATAAAAGTATCGGCGCGGCCAAGGTGGAGTAAGATCAATCAGGATTTTCTTTTCTTTGTTATCCATAAACAACATGCTAACAACATCTATTGAGATCCAAGAAACCATATAAGTGCTATGCGCGTATTTAGTTAAACCACTCAGCAATTTTTCGGTTAAGTTCAGCATGTCATTTAAGTTGGATAATGCCATGCAGCATTCAAGAATTTGAGATTGAGGGTAATCTCGTTGACCATAAAGGCCGTTATCATAAATTTCGTAGACTCGTTCCAGTCCTGCCACAATCAACTGTTTCAAAAAAAGACTGGGTTGCAAAAATGATTTATCCGGCATAGTCGGCTCATGGTCGTCTTCGGTGGCCACCCTCGACATAACCGCCGTACTGAAATCAAAAAAATCGTAGTTTGCTTCTAAAAAGCGACGCACATAACGGATGATCTTGCTCAACTGGATGAGCTGCTCGCGAGTATTAAAATCTGTCGAAACATACAAAAAAGTGTGCTTTTTAGGGAGCGTCAACGATAAGTCGAGATTGAGACTTAGAAAGCACCAATTGTTAACATAGGCGGTCAAGTGACCTGATTCTGGATGACGATATAAGAAATCTGTTTCAACGCCAATAAAATCGCCAATAACAATTTCATCATTGAGGCGATTTTCATCACTCATGCAGTTTGACTGAAATTGACAGTCGAGTTTCGCATCACGATCTTCCATTTGGACGAGAGTACCCTGTGCAGTTGCTTGAACGAGTGTCACCCGACCACATAAATTGAGTGATACCGCTACCCCTTCCTCATTCACATCCTCGTAATCTTCATTGACTTCATATAAAGGAAATGTGCGAGGGAAATGATGTGGATAGGGATTAACCCCTTTCTCGACTAACCGCCGAATACGTTTAAAGCTGTTGTTCATTTCGTTTTGGTTATTGGTAAGCATTAGAATATCGACCTTGACTCGAATAATTCGCCAATAACCCAATTGAAACAAATCCAGCGTCACAATAGCGTCCGAACAGCGTCGCACAGATTATCAAATGTAATAAATTATTAAATTTTGACGTGGTAAAGAAAGGTCGAAGGCGTGGGTCAGGAGAGGTAAATTGGGTACACTTATTACTGAACGTTGTGTCCAACCAAATAGGGGCTCACATTTTATCTTGCCTGTATAAGTTATCGAGTTAAGCCTAATCGCAAAGTTACCTTATCGTAAGAGGTTACCAGCATGGTCGACCAGCCTATCAAAGTTTATTTTTTGCGAAAACACCCCCAAGTGAAGATTGACGGTAATCCGGAAAAGATTTCATCGCAGTCTTTAAGCCTATTAATGTATATCGCAGATAACGGCGACCCAGAGTACAACCGCGAAGACTTAGCCACCTTGTTGTATGGAACAAGTAAGGAAGCGAGGGAAAAATTACGTCGAGAAGCGTTGTTTCGCTTACCTGAACGTTTAAGGAGCAAAGTGTTTGGAACCGAACAGCGCGATATTATTCAATTTGCGGTCGATGAAATATGGGTTGATAGCCGCGAGTTTGCCCAACAAGCGGGTGAATTATTACAAAAAGGATTGGCGTTTAAGAAAAAGGATTACCTAAGAGCCAAAGAAATACTCCAGCTCTATAACGATGATTTTGGATTAGATTTCTACCCTGTCTCAGCAAAACAAAGTGACAACAACAACTTTATAAAGTGGAAGAACAAACGCCAGCAAAAGTTGGCGGATTGGTATCATTCTTTGTTGGATCGAACCATTCTGTACTGTCTTCGTCAGAAATCCCATTGGGCAGAAGCCGAACTCTACGCGGAAAAATGGCTTGGTAGTATTAATCCGGGTACGATGCCGCTGCAATACCTGATCTGGTTGGCGGTCAATCAACAAAGTCCTCGCCTCGATTCGTATCTGGAACAACTGCAAAACTACCAGAGCCGGTCGGGTGTCATCAGTGGATTTACAGCAGATGAATGGCGTGGAATGCTCAAAAGCCACCATCCGATCCCTATAAGCATTTTCGATCCGCAAACCCAAGATGAAGCACTTGAACTTGTCCTGCCAGCAGACGAAACAGACATTTTGGGGCGCACCAATACGATTCAAGAGATTTTGGAGCTTTTCCTTAGTTCCAGTGAGGCTCGCGTATTTGCAATCGCAGGGTTACCGGGCGTAGGCAAATCACAAATCGCAAGGACTGCGGCGCAGGCTTTGCGGAAAAAGAACGAGGCTTATAAGGTCATCGAACTTGAACTCACACTCGACCTGAATCTTGAGCAGTTATGTAACACCATTTTGGCAGAATTAGGCCGACACGAAGTCCTCGGGTTGGATTACGGAGCCAAGCGGCGGCGGCTGAAACAGTTGATGCATTCGCCCAATTTATATATCGTCGTCGATGAAGGGCATACGAATGCCTTCGTTGACCCAGCCACGCTGCAAACCGTTTTGGAACTGGTTGAAGGTGCGCGGGTGATGCTGGTGGCACGTCAAATGCCGCACTTTGACCGTTACTTGATGGAAATTGCTGGCTTCAACTGGGAGCAGACAAAAACCTTCTTTGTAGGGCGAATTCCACACCTCAATCATCTGAGTGATTCTCAATTTCAAGACATTGCGACGTTAACAGGTGGTCTTCCCCTGCTTTTACAAATTATTGCTGGTTTTATGAAAAAGGAACTGAGCCGGACGACCAGCCTGATTGATCGGCTCAAATTTTTGAGTGCGGAAGCCGACTTTAAAGAAAACGCCGTATCCGCCTACGGGGCAATTTTGGATTGGCTGTTTCAGTATATGGATACTAAAGAGCGTGACTTGCTCTACACCATCAGCTTATTCTCGCCAACCGAAGGCGCGACCTTGGAGGATGTGACGGCGGTCTTTTCGAGCGTCGTACTGACATCGGAAAAGGTCAAATTGAAGCTCAACCGTTTGGTTGATCTTTGTCTCGTCGAAATGAAGCGTATGAGTGATTCGACCATTCGTTACCGTCTGCATCCGATTATTTTTGAGTTCGTCCGGCAGCGATCCGAAGAAGCGCGGCAGATTTATTTCCCGATTATCGAGCAGGCCTACATTAAAACACTCTTGGCCTATGTCAACAGCTACTATGAGCAACCGGCGCGGTTAGATGAACATCAGCAGAACATCATCCATATGCTGGATATTGTGCTGTTTAATGAAGCTCATGCATGGGCGCGGCCTCAAGCCATTGAGGCGATGAACAAAATCTATCCTTATCTCGAAAAGCGTGGCCTATATGTACTCGCGGCAAAATTATTTAATCGTGCCTGCGAACTAGGGCAATTTGCCACATCAGCGCTCCATATTGAAATGGTTTATCGCGCCGGGAAAATTGAATACCAGCAAACAAACCTTGAACGCGCCCTCAGTCGATACGAAGAAGCCCTTTTGCTCTCTCAAAATTTCCAATCGACTGAATATTTAGGGAATATCTATTTCAGTGTCGGATCAGTGTATTTAAGAAGAGCAGAATTTCCTGCTGTGAGAAAAAATCTTGAGGCAGCGGAAACATGGGCAAATCGCAACCAGCAAATTCCTCTTCTCTACAGCATTTGGACAAATATGGGGGTATGCGCTCACGCTCAAGGACAGCCTGAAACGGCTCAGAAATATTATCTCCGAGTCTTAGAACATCTTGGGGATGATGTATTCAATTTATCCCCTGAACTACAACTTATTGCTCAGCATATTCAGATGAATTTAGGAGTAACCTATAATGATTTAAGGAAACCCGATCAAGCTAAATTCCATTTTGAGCAAAGTTTATCGCTCGCACGACAACTCGATTATCCGGAGCAGCTCGGATATGTCTATCTATATCTTGGCATAACCTATTTTCAGATAAAGGATTATGATGCAGCAAGTAATTGTTTCATCCAAGGTGGAATCATCGCAGATCGTATTCAGCATGTAGAATTACAAACACAGCTTCAATGGAATCAAGGTGCATTAGCCTCGATTCGTTTTGAACATAAAGAGGCATTATTTCTGCTTCGCTCAGCCTTAATTCAGGCGGATAAATATGATTTGCAGGGGGTAAAAACCCGTATCATGGTTGGTTTGGGCAAGGCCTATTTGCGGATGGAAGGTTTTGATTCTGCCCTACAATGCTTTACACAAGCGCTGGTACTACCCTCAGCTTTACCTCACCATTGGGCGCAGTCTCTGTATGGTGCAGGGTTGAGTATCATGCTGCGGAAATTCGTCATTGGTAATCAAGATGTGGAAATTACCTTAGAAGAGTTAAATCCGGTGTTAAATATGTTGCGGCTACCAGAATTACCAGATAACGCGCTTTTTTTTCCGCAGCTTCAAGAAGCTGAAAACACATTCCAAAAAGAACTCGATCATTTCCCAGAACTGGTGCGTTACTGCCTTGTAGAAGCTCTGAAGATTTGGCTTGCTAACCGACCGACATAACAAATGTGAGCAAAAGGCTTATCAAATCTGGATTCGGTCAAAGAATAATATTCACAATGAGATATATTAACTTTGTAGGGGCACAAGAGATTCTTGCTAGCTGAAAATTTTAATTTCATATTATGTATATACATATAAAAAAGAGGTGAGCAGCAATAAGCCACCCACCCCAATAATCATATACAGAACACCATCAGCACCTTAACAGGTGGGACACGGGCAAGCGACCGGATTGCCTTCGCAGAGAATGATGATCGGGCGAGAGCGCCAACCGCCACCCTTAGACGAAGCAGCTACAGCGGGAGCGCTGGTGGTGATGAAAACAGACAAGACGAAGATAGCCTGTACGAATGAACGCATCAGAGTGGACATTTCGAACCTCGGTTTTTAGTTATTTGATTTGTGTGAGAAGCAGTGAGCTTCTTGACTTGCACATGCGAGGTTGCTAGCATCGAAGCTGCAACCGGGCATGCCCGTTGTCGCGTACGGTGTGTTCGAGATTAGGGTCTGACTTTGGACGGTACGACCCTGTTCAAGAACACACCTTCAGTCATTTTTGGCGTTCGCTCCCATCATCGCTTTTGCCTTTCTCTAACGGATAACTGTTGATTTGTTGTGTGTCGTCCGTGTCTATAGGATGTCACATTCGGACGATTCTTTTAACCTCATCAATTGGCATATATTTAAGAGTTTCTACGCTTCACAATGGGTCATTTATGTCAAAAAGTGACACATTATGTCATGTCGTGACACAGCACTATGTCATTATTTGAAATGCGGAAAGTTCTCTTTTATGGGGATGGGGTGCAGATCATTTGAGGTTGATATGAGGGGAAGACTTCGTTCAACGAATGGATAGAGGCGGTTCCTGCGATTGTTCGGTTTATCGTAGAGGTAATCTAACAACAAAAAAGGGATGAGGAGTAAAACACTCCTCATCCCTTTTAACATTATCAAGTTGAGTCTGAATCTATTAACAACCCGGGCATGGGCAAGCAGTCGGATTGCCTTCGCACAAAACAATGATCGGACGTGTGCGCCAGTTACCATCCTTAGAGGAAGCGGCGAAGGCTGGAATAGCACTGCTAACGAACACCATCACTGCGAAGATAACCCCAAGCATCAGTCTTCTTTTGCGAGACATTTTGTCACCTTATGTTGAATAGATAAGAAAGGACGAGATTGTCATTAAGTATCGCTTTTGCTATTTGTGATCAGGATTTCCCCTTTCTATCTAAACGACCTATAATTTTGTCTTGAATATAGCTCATTAGAATATTACAAATTTGTGATCTCTCAAAACATCGGGTTTATAAAAAGGTTGGGCAGAAAGTTATATAAAATTCCAACTTGCAGTATTTGAATTCCAAGATAAAAACGAGGTACTATATTAATAATTTAATTCTGCGTTTGATTACATACCTGTTTGATTAGCGATAGGATGCATGATGTCGACACTGTCAAATCCAGCCTCTAAAGCGCCATCTATCCCGGATATTGTTGAAAATCTTCATAAGCGTTCCAAACGCAGTTATGCCGAGGTGTGTGATCGGATGGCAGCGCATATGAAGATAGAGGAATACAGTCTTAACAACTTCAATCGCAAATTTCGTCGGAAAGACGCTTCCGCCCGATACGAAACGGATGAAATGGTGGGGTTGGTCAAAGGCTTTGTGGATGACCTCTCTGATTTCCAACGCTGCCGCGCTGATGAGGCTTTTGAGTTATTCGATCTCGCGCGTATCCCAATCACCGATTTTGAGCAGCTCAAAAGTCAGTTTTCCGATCAAGAATATGCGGCGGCATGGACACACTATACGCCTACTTCTACCGGAAAAACCCCAACAGAACCCAAGGACGATCCAGACTTTCTCAAACCCTATTACCCACAAATTTTTATTGGTCGCGATAAAGATGTCGTGAACATCAAAATTCGATTGGGTGTTGAAACCAGTCAACCCCGACAACCGATCACAATCATTCGAGGATGGCCGGGTGTTGGGAAAACCACATTCGTCAACCGCTTGGCACACGACGAGGCACTTAGTCGGCAGTTTTCGGATGGTGTTCTTTGGGTAAGTTTAGGGAAAGATGCCAACCTATTTGGAGCTTTAAAGTCATGGCTTATTCAAGTAGGCATCTATTCCAGCCAAGAAAACACGCTTGACGAGTTGGTGAAGCGTCTACGTGCGGCGCTTCAAGGCAAAAATGTCTTGTTGATTGTGGATGACCTATGGACAAGCGAACATGGCGAAATCTTCAAGCGCATCGTAACCGAAAAAAATACACTGCTGATGACAACCCGCTTTACTTACATTGCTGAAGAGTTATCCGAAATTCCAGATAATATCTACATTCTTGATGTACTCAGTAATGAGGACTCATTGAAGCTGCTACGCAAATTGGCTCCCAAAGCCGTAAAAAAACACGAGAGAAGTTTGGGGAATCTCATCAAAACACTCGAAGGGCTTCCCCTAGCACTGCGTGTTGCCGGCAGCTTACTCGAAAAAGAAGAGGCGTTAGGTTTGGACGTCGAAGGGCTTATTCGGGAACTTACCGAATCATATATTTTAGTTAAGCAAGAAGCCCCGACGGCTTATCTTGATGAAGCAACAGGACAAACCCCTACGATTGCCCTGTTGTTTCAGAAAAGTGTCGAGACATTACAACCAGCAGATCAAGAAGCCTTCGCTAGCTTAGGGGTATTCGCCTCTAAACCAGCAACTTTTGATTTAAAAGCCATCGCTCGAATTTGCCTATTGGATGATGCCGTCCCGACATTGAAAGCAATAGTCGATCATGGCTTATTAGAACCCATGGGGAATGCACGCTTCCAAATGCACTATACCCTATCGATATATGCCAAATCTTTACAGACCCCTTAAGATGACAATGGCGAGATTGATGTTTCGAAGGGTGAAGCCGAATAGAGCCAAATCGCTTTGAGGGTATACAGTCCACAAAATCCTAAAAGAAAAATGTATGCGTTAAACAAACAAAATACATGAAAAAAAGTGACCTTCAACAGCGCCACGCTCAATATTATCTAGAACAACTGGAAAAATATCATCAAGAATATCTCGTTGATGACGAAGCTAAGACGCTAGATGCTTTACAAGATTACGATTCCGATGCCGTGCAAATTTCTCAAAGCTGGGATTGGGCGAATAACTACGCTGATGTCAATGATATAGCGATGCGCTCATGTGCAGCATTCCCCGATATTGGCGGGTATATCCTCGAACTCCGCCAAGATCGAACCACGCGCTTGGACTGGTTACAAAGGTCACTCCAATGCGCTCGAAATCTCAATCACAGGTTGGCGATATGCCATCGTTTGACCTCGTTAGGGAGCATCTTTGATGATTTAAGATCCTATCAAGAGGCTGAAAAATGCTACTTGGAAGCGCTAGCATTATGCGATGAATTGAATCTCCCCGATAGTAAAATGACTGTCCTTGGCGGATTGGCAAATATCTATCTCAATTTGCAAGACTACACCAATGCCGAAAACTACGCGCAACAAGCACGCAGTATTCATGAGATACAACCAGATGATCGTGCAACAGGATACATTTACAACACACTTGGGAATATAGCATTTCAACAGGGGTACTATAAAGACGCGCTAGCATATTATGAGCAGGCTTTAAAATTAGGGCGGAATGTTGGGGATTTACGTGGGATTGCCCACCGTTTGATGAATATAGGGGTTGTGTTTGAAGTTTTTAAGGACTTCTCGAAAGCAATTGATTATTTTAATGAAGCGTTGAAAATCAGCATTGCGATGCACGACAGGTCATCCGAAGCTGATTTATATGGTCACTTGGCAAATAATTACGATAAGTTAAACCAAACCGAACGTGCAATTTATTTTTTCGAACAAGCAGTCGAGATTTGTCAAAAGAATGGGGATATGCGTTCCTTGGGAGTCACTTTAGCCAACTGGGGAGAGGGTTTTGCAAAAAATGGCGACTATCTACCCGCATTATCAAAATTCGCGGAAGCCACTAAAGCGCTGGCTTCTATCGGCTTAGAATCAGAGGAGCTTGAACGCAATATCACTCATGTACAGGCCTTATTATTGCGAGAAGCCGAAGACGGAATTTCTACATTAAAGCAACGGCACGCAACCTACTATGCCCAATTACTGCGTGATCTAGATGATCAATTCACGCAAAATATAATCACAGATGGTGATATTGGACATGATTGGATACAGATTACAACGGGGCAAGAATGGGCAGCAGCTTACCGCGATGAAGATGCTCGCGCCCTTATTTTAAGTGCAGACTACCCAAACAATGGAACACACATCCTACCGGTGCGTTTAGGTGCTCATGAAAGGGCGCAATGGTTAGTTAATGGCGCGGAGGCGGCAAAGAAGCTCCTCATTCCCGCAATAGAAGCCTCGCTCCTCAATGCTCTGGGTGGAGCATATCAGCAGTTGGGTCAATATGAGGCGGCAATACAAACCTACTATCGCTCTATTTCGATTGCCGAATCCATCAACGAGTTCTGCATTGGAAGTTATATGAATAATTTCGGGGTTCTTGTGATGGAGATGGGAGAATATAAGAAGGCTGAGGATTTTTTTGAACAGGCGCTGCAATATGTCCAGCAGCGACATGATACCGTATCTGAGCAAATAATTACGGCGAACTTGGGTGTGGTATACCGCAATTTAGGCGAGTTAGATAAGGCTTGGGAACTTCACCAGCAATCATTACGATTATTCCGTAAACAGGGAAACCTTAAAGGTGAAAGTGGTGCTCTGGAAAACCTCGCAATAATATCCGCGACGAGAGGAAACTACCGCGAAGCAAAGGAATTATTTGAGACATCGCTCACGATAAGCAGGCAAATCATTGATCTAGAAGGGATCAGCAATGCGCTTACTAATCTTGCTAACATTGAAATCATAACAGGAGATTATGGAGAAACTTTTAAAAAGCTCAACGAAGCTTTGGATATTGATCGACGACGCGAAGACAGACGTAGCGAAGTCCTTACTTTTATCATGCTTGGCAATCTTCATAAGCTTAAAAACGAGCCTCAAAAGGCTTTGGAAGCATATCAAATGGGATATCTTTTGGCAGAATCAATCGATTTAGTGCAGCAGCGGGCAGAGGCATTAATCAACATTGGCACATTGCTCATGGATCAAACGGATACGCGGGCGAAGGCTAAAACCAGTTTCTTGGAAGCTTATGCTTTAGGAGAGCAGCACAACAGCCTAAATGTATCAGCCGCTGCACTCGCGAACTTAGCCAACATGATGCAGGATGAAGATGATAAACAAGCAATTGATTATTATCAACGAAGTTACGATAGCTTCGTCAAATTAGACGACCGATATAATCAAGCGACTATTCTCTGCAACATCGGGTTGTGGTACGAACGCAACAAAGATTTTGAGCAGGCAAAAATAAACTACAAAAAAGCCTTGCACCTTTTTAAAGAGTTTCAAATATCAGAACGCATTCAATGGCTAGAAACACAACTTCGCCAATTACCTAAGTCATCATAATTCTGCACCATTGTCCCCAGCTATCTGGTTAAGCAGGCTTTGAAGACCCTACGTGCATCATCGCTGTCTGGAACATTGACTGAATGCTATGCTTTATTTTTTATCTTCCGCCATAGTTCATCTGCAATTTGTTTAGCCCCTTGTACCTCTTCCACTAACCCATAGGTTTCATATATTTTTGCTGATGTAAGTGCTAAATCTGCGGCTTTTTCTAATTCTTGCAGGTTCCTCTTGGAGGGCAACGTTTTCTTGCAATCTTGTATGTGAGTATCTGCCACATGAATTTCCTGTTGAACCTCCGTTAAAGGCATCAGAGTTGTTAAATTGACAGTATGGTTAACTCCAGCAAGTTGCGCCTCTCGATGTTTTTGTATCTTCCCCTCTAACACATTGATTTCTTGAATCAAGGTCTCATAATTAGGTAATTTATGAGCGATAATCCGTGACTGGTTAAGATAGTCTTTTGCCCTTTCAAGCTGACCGCTACCGCATAAAATATTAGAAGCGCCTATCAGATTCTCATACAATTGAGGCCAATTTTGATATTGATTATCTAACTCAAATGATGCTTCAAAAGCGTTCAAGGCCTCTGAATAATTACCGAGGAATGCATAGCCTTGGGCAAGCATCGTTAAAGCTACAGCCTGCGATTCACCATACTTGGCATCTATTGCAAACTTCACCGCTTCATGAGCGAATTCAACAACCTTCTCATAATCATGCCTGAATAAATATATATTGGATATATTGCTGTATAAGTACGACATTGCTTTCGTGTTTTTCAGTTCGAGTGCTATTTCTAAAGCGTTTTGAAACGCTGCTTCGGCTTTCTCGAAACGACCTAAAGTGAAGTAATAAGTCCCATACGCATTGAAACATTTTTCGAGCAGCGTGAGTTGTTTTTGAGATTGAGCATATGTCAACGCATGATCGATTTGACACCGTGCTTCTTTAAATTGTCCCGTGTGTATTAAAGAGATGCCTTGTCCAAGTTGGATCGTTGCTTTTAATTTATTTTCAGTTACCCGTTTCAACATCTCATCAAAATGTACTAAGGCTTCATCTACGCGACCCTGATAAATTAAAGCGTTTGCCATATTGTGAAACTGTATAACGATTAAATCTTCATTTGCACTGAATTTCTCTGCAAGTTGGATAGCCTTTTGCAGGTTATCCAATCCTTTGTCATATTCCCCAATCTCAATATACGCTATCGCTTGATTGCCTAAACTTGCACTTTCAGCTTGTCGATCTCCCAACTTGATGGCAGCCTGTATAGCGTTCTCTAACCACTTTATGCGCTCCGTAGCACTCAGGCGCATGATGATTATTTCTGTTCCCGCATCGTAGAATATTTTACAAAGGTATTGTGCTAATCGATTCTCATTTGAATTATCCGCTACATATTGTTGGGCGACTTGAATTTGAGGCCAGTCCGCGTCGAAATCATTTAATGTAGACGTAGCATTATCGACACCCCCTGAATCAAAAAGTTCATTTAATCTGCGTAACAGCTCTTGATAATATTCAGCGTGTCTCAAAGGCAGAGATTTGTTACTATTCATGTACGCGCTCTATCTATACTCGTTTTAAATTCATAATTTGAAGCGTAAAATTATTACAATTATATACTATTCACAAGCCAACAGAACGCTGCAAAATAAGCGACCCTCCTGCTATGCTGACGCTATATGGAGTTAATATGGTCTCTCATTCCGAAATCCAACTACGACATTCACAATACTATTTAGACTTACTTGTCGACCTGAATAAACAGTATCTTCAAGGCCACGATGGCCAGCCCATAGCATTGACGCAATTCGATCAAGAGCGTCCTCAAATTATCCCGGCTCAGAACTGTGCTTTAGAAGTTCATTTCACCCTAGGCTCCCAGTTTTTAGATGCAGGTCGTCATCTATATGAATTGCGAGAAAACACCAACTCGCTTATTACGTGGCTTAGCACGGCTCTCAACCTAGCAAGGCAGATAAACTGGGAGGAAGCACTAGTAGCTCATTTAAGCAATCTGGGTGCCGCGCATATACGTTTAGGACAGTATAACGAAGCGCTGAAATATCTTGAAGAAGCGCTCGGTATAGCAAAACTGCTTGAAGATAAAACCGCTACAGGATCTATCCTCCAGAATATAGGGACAACCTATGTTCACCTTGGTGAAATCCAAAAATCAATGACCTACTATGAAGAAGCACTTGCGGTGGTAAAGAATGAGGATAATCAGCGGAGTTTAAATCATTTGCTCATCGCTACAGGTAACGCATTTCTGCATTCTGGCGAATACCGAAATGCTGCAACATATTATCAAACAGCGCAGCGAATTGCTGAGGAAATCGGAGATCAACACGCGCTTACTACCATTTATGGCAATCTAGGTACTATCTGTCTGAGAATGGGACACTATGAACCAGCATTAGGTTACTATCGGCAGGCTCAGAGATTCTGCGAGCTGCTCAACGACAAACGAGGTATTTCTAATCAGTTGAGCAACATAGGGTTGGTATTTTCTGCATTGGGGCAGTACCAAAAAGCGCTTGAGACATATTCTCAAGCACTCAACTTGAGTCGCGAGATGAATGATTTGGATGGTGAACTCACAAATCTTGGTAACATGGGAGCCAGTTATCGTTATCTTGGCAATCTCGAAAAAGCCCTCGAGCATCAGGAAATGGCCTTGAAAATGGCACAGCAACAGGGAGCAAAAGGGACTTGTGCATCAATCTTATGCAGTTTGGGAAACACCTATGCAGATATGAAAGCTGTTGAAAAAGCTTATGATTGTTATTTACAAGCCGCAGAACTGAGCAAAGAAGTCGGTGATAAACATGAAATGGCTTCCGCATTTGGCAATTTGGGATATTTATGCTTGGAATACGAAAAATTCGCGGATGCTTTTAATTACTTGTGTCAAGCGAAGGCACTTTTTACGAGCTTAGACATCAAGCATATGATTACATGGTGTAATGAAAATTTCCTCCGCCTGTATGAATTGCAACCTCAGTTCCTTCAAGAAAATTGCGTATTCTAAAATACACATCTTTTGATCAGGAAACTTAATTGCTATGACGTTGGCGACGGATGTTTCGCGCAAGCTCATAAACACAGCTTTAGTCTTGTATTAAATGAAATGATAGTCGCGATTAGACTAAATTTATGGGGTCATCGACTGTAAACTTTCAATCACCTGCAGAAAAGCTTGTAAATCTTTTTCGCTAAACTGTTGAGTGAATTTGTTATCAATCTCTAGACTTCCTTTTATTTGTTCTTCCAGCCCTTTACCCTTATCGGTTAGATATATCTTAATTGCCCGCCGATCTGCTGGATGAAGTCGGCGCTCAATGAAACCTTTATTTTGCAGCTTATCCAATATAGGCGTAAACGAAGTTGCTGTCCGCCCTGTTCCTTCTGCCAACCGACTTGCCATTTGACCATCTTCTTCATACAGCAATCGCATGATGTACCATTCGACAATAGTCAAATCCAAAGGTTCAATTTTTTGCTTGTATATAGCATCTATATTGCGCAGCGCAACATCTATGTTGCACCAGACAGAACCGCCAAAGCGCAAATTAGTCATTCAATTCCCTATGCTATGTTAAGAGTAGATAATACCCAAATTATATACGCTGGATGTGATTTTGTCTGTTTGATTTATGTCAAATCATGTCTAGTTGTAGTTAGGACTGGCTTTTTATCACGTAAATCTCTATCTGCAACCCTTTCTTCCCTTGATAAGGTTCGTAACTGGAAATTCAAAATGCTGCCGGACTTGATATTCAGTCAAAATGGCATTAAGCGGTAGAGTAGTCAGCGTATTTTACTAGCAATAAAATTAGAATGCTCGCTTTAGAAATAGTCGTTTGTCGAATTTAAATTGGTCAGTCTTGCTTAATTGCCCCTAAAGTAAGTAATGTCTTTTTCTCTGCCTAGAGCTACATTGGTTGTCTTATGAGTTGGCAGGAACTATTACAGTTATTACGGAAATATTGGTATCATTTGAAATTGGCAAGAGCTAATTCCCTATTCTTAATTGGAGTTCCGGCATCAAGCCCTAATTCCTGAAAAATATTTACTGACTGAGTGTAATAATAGACGGCATCTTGGTAATTTCCTAAATGAAAATGACTATTACCGATATTAGTTAGCTCTGATGCTTCACCTTCGCGGTCATTCGTGGTCTGGGCAATTTGCAGCGCTTCCTCTTGATATTCAAGTGCCTTTCGGTAGTTCCCACTTTTCGCTGCGATCAACCCTAAACCACTAAGTGCCTGACTCAAATCATATTGGTCACCTAATGTTTTCGCTAGGTTATGGGCGTTCTGATAATGTGTTTGGGCATCTTTATATCGGGCAATCAGATAATTCAGCTTGCCAAGTGACACTAAGACTCCAATTTCATCATTTTGATCACCCATTTCGTGAGCCAATTGAAGGGCAAGTTCAAACTGCTTTTTTCCTGTCGCATACTCCCCCTGCTCGATCTGTAAATTACCGAGGATAATAATACGCCGACACAAAGCCAATTTGTCATCACTTTGTTGGGCTATTGATATGGATTCCAATAAATGCTGTAATCCTGCATCAACATCTCCAAGAGAAAGATGAGTTTGTGCAAGATTGGCTAAGTCTGCGCCTAAATTACGAAGGTCCCCCAAATGCTCATGGATTTTCATGACTTGATGGTAATACTCTCTTGCCTTCAAATATTCTCCACACGCATAAAAAGTATTAGCTAAATTTCCCAAAGCGCTGGCTTCATCGAGCAATCGTCCCTTGACTTTGGCGATGGTAAGAGCATTCTCATAATATTGTTGTGCAGTACTGAAATCGCCCAAGCCATAACTGACATTACCAAGGTTCATTAACCATGTGGCCTCGTTTTGATGAGTTTTACGAGAAATGTTGAGGGCTTGCAGAAGTAATGGTTTAGCTTCTTCAAAACGGCCAAGATCAGAATAGGCTGTACCTAAATTACCAAGGTGGTTTTCTTCGCTGTACTGATCCCCAACTTCACGGGCTAACTGAAGTGCTTGTTGATACAGAGTGATGGCTTGCGTGTAATCGCCAAGATCAACATAAACAAGCGCTAAGTTTCCGAGCTGAGTGTTTTCACTCTCCCGATCGCCTATTTGACGGGCTGCCTGCAAACTTATTTGGAGCCAACCAATGAGCTGCAACGAATTCTGGCGCAGTTCTAACAACTCCATCCCAACTTCTGCATACAGAATGCAGAGTTTTGTGGCAGATGGATTATGTGAGTAGTGTTTCTGTGCCCAGTGCTGACCAGCCTCAATTTGTCCGCGTTCTTGATCAAAAGCTGATACAGCGTCTAACACTCCTTGGGCATTCTTCCGATACAGATCATTCAGACTTCTTAGAAGTCTGGCATAGTATGTGGCATGTCGCTGTAATATCAAATCCGGTTTGCGTAATGAAGCCACTGGTAAATTACTCATCGAATTTGCTTGTCTATTATCCACTTAGGGTTAGCGAGCAAGATCTAACGCGAACGCAATAGCAATATAAAGAAGGCAAGCGCAATTGGCACAGTTTGTTCAATGACAGTATAACGCGGATAAGGACGTTCGGGCCGATTAATAAGGATATGCCATTCAAGCACATAGAGGTTTGCTGGTAACTTGGTCTCGATTTCATGAATGATTTTAAACTAGGCAGAATAGACTACCTTTATATCCTCATGCTTAATCCCAATACCTTTTGTATTGTCATCTTTGTAAATGAATGCTTTTGAGTACAGCCTGTCCAATACAACGACGGCAAAAAGAGCAATCGCATATCCTACAATGAGTGCCGAGTTCATCGAGCATATTGAGGATATATGTCGAACCTATCAACGCAGGTCAATCGGTTGTGTGTTTCGATGAGAGTCCATTATGTGCTGCATGGTGCCACACAGCAACGCTCAACGGATCACCTTTCCGATGTTTAGTCCTAATTCGATTCAGGACAGTCTAATGCTGGATAAAAGCCGCATACTTACCGGTAATGTAGGCACTGCCATCACCCCAAGCATAATCTTCTTTTTCGGGCTTTGACCAGAATGTCCAATTCTCTTGGAGTGCTCGAATGATATAGCCTGCAACATTCTTGCAGTTTTGATCTTTTACCTGTTTGATCACCTCTACTACACGCCTGGTACCATGCTTTTCGATGAGTTCCTTCGCTTTAGGATATCCAATCCCGAAATTTCCGAGTGATACGAGAATTTCTTTTTCTTCTTCTCTTTTACTGTCCACAACAGCAGCAGAATAGCTGCTATGTTGTATCGACTGATTGTATTTATGCTGTTTTATTTGTGAGTCAGAGTCTGTTATAGATTTGGCGTTTTCAGCCGCATGAATAGGCTCATCTTCGCCTTTCTCATCAGGCTGATTTAGCTCATTGAGTTGGTCTAAATCTGCCTCATTCACTGGGCAATCATCACCATCCTCATTGGTTGTTTCTAAACATATCCACTTCTGGATTTGCACTTGCATCATGCCAAGGAATTCCGAGATCTTTTGGATCAGCTTGCTTTGATCCAGCCGATAGTGTACGGTGGGTGTGCCGTTGGCTTTCATGATGATTCGCTCAATACCAATCATTTCTAAAA
This sequence comes from Aggregatilineales bacterium, assembly GCA_038251275.1. Classification (GTDB taxonomy): domain Bacteria; phylum Chloroflexota; class Anaerolineae; order Aggregatilineales; family Phototrophicaceae; genus CFX2. Next base: position 17,876 of record JBBSBM010000123.1, read on the forward strand.
AGCCGCTACTGTGTACCCGCTTGACTTGCGCCTGGGACAGGTTGCATTCGGCGTTCCAGTCCCGCCACGACTTATAGACCCAGCCGCCCGCTTTCTTCGATTTTGGAAACCAATGGAGCAATCCAACGGCCATCAGACCGGCATTCTGATCACCAATAACTTTGGCTATTAATGCGGAAACAGTCCGGATATCGGATCGATTAAGCTGACGAACCACATTTTGTAGACGTGCGAGTAGATCAGGCTGGCGATCAAGTTCGCCAGCTGCGGAATAGCCATTCATAGGTGCCTCCAGGCAAAGCTGAATAGAAGTCAGGTTCAAAAAACAGGACTGAAAGGCGTTTATTCAGTTGCAGGGGAGGGAGGACTGTGATACATTGGAGTTACCACACTGAAATGTATCCATCATCCGTCACCCACCTGCATGTTTTCGTTGGTGGGTTTTGTTTTCTAGGGCGGCGCACGGATATTTTTCATAATGTTTACCTCATAAAATGTTGCCACGTGGCAACATTTTTCCGTTTTTACTGAGCGTTTAAATATTCTTCTGTCTCATCGATTAACCTACGCAAGTGTTGAAGCCGCAATCGAGCTACAGTGGCATCGCCTTCCTGTTCGACCAAAGCTAGCGCTAAGTTATAGCCACTGAGTTCAGTCATTGGCCGCATTAACTTCACCAGTTGGCGAGCTTGGCGTGGTAAGTCACTGTATTGATTATCCGCGTCCTGTTTAGGGCTATGAACAAGATCAATAATCTGTTTTGTGGACAGATTTAGTTGAATAGTCTGTCGTACCATCTCAACTTGATCTTCGGGGGATAATTCAAGCAGTTGACGCAATCGACCTTCATCGAGGTTGTGACGGTCTGCCAGTTCAACTGCCTCATCACAGAGGCGAAGCAACGCTTTGTAATGGCTGAACATCGGCGTTCTAATTCCACCCATTGCTGACAATATTTCTGTTGTAAATTCACGTTTGCCTCGCAACGTAAGTTCGAGTGCTTGCCGGTAGAAATCGTGAGTCACAGGTCCGTCCGGGACTTCACAGCCGTGCACATACAGCAACAGAAGAGCGGCTTGCCGTGCCATCGCAATGGCAGATAGTCCAGTACGGGCGCTATTCTCTTTTGCCTGTCGAAAAGCAGAGGCTCGTTCGGCGGGAATAATGATGCAGGGAATCATGCCATCGCTCTCATAGCCGGGGATGAAATCGCGCAGCAACCATGTCGCCCAGTAACGTCGTTCACCCGTTTCGATGCGATAGAGTCGAGTCACACCTTGTGTCGCGTCGATCACCGTTAGGGGATTGACTTGCCCATCGTCACGGATGGTCACTGCAAGATTGACCAAATTCCGCACGAGCTGTTCTTCGGGCGAAAGTTGTGGTGCTTCGGCTTCGGTTTCGTCATCCGGATTACCCAGCAAATCTAAGACATTGGTAAAGGGTCGACCATTTTGTCGCGCAGCTAGTTGGGCTGTTTGAATCAGTTCTCGCAGTGCTTGAGTGGGTGTCATCCGATTGGCATGGAAGGCTTGATAGATGCGTTCGGGCAGTACCCGACGCGGTTGCACGGGGTCGGGTCGTACCATCTCCAGCAGAATCCGCTCTACTCGCAAACTGTTGTCCGTCGCGATATCAAAGCCGCTACCACCCAGCATGTCAGCCGTAATCGTGTCAAGCAGGCCAGTGTTGGCCTGTCTTTTCTTGCCGTTCATGAAACAGCGGCTTTCTGTCCCGCAATTTCATGAACCAACTTCCCGACCATCTGGGCATAGGCTTTGCTAGCCGAAGCTTTTGGGTCGTAGTTGAACACACTCAGATGATGGTGATGCGAGTAGGATACCGCTTCATTGGCTGGGATCACTCCACACACGAGTTGTCCCAAAATACTATGCGACTTGAGTTCGTCGAGGAGTTGTTTATGACCTTTGACGCGGTTGTCCATCTTGGTAACCAAAATGCCACTGACATGCAGATGAGGATGCCGCCAGCCTTCGCGGATCTCATTGATTTTGGAGATGACCGATAACAACCCCACTGTTTCAAGATAGCGCGGTTCAACCGGCACAATGGCATCGGTGGCAGCCAATAAACCCATTTCAGTCATCAGCGAGAAGGAAGGGCGGGTGTCAATCACAATAGCAGCGTAATGGTTGGCGATCCGACTTAGCGGTTCAGCCAAGCGGTAAGGTGCTCCTGCTACACCCATCAATTCACGTTCGGCACCTTCAAGCATTGCCGAAGCGGGCAACACATGTAAGTCGTCGTCCCAAGCGCTTTGCACAAGGCAATTCGAAAGGACATTCGCAGCTTCTTTCCGATCCGCCATCAGGACGGTGTACAGGCTATTATCTGCGCCATAATCTTTATGCCCGGTCGTGACGAGTGAGGCATGTGCTTGGCTGTCTGTATCCACGAGTAGCACGCGGCAATTGACGGCTCCTGATCGCCTCAGCAGTCCAACTAAGCCATAGGCGATATTGGTGGCGGATGTCGATTTCCCGACACCCCCTTTATGATTGGTCAGTACAAAAACACGGGTCATAATCATTTCCTCCACAACACTCAACAAACCGATTAAGAAATCGCTGAGGCTGGCAAGGACTTCGTGGAGGTGTGCTACACTCTTCTACGGAAGTCTTGCTGGACGTGTCAGCGAGCCTTCAAGGTGATTTGGGGAGAGGTTGAGTCTCTCCCAATCACCGAAAAG
>JBBSBM010000124.1:0-20237 GCA_038251275.1 Aggregatilineales bacterium
ACTGAACGCGTTCATCAAATTCTTGAACATGTTCACCGATCATAATGGTTCAGGAAGGTCTATATTGGCGGCCCTACTTCTATGATTTGTGATGCGCTTGATTTCGTCGCTTTTCTCCACCGTTTAGTGCAGTCCTACCTAGTCGCTATTTGAAACAATATACAGCCCATAAGTTCTAAACAAGTCTTGATTTATGGGCTTCTGGAAAGTACCATACTGGGTCGCAGAAGTTTAAAAGGAGGCATTAAGTGATGTTATTCAGCTTACAAGTTCCTCACTTCTCCTGTTCGTGCGATCCTTCGCCGCAGACAGTGAACCTCTCAAGTCCATATAAGCAATTAACTACCCTTTTAGATTGAACAGTGTCCGTTGGTTTTATAGAAGAGCATAAGCCCGAACCAGAGCTTGTGCCGTCATGTTGTCCCTCATCCGTGAATAGAGCAACCGAAAAGGATAGAACAGTGACCCAAGAATATATCGAAGTTCGCCATGCCCGCGAGAATAACCTCAAGAATGTGTCGCTTAGCATTCCCAAGCGAAAGATCACAATCTTTACGGGTGTATCCGGTTCGGGCAAATCGTCAATTGTGTTTGATACGATTGCCACCGAAGCCCAACGGCTACTCAACGAAAACTTTAGTATGTTCATCCGTAACTTTCTGCCCCGTTACTCACAACCCGACGCAGACTCCATCGAAAATTTGAGTATGGCAGTTGTGGTTGACCAAAAACGGATGGGCGGCGGATCACACTCGACAATGGGTACAGCAACCGATATTTCGTCAATCCTCAGGCTGCTCTTTTCACGGGTGGGCAAGCCATTTGTAGGTAGTTCCAACGCCTTTTCGTTCAATGATCCGCAGGGTATGTGTCCCGAATGCAATGGTATTGGGCGCAAGATCGGTGTTGATTTGACCAAGTTTCTGGATACATCCAAGTCCCTGAACGAAGGCGCGATTGTGTTCCAAGATAGCTGGATGGACCTCGGGGAAACTGGCTTGTTTGATGGCAACAAGAAGCTGGCTGATTACACCGACGAAGAAATGCACCGCCTGCTGCACAGCGAACCCGTTAAGGTCAAAACCAACTTCGGGAACAAAACCATCAATATAACCTTTGAGGGAATTGTTGATAAGTTCACCCGCAAGTTCATCCTGCGAGATATTAAAACCTTGTCAGAGCGCACGCAGAAATCTGTTGAGCCTTACATCACTATGCAGACTTGCCCGCTGTGTCATGGGGCGAGGTTGAGTCAAGCTGCACTCGGTTGCAAGATTGATGGTTACAACATTGCCGAACTGTCTGCGATGGAAGTTGGCGAATTAGTCCAGATTGTTAAAGGCCTTAAAGACCCATCTTCTGCTCCGTTGATCGCAACCTTAACCGAACGCTTACAAGATTTAGTAGATATTGGTCTGCCGTATCTCAGCCTCGACCGCCCAACAGATACTCTTTCTGGTGGCGAGTCGCAGCGCGTCAAAATCGTCAAACATCTCAGTGGTAGTTTGATGGATGTGATGTACATCTTTGACGAACCCAGCATTGGTTTGCATCCGCGGGATGTCCACCGGATGAACGAACTGCTGCAAAAACTGCGTGATAAAGGCAACACGGTCATTGTGGTCGAACATGATCCTGATATCATCAAGGTGGCTGACCATATAGTGGATGTTGGCCCGAAGGCAGGCAGCGGCGGTGGCACGATAGTCTATGAAGGCAGTATTGAAGGCTTACTCAAAGCAGATACATTGACGGGGCAGTTCATGAATCGCTCAGTGCCGATTAAAGACAGTTTTCGTAAACCGAAGGGCGCACTCGAGATTAAGAATGCCAAGGTGAACAATCTACAAAATGTGAGCGTCGATATACCGAAAGGTGTGCTGACGGTTGTCACGGGTGTGGCAGGTTCGGGCAAAAGCTCGTTGATTAATGAGGTATTTCTAGCTCAACATCCCGATGCGATTGTGATCGACCAAGCGCCAGTCGGTGTTAACAGCCGTTCAAATCCCGCGACCTACACCGGCATTATGGATGATGTCCGTAAAGCCTTCGCCACTGCCAATAAGGTCAATGCGGCACTCTTCAGCTTCAATTCCAAAGGGGCGTGCGAAAACTGCCAAGGGTTAGGTGTCATTCTTACAGACCTCGGCCCATTTGATAGCATCAAAACACCCTGCGAAATCTGCGGCGGCAAACGCTTCAAGGAAGAAGTGTTGGAATATAAGCTCAATGGCAAATCCATCACTGATGTGCTGGAAATGACGGTTGAGCAAGCTCTCGAATTCTTCGAGATCAAAGAAGTCACACGCAAACTACAAGCCATGAGTGACGTGGGTTTGAATTATCTAAAGTTGGGGCAACCGTTGAGCACACTCTCCGGTGGCGAATGCCAGCGTATCAAACTCGCCAGCGAACTGCACAAAAAAGGCAGCATCTATGTGATGGATGAGCCAACAACAGGCTTGCATATGTCGGATATTGGTCACCTGATGGAGATCATGAACCGGTTGGTCGATTCAGGTAACACTGTGATTGTCATCGAACACAATTTGCACGTCATCAAGAACGCCGATTGGCTCATCGACATGGGGCCAGAAGGTGGGAGTAAAGGTGGTCGGGTGATGTTCGAAGGTACGCCCAAAGACATCCTGACCGCGAAACAATCTCTAACGAGCGAATATTTGAAGAACTAGATGCGGTAACCTCGCTCATAATGGGCGAAGCAAAACCTGAGTTTGCTATCGCCCAATTCAGCTTGAATATTGTATCTGTCATAGTAGTGGTACAGTTTTAGAGGATCAGCACCGAATTTGTGATTTGCTTTTCATCGATTATCTAAGTGTTGGATAGCTGACACGATTTCTGAGGGTGCTTTGTGTTTGGCAAGTGGATTCAACCATAATCCGTTCTCGCCCGATTGATGCAAAACAACGCCGCTTAAATGGCTGTATTGTCGGAGGAAGTCAGAAGCATTCTTAAAACCTCGCCGTGTGAAGAATTCCTCCGTTTTGCGTTCCGCTAGTTGTCGCAGTGTTATTACCGCGCGGGATAAATCCGCTTCGGAAATATCCTGTTCAGTTATGAGCCACAGCATGTTGACGATACTCGGTGGCATTTGCCCTACCTTGTCGCATAGTACCGTCATCAACTTGCCCATATAAGCATCACTATCGCCCTCATCCAATTCCTTACTGCGAATACGTCGGACTTCGACGTTAAACGGTGTATGAGTTTTGAATGTAACTGTGAAATCGGGACCGCGCTGCTTTAAAGGGGCATACCTTTCATATTCGAGTGTGAAGCGTTCTTCGCGGAGTAAAAGTGCTGCAGTTTCCAGTTCTGCTCGTAAATCTTTCAAACTGCCTTCGTCATGTGCATTTTTTAGTTTTGCCCGTATCTTAGTGCTGTAGCTCGTAGCAAATGCTTTAAAGCGACGTGACTCACGAATCCAACCCTCAAACTCAGGGTAGAAGGCTGATTTCTTGTCATCAAATATCGACTTGAGTAAATCGTCAAGAGCGCTCATATCAGGGTCAAATTACAAAATAGGGAAAAGACACCCCTTTTCCCTAGATCTAATGATAAATGCTACTTCGAATTCCATTTCGCTAACACATCACCCATCGTCTGCACGATACTTTCGACCTCTTCGGCGGTAATCGTCAGGGGTGGTGAGAAGGCCAGCGCATTGCCAACTACGCGCGTCCGCAAGCCCGCGCTCATTGCCGCACCCATCAGCGCGTTGGCGGTCGCCATATCGGGGGTGCGGGTGGTGGCTTTATCCTTAACAATCTCTATCGCACACAGCAACCCTTTGCCACGCGCATTATCGACCTGCGGGAATTCGGTCAATGCCGCCAATCCTTCCAGTAGGATTTCGCCGCTGGTTCGAGCGTTGCGTACCAAGTGATCCCGTTCGAGGATTTCGATGTTCTTGAGGGCAACCGCGCAAGCTGTGGCATGACCCGAATAGGTATAGCCGTGCATATACGACTCCGCTTCGGGCGCGTTCCAGATGGCATCGCGGATAACGTCCGAAATTTGCATGCCGCCCAACGGAATATAGCCACTGGTAATGCCCTTGGCAAATGTCAGAATATCCGGCTGCACATTCCAATGGTTAAGCGCGAACATTTCGCCTGTACGTCCGAATCCGGTAATCACCTCGTCGGCAATCAACAGGACTTCATACTTATCGCAAATCGCGCGGATCAATGGGAAGTAATCATCCGGCGGAACGATCACACCACCCACACCTTGTACAGGTTCTGCGATGAACGCCGCTATCGTATCCGGCCCTTCACGCAGGATAGCTTCTTCTAAAGCACGTGCTGCGGCCTGTCCGACCGTTTCCCCTGCTTTGATGTCACCATCGTAACGATGTGGATTTGGCGTGGGGATGTGTAGGAAGCCGGGAACCTGTGGCCCAAATGGCGTGTGATAACGGCTGATTCCGGTGGCGCTGGTCGCTGCCATCGAAATGCCGTGATATGCGCTGTTGCGGGCGATAATTTTCAGTTTGTCTTTCTTGCCCATCCGCTGCCAATAAAAGAAAGCTGTTTTAAAAGCACTCTCGTTGGACTCCGAGCCGCCCGATGTAAACAGGGTAGTTTTTAAATTGGAATAAGCATAACCGGACAATTTTTCTGCCAACCGCGATGCAGGTATGTTGGTCATGCCCGCAAAGTTTGAGGTGAAGGGCAGCTTGATCATTTGCTCACGGGCGACATCGGCTATTTCAACGCTCCCGTAACCAATGTTGACATTCCACAGTCCCGCCATGCCGTCCAAAATTTTCTTACCGTCACTGGTATACAGGTAGATACCTTCCGCCCGTTCGATCACCAGCGGATTAGTGTGTCGGCTGGGATGTTGCAGCGGGTGAAGTTGATGTTGATCTTCTTCGATCCATGTTGCGGTGTTACTCGTCATTTATGACTCCTTCATGCTTGGTTAGGCAGACTCTAACACAAAGGCTGACCATCAGACAGTTACCGAATAAAGCCGTTAGGGGCAGATAGACGATAATGTATACAAACTTCCCTCTTTAACCACTGATTCACCACCGTTGGAGTACAAATCAAGCTGACGATCTGATGCATCCATAAATAGGAGTTCACTGAAGACAATTTCGCCGTCGTTCACGAACACCTCAACTGAACCGGTGTCAATAAACAGATGCAGTTTGACCGTATCGAGCGATTCGAGTGGTGTGCTGTGACATTGTAGAAAATCAAGATTATCAAAGCCATTGGAAGTGGTGCGGTCAACAAATATGGTTTGCAGCTGGCAGTTGATGCCAATCGTAAAATGTGAGTCACCACCTGTAATGCGAATGCCACATTCGGTCGCCGTGCCAACTTCAAAATAGATGTTGATTTCAACGGCCTGAGTAATGCTGCCGAGGTGCAGCGGTTGTGCCTCTGAGATATGTGTTTCGAGGATTTGCTGTGGGGGTAAGGTGCGCAGCAGGGTGAGCTCGTGTAATGGCTGCCAGAAGAGTCGCCAACCAGAGGCCGTTTGTTTGAGTGACAACTCACGCGGCAAGGTCATTGATCCGCGCCACGTTGTAGCGGGAATTTCGCCAGCATAACGTTGATTGGTCATCCAACCGATAAATACCGTGCGTTCGTCGGGCAGATGTGACCACGTAGTGCCTGCATAACTATCTTTGCCTGCATCCATCCACAGGCGTTTGTTGTCATCTGACGTAAAGGTGCTGCCGTCAAAGTTGCCTACATAATAGCAAGTGCCAGAGCCGCCGGCTGGTGCGCCACCTTCGGACAAGCTGAAATATAACACCCACTTGGTTTGCCCATCAACGTTAAACGATAGCAAATCGGGGCATTCCCACACGCTGTCATTGGGGTAAGCAGCGTCACTAAAGCTGCCGGTGAGCATCCAGTCAATGAGATTAAGCGACTTATAAAATCGCATACTGGTATTGACTGCGATGGTCATCCGCCAACATTGATCAACTTCTGACCACACCACTTTCGGATCACGGAAATCTTTTGAGCCATCATTGGGCAGAACCGGATTACCCGCGTACTTTGTCCATGTGCGACCCTTGTCACTGCTGTAGGCCAAGCCTTGGCTCTGGTTGGCGTAGGAAAAGAGCGCAACAAGGCCACCATCCGGCAGTAATCCTGATGTGTTGTCCTTATCCACCACGATACTACCCGACCAAATGGTGCCGATTTCGTCAGGATAAAGCGCTTCTGGTAAATGTTCCCAATGAACAAAATCGGTACTCACCGCATGCCCCCAATGAATATCCCCCCAGGAGATGCTGTTAGGATTGTGCTGGTAAAACAGGTGATATTCGCCCTCAAAGTAAACCAGCCCATTCGGATCATTCATCCAACCTGTGGGCGGTGTAAAGTGAATTTGTGGGCGCACTATGCTAGGTGACATCAAATTCATCCTTTTATCTCAATAAACGACAAACCTAATTTTGTTGACTTTAACACAAAGCCACAGCATCAGAAAGCGGCTTGGATGATGTAGTATGAAAGTGTTGGTTATCTGGAGAAACTGAAAGATGTGGTCTATCAGCAAATCGATAGCTAGGCTGCCGCTATTACTCTTCGTTATGAATAGTGCTCAATTCATTGTTACAACTGCTGCTCCTGATTGTCCGATTGAACAAGAAAATTACACTGTCGAAGCACAACCTAAAGATACCATGCGGTTTGCAGTCATTGGTGATTTCGGCGCGGCAGGCAAAAGTGAGCAATCTGTTGCTGAAATGGTTACTGGTTGGCACCCGGATTTTATGGTCACGACCGGTGACAATAATTATGAATTCGGGTTGGATATGACGATTGATGCCAATATCGGGCAGTATTACCACACTTATGTTGGTGATTACACAGGTCAATACGGCGAAGGTAGTAAAGAAAATCGCTTCTTTCCATCGTTAGGCAATCACGATTGGGGTTTTGGCAGTATTGATCCCTACTTGAATTATTTCATACTGCCTGGAAATGAACGCTATTATCGTGTCCTACAAGGCGCGGTTGAGTTTTTCATGTTGGACAGCGACACTCGCGAACCCGATGGTGTCAGCAGTGATTCAATACAAGGCAAGTGGCTAAAAGATGCGTTGGCGGATTCAACAGCCACTTATAAGGTCGTGGTTTTCCATCATCCTGTCTATTCCTCTTCGGAACATGGTTCGAGTGATTGGATGCAGTGGCCGTTTGCCGAATGGGGTGCAACGTTAGTACTGAATGGGCATGACCATGTTTACGAGCGCATTGTCAAAGATGGTTTTCCCTATATCGTGGATGGTGCAGGTGGACAGAGTTTATATAATTTCAAGACACCGATTGATGGCAGCGAAGTGCGTTACAACTGTAACTTTGGTGCATTATTAGTGGATGTGACAGACAAATCGATGACGACACGCTTCATTACGATTGGTGGCGGTTTAGTCGATACATATACGATTTCATCTCCAAAGCATTAACTGAATTATGGTTAGAAATGCTCACTGTCTAAATCGGATTCTTAAGTCTTATACATCTATTCTTCACATCTTCTCCACATACTTTGGCTAACCTAGTTTAATGTCCTTTGAGGTCTTCGTTACGCTGCCCACATGATGTTCCCAACACTCAAAGGACACCCCCTTTCAGTTTAACTAAGGATAGGAAATCTATGTTCAGCTGTATTCGTTTGTTCGTTGTATTCATCATTGCTATTTTCGCGGCAAGTGCGGTGTTATTGGTTGGAGCGCAGGATGCGACTCCAGAAGCTACTGCCACTGTTGCGCCAAGTTTCACCCGTTTTGACCTCAACACCGCGACCGGGGATGAATTCTTGACCATTCCCGATATGAATGACCGTATGGTGCGAGAATATATGGAATACCGCCCGTATGTCAGCATCTTGCAGTTCCGGCAAGAAATCGGCAAATATGTCGGTGATGCCCAAGTCGCAGCATGGGAACCTTATGTTTATGTGCCGATCCAAATCGATCAAGCGGATGTGGAAACGCTCAAGCAAATTCCGGGTGTGGATGATACGATTGCGAGTGAGTTAATCGCTGCTCGTCCTTACACCACTAATGATGCTTTCCTCGCTAAATTGGCAACTTATCTGACGCCAGACCAAATGACTTTCGCGCCGAATTACTTGGAAGGCTATGTTGCGCCAGAGGTTACCCCTGAAGCCACGATGGCGACCGAGGCAACCGCCGAAGCCACAGTAGAACCCTTTGTGCGCTTCAATCTGAACACCGCCACAGGTGATGACTTCCTGACCATTCCCGACATGAATAACCGCATGGTGCGCGAGTATATGGAATACCGCCCGTATGTCAGCGTCTTGCAGTTCCGTCAGGAAATTGGCAAATATGTGGGTGATGCCCAAGTCGCGGCATGGGAACCGTATGTTTATGTACCGATCCAAATTGATCAGGCCGATGTGGAAACGCTCAAGCAGATTCCCGGTGTTGATGATACGATTGCTAACGAGTTAATCGCTGCCCGTCCCTATGGTACAAACGACGTATTCCTCACCCAATTGGGAACTTATCTGACATCCGAACAAGTGACTTTCGCCCAGAACTTCTTGGATGGCTTTACGCCCGAAGTCACTGCAACACCAGCGGCCTAATCTAAGGATAGACTCATGAATGCGGTTACGTTTGAACGCTGGATGCGGCGCTTTCTGCTGATTATTGTCGAGTGTTTGTGTGTCGGGACGATGGTCGAGTTGTACTTGGAAAAGCACTATAAAGAAACCAATCAACTCATCCCATTTGTGTTGTGCGTATTGGCTTTCGTGAGTGTGCTGGCGGTTCAATGGCGACCGAGTCGCAACACGATTTGGTTTCTGCGAATTGTGATGCTTGCTGTTATCCTCGGAAGTTTGCTGGGTGGGTATTTACATCTGGCAAGCAATATCGACTTTCAGGTGGAAATGCGCCCCAATCAATCAACTATTGACTCGTTCCTTGCCGCATTGCTGGGAACCGCGCCGATACTCGCTCCGGGTATGTTAGGTCTCGCCGGAGTATTGGCACTTGCTGCGACCTACTACCATCCAGCAATGGGCAAACGCGCTAACGAAGCTGTCCAGCCAACCGCATCCTAGCTAAACCATTCACTTCTAAACACAGGGAATCCATCAGCGGATTGCCCTGTTTTTATTTGGAAGGATAGGCATTTCCAGTGGAATTTACTCAAATTCATCTGTGCTTCACAATATCTCCAGATTTATTGTTTATTCTAAATGTATGTCCTTTGAGCATGTCATTGATGCATTACTATGATATTCCTCATTTCTCAAAGGACATGGCCTGAGACGATTTCGAATGGTCGTATGTTTCCAACCCCCTCAAAACAGAGCAATCCAATATGGGTTGCTCTGTTTTTTTGTTTAATTCTAACTCATCCTCGCTCAAAAATAATTTAAGGTAGATTTGTGTAAACCTTCACAACTTCTGCACACCTCTTCGATATTCTAATCATCAAGTCGTCGGATACAGCAAGTAGCCAAGACGTTTAAGAGTAATCACCACACGGAGGTGTACAATGGCAGTTCAACAAGCAGTCGTTCAGAAGCGCAAATTCAATCTCTTCAAAATCAATACCACCAAGCTCAATCTATTTTTGGACATGGGCCTCGTTCTGGCCTTTGTCGTCGAGTTGGAGCGTCATTTCACCGGATTGCGTAATCACGAACTCATCGGTGTCGCAATCGGTGTTACCTTACTCACACACATCGTTCTGCACTGGAAATGGGTTTGGAACATCACGAAGAATTTCTTCCATAATCTGTTCCACAGCTCACGACTGAGCTATATCTTGAATGCGGCACTCTTGGTTGATATGGCGGTTATCATCGTCACCGGTATTCTGATTTCAGAGACGCTCGGTTTAAATCTGGGTGTCGCACGGGACGCGCAAATGACGTTTAAGAGTTTGCATGTTCTCGCCAGCAACTTCAGTTTGATGTTGGTCGGCACCCACGTGGCGATCCATTGGAAGTGGATTTTGTCGAACAGCAAGAAGTATCTGTTTCGCATACCGGGTATCAAAGGCAAGACACCCAAGTTAACGACTGCACCAGCCTTATCCCTCAAGCAATCGGTTGCACAGGGGTAAATTATGAACCGCAAAAATAATCGACGCAAAGCACTCTGGATTACCATTTTCGTCCTACTGATTGGCCTAACAGGATTAGGGCTGGCTGCCAGCGGCAATTTCGAAAACCCCTTGGGCGCATTGATCGGTAGTGGTGAAGGCAGACAGCGTGGAGCCCCTCCTGCCGGAGTGAGCAACCAGAACACCGGCACGCAGCCGCAAGCTGAAGGCCAACGTGGTGAAGGTGGTGACCAAAGCAGCATGAGTTGGTCGGCAATCGGCGGCGTACTTTACAATGTGTGGTTCTTATTCGCAGCAGCAGCCGTGTTCATCATCGTGCAAACGCTTGGTGGCGGAATCATCCAGAAGTTTAGACAACGCATTCCGAGAACAGCCAGTCCTTAATCTGATGCACTCACCATCACTCAAAGACAGGGCAAACCTATAAGCGGTTGCTCTGTTTTGTTTTCTGCTAATGCTTGACCGATTTTACGTTCCGTTGTGCAATCTCTACCAATTCTCCATGGGTGATTGATAAGGTGATCTGCGCGGAAGTGAGTTATTCATCAACAACGGAGGATTGGAACATGAAACGTTTTAAGATCGGAATAGCAGCATTCGTGATAACTGTATTAGGGACAATTGTCGCGTCGGTAGCAGCGGAATCGCCAACCAACTCTGATGTGAAGGCATCTAATGTATCGGTAACCATCACAGGCGGATTTGAAACCGACTCGCGTGATCATGGTCGCCCGGTGGTACTAATCGCTTCGATGCTGGGCGTGACACCAGACGTTTTCCGTGAGGCATTTTCTGGTGTGACTCCGGCAAAGGTTGGAGGGCCAACCCCTGAAGAAGCACAGGCTAATAAAAAAGCTTTGTTGAAAGTACTCGCTCCTTATGGCATTACCAATGAAAAACTCGATGAGGTTTCAAACTACTATCGCTACAAAGGCTCATTAGGACAGACATGGCCTCACACTCAAGCGACAGCCTCGGCAGTTATGGTTGATGGAAAGATTACCGCAATTACGATCACCAAGGCTGGTGTAGGTTATACCTCAAAGCCTAAGGTCGTTATCAAACAGGGCAGCTTAACCTATCAAGCAACGGCTACCGTTTCATATACAACTGATTTCAAAACCAACGGCAGCATTACCTCTATCAGCCTCGATAACTAAAATCGCTTCGTATGTCAGCCAGCAGGGCAATCCACCATGGGGTTGCCCTATTTTATTGCTACTGAGGATTTATTCCGATGAAAAATCTAATTTTAGGTAATGTTATGCAAATCTCCACCACTTCTCCATAGCACCTTGCTAACCTGATATTCGTAGAGCAGAACGCATCGGGCGTTCGAAAATGCAAAAGGAGTTTGTAATACTATGAAGCGTTTGAAGACGGGAATAGTCGCGCTAGTGATTGCCGCGCTGGCGATATCAGTTGCAGCGGTCGCAGCCCAGACACCCAGTGGGACTACCACACCACCGGCACAAGGACAGAATCAAGCCCAACCCCCAGCAGTGGGTCAACGACCGGGACGCGGTCAAGGTATGGGCATGGGCGGCGAATTTCAGGTGATTGCCGATGCATTGGGTGTTGACGTAGCAACACTGCGAACCGACTTACAAGGCGGCAAGACTATCGCTGACATTGCTAAAGAAAAGAATGTCGAACTGACCACAATCGTGGATGCGGTTGTCGCCAAAGCCCAAGAAAATCTGGCAACGGCTGTCACCGATGGTCGCCTGACACAGGAACAGGCTGATGCTCAAATCGTGCTGCTCAAGGCCAATCTGAACGTGATGTTTACCAAGAGCATGGCGCAAGGCACTGGCAATCGCCCCGGCTTCGGTCAGCGTGGTAATGGAATCCTTGATGTCATCGCCACAGCATTGGGCGAAGATGCAGCGACCCTCCAAACTGATCTTCAGGCTGGTAAGACCGTTGCTGACATTGCTAAAGAAAAGAACGTCGAACTCAGCGCAGTTGTGGACGCGGTTGTTGCCGAGCATGAAACGGCTCTCAAGACCGCTGTCACTGACGGCAAGCTGACACAGGAACAGGCTGATGCACAGATTGCCTTACTCAAGGCTGATCTGACGGCCAGCTTTAACCAGAAGATGGATGCGAATGGACGCGGCGGTTTTGGTGGATTTGGTGGGCCGATGGGCGGTTTTGGCGGCCCCGGTAATCGCCCCGGTCGTCCGGGTAACCGTCCCGGTGGTAACGGCAATGGTGGCCCCGGTAACAACGCTCCGGTAGCACCGGATGCGACACCGGAAGCAACAGCAGCAGCCAACGCGTAATTGGGAAAGTATCGAGGGCGAGCATAAGTTCGCCCTCTTTGCGTTTACGATGAATTGTGACTAGACTCCTGATATAACGTAAGGATTGAGATTATGGCGCAGCGCGTTTTAGTAGTAGATGATGATCAGCAGATTGTCCGGCTGGTACGGTCGTATCTAGAGCAGGCCGGCATGATCGTGATGATGGCCTACGACGGCGAAACCGCTATGCACATGATTAAGAAAGAACGCCCTGATCTGGTTATACTTGATCTGATGCTGCCGGGACATAACGGCTGGTCAATTATCCGCTGGCTGAGAGCAGATGATCATTTAGCAGATATTCCGGTTCTGATGCTGACGGCTAAGGTCGAAGATACCGATAAAATCAGCGGCTTGGAATTGGGTGCGGATGATTATCTGACCAAACCTTTCAATCCCTTAGAAGTGGTGGCACGAGTCAAGGCTATTTTGCGCCGTTCACGTGGTGGTTTTCAACCGCCGCATGTTCTGGAAAACGGCACGCTCCGGCTTGACCTTGACCAACACACACTGATGCATGAGAACCAAAGCGTTGATCTTACCCGCACGGAATTTGCGATCCTTAGCGCACTGATGGCAAATCCCAATTATGCTTTTACCCGCGAAGAATTGGTCGAGAAAGCGCTTGGCTACAGTTACGATGGTCTGGAGCGAACGCTGGATACACATATCAAGAATTTGCGTAAGAAAATTGGTGATGATCCAGCCCGACCCCGTTATATTGAAACGGTCTTTGGTGTTGGTTATCGCTTTTGCGAGGGTGTCGCGTGAATCGTATTTGGGTACGTCTAACGGTTGCTTTTTTAAGTGTTGCACTGGTTACAGTCATCATTGTGGCAGTGCTGGCTGGCTGGAGCACGGGTGACCAATTTCACCGCTATGTTGACGAACGAAATCAAGCCTTAGCAACAGCATTCGCAGGTACACCCCATCCTGCCCAAAATCCTCCACCACAGAACAATGCCTCCGTAGGTAAACCGCCTGCAGATATAATGAATCGTCCTCGCGATAATCGCTTTCCGCCGGGGCAACCTCCTCGCACACCTGAAGATCGCTTTTTGGATCAGTTGTATGTCACCTTAATTATCGCGGCTTTGGCGGCAGGCGGAATCGGCGCAGTATTGGGTTTCGGAATCAGCCGGACGATTGCCGCACCGTTAGCCGGTTTATCCAGCGCTGCCCACGATTTCGCAGACCACAAATGGGATCGGCGGGTTGCTGTACAAGGAACAGATGAAGTCGCTGAAGTTGGACGTGCATTTAACTCGATGGCTGACGCGTTGCAGCGTGGCGAGATTCTGCGACGCAATCTCATGGCGGATATTGCCCACGAGCTTCGCACACCGCTCACCGTGATGCAGGGTAATTTGCGAGCGCTTTTAGACGGTGTTTATCCGTTGGAACTGCGCGAGGTAGCGACCCTCTATGACGAAACCCGATTGATGAGTCGCCTCGTAGCCGATTTACGTGAATTGGCCTTAGCCGAAGGCGGACAACTGCCATTGAATTTGCAAACCGTCGAATTGAAGACTGCCTTAAGCAGCTCAATCGAACAGTTCGCGCTGGCGGCTGAGGCGCAGGATACCCACATCGAAGTTATGGAAACGCCACTGCCAACTGTTCAGGCTGATCCTGATCGTTTGGTACAGGTCATGCATAATCTGCTAGGCAATGCCCTGCGTTATACACCGGGTGGGAGTATCACCATCGCCGCCGAGCAACTTGCTAACTTCGTTCGCATCCGGATTACTGATACGGGTAAAGGAATCTCACCCGAAGATTTACCCCATTTATTTGACCGTTTTTATCGTGGCGATGACTCGCGCGCGGGCAGCAACACCGGATTAGGTTTGGCGATTGCTAAAGCGTGGGTTGAAGCGATGGGCGGGAACATTGGCGTGGAAAGCAACCCCGGACAAGGCAGCACCTTCTGGTTCACCTTGCAGGCTGTCAAAACCTAGAAAATCTTGCTGACTTCGACGGTTTTGTTGCCTAGAATGGATGAAACAAAACTTTCGCCCGGTTCAAAAACGCCTAATCGCTTGTAAAATCCATTTTCCAGCACATAGACTTCGATAAATTCGAGTTCAGGGTCAACCATCCAGTATTCTGTAATGGCAAAACGTTGATAGAGGTTGAACTTATCCTTGCGATCTTTAAGCTCTGTGCTTGGTGAGAAAACCTCAACTACAAGCTCAGGCGGTCCTTGTAGATATTTTTTCTTGACAATGCAGCGGCTGTTTTCAGCAATCCAAACTACGTCTGGTTGAGGGATATTTTTGTCATCTAGATAAAGATCAATCGGCGCGTGAAAAACCTCACCATTAGGCTTAAGCGCTTCAATTAGATATTCAATGTGACGGCTGGAACGATGGTGCTGGGGAACTGGCGCAGGACTCACAATGAACTCTCCATTCAGCAGTTGGGTTGGCTGATTGGTTTCGGGCAGCGCCAAAAATTCTGCGGCAGTCATACGTGTTGTGACGAGTTCAGCCATAACGAAATCTCCTCGCACTTTTCACATATTATGCCACAAAGAGAGTTTCCGCGTTAATAAAATTTGATGACAATATCCCCCAGTACATTAGCGGCTTGTTCGGCGCTGGTGACCGCACGGAACATGTGGCGATAAATTTCCCGCATCTTAAACATTCGCACGACATCTTTTAAGTCAGTGGGCGAATCAAAAAGTTGTGCCAGCGCCTCTGAATACAAGCGTTCCATCCGATTACCAATCGCTTTCACCCGCATCGAGTGGGTGTTGGCAACCTGCGGCTGATGTTCGAGGGCTTCAATCGCCAAACAGAGTTCTTTAGCACTCTGGCATAGTAATTGTGCCATTGCACATAAATCTTTTGTGGGAGCAACACCCAACACATACATTTCATTGGTGGTGGAATAGGCGTAATCCAACACATCATCAATCGCCCGTGACAGTGCGAATAAATCTTCGCGATCAATCGGTGTGACGAAACTACGGTTAAGATCATCAATCAAGCTGCGACGGATAGCATCAGCTTCTTTTTCAAGTCGATAAACGCGTGCGGCTTGCTGCTTTTCCGGTTTACGCATAAAGGCTAACAACGCCTGTGTACCGTCGAAGCTTTTTGCTGCTTGCTCGCTCAGACATACAATAAAACGGTTCGGTTTCCGTTTAAAAATTCCGTAAAACTGGTTTGTAACCTGTGTAAAAGCGCTCATTGCAACAACCCTTTCATTTGTCTTCTATCACATGGCTGCGCTTGGATTATGGTTTGCTAGCCTGTGATACCGTCGATTTCTATGTTAAGTAAACTTTAAGAACATGAACGGCTCTTTAAGAATATGTTAAATAGCGGTTTTGTGCAAGCAGTAAATTGCTTGTGGCTGACGATCTTGATATGGGCCATAATCTACCCAATAAATCGGACTAAATGACCTCCACATAAAAAGGGATATAAATGCCAAACGCCTACATTGCTGGCCCATTATTTAATGAGGGTGAACGCTGGTTTGATGAACAGATTGAACGGGTTGCTGCTGAGGCCGGCTTTACTACATTCCTGCCGCACCGGGATGGCACAGAAGGTAAGATTAAAAGCGAGTCAAATATTCCTGCAATTTTCGCTGAGGATGTAGCGGCGATTGACCGCTGCGACATTGTGATCGCTAACTTGAACGGCATCACGACTGATGATGGAACATCATGGGAATTGGGTTATGCCTACGCCAAAGGTAAGGATCTGGTTGGTGTATATACCGATTGGCGTTTACAGTTTAAATTTCAGGTCGTCAATATCATGCTGGAATGCTCGTTAAATAAACTGGTGCGCTCATTGGATGAGTTGCAAGTTTATTTGCAAGACAAAGCCTAAATAAGGCGCTTGATAAAGTCTTAATAAAGCCTCACACTTCAAAGCAGTTACATTTATCGTTATACTGCACACATGTGGTTCATTAGGAAATAATACAACCTATGCGTGATGTGGTAATTATTGGTGGTGGCCTAAGTGGATTAGCTGCCGCCCGCGAATTGCAGCGTCTTCAGATTCCCTATCGCTTGATCGAAGTTAAGAAGCGTTTAGGCGGCAGCATCATTAGCGAACAGCGCGACGGATTTGTGTTGGATGGAGGCGCGTTTGCCTTTCATCGCGATGAAGATTGGGCATTTTTAAACGATCTCGGTTTACAAGATGTGTTGTGTCCCGTTTTTGACAGTCATAAACGTGATCTTGTGGCTTTTGCTAACGGCTCACAGATGGTTATCGATGCTCTGGCAAAGGACTTAACAGGTACATTCATTCACCGGATGGCGGTCAGCAGCATTGGCACATTAGACGGGCAATTTACTCTGTGTTTGGAGAACGGTCTTATGTGGGAAGCGGCTGCGGTTATCGTTGCTGCACCTGCCCGCCACGCCGAGCGTATGTTCCGCACGCTGACACCCGAATTGAGTTTGGGTTTGCTCGATTACGGCTATGACACGATTACACGTGTTTCAATTGGCTATAAAAAAGGCGACATGCCTGTGCCGCCGATTTTCCCGTGGGATGTGGCTATTCCTTTTTATACGTGGACAGATGACTCCCATCGTGTACCGTCTGACCATATCCTACTGAATGTTGGGGTGCGAATGCTCCCCAAAGCAGTAGTTGCCGAGGCGATTGTGCAGGAAATTCACCGTGAAATCAAAGCACAGGAAACACCTGTTATCAGCCGTGTCGATTATTGGGAAGATGCTGATCCTTTGCCGCCGCATTTGCCTAACTTTAAGCAGAAAATGGATGCACTTAAACAAATGCTACCAGAGGGAATCCGCTTGGTCGGCAGTGATTATGATGGATTAGGCTTGGCAGAACGCATTTTGGCGGGGCAGACTGCCGCACAGCAAATAGGAGCATACTTGCAATCATGAGCGACTTGCATTCGCGCTTTCCGCATTTGTTCAACACAACTTACCGCGAACCCATTCAAATGCAGTTTGAGTTATGGCAAATGCCTCCGCAAGATGACCTGATTAGTAACGTCAATCTAGTCCCTTACGTTGGTGACAAATGGCTCATCATCCAAGTCGACCATTATTATTGGGAGCTGCCGGGTGGCACACGAGAACCGAACGAACCGCATGCCGAGACTCTTAATCGCGAATTGCTAGAGGAAGCGGGAGTACGGCTGAAAACCATTACCCCGTTGGGCGCGTGGCACTGCCATTCCAATGCCCCTAAGCCCTATCGCCCGCACTTGCCTCACCCCGATTTTTACCGTTATGTGAGCTACGGTGAGGTTGAGATTGTCAGTAAGCCATTAAACCCCAGTGATGCAGAACAGGTGACATTAGTTGAGTTGGTAACCCTAGATGAAGCCATCAATCGCTACCTGTCTATAGGGCGTGAAGATTTCGCCGAGTTATATACGCTGGCGGCGTGGACTCGTGACCGAAAATTGTAACTTTGTTTAGGTCACAGTCGGATTCTTAAGTTCGTCCAACACCGAACGTGCGATACGGAAACCACTGCTATCCCGCGCGGCTGGTAATTTACCTGCGTCAATTAACCCCATAATGTCTTCGGGCTTCATCCCCATATAAGCTGCTGCCTCTTTGATCGACATGACATTCGACACTTTGATCGGTTGAGACCGCGCCGGCATAAAACTTTCTAGCGGATGCCGTTGGACAGGACGCTGCGGCTGTTTGGGCTTGGATGAAGGCGATGATGGCGGCTGAGAAGGTTTACCGCGACGTTCAATTTGAATCTGACCCAAGATGCCGGGAAGATTGGGCGCATTCGGTGGATCAGCGATCAGAATATAGGCCACTACGACCGCGACAATCATCATGACTAACTGAAAAAAGTTAAGCACAGCCGAAACAAATTGTGCCGAACCGGTACTGCTGCTCGATATGATGCTGAATACAAAACTGAGCAGCACAAAACCGGCTGCGGGCAGCATTAAGACTGCTCCGGCAGCTTTAACGTGTCGTCCTTCAGTCTGAATTGAACCAAAGTTAAATTTACCCTGCCAAAAAAACCAACCGCCCACAGCGAGCAGTGTGATCAACATAATACTAATAGTCATTTGTTACGACCTTTCATTTTCAGAGCATTATAGCCCAAGCACATAAAAAACCGATGAGCATAATGGCAGTGGTTCCCGCATGCTGACGGGAAAAGACCGAGTCCACCTGTTGGGCTGAGTATGGATTGTGGATTACAATAGGCGCATTCAGGTTCAATGTATTGCAAGATGGGACAGCATGGTTGCTGGTGAACATCAGCTTATTGAAGGAGCAATTGGAAATGACGACCACCGCCGAAATTGTGAAGAATAACAAGGATTATACGCTTGCCAGTTGGTCAGTGCAAAATGCGTGGAATCCGATTGTGATGGATCATGCCGAGGGTGTTTACTTCTGGGACAGTGAAGGTAAGCGTTATATCGACTGGTCATCGCAGTTGGTGAACGTCAACATCGGGCACGGCCACCCGCACGTTATTGAGGCTATTCGCCAGCAAATCGGCAAGCTGGGTTACGTGCAACCGAGCATCGCCACCGAAGCGCGTGGTCAACTCGGTGAGCTGCTTTCGGAAATTACCCCCGGCAATTTGAGTAAAGCCTTCTTCACCAACGGCGGTACGGACGCGATTGAAAACGCCATCAAGATTGCCCGTTTATTCACCGGCAAACAGAAAATTCTGACGCGCTGGCGCTCGTTTCATGGGGCGACCTTTGGTGCGGCGACGGCTGGTGGTGATCCGCGCCGTCATGGGCACGGTTCAGGTGTGCCGGACATCCTGCATTTCCCTGACCCGTATGCTTACCGCAGCCCTGTTTATAACGGTCGCACCCAAGAAGAGGGTGACCTGATTATGGCGGACATGCTGGAAGAAATTATCCAGATGGAAGACCCCAAGTTGTGCGCGGCAATCTTGATTGAAGGTTACAGTGGAACCAGTGGTGTGATTCAGCCGACCGAAGCCTATTGGAACCGGCTGCACCAGATGTGCCAGAAGTACGGCATGCTGCTTATTGTGGACGAAGTGATGAGCGGTTTTGGTCGCACGGGCGAGTGGTTCGGTGTGGATCATTACCCGAATGTTCAACCCGACATTATCGCGACGGCTAAGGGTATCACCAGCGGGTATGTGCCGTTGGGCGCAACGATTGTGAGCGAGGAAATCGCTAATTATTTTAATGACCACATGTTCTCGATGGGTTTGACTTACTCGGCGCATCCGTTGGCGATGGCAGCGGGTGTGGCGAACATCGAGGTTTACCGCAGTGAAAACTTGATCGAAAACAGCCGTGAAATGGGCAAGGTGCTGCGTCGCGGCTTGAATGATCTCGCTGAAAAACATCCGACTATTGGTGACATTCGCGGTACGGGTTTGCATCAGGTGATTGAACTGGTGAAGAACCGCGAAACCCGCGAGTCGCTCTCGGCTTTCCAGCAGCCTTTCACCGAACCGCTGCAAATTGTCTACAAGACGCTGCGCGAAGAAGGCATGAGTACCTTCGTGCGCTGGAACATGATTTTCAACTGCCCGCCGTTGACCATTACCGAGGCTCAACTCAAGGAAGGTTTGGACATCATCGACCATGCCCTGACCAAGATTGATGGGTATTACGAAGGGTAAGGAAGTCGTTATGTAAGTTCTTGAAAGAAGTAAGAAACCCCTACCCCAGCCCTCTTTCAGGGGTAGGTATTCGTTAACTCAGGCAAGAATGTCCCTGTTTTTAAGATCTGCTTAATGGACGACATACGGTTAAAGGCTCATTCAGTCCCGTTTACGGGGCTTTATTCATGTTGCCGGAGGGTTTATCCTCCGGC
>JBBSBM010000125.1:0-20002 GCA_038251275.1 Aggregatilineales bacterium
ACCCTTTCAGCCGTTCGTCTAAGCCTTCGATGCCTTCTAGCGACAGTCCCCATCGTTCCATCTCTCTTGTTTTTTCGTCGTTTTCATCCTCCTATTTGTACCTCATCCCTTCTCATTTCTCTAATCTGACTTTGTCGAGAACTTGATTTTAAAGCCCATTTGTTCTACAGTAAACTTGTGTTTTTATTCTCTTCTTTCTCCGTGTCTCTGTGGTTAAACGCATTGAATTTGGCAATCTTGGCGACAGTCATTCCCCGCCCCAATTGCCGCAGTTCCAGCCGAGCAATCCGCCGAAATATTGGCAATTTTGCCAAATATGACTCCAGAATTGCCAGCATTTCGCCAACTTCGCCATTTCGCCGCCATCTTCGGATTAAGTATTGGCTTGTAGGGAGTGTTAACGTCATTCATACATTCGACTGGTAGGGTTAAAGGTAATCGTTAACCGTTGAAGTGTCCCCGTTCGGTTCCATGGATTCGTTTGCCCTCGCATTCAGTCCGCTAAGCTTGTTGCCAGTTTGAATTGGAAACCTCAGCTCCAGCACACTTCGCTAAGGAGGTTTTATGGTTTCAACTCACTTTCGTTCTCAGATTGCACAACTTTTCCGGTTATGGCTATCGTTTGTACTTGTCATCTTACTTGGTGTGGCCTTCCAGCCAGCTTCTGCCCAATCGGGAAGCGCTTGGACAGGCGAATATTATAACAACGCTTACTTGAGCGGTGATCCTGTGCTCACCCGTCAAGATGGAGCCTTAGCCTTTAATTGGGGAACAGCATCGCCCGCACCGGAAGTCAACGCCGATAACTTTAGTGTGCGCTGGGCGATCGATCCCTATTTTGAGGCAGGAACTTACCGCTTTTACGTCTTAGCGGATGATCAGGTTGCGCTGCGAGTCAATTTCCCCTATCAACCGCAGATCGATACCATCAATAATCCATCTGTCGGGCAAATCTTGTCGGCTGATGTCATCTTAAAAGCAGGCGTGCATCACGTTCAAGTGGATTATAGAGAAGTGACAGGTAATGCCTATGTGTATGTCTCATGGGTGAACCTTGCGACCAATCCAATAGGGCCGAATTTCCCTGTACCGCAAGCCCCACTTCCAGTCGGGGGCATCTGGACAGCTCAATATTACTCTAATCCGAATTTGGCTGGCACGCCCGCGCGCATCGCCAGCGAAAGTACGCCTTCTCATAACTGGGGAGCAGGATCACCAAGCGCTAATATGCTAGGTGATAATTTTTCCGCCCGTTGGACCAGCGTCCAAACCTTTAACACTGGCAATTATCAAATCCGTGTGCATGCCGATGATGGGGTGCGCGTCTATGTTGACGGTGCGGTTCTGATTGATGAATGGCACCCTGCCACGAACGTGACCTACACCAGCGCTATTTATCTGCTGGCAGGACAACACCGTGTTCAGGTCGATTATTATGAGGCTAACGGTATTGCCTTCCTAGATTACAGTCTAAGCCCGATTAACGTTGGCGTACCTGCGCCCAGTAACCCGACTGCAACGACTACCGGAACAGTGGTCACAGCAGTCCGCTTGAATGTCCGGCGTGGACCAGACACCAACACTGGCGTTCTCCTGAAAGTCAACCTGAATGAAAGCTATCCGGTGATTGGCCGTAACGCAGACAGCTCATGGTGGCAAATCAATGTCTACGGTACAGTGGGTTGGGTTTACTGGCGCTTTTTCGATGTGAACAATCCACCGCTAGTGCCGGTGGTAACATCCGCAACCGGTGAAAGTTTAGATCAATTGCCAGCAACGGGCTATTACGCAATCGCGCTGGCGACTGTCAATGTTCGCAGCGATCCGAGTTCCGCTGGCGCAATTTTAGGACAGGTTGCTCGGAGCAATCGCATTGCGATTGTTGGTCGAAATGCAACCTATACCTATTGGCAGGTCAACTATGGTCAAATCACCGGCTGGGTTAGCACACGCTACGCACAGTTGCAAGGTAACGCGCTGTTAGCCAACATTCCTGTAACGGGTTAAGTCCCGCCTAGGAAAAATTTAGATGGTTGATGGGAGAAGACGGCAACTCACAATGAGATGTCCCTTCTCCCATTTTTGGTTCTTAGAAATTGACAAGCTCAAGGGAGTGTTTGAAAATCACGGACAATATCTTGATACATTTGACTGAACCGTTGATCTTCACTTGAGGTCAAGCGCGGTTGGCTCTCGGCGTACAGTGTGACTATCGACGTTTGCAATAGGTCACGATCTGTCTGGCTATCAGCCCGTTCCCACAGCGCCTTGAACACTTGTAACAGCCGTATTGCTACTTTAGGGTCAGCGAAACCATAATGCCTAATTTGATCAAAGGCCGTGTGAAATACCATTTCGAAAGTCACAGTGGAAGCGATTACCCGCAGTTCATCCTCTTCATCATAACGGAATATTGAGGGGGATTGACGATCCAACAAGGTGCATAAGGCTTCACCAAGATGGTCAATCACCATAATCGCAGTAAAAGGATCATTGATGCCCAGGGATAGGGCACGGACTGCTAGAGCGCTGAGTTGGGTGATCGTAAATTCAATATCTTGAGTTCGTGTACGCTGGCTACCAAAGATAAAAATATCTTGAATTTCATCTCTTAGCTCGTCGTTTACTTGCTGTTTTGGGAATACCCGCACTAACGTTTGTTTTCGATATAAAAACTGACCGGGCAAGACATCTAGATTGATGAGCAGCTTATGTTTCTGCGCGATATTCAGAAGTGTATCGTCGTCGACCATTTGTAGATAGCCACTCTGAGTGGTTGGGATAGCCTCGGTCTCGTCATCATTCTTCCAATTGGGTAGATTTTGAGGGTGAGCTTTGGGTGTGGGAGTAAGTTCTTTGCCAAGACTGTCAGGAAACAAGTCATCAATACTATCACTCAGGTCATTACTGATACGGGCAATAATTTTGGGTGCTTGAATTGACTGCGACACATGATGAATGAAGTAGATTAAGACTGCAAGGCTGGCAATGGATAAACCAAGTCCGGTGAGTACCGAAATATGTGGCACAAAATTGCTGCTTTCTACACCATGAATTGTTCGTAGAATGAGCAGGCAGTAAAGAAACGTCGCGGTGAAAATACCGAGGACTAATTGGTTACCGCGATCTCGCATAAAGTGGGAAAGAACCAGCGGGCCATACTGTTGTGAAGTCAATGACAACACGACCATTGTCAGTGAAAAAACAGTACCTGCTACTGTAATCATCGAACTGGCAACGGTCGACAATACAGCCCGCGCCCCTTCCGGACTATCCACATAAACCAATCCAGCGATCCAACGAATGTCGCGTCCGATTCCTTCATCGAGTTTAATGGTCATGATGGAAAGCACGACTGCTAAAATCGCCATGACTGTAGGAATAAACCAGTAGCTTGCACTGAGTTTGTCCCGCAGTGTTAAAATCTGATTTTTCATCCTATAAACTATCCTCAGCCAAGCTGCGAATGGTCGCCATCTCGCCGCGATGTTCGGCTTCATGAAGAACAAGGTGATGAATCGTCCATTCAGGTGTGACATCAAAACGCTCAGCAGCACGGGGACGACGGAAATCATCCAGTGTCATCGCTTTGAAGGTATCAAGCAGCAAACGGCGAGTCGAGTCAAGGCGTTTGAAATGGGCATCCAAGCTGAGACCTTGGACAACCATCAGGCGACCATCCATACCCCGCACCGGAAAGGGAAAAGCTTCCCAAACGGTGGCAGGCATTTTTTCTTCCATGACTTCGTTGAACAACCAGTCCATCTCGATGACGGCGATGTGATAAAGCAGTGTGCCAATGCTGTTGGCAACCGGCGGCTGCCAGTCGATGACTTCCGGTGAGATGCCTTCGAGGACGCGTCCGGTTTGGTTGCGGGTGTCTTCCAGCATCCATAAGGCGCGACCAATTTCCGGCACAAATCCATCGAGCGGATTGACCTGCAAACGTTCGCGGGGTTCGGTGGACATAAAATTTTTCCTCGTGTGATGCAAATGTGGTGACTATAATACCATTATTAAAGTTGTGGTTCTGTACACCAAAAGTCTGAATTTCAAAGGATTCTGATTATGAAAGCTGCTACCCGCATCGTCCGTGCTGGATTGCCCACCCCGCAGCAATCCGCACCCTTCTTACCCGGCCCGACCTTCGCAGCACCATTTCACGCAGCGGGTGATCCCACGACCGCGCCTTATAACTATGGGCGGCTGCATAACCCCACATGGACGCAGTTCGAGCAAGCCTTGGGCGAATTAGAAGGCGGTACAGCTTTAGCCTTTGGTTCAGGCATGGCCGCGATTGCCGCTGTTTTTGGTGCCGTGCTTCGTCCCGGCGATAAAGTCATAATTCCCTCCGACAGTTATTACTTGACGAGAGTAATGGCAAACGGTTACTTCACACAAATGGGCGTGCAGGTGGTCATGGCTCCAACAGCGAACAATGCCCAGCTTGAGCATTTGGATGGGGCGAAATTGTTGTGGTTGGAAACGCCGAGCAATCCCAATTTAGATGTATGCGACATCAACGCAATGGCGCAGGCGGCTCATGAACGGGGTGTGTTGGTGGCAGTCGATAACACCACAGCGACTCCGTTGGGACAGCAGCCGTTGACCCTCGGTGCGGACTATTCGGTCGCATCCGATACCAAAGCATTAACAGGACATTCGGATTTGATTCTGGGTCATGTGGCAGCGAAGGATGCCAATCTGATGGATGGCATCCGCATGTGGCGTAACCAGATTGGCGCGGTGCCGGGGCCGATGGAAGTGTGGTTAGCGCACCGTTCGCTGGCGACATTGCATCTGCGCTTAGAACGTCAATGTGCGAGTGCTTTAGCAATTGCTCAATTCCTGAGTAAACAGTCAATCGTCACCGATGTACGGTATCCCGGTTTGGAGGCACATCCGGCGCATGAACTCGCCCGCAAACAAATGGACTATTTCGGCCCGATAGTCAGCTTCACGCTAGCAGATGAGGCAACGGCACAGAATTTTCTAAGCAAGTGCCAATTGGTCTACGAGGCCACCAGCTTCGGCAGTTTGCATACGACGGCAGAACGGCGGGCGCGTTGGGGCGGTGATGTGGTCGCACCGGGATTCATTCGCATGAATGTCGGTTGTGAAGATGTGGACGATTTGATCGCGGATTTGGGGCAGGCATTAAATTAATCAACAGGTTATGAGCTCGACTTTGCACATGGATAGCAAAAAGAAGAGAGGCAGGATAAGCTGGACGAACCTCTAACAAAGGACGAGCCATGCTACACCTGCCGCCAATAATTATGAACACAATCCAGCCATTCGCGCCATGTTTTTGTGGGGTGACGACATGGGAAAAAGCGAAAACACTATGGATCGGAGCGATTTTAACACCGGGGAAACGAGTAGTGAGCGAAGCGTTGCGCGTGATGGGACTGGGTGAAAGTCGCCAATTCGCGCAATATCATCAGGTGTTGAACCGAGCAGTGTGGTCGCCACTGGATTTAGCCCAAGTCTTGTTAAAGTTGCTCATCAAGACGTTGGTGCCAGAAGATGAGGTGTTGGTGTTTGGGATAGACCCGACGCTTGAACGACGCTGGGGAGGCAAGATTGCAGCACGGGGTATTTATCGTGACCCGGTCAGAAGTAGTGACAGTCATTTCGTCAAAGCCAGCGGATTGCGTTGGATTAGCCTGATGTTGTTGACCCCCATCACATGGGCACAACGGGTGTGGGCACTGCCCATTATGACGGTGCTGTCGCCCTCGGAACGCTACTACCAACAGCGTGGACGCAGACCTCAAACGCTGTTGGAACGGAGCACACAAATGCTGAAACTGTTGCGGCGCTGGTTGCCCAGGCTCAAGTTAGTCGTGGTAGGCGACAGCGCCTATGCGGCACTCGACTTTCTGCACCAGATGCAGCAGTTGAAAATGATCTTTGTGACCCGCTTGCGGATGGATGCGGCTTTGTATGATCCTGCCCCAGCGTACAGTGGACGGGGACGACCGCGCAAAAAAGGTCAGCGTTTGCCCACACTGGCACAGGTCTTAGTCGATGCGGACACCGTTTGGACGACTGTTTCGTTGTGCTGGTATGATGGCCATGAGCGTTCAATGGAAGTCACCTCGTCGAGCGCGCTCTGGTTTCATACCGGTAAAACACCGGTCCCTATCCGCTGGGTACTCGTCCGTGATCCGCTCCATGTTTATGACCCTATCGCCTTACTCTCCACTGACCCACACAGCGACCCTGTGTCCATCGTCAACTGGTTTGTCCAACGCTGGCAATTGGAAGTTACCTTTGAAGAAGCCCGGCGGCATCTGGGTGTTGAAACCCAACGCCAATGGTCGGACAAAGCCATTGCCCGTACCACTCCCTTACTTTTCGGTTTGTTCTCGTGGGTCACGCTGCTAGCCCATACCCTGTATGCCGCTTGCCCTTCATCCACTCCCCGCCAAGCCGCTTGGTATCCCAAACCTCTCCCTACTTTTTCTGATGCCCTTGCTCTCGTTCGCCAACATCTCTGGTCGGCCTATCCGACTTTCCGAATATCGAAGGATCAACCCCATATTCTCAAAATCCCTAAACCCTTATTCGACACCCTCATCTCCACTCTTTCTTATGCTCCTTGAATGTGCAAAGTCGAGCTGAGTTGATATTCGACAAGTCAATCCTTCGGGCTTATTTACGTTCTTCACACGCTACCCCCCTATTCTTTGGGGTATTTGGGTGCTCATCCGTGCTATTGTAAGACAGTACGCAAGAGGGAAGCACAATTATGCTGTTACGCTTTAGACGCGCCGAACCGGTGCAAAAATTGGGTGTTAGTCTGCTGATTATCGCCGCGATTGTGACACTAGTGGGATCACTCGATCAACATCCCGGCCTTGATCCCTTCGCTTTTCTAAAAAAGACGTTTGACGATTTTTATACCAACGTCGGCACAGAATTGGCAAGTATCGCGATTACCGTGCTGCTAATTGACAAAATGCACCGTCACCGTGATGATGAAAATGAACGTGATGCCCTCATCCTGCAAATGGGCAGCCCTGATCACTCCTTCGCAATTGAAGCAGTACGGATGCTGTCAGCACAAAATTGGCTCAAGAATGGTAAGTTAGCGAATGCCCATCTGACTCATGCGAATTTGGAAGGCGTGAACTTACAAGATGTACCGCTGCCGGGGGCAAGGTTGGGGTTGGCGAACTTGCGCCATGCCAAGCTAACTCGCGCAGATTTGAGACATACTTATCTCAAAGGAGCAGATTTACAATCAGCTTGTTTGCGCGGGGCGGATTTACGCGGGGCAAATCTGAACGATGCCAACCTGATAGATGCCCATTTCGATGAAGCCACACAGGTGGATACTGAAACCATTTTGCCAGATTGCACGTACTGGGAAGAAGGAAATGACATCACCCGTTACACCAATCCGCAGCACCCGAATTTCTGGCAGCCTAAGCATCATTCAGCGGCCTGAAATTGCAGTTGACAGGTTATACGATCAACATTAAGCTGCATACCATCATCGAAGCAAGCAGTTATTAGGATAAAATATGTTTCGCTCCCTGTTTGGCAGCAACAAAACAACTTTGATTCGCCAGATGGGCAGCAGCGATAACAAGCAGGTCTTAAGGGCGATTGAGGCGCTAAAAAAGCATGGTTGGTTTCGTGATGGTTCACTCCATAAAGCGCAATTGATGAACGCTAATTTGCAGGGAGCAGCGCTCGCAAAAGCGGATATGCTCAAGGCGAATTTACAGGGCGCGAACCTAACAAAAGCGTATTTGGGCGAAACGCATTTGAAGGAGGCAACCCTCCGCGATGCAATTCTATGTGACGCGAATATGCGAGACGTGATTCTGTATGGCGCAGATTTATCTCATGCCGATTTGAGCCGTGCTTATCTACCGTTGGCAGTGTTGGCTAGCGCGATTCTCATCGAGGCCAAGCTCATAGGGGCAAATTTCTGGCAGGCAGATTTGCATAGCGCAAATTTACAAAATGCTGTGCTGACTGATGCGCTATTCTATGAGACAAAATTTGGTTTGGATACCATTTTGCCAGATGGTAATACATGGACACGGGATACTGATATGGCGCGCTTTACTGATGCCTCTCATCCACAATATTGGAACAGTAAGAAGCGCTGATGGATAACCGTATTTGGAAAGTGGTGCTGGCATTAATCTTCCCTCCATTAGCGGTGTTGGATAAGGGCTGCGGCACAACTCTTGTGGTAGCCTTGCTGACCTTCCCGCTGTGGATACCGGGTTTTCTAGCGGCACTGTTCATCATCTTTTCGGACAAGCCAAGCCGACAACAAAATCGGTTTGTGGAGATTGAAAGAGCCGACAATTATCCTGAAAAAGAAAAGCTCAAAGGCGCATACATCCGGTTAGCTGATGGTGAAATGGCTGAAGTGGTGGAAGATGACCACGCGCCACTCAAAAATTATCGATACAACGATAAAAATAAAACGGAGTAGCACACCGCTACTCCGTTTTTGTTTCTAGAAACGGCAAAGCGTATTAACGAGTTCGGCGACGAGCGGCGAACCAATAAACAATTGCCAATAACAGCAAGCCCAATAAACAGGTCGCTCCGATGAGCAATGGGCTTTGCGATTGCCCTACAACGCCCTGACTTTCAGCCGTGAGTGGAATGGGTGTGAAGGTCGGCGGAGCAGTTGCGACATTGGTTGAAACCTCAGTCGATTCTTTAGTCGAAGTTGCCGTAGTCGTGCTGGTAGCAGCTTCGGTGAGTTCGGCTGTCACTTCTTGAGTAACCTCACTGGTAGCAGCCTCGGTAATCTCAGCAGTTACCTCTTGTGTCACTTCACTAGTGGCAGCCTCGGTAATCTCAGCAGTTGCCTCAGTGGTTGCCGTTAAGGTCTTAGTCGAAGTTGGCGGCATTTTGGTGTCAGTAGCCGTACTCGTAGTGGTCGGTGGTACTTTAGTGTCAGTAGCCGTCGGGGGTAGATTGGTATTCGTACTCGTGCTAGTGGGTGGTGCATGAGTGTCGGTCGGTGGAACCGTGGTATCGGTTGGAGCCGCCGCGATCGACGTAGCAGCATCATTGGTCGATAGATTGGCTTGGACAGCAGCGGTCGCACTGGAGTCAACAGTTGCTGGTGCTAAGGTATTGGTCGCGGTAGCAGGCTCACTGGTATTGGTGGCTGTTGCTGGAGCCGATGTGTTGGTCGCAGTGGGCGGCAAACTGGTGTTGGTCGGTGGCACAGTGGTATCAGTAGCCGTAGGAGGTATAGGTGTGTCGGTTGATGTCGAAGTAGCAGTAGGTGTAGAGGTTGGTGGTGGCGCAATGACGAAGGCTACATCTGCTTTACCCGTTTTGCCACCGTCGTTGGTAACCTCAACAGTCAGAATATGATTACCAATACCAATCGCTTTGATATCCAAATCCAAAGTTATTGGTTCAGCCGTTTGTGTGGCAACAACATCTCCGTCAATCTTATAGACGACCTTGTTAACAGCAGTTTGCGGACTATCGACATTCACTGTTATTGTCCGATTTTCGGTGAGCTTTTCGCCAGCCGTAATGCCCTCGATGCTGACAGTCGGCGCTATCGCCGGAACCATAAATTTGATGGAGAATTCGGCACGACCACCAGCAGTATCACGAACAATTGCAGTCAGAGTATTTTCACCCGGTGGCAGTTTAACTGGATCAAGTGTAACTGTTGTGGTTGATTTGTTGAGTACACTGCCGACAACCGCATCATTAACCTTGACGATTAAGCCCTGCACCGTACCTTCAATCGCCGTGCCAGTGATGGTGGCAGTTGTCACTTGATCGACTGTATCACCGACTCCTGTGATAGTTACGGTCGGCGGCTTAAGCGCAACAGTAAAGTTGCCCTTTACTGATGTGGTATCGCCAGTTGAATCGGTTGCCGAGAAGGTGATGGTGTGCGGACCAGAAGGAAGATTCGCCGGATCAATCGTAATGGTGTAAGGCTCAGTTGTAGCAACAGCAGCCCCATTATCTACCTGATAAGTTGCCGATGTTATATCATCATCAGCCTGCACTTGAGCAGTAATGTCGGTCGGTTCAGCGATGGCATCGGTAGGCAAATCCGGCAGCGAGACAATCGGCTTAAAAATACGCGCCCGCATGTCTACGCTATCCTTTGCCGTTGCGCCGTTCTTATCCTTCACTTGCAAATCGAGCGGATAAGTTTTGCCATCACCGGGCAAGTCGCTGGTCATCGTGATGATGTACTGGCTGCGGAAAGTACGCGCTAAACCACCGTAAATCTCATTGAGTTGTTCAGGTGAAGGCGACTCATAGAATTGGCCTACAGTGCCATCCGCCAAACCTTGCATAAAGCTGCGGTCAAAGCCAAAGCCCTCGCCGATGGTATAAACGGGAACACCAATTTGAAGCGCCGTATCAAGCGGGCCATTGCGTCCGGAAAGGCTGGCACGATATTCCTGACCGTCGCTCAGGATAATAACTGCACGACGCGTCGTCGGAGCCTTGGCTGCGGTCGCCACTGCTAAGGTAGCACCATCATAAAGAGCAGTTTGACCACCATAACGCAGGTTGTTAATGGTGTCGGTCAAAACCGTTTTATCGGTCGTAAAATCTTGTACTAAACGGGCTTTATTATCAAAGGTGACAATAGCAACCGGATCAGTTTCGCCAATCGAGTTAATAAAACTAATCGCGGCTTCTTTAGTGCGTTCAATCGGTGTGCCGGTCATACTGCTGCTGGTATCAATTGCCAGCACGACAGCGAAGGACAAACTATCGTCGGTCAAATTTTCGACCTTAACGATTTTCATGTTGTTTCGAATCTGGCCCAAAACCTCGAAATCGCTTTGACCCAACCCCAAAACAGGTTGCCCCACTTTGTCAAAGACGTTGGCATTCACAACAACAGTCGGATACTGTGTAACGTTGATACCCGTGATATCTATTTTTATGGGCGATGGATTGTCTTGCATCGCCACAAATGCGACCGGTATCGCCATGAAAATACCGATCAGTAAAACGATTAGACGTTTCAAAGCGGCCCCCAAATCGATGAATCGACAAAGATATTAGCAAAAATCATTTTCAGTCTATTTCAAGCAATTTAATCTTAACGTAGACTGTCCAAACGCGCCATAAAAGTATGTTGTCTCAATCGACAAATCACAATCTTTAAAATAGCGACATTTGTTTAATCACATTACCCAGAAGTTTAGGAAGACGAAGGTAGATTACCAACGTTATAGCCCAACTGGATGAGGGCACGGATGGCCGCTTCTCCAAGAGTTGTATCAGCCGAAAAACGCCGCGAATCATCACGCTGTAGAGCTAATAAGAGTGGAATTGCCCGTTTGTCACCTAATTGTTGGAAGGCGAGAATAGTGCTGCGGCGTACATCAATATCTTCCGATTGCAAAGTTGATTCCAGTACACCAAAATTGTCGTGACCGAGCTTTGTCAACGCGAAAGCTGCCCAGACAACCAACTGCGAATTAGTGTGACGAATTAAAGGCATTAGATAAGGCACAGCTGCCGCGTCACCGATATTCCCAAGTGCGTTGGCTGCCGCACCGCGAACACCAACATGTTCATCTTGAAGTGCGTCAATCAAGGGTTCAATCGCACGTGAATCGCGAGCTTGTCCCAAAAGGTAAGCAACGAATTGGCGCAATTGGGGATCA
This sequence comes from Aggregatilineales bacterium, assembly GCA_038251275.1. Taxonomy (GTDB): domain Bacteria; phylum Chloroflexota; class Anaerolineae; order Aggregatilineales; family Phototrophicaceae; genus CFX2. Next base: position 11,658 of record JBBSBM010000125.1, read on the forward strand.
GGACTCCCTAATAACCCAATTGCGCCTTCAATATCCGGCGGCGGTGTATTTAGATCACTCATGAGATGCGATGAAGGATATGATGTAATTCCGCCTTATGCAGCGGGTTCAACAATAAATTAGGTTCGACAATAACCGCATCGACCTGCAAATCAACCGCTGCCTGCACGTCCTCAAAGGTCGCCAAACTCTCGGCTAAAATCACGCGGGTATTGCCCGAAATAGCTGCCCGAAGATCAGCTGTCGGAATAAGACTGGATTCGCCTGTCCAAGCATCCATTCGACTAATCGCGATCACATATGGACTGAGGCTTTGGGCGTAGGTCACTTCTTCGAGGTTATTGACCTCAACGATTGCCGTCATGCGATTACGTTGAGTCGTCGATACCAGTGTCCTTAGCAAATTGTTATCCATTGTCGAGGCTCTTAAAACCAGAGCCGAAGCGCCAGCCGCCCGTGCTTCCACAATTTGATATTCATCAACAAACACATCTTGGCTAATCACAGGCAAATTGACTGTGCGGGTAAGCATAACGAGATCATCCAAGCCATGGGGTTCTAGATCATGATCGGTAAACAGCGCTAAAGCGTCCGCACCCGCCGCTGCCAAACGTTGGGCTAAGGATTCAAGTTCATGACCATCTCCGGCTGCAACACGCACCTGAGCAACAAGGGTGATGGGTGTTTGTTCATCGGTTGGAATGGCGGTCAAAACTGGCAAGGGACGCTTTTGCATACTGGCAAGGGCGCGAACAGCTTCGATGGGCGTTTGCGCTTTCCGTTCGCTGACGTAGTGTCTACGGGCAGCAGCAATCATGTCGAGATGTGGGATCAATTCACGAGTAGCCATATTGTTTACATTATTGGCAGGTAATGGTTAGCGACGATGCCAGCGCTTTTATATGCGGTTAATGTCTATTTATTAATTCTATGGCCTTTTTTCATTTTTGTTGTATCGAAATGTTAATGTGGAGGTTTGAATTTGGTTTAGTTTTGGCTGGTGTGCTATGATGTGTTGTAATAAGTTGGGTGTTTTGAAGGTAAAAGGCCATGGAACTTTCTCACGACGAAGTACGCCGTATTGCGGAACTTGCCAAATTGGATTTGACTAATGATGAGATCAGTCTGTACGCTGGGCAGCTATCACACATCTTACAATATTTTGAAAGTTTGAAAGAAGTTGATACGTCGCATATTGCACCGACAGCATCCGTCTTGCCATTAAAAAATGTCTTCCGTGCCGATGTGGCTACAGCAGCCCTCACTCCTGAAGAAGTCATTCGCAATGCTCCTGATGCCTTAGGTGATCAATTTTTCGTCAGTGCTGTATTGGGAGACGAATAGCAGCGCCGGTAGCAGTTTTGTGACTGAATAACCTGTTAAATATCCTGTTTCAACTTGCACTAGGGACTGAAGCTTATGGCAGAAACTCGTCTGCTCATTATTGAAGACGATTACGATTTAGCTGAAATGCTAATCATGTATTTCACCAGTCAGCACTATGAAGTCTTTCACGCGGATAGTGGAGTAGCTGGCATTGAGATGGCGCGCAGCAAATATCCACAGGTGATTTTACTTGATGTGATGATGCCGGATATTGATGGCTATGAAGCCTGTCGCCGTCTACGCCAAACAACACTCACCCGTTACATTCCCATCATTTTTCTAACACAACGTGATGAACGCGCCAACAAGGTCAAAGGACTGGAGTTAGGCGCAGATGATTATGTGACCAAACCGTTTGATGTGGATGAACTGCGGTTGCGAATCCAGAGTGTCATCCGTCGCGCCACACAAGAAAGTTTACATGAACACCGTACAGGTTTACCGACCGCCGCATTGGTCGAAGAAGAACTTGAACGACGCGAAAAGGCCGAAATTAAACATACCGATTTACGGTTTGTCATTAAGGGTTTTAAAGCCTACTGCGATTTATACGGTTTTCTAGCGGGTAACGAAGTTTTCGCTTTTACGTCGCGTGTTATCAGGGAAGCAGTCAGCATAAACGGAACGGCTGATGATTTCATTGGGCTGCTCGGCGATGAGTTTGTGATACTGACGGGCATTGGAAGCGCTACTGTACTGCGCGACGACATACTCAAACGCTTCCAAGCGGGCATCAACGCCTTTTATTCGTTCAATGATGTTGAACGAGGGACGCTAATCCTTAATCCCGGAACCCCACAAGAAAAACAAGCCCCTTTGATGCAGCTCATACAAGTTGAAGAAGAACTTTAACGGAATAGCAATCAAAGTGAAGTAGCAAAAAGGGATATGACATGCATATCCCTTTTTGTTTTCAATCTTTCGCGGTGCCGATATTCCGCACACAGCTTGAAAAACACAAGAATTATGCGATAAGCTATAGTAGGCGCGGCTACAGCACAAATGACAAGCCAATGAACCGAAGCGAAATCAGCACGCAACAGCTCGACCATCTGGGGATTGTTGCAGGGATCTGCCAGCAAATTGACCTCATTGTCATTCGATGAATCATTAGATAAGGATTAGTGATGTGTTACGCTTGTTCTGCACATTGGAATAATGTCTTTCAACGGCTGTATCAAGCTGGTACAGATTTGGATTGGGGTAATCAATGGACGAACACCTTTGTTGAGACTTTTCGGTCCAACTCAATCAAACGTGTACTCGACTTGGGATGTGGGACAGGTAACGATGTCGTTAGGTTAGCCGATGCGGGCTTTCAGGTGATGGGACTCGATTATTCTGTAGAAGCGCTCAAACAAGCATCACTAAAACAATCAACGCCGCCCCGCTTTGTTCTCGCCGATATGGCCCAACCTTTGCCATTTGCTACATCGAGTTTCGATGCTGTGATGTCTAATGTCTCCGTCCATATGTTTTCGGATTCAATAACACGAGCCGTTTTCTCCGATATATGGCGGATAGTACGGCCAAATGGATTGTTTGTGTTCCACCTCAACGCTATTGAAGACCGACCCTTACGCATGAAATGGAAACCAGTCATCAAAGAAATTGAACCCAACTATGTCCTTGAGCAAGACGGTCAAACTATGCACTTCTTTTCGGAAACCTATTTACGGGAGTTATTAGATATTTGGTCAACAACGACATTGGAGCCCGTGGAAATCCTTCACCATGACACACGGCAACCCTTTAAACGAGTTTGGCGTGGTATTGCTCAAAAGTGACACACCCACCTTAGCTCTTGTTGCGCTGTGATTCCTTTTAATTCAGCGTTGCTTCGACTATGAATAACTGGCAACCAGAATGTTTATCTGATCCTTCTACGTGATACCAACATGTATTCTAAATTCTTTGCTTGTTCCATCAAGCTGCGGAATGTTAATACGACAAGCTTATCGATAATTCTTCACTTTTTCGACTCAACTGCGGAATAAAGGCGGTGTATTATTATTTGAGGAAATCCGCGACGGTATCTAGGAGTTCTTTCTTCATGACCGGTTTGGCAAGATAGCCATCATAACCGGCAGCCAAACATTTATCCCGATCATCGCTCATTGCGTTGGCAGTCAAAGCGATAAGGGGAATAGATGCTAAAGTCGGTAAAGCTTTCAAACGCGTCACAACTTCAAAGCCTTTAATATCAGGCAAGTTGACATCCATCAAAACCAAATCTGGATTTTCGCGCTCGACTGATTCGATGCCAGATAATCCGTTGTAGGCCTCAATCACTTCGTACCCCGCATCCGCCAAAACTTTATGAACAAGTCGCATATTTTGTGGATTGTCTTCTATATAGAGAATTTTGGGCATAAAACTTAGCAATCTTTTCTGAGCATTATTTGCATATGATTATTATGGTGAGATTTGTGATTGAATCAAGGGAAACAAACGAACATTTTGCAATATTATAGCGTCCTTGACTAGTATACGAATTTAATATTTCTCTAATGACTCTAACCTTTTTCCTACCAAATCTTTCCCTCTTTGTCATTTTGCCGCAAGGTATTCGTGCTACAATAAGTTCACAAAGTGTGAGGATACAATTAAGACTGTGAAAGATTTCAATTTTGAAGTCTGGCGTATGCAGGCAGAATCCGATACCAAAGGACTAGTTGCAGCGCTCAAAGACCCTAATCCACAAAAGCGTCGTGCAGCCGCAACGGCACTCCGTGCTTTGGGTGCAACCACAGCTATTCCCGGCGTGCAAGATGCGCTCATGCAAGAGAGCGATCCTGAACTTCGGGAAATACTGATCATGACACTCGAATTTCTCTTCGCCCAAAACAACAGCAGTCAAACCGCGCAGACAGGCACAAGCGATAATCGTAACATCGTGCGGTTGATTGCCCGTTTGAGTGGCAATCATACCGAGCAAGCGGTTCGCGCTGCACAAGAATTAGGCGACAGTCGCGAGAAACTCACGATAGAAGCCTTATTACTCACTTTTAATAATCGCAAACTGGCAGCACGGGTTCGGTTAGCTGTAGCTGAGGCGCTGCTTAAACTGCAAAGTGCGACATCCGAAATTAGTCTACTAGCCGCTCTACGCAGTGAACGTTGGATAGTACGCCGGAATGCAGCGGCGGTACTAGGGCAAATAGAGGCTGATTGGGCAGTTGAGCCCTTGCTTAAAGCACTGCATGATCCAATTGAAGCAGTGCGACGCGTGGCACGCGCGGCTCTAGAACGCATCGGAACAGAGGAAGCCCTCGCAGCGATCAAAGCACCAGCCCTACCTGTCGATGATGATTCAATTAAAGCAACCAGCGTCATGATGCAACCCTCTAAGCCAAGCGAGAAGACTCCTGATGCACCAATTCCAACAGATGAAGTAGAAAAGCCTGTCGCTCCTCCACCAGAGCCGGAAAAGCCTAGCGCAACTATTGAGTTACAGTCCTCTCCTTCGTCTGATAACACTAGAGTGGCAATCCTCGACGAGCCGCCCCCGACCGAACAAGATACAAAACCGTTACGTCCATTGCCGGATGATGTGTCCTAAGTCCACGACTGAATTGCTATTGCCAGAACGCATTCACTGATATACTACTCTCTGTAACAGGAGCGATGACCTATGCGTAGAGTGTTATTCTGGCTAATTGTCCTTTCAGCAACGCTTTGCCTCTCGGTGGGGAGTGTTTTTGCCCAACCGATTGCACAAGGCAATGTGCAGATTGTCGTGAACCGCGACAACGTTAATATTCGGCTTTCCCCGGCATTAGGTGCTGATCTCGCGGGTACGGTAAACGCGGGCTATGCAACCACAGCCAACGGTCGAAGTCCCGATAATCAATGGCTGCGGATCGACTTTCAAGGACAGGAAGCGTGGGTTGGTGTGCCAGTGATTACCGTATTGGTCGGCGATATTGCATCGCTGCCCGTTGGTGATCCGCGTACAATTCCCTATGGCGGTTTTGAAAGTCCACGCTCCGGCTCGACCAACGCCACCAGTCCAGTGAGTGGTCGGCTGGCAAATAGTGGTCTACATCTGCGCGCGGGTCCAAGCACTGCTTACCCAATTCTCGCCAATCCACTGCGCTATACCGTTTTCCCGGTAACAGGACGCACGGTTAACAACGCGTGGTTACAGGTCAATTTTGAAGGCACACTCGGCTGGGTAACGGCTGGTTTTGTCGAACTCCAAAACGGTGCGAATATCCTTTCATTACCCATTGATGGCGTAGTGGCTTCAGAAGCTCCTCAATCCGCCGATACCAAAGAGAATTATTTCGCCATCCTGCAATTGATGCTGGATCGCATTAATATCTCGCAAACCGCGCTCGATTCGATACGTGGGACATGGACAACCGTCGCGCTGGGCGAGCGTTCAGCCTGCCAGAACTTTCCACCGCGTCCATCAGACATCAATATCCCAAATCCGATTTTGGCAGCCTTCAACCAGACGCTCGAACCGCTTCGAGTCGACTTCAACAATGCCATGTCGAACTTACGGCTGGCAATCGACCTATGGATTGAAGCCTGTGGTCAACCGCAGCCACCGAATGGTGTTGTTGGACAAGCGACTGTGGTCGGCGCATTAAATGCCATACAGGTTACCGATGCCCTCTTTGCCGATTTACGCGGGCGGATCAGCGCTTTGCTGCCCGACTTAAGCCTGAAACCGGATGAATGTCTGTTCACTTATCAGGAACAATTTGACGTGTTGAAGATTGTGGGCAAAGGTCAATTGGTACGTGATCAGCTTACCCCACGTAAAACCGTCACAGGTTACTGCTTTGATGCAGTGGCGGGCGAATCAATCCGCGTGGAATTTGCCGAAATCAAAGGCAATATATCACCATTGGTATCAGTCAGTCCGTTTAATAACCCGACTAACTTCCTCGGCGTAGGACGTAACTTACTGCAAGAACAAGTCTTAACGGTCGGCCCGATTAATATCACGATAACCGGACGCTACCTGCTGTTGATTGCGGATGAACAAGATAATCGGAAAGACGCGCTGAACAGTGACTTTGCGTTGCTGATTACGAATGTTGCGGGACAAGCCATCGTCAATCCCGGTTTAGGCTTTGACCCTGTGACCAAGCTGCTAATTGTCAATCCACCACCACCGGCTGGTACTACCAATACAACGGTTGTCACTCCGGTTACGTCCACTGTATGTCCATCATTGGCCTATACTTGTGCTCAATTGACCTGTTCACAAGCGGCGGCCTGCTTGGCAGCGGGCAATTTCACCCTCGACTCGAACGGGAATGGTACGGCCTGTGATGAAGGCTTAGCCTGTATACCGGGCTAATTCATGAGTATTTGAATCACTAAAAACAAAACAGGCAGACCAAACGGTTTGCCTGTTTTGCTTTTAGGGACATATCAATATTTCAGCGTCATTGCTTATCCGCTAATTCAGCCAACACCGATTCGCCACCTGTTACCTTCTGATCCAGATACACTTTCACTTGGGCATCCAACGGCAGAAAAACATCGCAGCGCGAACCAAATTTGATAAAGCCCAGCTCATCGCCCGCTTTTACAGTTTGATGGACTCGCAAAAAGTAACGGATACGCCGCGCCAACAAACCTGCGATTTGACGCACAAGGATCTGTTGACCATCAGTACGTTCCAATACGACCGTATTACGCTCATTCAATTCAGAGGCTTTGGGATGGAACGCCACCAGATATTGACCGGGGTGATAACGGTTGTAAATCACATTCCCACTAATCGGTGCGCGGTTGACATGAACATTCAGTGCCGACATGTAAATCGAGATTTTCAGGCGTTCGTCTTGAAAATATTCGGTTTCCACAGTCGGTTCAATCGCGACAATCGTGCCATCCGCTGGAGCAATAACCGCTGATGCAATGCTCGGCGTAAATCGAACCGGATTGCGGAAAAACTGAGTAAAAAATCCGAATATCAGCGCTGATATGCCTAATACATATCGAAACATTTTGCTTGGGAGAAGCACATAAGATAAACCACAAAATGCCACCAACGCGACTGCCAATTTACTGATTGTCGAATAGCCTTCACGGTGAATACGGAAGCCACGAGGTGCTTCATTCATATTGATATGCTCGATTTCTATAGCTATTGGGAACGTGGATAAAACGGCTCACCGACCGAACCTTAGCCCTATCAAATATCCGTCTTTGGTCTAATATCAAATTCAATCGTATAGCGTTCTCCCTCAAACGGTAGTTTTCATAGAATGAGATTGTACAACAAGCCATGTGAATGGCAACGATCTGTAAAGCGTAAGGGAGTTATCATGTACGAATTAGATCACATGCTCAACGGAAAGGTGAGTTCACAACATCATCAGGAACTCATTCAACAGGCAGAATATGAACGGATGGCACACAGTTTCAAACCAGCTCAACCAAAGCGTAAAGTCTTAAAGCCACTTCGCGCAATTCTCGCCGTCATCATGCAAATCATCGGCAGCATCTAATCACGGTAAGCAGATGAAGATTGAGGTAAACAATAATGTTCAATCTCACCCGCTTTTATTTTGTTGATCACTACAACTCTTCAGCCTTCTTGATCCACTTTTCAAGTGGCAGCGGTCGATAAGTGAGCAGCATATCCGCCTTACTGGATGATTAAGCATCTTTTGGTCGAACTTCAAAACGATTGCTCGCACGAAAGAAACAAACGTCAAATTGCATAAAAAAGTTGATCTGCCCAGCAAAAGAGGAACATTCTCTGATTGCACCCATGCAAAGGCAAGTTGAACTGGAGAGAAATCCCCAACTATGGCTTTGACAGCTAATCCCCTTGTTTCATATTTATAGGACTTTCGCTTTAGGGACTGAGAAAGGCGGAAATACGGGGTTGGCGTAACTCTGCCCGTAGATAATCGCTAAGCAAATCGTGCTGGACAGCATAGAGCGTTTTGCTCAGTTGCAGCGCTTTGACGTTGAGGGTCAGC
>JBBSBM010000126.1:0-19907 GCA_038251275.1 Aggregatilineales bacterium
GACTTGCCATACCGGATTAGATTACCCACTCCCACTTTGCCATAATCGGGACAGCTTGGGTTGGGGCAGAAACTGCCCACTGATGCCAACTCACTCATCTTGCTCCCTCTGCATCTCTTTGGTTATGATTTTACCAACTCTATCAAGGGAGACCACCGGGAATAGCAATGTTCTCAAAGTAACAAAGTCATCCTATTTATCAACCGCTTTGAACTCCACCCAATCAACTGCCACTGCCAGCTTGCGTTCATCGCTGCCCTGCCCAATATCCTTCGGCACAATCACACCGTCATAATCCAGTGTTAGGTTAAGATGTTTACCATCTTTAACCACATCAGCTGGAAGTGTGAAGGTCAATGTTTGTAAAGTATCGGGTGTAACACTCACGGCTGATCCGAGTTCCACACCGTTCACCAATAATTTGAGTGTGCGCGGTTGATAGAAAGATTGCGCCGCTAGCGAAACGGTATAAGCACCCGCAGGCAGATCAACATAAAGCTGAGTCTGCGGATACTCACCTGTCCAACGCCATGTGGTTGCGCCACCGACAATTTCAGGCCAGTGCCAGCCCCAACCAATATAACGCTCATCACCTTCCGTACCGATGTCGATGTGGTAGACACCCGTAGAAGTCTCAGGAGGTGTACGCGATGGACAACCGTCAGGATGCCAAACTGTCCGGTAAACCACCGCTTCATGTTCCACCCAAACCGGACAAACCAAATCCGGTAAGCTGTTGAGGTAACCGATGATTTCTTGCGTGGTCGGACCGTTGCGTCCGATCATATCTTGGTGGATAACGATATAACCCACAGGCCATTCAGAGATGATCTTTCGCAGTTCCGGTTCAACCAGATTCGGCTCAAGGAATCTACGTTGCCCAAGCCATGAGAGTAAAGGATCATCAGTACGCATAAACCAGAAATGTTGGGCATCCACCCGTGAAATATGCCCGTTAACCATCCGCTTGCCGTGAATCGTGCCGTACCATTCGAGCGCTGCGAAACGCTGTTCACCAACTAAGCCCTCGCCGCTACTACCACCCGTAGGCGACTCGATCACCACGTAATCATAAGGTTCACGTCCCATCGCGTCGTAAAATCTGTAGTGATAAGGAATCGGTTGAATAGCATCCGGCATGTAAAGCCAATTATCAGCCGCGACCAACAAGAACAATCCCATTGGAATCACCACACGCCAGACACGCCGTTTTGCCAATAGTGGCGTAAGCGTCATCATTGCGAATAAGACAGCCGGAATCAGAAAGACCGGTTCAAAACGTTCGGGGTAGCGGAACATGCCACTGAATAGATCATGAAACAGGGCATATGGCATGGGAATTGGTGTATCACCAAGGTTGATACTCGCGCCCGCTGAGAGGAGCAATGGGGCAATCATCAGTGCCAACCAGAACCAGCGCATCGGTTTCATGCCCCTGCCCCGCACCCATAAACCGAGTAGAAGTGCAATCAAAACGAGGGGTATCAATACCACACCAACAGATACATCTTTGGGTAGATGGCTGATGAAGCCCATCGGGAACAGGATATGGACAGCGCGTTCAGCCGGTGTGGGTGAAAGTCCGGTTTTATCGTAGCTCAATAGATATTTCAGAGGTCCGATAAACCAAAGCAGAACCAGCGCTAACGCAACTGACAATAAGCCATAACCAATCAACCTAACGCGGCACAACCAATCCCGCAGTTGAAACAACTTCAATAAACCATAGGGAATCAGTAAAAAGGCCGCGAAAATGGGATACTGAAGGTCATCTAAGAGCATCGCCCAAAAGGTCAGGCCGAGCAGTACCGCAAAAATGAGTGCTGAACGCCACGATTTCACACCAACTGAACGGCTTAGTTCGCTCCACGTCAATAATAGAACTGGAAGCCAAAACCACCCCATCAGGTTGATGTTCGTCCAATAAACGCCGTTTCGCATGACCGGTGCAAGTTCCAACATCGCCCCGCCGACCAGCGATAATGCAGGTGATACCCCTTCATGTCGTAGTAATAAGTAAAAGGTAAATCCGCAGAGTATGTAATTGGCTACAAAAATGACCGTCATCGCAGGCACTGTGCCGAAAAAGGGTTCCAACACCGCCCACAATGGATACCAGAATACAGTCAGTGTGTGATAGACCAAACTGGATGTGTAGGGATACAACACGTAATTGGTTTCGTAGATGGTGTGTCCAGTCGCGAGCGCGTGACGTATCCACCAGAAATTCCAATGAAAGTGGAAGTAATCAGTGGGAATATCACCGGTTAGACTGGTCGCCATGTTGAACAGAGGCCAATAAAGCGCCAGCATCGCCAAACCAATGAAGCAGGCCACAGCAATGAAGAGTTGTTTACGTGATGAATGTGGTGTCATGAGGGTGGAGTTTAATAGGGAACGGTAAATGAGGGAAGATGCGTTTTGATGAGTGATTGAGAAAGTTAAGCCAGTTATCCTATGCTAAGACTAACCAGAGCGCGGTTGCTCATGTCAATGATAACCATTACCCTTTTAATGTACCCATCACATTATTTTTGTTAGTCGCTCAAAGAATGTAGACCCCTTACATATAACATGCTAGATAATCAAAGTGCAACCAATCCGACCGTTCCACCAGCAGTCTCCAACCAGGCCGAGAAACAGTTGGAGCGTGACCCAAAGGCGAGAAGGCTTTGGGATCATCTGGCTTTTCGACGGTTGGTGAGTGGTTCAACGCTTTTATTAGCGCTTCTCCTATTTCTATGGTGGCTGCCTTATATCTCGCGGCGATTACTGGTTACCAGCATTATTGCCAATCGGCAGTTGATCTTGCTGTTGTTAGGCTTCGGGGTAATCATGTTGTCACTCCTCTGGTCAGTCGGGCAGCGCTTTGATGTCTGGTTATTCAAAGCGATCAACACTCGCGGCTCCCGTCCGAAATGGATGGATTGGGTCATGTGGTTTCTCACCCAGCTTGGTACGGTGGGATTCATAGCACCTTTGATCATCCTTTTTTATATCGGTGGAAGACCACGCTTTGCAATTGATTTAACCCTTGGTACGCTCACCTTGTTATTGCTGGTGACCATTATCAAAGCCTTTGCGGATCGGGCACGTCCCTTTAATCTGTTGTTGGAAACCAAGGTCATTGGTTGGAAAGCAGCGGGTTTGTCCTTTCCAAGTGGACATACCACCCAAAGTTTTTTCCTCGCGACCGTGACCATCAATTACTTCCACTTATCACTTCCGATCGCTATTGTGTTGTATGGCCTTGCACTCATGGTAGGTGTTACCCGCGTTTATTTAGGGGCGCATTATCCGCGTGATGTGATGGCTGGTGCGATTTTGGGACTTATTTGGGGAACAATGGGCGTGATCATTGCGCCATACATATAAGTTTTATGAGCTTTTTAGCCTTAGCTGCATTTGCGGAGTAAAATTCCAGGTATCGTAGAGTTATCTGTACAGTAGAAATCTGTGAAACGCGCTGTTGGTCATCCACCTAATGATCCTTTTTCGGACTTTATCAACCATTATCTTAACTTGGATGATGAAGTCTTTATGCCGATTGAAGCCCCTGCCCCAACTGATCCCCGTTGGCATTATGGTCAGTACAAAGCTACCTCAGCTGTAAAAATTTATTCGCAGCCTAACGCTCAATATGAATGTGGTTATGCTCTACGCCCAACTGAACATTATGCCCATGCGTTGCTCCGTTATTTGCCCGATATTCGCCCCGGTTGGACAGCGGTTGCACTGACAATGGGCAATCCTATTATTGGTTACGTGCGAAATGAGTCGGCTAGTTTTCGGCGCAGCAGTGGCATCTACGAATATATGCTGACTTTCATGGTTTCCGCACAGATTATTATGGGGCTTTCTGTACTTATTTTCCTATATGCGATTCCGCATGCCAAAAACCAACTTTCGAACAATCGTGTCACCGAGTCTTCATCGATAGAGCAATATGTTGAGCGTTTTGTGGCACGACTGGAACGTGTTTTGCAGCCATTAGAATAGTCCTTCATGTTATCTAGTTTTCAGATTTGCGTGCTTGATCAACCACATCACCCGAATAGAACAACTGCTGAAAAGCGCGTACCGCATCCTGTTTGGTCACATCGCCTATGTTCGTCGCGAGAAAGACAAGTTCCGCGTATTCAGCTATTTCCTGCACCACCCATTCATAACGGTAATAAGCGATTGCCAGCCAATTAATCTCGGTCACGCCATAGCCATTTAAAAAGGCTTGTTCTTGGTCTGAAGTGTTGCTTCGTTCGCCAACCACAAACATCAGGTCACGTTCTTTAGGCGCGAAATTCGTTCCATCCCAATCAACAATGAATAATTGACCATGACTATCAACCAGTACATTCGCTGTATGAATATCAGCATGGCAGATTACAAAGGGTAATGCATGGTTTTGAAGCAACCGCCCGAGTTCTTGAGTACGACTGACAATATTAGTGATTTCTTTGGCGCGTTGCTTCCAGAAGGCGGAAAGTTCTTGCTCATAGACATCGTTCAAAGTGCGTTGTGAAAGGATTTCTTGCAATGCTTGAATGGTTCGCATCCATTTAGACTTAAGAATGAAGGACTCGCGTGGAATTTTCAGTTCGATTTCTACTGTGAAATGGGTGCTGTGAATCTTTCGGAGTATCGCGCCTAATTGAGTCCATTGTCCAGTGGATAAGCCAATTTCCATGCCCGTCTGTGCGGCAATGTAGGGATGGAGTATTAGCACATAATCAGCCAGCAGTGCCCAGAGTTCTCCATCATTGTTGGGCAGCGGTGCAACGATCTGTTCGATACCTGACATTTGCAGGTAATGGGGTACATAAACACTAGCTGGCAGAAAGTCGCCGCGCTTCACTTTTAGAAAATAGTTATGGTTTTGTGCTGTCGAGACTTTATAGACCCACGCGGTTGAATCGTTGCCAATAGGTAGAAATTCGAGGCTGACGATTGCTAATCCAAACTTTTGCTGTAAGCAATCAATAATCAGCGAGTCGGCGAGATCGGCCTTCTCAAGCATGGTGCATTTGGGTGCTCAACATCTGTATATAGCCTTGGACGATTAGCCGAAAGCTCTCATCGAGGCTGAGCGGGATACCAAAACCGCCGGCGACTTCTAACGAGGCAAAGCCATGAACCATACTGCGGAAGCCCCTCACCATATGCAGTGCCATTTCATCGTGAAGGTCATAATAAGCGAGTACCTTGAGGGAAATCTCAACCGCTTCGTCTTCGGCTGCCCGACTTTCAGTATCGCTTTCGTCGGCTACTCGCAATGTACAGGCGTATAGGCCGGGATGAGTTTTGACATAGGTACGGTAAGCATCCGCCATCGCCATAATGGCATCATCACCCGACTTGCCCATTACCGCGCGGCCTAACTGCTGCGTGAGTTGTTTTCTACCGAGCAAGGCAAGCTGCTGCTGTAAACCGGGCATTCCACCAACATGGTTGTAGAGTGACGGTACGGCTACTTTGAAATGAGTAGCCAGCGCCGCAAGCGTCAAGGCTTCAACACCCTTTGTGTCTACTAATTCAGCAGCAGCTTGAATAACCATCTGCGGGTCTAATCCGGCTCTACGCGTCATGAGTAACCTTTACTGATTCCAAGAAATCGATAATCGGTTGAGCAGTTTGATCAATCATTTCTACGTGTGGATAATGCCCTGCTCCATCGACCATCATAACCTTACCATGTGTTTGTTCACCCAACCACTTGGCTTCAGCAACCGGGTCTTTGAAATCAGGATCTTTAGTTCCCATGACAATAATTGTGGGTAGCTTGACTTTATCAGCCCGCTCCGCAGATGGTTTGTGAGATGCAAAAAGCAGACCACGTAAAGCATTCAAACGTCCCGGTTCACGCAAGTTTGCCAATAATTTTTGGCGATAGGTCACAAAATCTGCTGGCTTGTTGGTGGGGAAAAGTGTCTTGTAGTACATACCCCATGAATACACACCCCATAAGGGGGCAAACATCACACGCACGAGTGCTGTCATATAAGCAGGCATTGGCGAGTCACTTACGGCGGGGCCAAGTAGGAGTAATCCTGCTACTTTTTCGGGATGTTCGGCTGCTACCCAAACTGCTGCGCCTGCTGAAATGGATGCCCCGGCAACAATGACGCGTCCGACATCGAGATGGTTGATCAAAGCCAGAATATCCTTGCCGATTGAAACCATTCCGTAATCTGACCAACCAATACTACTTTCACCATGCCCCCGTACATCCATTGTTACCACTCGATAACCAGCCGCTACGAGATGTGGACTGAGCAAACGATATTCTTGGCGCAAATCACCCATTCCCGGTACGCAGAGAATGACCTGACCACTTCCCGTATCGTCATAAGCGATTGTTCCTTCTGATGTTTTGAGAAATTGTGTGGTCATGTTCTTGCCTCGTTAAATTACTAATATATTTAGATATTAAACTAATTATATTAGTTTGTCAATGTGTTCTCATCTTCCATTAATCTTTAATTCTCAGCACTCAATCTGGCATTCGATACGTGATTCAGATACTATTTTAGATATAGGTCACACTAAATTGATAAGGATGAAACATGCTGCTTCGTAAAATGGTTTCAATTTCATTAATGTTGGCATCAGCCATCACACTGTTCTTGACTGCTGTACCTCAACAGATCGCGTTTGCCTGCCGTCCCTGCGTTTGCCCGACAAACACCAGCGTGAATTGTCAGGGTGATTATGCCCTTTACACCAAACTCCAGAAGAATGGCACCTGCAACATTGAAGTGCTGGGTATTGACCGTAAAACCGCTAAGCCGCGCAAGGCGTTGTATGTCACTTCTAAGACACTCGCTAAGCTGCCTGATTTTCCCGAAACAAATACCCTGATTGCGACCTATTATGAGTTTTCATTGTATAAGCTGACTACAGGGGAATATCAACTAAATGTAGGGCCAGACATCGAGAAAAAGGTTAAGGTTATCATTTGGACGGGCTGCCCCGCCGAAAACCCCAAGGAAAGTGAATTTGTTCAGGGTAAATAATTCGCTGGTTTGAAGAACTAACAGAAGAAGGTGTAGAGCAGTTTCTACACCTTTTTAATTTGGGATATTAGAAACACTTTCCCAAGGGGGTTGGAAGCTTATCAATACTGAAGCTGTTTTTCTCACGGCGATATTCGAGGATGCCCTCTTCACCTTTGGCTTCGGCCCAACGGTCTAATGTGTCGCGCTCGCCCACATAATCCATAAACGGGACGGCATAACCACACGACGTTTGAACCATGTGCACATCGATAACGATAATTTGGCGTGTACCAAGCTGCGGTGTGAAGTGAGTGATTAAGCTATCCCACTCTTTATCCACAGGTAAAACGACACGACCTTTACCGAACAAGCGCACAATATTCGGCGCACCTTCGAAACCGCAAAACATAATGGTGATGCGCTGATTTTCGGCAATATGCGCCGAAGTTTCGTTGCCGCTGCCGGTTAAATCCATATAGGCAACTTGAGTTTCTGACAAGATGCGGAAGCAGTCATGGCCTTTAGGCGAGACATTGACATGGCCTGAACCATCAAGCGGGGCGCTGGCGACAAAAAACATGTGCTGCGCGTGGATGAATTCTTGAATATTAGGGCTGATAGTTTCGAAAAACTTGGCCATTTGTAATCCTTTTATTGCTTAACACTATAGCAATTGACGAGCTAATGAAGCCCACGCGCCCAAGCGATGGTTTCGGCCATGCCGGCATTTACGGCGACCTGTGGCGACCAGTCGAGTAATTCATGTGCGCGGCTGATGTCGGCGGCTGATACACGCATGTCTCCAGCTTGGGCAACACGATATTCGATAGGATAAGTTTCGCGCGTATGACCAAAAGCCGCTAGCACCAGATCAGCCAATTCATTTACGGAAGTGGTTTGGCCTGTGCCGAGGTTGATAATTTGTCCATAACTGGCGGGAGTATCGAGCGCATCCACCCACGCACGGGCAACATCGCTAACATGGACAAAATCACGCGCTTGTTCACCGTCCGAATAGATGCGGATCGGTTCACCGCGTAAGACGTTGCCTACAAAAATGGCAAAGACCCCCTGATACGAGTTGGTCAAACTTTGACGTGGCCCATAAACATTGAACATACGGAACGAGGTCACGTTGAAAGGAAAATCCAAATCAGGACGAACCGCTGTGGCGTGAACGTAGCGCTCGGCGGCGTATTTGGTGATGGCGTAGTAAGAAATGGGATCGGCAGGGGTGGATTCGGGTGTAGGGGTAACGGGATTTGCGCCGTAAATCGTCATGCTGCTGGCGTAGAGCAAACGCGGAACTTTGTACTGGATACAGGCTTGGAGAACACGCACGGTGCCGAGTGTATTGGTGTTCAAATCAGCGGCGGGATTGGCAAAGGACAGACTAATAGAAGCCTGCCCCGCGATGTGCATCACCGCATCAATGCCACCCGCGAAAACCGTATCGAGCAACTCTAAATCGGTCACATCACCTGTGAACAGTTCAGCACCCGCTGGCAAATTTTCGCGCTTGCCTGTCGCTAGATTGTCAATCGCAACAACTTGATGCCCGCGTGAGAGCAGGAGTTCAGCGATATGTCCACCAATGAACCCTGCCCCGCCTGTTATCAGAATGCGTTTAGCCACGATCACCTGTTGATTCTTCCGCCGGAACAATCGCATACTCGCCAGTTTCGGTGGCGATGCGCCATGTTGCGCTGGAAACGGGTTTGGTACGGGTTTCCAGTGTCATCATTAAAGCCTTATTGGGGCGCAGTGTGGGCATGGTTGTCGGCTTAATTGTAATACCCGGTAAGAGGCGCAAGCGGAAAGCCTGCGCGGTCATCGCCAGAATAAGCTGCATCTCCATCATAGCAAAACTGTTGCCGATGCATAGGCGCGGCCCACTGCCAAAGGGAATATAGGCTTGGCGCGGTACGACACGATCCGGATGGAAACGTTCGGGATCAAAGGTTTCGGGATCATTCCAAAAGTCAGGGTGACGATGAACCACATACGGGCTGATCAGAACCGTTGTGCCTTTTTTGACGGATAATCCACTAATGACATCATCAGCTTCAACCGAGCGCGGAATCATCCATGAAGGCGGATAATAACGCATGGTTTCTTCGATCAACATCTTGGTATAAGTGAGATTATGCAAGGTCGCCATTGATGGCAATCGTCCGGCTAAAACACGATCTAGTTCAGCGTGAAGTTTATGCTCAATTTCGGGATATTTATCCAGCACGTACCAGACCCACGCCATGACAGTGGCAGTGGTTTCGTGTCCAGCGAGAAAGACGGTGAAGATTTCATCGCGTACCTGCTGGTCAGTCATACCTTCGCCGGTTTCCTCGTCGCGGATTTCGAGGAGCATACCGAGTAAATCATCGGCTTGGGTAAGGCTGTTGCGGCGTTCAGCAATCAAACGATAGACGAAACGATCCACTTTCTCTATTGACTCGCGGAATTTGGCATCACCGGGGAGCGGGATGGAAATGGGCAAGAAAGATGTCCACATGCGCGTGTTCATGAGTTTGAGAGCAGTACCAAAGGCTTCCCCGATTTCGCGGGTTTCTTCGGGCGTGAGGCCAGAGCCAAACATGGTGCGGACGATAAGCTGCATGGTGAGGTCGGCTTGAGCGCGGGCAACATCCAGCGCTTGGCCTTGCTGCGCTAGCGTAGTCCAGCTATCCAACATTTCAGCAATAGTGCCGGTCATAGCGGTAGCAAGTCCGCTCAGACGTTGACGATGAAAAGCGGGCTGCATCAGGCGACGTTGACGCAACCAAGTTTCCCCTTCGCTGCCGAGCAAACCGTTACCGACCATTTTACGAATGGCGACCCACATCGAACCTTTGCCGTAATTGCGGGCGTGATCTTGCATGATGTGACGCACATCATCGGGGTGATGAACGAGCAAGAGTTTCGCCGAACCGAGATTGATTTCGACCAAATTCCCACGTTCTTTCAAGGTTTCGAGAAAGAAGCCGGGCGGATTGGATGCCAGTCTAGGCAAGACACTCAGGCCGTAGGGACGTGGTCGGGTTACCGTCGCGGTCGCCATAACGTTTTACTTTCTTCATATAGTATGGCGTAAAGATAACAGGTGAATCGGGTATTTGGCAAGCAGACGAAAGATTTATTGTCAAGTGTGCCAAGAGTTTAGAGAAAAAGCGGTGTTGTTACGTAGAGTTCTGAATAACTGTTTCGTATATGATGGATAAAGTAGACGAAATAAAAGGTATCCAAAAATGCATGTAAATTTAAGAAGAATCATTCTTTGTCTAGCATATTTGATAGCATTCAATTATGTTACCCACGCTGAAAATAACTCCCAAGTGCTACCTGAGCATTTAGAAGAAATTACGCTCGATAACATCGAGAAAATTCAACCTTTGCTTACATTTTCAACTACACATATTGATGATGTGGCATGGTCATCGGATGGGCGTTATTTAGTGGCTTCGGCACAGGATGGAATGTGGGTTTATGACTTCAATGATAAGGTCATTCAATCCAAGTTTGTTAAAACGGAGACATCCGTTGGCAAAATCACTTTTATACCGAAAAGTTCACAGTTTATTACTGGTATGAATATTTATGACGCGGCTACCCTAAAAGTTGTGAAACCCCGACCTGATAAGCTTGATTATGTAAGCACTGATGGGACTCTATATGCTCATGCTGACGATTATTCAATCACTGTGTACGATGCTCAAAATAACGAGCAGCTTCGTTCAATCCCTATATTGAATGCTGATTGCGGATATGCATGTTACATAACAGATATTGCTTTCAGCCCTGATAACAGATACATCGCATTCTCATCTGCCGTTGATAATTTCGATAACGGCGTTGTTGAAATTTCTACTGGTAAAATGCTGCCTATCCGATTAGATGGTGTATGGGGTTTAACATATAGTTCAGATGGTTCAATTCTTGCTTACAGCTATGGTAAAGCAGGTTTTCCATCTAGAGATGGTGTTCGAATCATCGATAGTCTAACAGGTAAAGAAAAGAGTTCACTGCAAATATACGGTTCTACTAATGCACCAATATTCAGTCGTGACGGACAACTATTGGTTATCGGTGGGGTAACTGATAAAGCGCCGAATCTTGATGAGGCTTATGGAACATTGTATTTTTTCGATATGAAACAAATGAAGGTCAATACAAAACTTACGGCGCGAGATGCGATACGAAGCGATGATACTGTGGGGTGGGTGAACAGTGTTGCGTTTTCGTCAGATTATCATTTGTTAGCTACAGGTACAGCCTTTAATTATGGCCCAACAGGTCAAGTTATCATCTGGGGTGTGCCAAGCAAAAGTTGAATTTCGCATCTCGTGGTATCGAGTTGATAGTGTCTAGATGCGTGACATTAAGACTGGTTGGGTATGTTGAAGGCAAACAAGCCGAAGCCAAATATGCCCACAAAGAAAAGCAAGATTCCAAAGGTGGGATTTAAGAGAAACATGAAAAGCAAAAAGATTAAACCGACTGTCATATTATTTCTCCTGTGAAACGGGTTCAGAGGGCGCATCCTCGGCCCGCCAAGGGATAAACTCACCACTGTCAGTGCGGCGGGTGTCGTGGCTGACCAGCAGGTATTCGAACCAGACGGTCAACAAAGTGTAAAGATAGCGACTCCCCTGCTCTTTCAGCTTGAGTGCCGATTCGCCAACATCACGGTTGCGCCACGTGATGGGCAAGGTTTTATAAGTGTAGCCGCGAACAATGGCCTTTAGCGGAATTTCGATGGTGAGATTGAAGTGCGGTGAGACAAAGGGTCGGCAGCCTTCAATTACGTCACGACGATAGCCTTTAAAGGCGTTGGTGACATCGTTATAACGCAGGCTGAACATCGTGCGAATGGCGAAATTGGCGGCGCGGTTGATGACCAATTTAAAACGCGGATAGTCGTAAATTTTCGACTCACGCAGGAAGCGTGATCCGAACGCGCAATCGGCTTCATCTCGCAGGATGTAGTAGTAGCGAACGACATCTTCAGGCGCGTCGGAAGCATCCGCCATATAGACGACAACCGCATCTCCGGTAAAGTGATTTAACCCAAAACCCACAGCACGTCCGAAGCCGTTACGTCCGGTATTACGAATGACACGAATACGGGGATCACGGGCGTTTTCGGCCTGTACGATTTCGCCTGTACGGTCGCTGCTGCCATCATCCACGACCAGAATTTCGAAGTTAGTCACGCCAGCGCTATCCAAATGCTCGGTGAGCAGATGGAGTGTTTTGCCGATGTTGCCTTCTTCGTTGCGGGCGGGAATAACGATGGAGAGTTTCATAATGGCGGTTAGCTTTTAGCGGTTAGCTGTTGGCTTGAAGCATAAGCAGCTAGTCGGCGGATAGTGCGACAATGATAATCCAGTATGGTAGAAAAGAAAAAGAGACTCATTTTTGGTGTTATTCTCCCATAACAGGCAACAAGTAACGCAGATAGACCGTTTCCATTTCTTCGAAAATCTCATCGAAGGTGAGTTCGGTCGTAGTGGTGGTCATACCCAGCATGGCTTTCATAATGACCATACAGACCAAACTATATTTGCGGCGGTCGGCTGCGCTAATGTTGGGGCGCGCCTGTGCCAGTGCGGCATCTGTGCGGGCAAGCATACCTTCATCCATCGCACGGATGGTGTTTTCTAAGAAAGCCGGTCCGCGTGATGTGGCAAAAATCACCTGAAAATCGCGGTTGTCCTTAATGAAGGCTTTCAGCGGCACAAGGATGGCCTTGATGCTCTGTTCAAGCGTCATCTCAGGGAAAGATTCCACTTCCATATTGGCAAACGTTACGCTGGCAGCCGCCACATAACGTTCAACAATCGCAAATAGAATAGCCTCTTTATTGGCGAAAAACTGATACATCGAGCCGACAGACGTGTTCGCCCGCGCCGCAATCTCAATAATGGTTGCGGATTCATATCCGACTTCTGCGAATAATTCGGAGGCCGCGTTGAGGATCGCTTCCACACGCTGCCGTCCACGTTTTTGTTTGGGTTGAGTGATCATAGATTTGTTTGGCATCATCCCTCTTGACAAGTTTCCATTCTAGCATAGAATGAGGCTATGAAACACGAATGTGAATTCACATTCATATTATAACACAGAGGAAATGATGGAGCAAATCGTCAAAATTCAAGGGGTAGAGGTCTTTGTAAAAGATGTCGGACAAGGCGTTCCGATGATCATGCTGCACGGTTCACCGGACACACATGCCATGTGGGAACCGCTTATCGAACGGCTGAAGGACAAGGTGCGCTGCATTGCGATTGACCTTCCCGGGTTTGGACGTTCGACTTTGCCGGATGGATTTATTTTGTCACTGGATAACTATGCCGATTTGATGAACGAACTGCTGAATCAATTGGGCGTTCAAGAGCCGGTCTATTTACTGAGCGCGGATTTCGGCACCCATTACGCACAGGCCTTTTTGGTGAAGTATCCGCAGCGTGTGCGCGGTGTGGTCGTGAGCAACAGCGCCTTCCATCGTGACTATCATTGGCATGGGTTCGCCAAGTTGTATCGTATTCCGATCCTTGGTGAGTTTATGATTGCCACACCAAAGGCCATGTTGAAGCAAACGTTTAAGCAAGTTGCCCCTGCCCTGCCCGCTTCGTATGTGGATGAGTCCTATCCGCTCGGCTTCGGTTCGGGAAAAGTACGCAAGGCCATTCTGCGGATGTACCGCGAACGGAATCCTGAAAAGGACTTTGTGGGTTGGGACGAAAAATCAATGGCGCTGATGCAGCAAAAACCGTCGATGGTGCTGTGGGGCGACAAAGACCCGTTTGCGGACTCGTCTTTTGCAGAAAAATTCGGCGCGAAGCAAATCTATCACTTCAAAGATTACAGCCATTGGCTGCCATTAGAAGCACCGGATGCCTATGCCGAGAAGATCAGCGCATGGTTGGCAAGTGCCTAGTGTTCTATTCAGCAAACATATACACAGGGCGCACGACATGCGCCCTTACAGTAAGAGTCCTACCCCGCCGCCGTCAGCTTGTAGATACCGCCTTTGTAATCAACAAGGTAAAGTTCGCCCGCTTCATCCTGACCAAATGAACTAATCACATGATCGGTTTGCATCCATAAATAGCTTTGCCATAGGCCATCGGGATTATGAGCCGCTGCCCATACACGACCGTTGCAGTAATCACCATAGAGATAAATGCCGTTCATGGCTGGCAGCGTTGTACCACGATAGACGTAACCACCTGTTACCGAACAGCCTTCAGTATGCGGGTATTCGAGAACAGGCAGCGTTAATGTACTATCGTCAACCGGAATAGTCTGCTTAATGTGCGGATGCATCCCCTGCCACGCACTCCAACCATAATTTTGACCGCCTTTGCCTGCGGGTTGGAAGTCCACTTCTTCGTAATCCCACTGTCCGACATCGCCAATATACAGGTCTCCGGTTTGCTTATCAAAGCTAAACCGCCACGGGTTGCGCAAGCCATAAGCCCATGTCTCTGGCTTAGCACCGGACTGGTTTACAAACGGGTTATCAGCCGGAACTTTGTAGGGCGTGCCATCAATATCGATACGCAGAATTTTAGCGAGCAGTGTATCCAGATTTTGACCGTTACGCAGCGGGTCATCCGGATTGCCACCATCGCCCAACCCGATATACAAATAGCCATCCGCGCCAAAAGCGATTTCACCACCGTTATGATCAGGATAGGGTTGGTTAACCGTCAAAATAATTCGGGCACTGGTAGCATCAGCCTTTTCGGGATCGCTGCTGACTTTATAACGGGCAATATTCGTATTGCCGCTTGTATCACTGTAGTCAACAAAGAAGATACCGTTATCTTTGTACTGTGGATGGAAGGCCAAACCCAATAGACCCTGTTCGGTATAGCCACCTTGTAACACGGTTGGCGGCAGTAGCGTGCCTATATCGAGAAATGGATCAATACTCACTTCGCCATCTTTGATAATCCAGATTTTACCACTTTGTTCCCATACGAATACACGCCCAGAGCCATCATTGGCAGACACCAATCCAATCGGACTATCGAAGCCATCCGCGACCAGCGACCATTGGAATCCGGCTGGATCGGGAATACCTGCTGGCAAGGGTGCTAAGGTGGCGGACGCTGGCGCACCCGGTTGGGCGTTACCACCTTCTTGTGCCATCGCGATACCCGTGAAAAGAAATAATGAGAGTGTGAGTATGCATCGTCGGAGCATGGGCGAGTTTCCTTATATCCAACATCATCATCGTGGGGTATTATAGCAGTCGGTCGTCTATAGTCATCAGTCGGTAGTCATCTGTGAACAGTTACAAATCGCCACTCATTTCCTATATCTCCCAATCTTCAAACAACCGCTTATTAATCAAGTGTTTGCCCGTCATCATCCTCATGGTTTGGATGACCGCATGCACGCCAACGCCATCTGTACCAACAGCTACACCTGCCCCGCCGACCGTTGCGCCAGTCACCAAGAACGCCGATTGGACACCCGTTGAGCAGGATTTTAACGGTGTGACGATGGTCGAAGTGCCGCCGGGGTGCTTCATGATGGGCAGCGACAAAGGCCGCCGCGACGAACGACCTGCCTCTCAGGTTTGCTTTACTGCGCCTTATTGGATCGACAAAACAGAAGTGACCAATAAGCAGTATGGCGATCACGGCAATTTTACCGGTGATAACCAACCGCGCGAAAACCTGCTGTGGTCAGAAGCCCATGATTTCTGTGTCAAACGGGGTGGGCATTTACCAACCGAAGCCGAGTGGGAATATGCTGGTCGCGGGCCGGATAACCTTATGTATCCGTGGGGCAATGAATTGGTGGGCGATAATCTGGTATTCGACCAAAACAATAATAATCAAACGGCGGATGTGGGTTCTAAACCTGCGGGTGCATCATGGGTTGGTGCGTTGGATATGTCCGGCAACGTCTGGGAATGGGTCAGCAGTGCCTACAAAAAATACCCCTATGATGCCAATGATGGTCGTGAAGATTTGAATGACACGACGGTTGAGCGCGTATACCGTGGTGGAGTCCATAATTATATCGACTTCGGCGCGGGGATGACGGCACGCTTCAAAGGCGGTTCAGACTACCGTAATTGGTACGTGGGATTCCGCTGCGCCAAGGATAACACCTGATTGAATTGCCAAAACGCAATGAACACTCAGTAGGGATACGGCATGCCGTGTCCGATGCGATTACGGCCTAAAAGCAGGAAGCATATATGGCTTATATCCTTAAAGCCAACAATAAGGATTATATTGTTAGTCCTCATGCAGCGATGCGTATGTTACAAAGAGGTATCTCGGAAGCGCTTGTTATCCTGACATTGGAAAATGGTACAATCACCGAACAGTCACATGGCACTGATTTGTTTGAATATTCAGTTTATGATGGCGATTGGGAAGAAACAATCACAATACAAGTGGTGGTTGATGAAAATGACCAGATTATCGTCACTGTCATCGACCAAACACAGGAAGATTAAAGCGACTACAGAGGTGAAGCATGAACTTGACCTATGATCATACTGTTGATGCGATGTATATCAAGTTGACGGATAATTTGCCAATTAGCACCAAATCAATCAATGAGTCCATCGCTATTGACCTTGATGAAAACGATGGTGTTGTTGGTATTGAAATCCTAAATGTTCGAGAGTCGGGAATTGATCCCCTTTCGGTAGCAATGACCTATTACACTAAAGATCATCAAGCCAAGCAACCTGATCCACAGGAAGTTAAAGCACGACAGGCTGCAATTGTTGAAGCCCGCAAACGTAAGAAACAAAAAATGATGCATCAATCGAGCTAACTAAAGAAACCCCCATAAATCTATGAACTCACGCTTTTTGAAAATCATTTGGATACTGTTGGCAATTGGCGCCGTGGTGTTTGGCATCATATCCGCGCCCGCACTAACCGCCACAGTCACTAATAACGATCAAACGCAAACGGTGATTGCGCCGACATTTTGGATTTTTCCAGCACTGGCGATCATGATTATTGTGACCGTGCTAACCGTATTGACAACCATTCGCCCTGCCCTGCTGCGGAATCCAATTCGCTGGCTGCGGGCGCACCCGTTAATTTACTGGTTCACGATATTGCTGTATCTGACGCTAGCCTTCGGTTGGTGGGTTTATAAAGAGCAGCCGACCAACGGGCGTGGGTTGACGAACATCGAGTTTTGCTACCTGTGCAGTATTAGCTGGTTGTTCATCTTTTTAATTGGTTATGACTTTGATGTTGTGACTGTTCGGGCGATGGGTTCACGCCTCGGCAGCAGCAAATGGACAGGTGTGCTGGTCACACTGACAACCGTTCTCTTGATTTTCTGGGGAGCGGAAGCTTATCTACGTATTTTTTACATCACCACTGACGGTTATGGCTTCACTGCCATGAACTATTGGTGGTATCAGAACTTTTATTATCCCCATAAAAATTCGTTAGGCTATCGCGATTATGAACCCAAGCCGGACGCTCCCGGCCTGACACGCATTGCAATCGTCGGTGACTCCTTCACAGCCGGACACGGCATCAGCAACATTGACGATACCTTCCCGCAGGTCTTGGAAAAAGAATTGGGCGACAATTATGATGTGAACACCATCGCGCAGTCCGGTTGGGACACCGATGCCGAAGTCGGATACCTTGGCGCATATTACGACAATATCAAACCGCGTTTGCCGCAGGTCGTAGTGCTGTCCTATTATCTAAATGATGTCGATTACATCCTCTTCCGTGACCAGAAAACCAACCCTAATAGCGTCTTTGCCTTTCAAGACTTGAATACCCCGATGGGCTGGTTTGTCCTGAATTTCTTCGTGCCGAATTACATCTACTACAACGTGGCGCAGTTCACCTCGCCCCAGAAAAACACTAACTTCACCGACATTTTGATCCGCGCCCATTTGGATGACAAAGTGTGGAACGAGCAAGAAGGCAACCTGCAAAAGTTCTACCAGTGGACGGTCGATCACAACGCCAAGTTGATTGTGCTGCTCTGGCCTCAGTTAGCCGCCATCAAAGAGTCGCAGCCTGCCCTACAGCGTGTCCGTGATTTCTTTAAAGACAAGCCGAATGTGCAAATCGCGGACATCAGCACCGTTTTGGATGGCAAACCCACGCTGGATTTGATCGTCAATCGTTTCGACTCGCATCCCAGCATCGAAGCCAATAAACTGGCAGCCGATATGCTCTACGGGTTAATTAGTGCGAAGTCGCCGTAAAATTCAAGACACGAACCTACGCATCAGAGTTTAAAATACAAGAGAATACTTGTGTTGGACGTGGAAGTTCTGATGGGGCGCGATGTCACAGCGAACCAAACGGATAATCTTAGGGATTATTATTTAAGGTATCATTTTGCTCGTTAATAATGATCCCAAAATAGCTATTGTGGGTGGCAGAATTGGAGTTGGCGCTTTGACAGATCGTTACTTCCATTTTAAAGTGCTGCGGCAACGCCTTTACAATCTGTTTTTACTTGAAATTTCACTTCTTAGTATAGTTTCCATACTCATTTATATAACTCACCCCGAATTGAATTCCGATGTGTATCTAATTCTATTTGCGCCTATTGAGATTCTTGTAGCTTTAGCATTCCTGATATTTTTTCTTGGCCCTGCCTTGGTCAAGATTGGCAAGCCACAAGCTGCAGAACGACTCTATTCCATTATGATTCGGCTCAACCACAACTTTGGTTTCGGTTACTATCAACGGGGCTTATTGCGCCATAATTTAGAGGATTTTGATCGTGCTTTGCAGGACTATGATAGGGCTTTGGAAATCGCGAAAACTAAAGCTGCACAGCCCCTATTACAATATTTCTCTATTAATTACAGTTCAGCACTCATACATTTAAACAAAGGGGATCTTTATCGCTATAGTAAACAGGACTCCCGACAAGCCATACTCGAATACAACAGTGGGCTCGCACTCAAAGAAGATCAGCCAGTAATCAATTCATTATTACAGACTCGTCGGGGCTACGCTCAACTCGTCAATGGCAATTATCACGAGGCGCTATTGGATTTTGATCATTTGCAACTAAAGGGCAAAATGGCTGCGAATTTGGGTCCATTAAAAGCGCTTGCGTATCAAGGGTTAGGGAGCCATGAAGAAGCTAAAGAACGGTGGAAACAAGCATTGGCTACTAACCCTAATTACGCTAATCCTACTTGGCTGCGCGATACTCTTTTGTGGCCTGAAAGCCTGTTGTTGCTTGCCAGTCAACTTCAAACCACATAATCGACAAAAATGTTTACTCTCCGGTTTGTACATTCAAACCCAAATCGCTTTACAATTAGATACAAATGTTCTAAAATTAGAGGTGTGATTTTCCTTAAAGTCGCTTTAGCAGACTTGTCTCGCGTAGCGTGCCTCATGTGAGCCAAACTGCGACGTTTTTGAGTATGTCCAATTGTCGTTTTCCGACACAAAATCCCTTAATGTCACTGACGACAACATTTGTAACAACTGCATCAGATGCTTTTAGCAATTTGATTTTTTCTGGCTCCAGTTTTTGCATTTTTCTCCCCTCTGCCATGAAATTTTAGGAGACGACACTTTTAATACTTGACATTATCTTCTCTCTCAAACACCCGTCTTGGTTCCCCTCCCTGTGTTTTGGGGAGGGGTTAGGGGTGGGGTAGCATCGCTCAGTCTGCAAAAGTGTCGTCTCGTAAAGCCATGAAATGGAGAGGGTCGGGGGTGAGGACTTGTACTCGACAACAACTTTTCTAACAATTGCAACATTTGAGCGAGAATGATTCGCAGGTGGTCTCCCTTGACAGAGTTGGTAAAATCATAACCAAAGAGATGCAGAGGGAGCAAGATGAGTGAGTTGGCATCAGTGGGCAGTTTCTGCCCCAACCCAAGCTGTCCCGATTATGGCAAAGTGGGAGTGGGTAATCTA
>JBBSBM010000127.1:0-19112 GCA_038251275.1 Aggregatilineales bacterium
CGCGGCGGTGACGCTCGACCAGATTATTAATCAAGCCGCCAAATTCCGTTACATGAGTGGTGGACAGTTGAAAGTGCCATTGACCATTCGGGCGGCGCAGGGTGGCGGCGCAGGCTTTGCCAGCCAGCATTCGCAGTGCGTGGAGACATGGTTCATGCATGCACCGGGCTTGAAAGTGGTGGTGCCTTCCAATCCAGCCGATGTGTTGGGCTTGCTCAAGACGGCGATCCGTGATGACAATCCGGTGGTCTTCCTCGAACACAAAGTGCAGTATGCCGAGAAGGGCGAAGTACCGGATGGCGAATATCTGATCCCCTTCGGTGTAGCCAATATTGTGCGTGAAGGTAAAGATGTAACGATTATTGCCACCCAGAAAATGGTGGCGGTGGCGATGAGTGCAGCCGAGGAGCTGGCTAAAGAGGGCATCTCCTGTGAGGTGATTGATCCGCGCACATTGGTTCCACTGGACATTGAGACCATCACGAAGTCGGTGCAAAAAACCGGACGGTTGGTGACGGTCGAAGAAGCGCCACACGCCGGTGGATGGGGAGCGGAAGTGGTGACGCGCATCACCGACAGCACTATCTGGTCGTTGGAAGCGCCGGTAGTGCGCGTGACTCTTGAAGGCGCACTGATCCCCTTCAGCCAACCGTTGGAAGACTTCGTCATCCCCAACAAAGGTCGTGTTATCTCTGCCATCCACCGCATGCTCGATATCTAATAAATACATCGGACGACCACGTTAATGATGTTACGCGGTCGTTCGAACTACCCCAATCGAAATCTCTCCCGTTAACCTCAAAACTACAAAATAGGGTCGAATCACCGACTCCCTTGTCGCTTGAATAATTAATTTCCACGTTGAAGCACTTATCAAAGTATTGGTAGAATGTTAGGGTAAGATTCTTTAGTCAGTCGAGGAGATTATCATAGCAACTACTGCTGAAGCAACACTGGTCATTGGACATCGTAATCCTGATATGGATGCCATTGCATCTGCCATCGGTTACGCATGGTTATTGGGGCAAACTAACTCGGAAAAATATATCGCGGGGCGTGTGGGGCAGGTTAACTCTCAAACCTCGTTTGCGTTGGACTATTTTAAGGTCGATGCGCCTGTATTGGTGACCGATGTTTGGACACGTGTTAGTGATTTGGTCGAACCGATGCCCTCTTTGCATCGTGGGCAAACGCTTCTTGAAGCCTGCCAGAGTATTGCGCGTACACGTCGCCCTGCTCCTTTGTTGGACGACAACCAGAAACCAATAGGGCTCATATCGGGCGCCGGCCTATTTGCGACGATGGCCGACGCACTCAGTTCGACATCCGTTCTAGCCTTAGCCAAAGAGTTTGATCGTCCAGCGGAAGCAGCGGTCGATACATCCAGCATTATTCTTCAAGGCGAGGAATATATTCGGGATGTTATCAGCCAAGTTTTACGCTCAGATTATGATGAATTTCTGGCGGTCGATGAAGATGGTCGCTACATTGGTTTGTGCCGTAAATCGTACTTACTCTCGCCATCACGCCGTCGGGTTGTAATGGTTGATCACAATGAGTTGGGTCAGGCCGTTCCCGGCTTAGAAGAAGCTGAAGTGATTGAGGTTCTGGATCATCACCGGTTGAGCTCCATGCCAACCGCAGTGCCAATCCGCTTTCAAATTGAACCCGTTGGCAGTTGCTCAACCTTAGTTGCCGAGCGTGGTGTTGAACTCGACATTGCCTTTCCTGAAGGCATCGCAGGTTTACTCTTATCGGGCATCCTTTCGGACACACTGATTTTTCGTTCACCGACTGCGACCCCTCGCGAACGCAGCGCTGCCATCAAATTAGCGGTCATGGCTAGATTGGCATCGGCCAAGGACAGTGAAGAACAGGTACTGAAAAGTATTGCCGATTTTGGTCAACAGTTATTGGCAGCGGGTGCCGGATTGGGAATGCGTCCGGTTGAGGAAATCGTTAACACAGACATTAAATTCTACGAAACTAATGGCGCAAAAGTCGGAATTGCCCAAGTCGAAGTCGCGAATCTCTCCGAATTGACCCCGCGCTTGGAAGCATTGCAAGAGGCATTGGAAGAATTGGTCAAGAGCCAAAAGTTGACCTTAGCCCTACTCATGGTCACGGATGTGGTACTGGGTAACAGCCGTTTGGTTGCTGTTGGGCAGCAGCGCGTGATTGCCACCTTACCGTATGCCCGTTTGGACGATGATACACTCGACGCACCGGGTATTATGTCGCGCAAAAAGCAGTTGTTACCCACAGTCCTCGCGGTGCTTTCACAATCTGTGTAAAGATAGTTTCGTTAAACGGAAGGGACTCATCAATCCCTTCCTTTCTTTCGCCGTTATCCAACCGTTTCCGACAGCAGGTACTCCGTTAGCACAGGCGCGACCGCTTCTGGGACAATATCATGAGTCTGGCCTTCTAAAATACGATATTCTCCTTCCGGTAGAGCAGCAGCCAATGATCGGGCGGCGCTTTGTAAAAAGGTTGGGCTTTTACCACCTGCTATAACCAACGTTGGTGTATTGAGTGACTGCAAAAATGTTGGTTGGGAAGATACCTCACCGATGATGGTCATTTCGTAGACGAGAGTGTGTGCCATTGTCTCAAGCATTGGACGGAAAGGCGCGTTACGCATCTGAACCACCACTTCCTGTGGAATGCCTACCCCTTTTGTTTGAAAGAGTTCTACTGCCTCACCTCGCTGATCAGCCTTTACCAACTGATCAAGCTCATGAGCAAGTTTTACGGGTGGTGTCGAATGACTATTACTTACTTCAATCTCTCGTCCATCCGCGCTCGATAAATGACCTACCGAACCCACACCTTCAGCGGATGATGTTTCTGTAAACAAAGGGGGTTCATACAAAATTAGTTTGCTTATTGCCAAACCATTGCCCACAGCCTTCAGCGCCAAAACAGCACCGGATGAATAACCAAACACATAGGCTGATCCACCTACTTCACCAATCAGCGCCTCAAGGTCTTCAATCTCACGCTCGACCGAATAAGGCAAGGTATCACCACTATCACCACGACCACGCCGGTCATAATTGATCACAGTAAAATGCGCTTCGAGCATACGCGTCAAAGGCATACCTGTCATCCGGTCATTGAATGCCCCAACCACCAAGATTAGTGCTGGCCCCTTTCCTGTTTGCTCAAAGGCGATGATCGTACCATCTTTTGAAGTAACGGTTTTCACGAAAATGCTCCTTCTGTGCTAATTGAACACTTGAAGCATATCGCGACGTAAGGACAGGGTCTTGAACAGTTTGGCAAACTACTCTGGCTGACGCGATTGGGCGATTTGGGCGGGTGTTTGCCCGATTAATCGCTTGAGTGAGCGGGTCATGTGCGGTTGATCGGCGTAACCTGCCTGATAAACTGTATCAAGGATTGAAACCCCTTGCTTTAAGAGGTTAGTCGCTTGTCGGGCACGTTCCAGTTGATCGATATAACTGCGCGTCAGACCGGTGGCGCGCAAAAATCGGTGTCGGATTGTGCGTGATGCGATTTTAGGAGGATGATCTTGTATCACATCCTCCACAATTGGCTCATGCATCAGCAATCCATCACGCACCAGCCAATCGACGAACGTGTCGGCGTTTTCATAAGTTGGATATTGCCACGCACAACTATCCAACCAAAAATATTGGCTATGCCCTGCTTCTGGTAAAAGCGTTCCCCGATTGACTAAATTGTGTATTGGTAGGCGTGGCATAAATCCGCCCAATTTAAACTGAATGAAAAGAAACTCGGTGTCCTTGGGGTAATTCATCAGACCAGATTGTGTCTCTGGCCCCCACACCGAGAAATAGGTCTTACCCTCACGTTTGACCAGCAGCATGCTCCAAAGAACATCGGCGGCGCAAACCCGCGAATAATGATCTTCGGCGAAGAAATGCCCGACTTTATTGACAAATGGCGAGTCAGATTCTCGCTCCTTATAGATAAGTCCCACTTTGTAATATCCTCATTTCGCCTGTGTCGGAACCGCCACTGTTTCCTGATACAAGAAATTAAAGCACGTTTGTTCTCACCAAACAAGCGATGAGAATGGCGATAAGGTGGATAACATAACAATAAGCGACAATTAATTAAGAAAAATGAAGGAAATTGAAATGGGATTCGAATTCCTAGTTGTATAATCTGAGAAGGATTAAACGATGCCCACGGGAAATAATACTCTATGGATAGTAATAATCTGCCGACTATTTTGGCAGTTGATGACGAACCAGCCAATTTGCTCTTATTACAGCGTCTTCTCCAGCGAGAATTCCGTGTGATTTGCTCACCTAATGGCCGAACCGCGCTCGACATACTTTCTCAAACCCCGATTGATGTGGTTCTGCTGGACATCATGATGCCCATGATGAATGGTTATCAAGTTTTACAGGCTATCCGTGATATTCCGGCTACTGTCGATATTCCGGTTATCCTGATCTCCGCCATGACTGATGCCAAAGATGTCGCGCAAGGGCTGGAAATCGGAGCCAACGACTACATCACTAAACCGATTGATCCCGATGTGACAGTTGCCCGCGTGCAAACTCAGGTGGCGCTCAAACAATTACAAGATGAACGCAAAAAAGTAATCCGCGAATTACAGGCCGCGCAAACACTAAAAGATAATCTCCTGCGAATAGCGTCCCATGACCTCAAAGGGCCGTTGATGAATATTCAATTGGTATCATCACTCTTTCATCGAGATGAGCATTTGATCCCGGGGGCCAAAGACTGGTTGGATGCCCTAGATGCTTCAGTCACGACCATGCAAACCGTCATTGAGGATTTTCTGGATACGGCGGCGATGAACGCCAGCGTTATTGACTTGAAATTGGAACAGGTGGCAGTGCAAAAAGTGGTTGATAATCTCGTCACTTTGTATCAAGCCCATGCTGAAAAGAAAGACATTAAGATCGAAGTTCATCCGTATGATGGTTATATTCTGGCAGACTCAGCCCGTTTCCAACAAGCGCTTGGCAACCTCGTCAGCAATGCGGTGAAGTACAGCCCACTGCACACTACCATCCGCATTTGGACAGTCCGTGAAGGTGACACCATTCAAGTTAATGTAGGTGATGAAGGCCCCGGTATTCCTCCTGCTGAGCGTTCTCGCTTGTTTACTCAATTCGGTAAACTCAGTACCCGTCCGACTGATGGCGAGCACAGCACCGGACTTGGTTTGTGGATCGTCAAGCATATGGTTAACTTACAGGGCGGCGAAGTCGGTGTCGATTGCCCAGCCGATGGTGGTTCGATCTTCTGGGTGCAGATGCAAGCGGCTTGAGTTTTTCGTTAATTCACTCTCAAGATACAAATTGTGCAGTAAAAATTGCATAATTTGCAAATTTTCCACTGAAATGTCTGGCGGGAAGCAAGGGAAAAACCGCCGAATCGTCCTTCTATGTCAGCGCGAAGCTCTCTCATTGCCACCGAAATGCCACAATTGCAGCGGCATGCTCCCGTGTTACCACCGCTGTGCCATTTGCCTCCGCCGCTACTATCGTTGCAATAAAACCAGAACCATTTTAACCACAGCGAAAATGAGAGAGAAACACTCCCTATTATAGAACAAATGTTTTCATCGATCAATACGATTCGGTTCGAGTTTTCAAACCAAAGCGACGGCTTATGCGATGCGTTATCCACGCCATTAACGCCCCAACGACAATCCCGCCGATTAAGGTTGGATCATGCCAAACAAACGTTTTCAAATAAATCACTTCGATCAAAACCAGTATGGCTGTGATACGGGTTACCCATGAGGGGGTCGTGAATATAGCGTAGGTCAAAAACAGTGAATGACCGGAGACAATCGGAATCGGATAGGCCGAACGAAGCAAAGCCAAAATCACGATGGGAATGTCGATGAACCAAATGATCTCGCGCCAACGTTCGGCACGGTCGAAGAGATAAGCGATAAAGGGAATGCCAATTGGCGCGAAGTAATAAAGCAGCAAATCGCGCCATGCACCTTCATAGCGCCAAATCGCAAATCCGGCGAATAGCAGCGCGGCGGACAATGATACGACTAAAACGAATAGCGGATGAAAACTCAGTGTTTTAGCACGCTGCTGAAGGTTATCGATTTTCAATCAATTGCCTTCATCGCATCATCCACAAACCGATTAATCGCCTGAAATCCGCTTATCCACAAGGGGAAGTTGGGTTCGACCACAAATAAAATCGCTATGTCATTTCCGACTCTGCCGAACTGCCATAGACATTCAACAAACACATCCATATCTAGGCCAATTCGTATTTCTATGACGCTATCTGGTGGCTCGGAAATCCTGGCTTTTTGAGTATTAATCACGTTCCATACTGCTCGAAATAGCTCTGCTCCACGTCTGTCACTGTCGAGTTCTGGCATACGATATAACGGCAAATCTAAATCGCGGGGATACAAATGACGCAGCACATCGCTTAACTCAGTAGAGGTCAAAACAGGCAGCGGTTTCGGCTCTGAGTTTATGCCTATGCTTTTAAAGTTTTCACGGGGTGTTCCGCGTAGGAAATTAAAGATTTTCCTCAATGGCGGCGATTCAACTTCTTTATGTTGGGTGTTTTGAACCTGTTGAAGTTGGGCTTCATCAATCGCAAGTTGATATTGTTTCGCATCAAACACATAAATGAAATCGGTTGGCAAAGTTGAACCATCATAAGAGGGCATGTGAGTGAATAGAAAGGATAGATGAAACCCGAACCAGTAAATTTTATCCTCAAGTAGCCTGACGCTGACATAATTATCCCCATCGCTGAAAATGGGAACGCATTTATTAGCCGAAAGTTCAATGACTGCATCCAACACCCTGAATGGC
Organism: Aggregatilineales bacterium; assembly: GCA_038251275.1. GTDB lineage: Bacteria > Chloroflexota > Anaerolineae > Aggregatilineales > Phototrophicaceae > CFX2. The sequence goes on from JBBSBM010000127.1 coordinate 6,834, forward strand.
ATAGCTTCATTAGCGACGCGAACATCATCTACAAAAACGCGCCAAAGTATCAATTCATGCGGCCCATAATACCCATCAGGGCAGTCTGGAATATCCGCAGTATATGGTTCACATCGGAGCTTTGAGATTTTGGCTTCAGTTTGAGGCATCGTTATCCTCTCATGGTCTGTCAGTGTTTGCCCATTATAATGACCTTCAACACTTCATCTATCAGCGTCACTAACACACGCTTGACCGACTCTTTATCTGTAGCGACACACGGCACAACCGGAATTTCGGGCGGAATATCGAGTGCGATCCGAAGATCATCTGGCGACCACGCATAAGGCTTATCTTGTTTGTTCGCGGCAACGACAACAGGTCTACCCTTAATCACATCCAGACTACGAACCCTAGCTTGGGATTCAAGAAATGTTGCTGGGTCTGAGCTATCGACCATCAATACATAACCAATTACAGATTGTTTGAGAATAGGTAGTATCTCCGATTTCATCACCCCTGTACTTGATGCTCCAAGTACTAAGATGGTTAAATCTTTACCGCCTTTGACAAGACCAAAATCCCATACAAGAAAAGTGTTGTAATACGGATACCATACATTAACAGAGGTGACTCCATATTCGCTCACGGCTTCGATAAACGAAGTCTTGCCTGATGAAAATGCTCCCTGAATAATAATTTTTAGAATTATTGCTTCATTGCTTTTGTTTTGAGACATGTTTTCACCTACCGCACACTCACACGGCTGCCATTGGGTGTTTTCTCCACGAGGATATGCACGGGGAAGGAGTCGCGCAGGTCATCAATATGGGTGATGACGAGGATTAACTCGAACTCCTCCTGAATAGCGGTGATGGCCTCCACCAGTTTATTACGCCCGTCCTCGTCCTGCGTACCAAAGCCCTCGTCAATGAACAACGTCCGCAGATGTGCGCCCGCCCGCCGCGCCAACATCTGTGACAGCGCCACCCGTATGGCGAAGTTGATGCGGAAGGCTTCACCACCGCTGTACATCTCATAGCTGCGCGTACCGAGTTCATCGGCAATCTCGATGTCCAAGGTTTCGATCACACCCTCAGCGTTGATCTTTTCACGTTGTGTACTGAAGTGCAGGTTCATCCGTCCATCAGTCATGCGTGAGAGCAGCAAGTTTGCCGACTCTTCCAGTTCGGGTATCGCCGCCTCGATAATCATGGCTGGCACACCGTTCTTGCCAAAGGCTTTCCGCAGTTCGTCGTAGACCAGTTGGTCATGCTTACGGGCTTGCTGCCGTGCTTCGAGTTCACCTTTGCGCGTCCGCAGTTTGTCCAGCGTATCGAGTTCTTGACGGGCATTCACAAGCCGTTGATACTGTTGGCGCTCAAACGTCCGCAAACGGTTGACTTCTTGCTGACGTGACTGCTGCTCTTTGACCAACACTTCCAGCTTGGCGATGTCGGTCTTTAAGCCTTCAATGGCGGTGGCATCTTCATCAAGTGCTTTCTGGTTACGTTCCTGTCGCAGTTTGGCGGCTTCGAGTGCGCCTTCGGCATCAGGAAGTGCTTTGAGAGCTATGGCGAGTTCAGTTTGCTGCGTCTCGTAGGCGCGATAAGTATCCAACTGTTGACGTGCGGCATCATGGCTGCTGCGGTCATAACCAATTTGGGCGCGTTCGGCCTCCAATGAGGTGAGTTGTTCGCGAATATCCTGCGCGAAAGTTTCTTCGGTTAAGAGTGATTGCACGGCTTCCAATTTGGCGCTGATTTCCGTCAGGCGAGCTTCAGCTTCGTTGGCACGATCCATCTGCGCTTGCAGTTCGCCCACCTGCTTCATCAAGGGTTGAAGGCGTTTGAGTTCGGTGTCCCATTCGACGATCTGGACTTTATAGCCGTTCGTTTCCGCTTTGATAACCTTCGACCGTTCCTGATGCTGCCGGTACTCCTCGCGCATCGTTGCCAGTTCCGCTTCAAGCTGCTCGACCAACTCCAAGCGGTGCTGCTCATCCAAGGGCTGACCACACAACGGACAATTGGCGCTGCTGGTGGCCTTCAACTGGTCGATGCGAATGCCCTGTTTCTTGCCGTCGTCTTCCAGTGTTTTGAGCAAACTCCGTAGCGATGCGCCATCCTCATTCATGGTCGCCATCTGTTCTTGCAGACCGTTACGGCTGGCCTCGACCGTTTGCAATTCAGTCACTTCGGCCTGCACATTACTGAGTGCATCGGCATCGGCTTGTTCGAGTGCCCGTCGCAGTTCAGCCATTTGTGCTACATAACCACTGACCTCATTTTCGAGTTCGGCTTTTGCATCACGTAAGCGCGTTTCCAGATCACGCCGCGCCGCATCAAAATCACTGAGTTGAATCAACTTGTCGCCCAACTCGGTATCGGCGTTCCGTGCGGATTGCAAGGCTGCGTAACCCGCCTCGATTTCCTCGCGCCGATTAATCACCGCTTGATAATCTGCGATTCGTGCTTCCTGCCGTGTGATGTCGGTGGTGATGGCCTGCATATCACGTTCACGTTCGCGACGGTGACGTTCAACCTCGGCTTTGCGTTCCTGTGCAGATTTCATCTGTGCCGGAGAATCGGCGACTTCTGCCAGCTTTTCTTCGGCTACTTTGAGCGCGGCATCAGCTTCTTGTTGAGCAGTTTCGGCCTCATTCAAAATTTGTTTCAGGCGTGGTTCTTTCGCCAGTTCCTCATCAATATCCTTGATGCGCTGCTCGATAACGGACAGTTCACCCGCGATTGTTTTGAGGGCTTCTTTAGCGGCCTCTTCGTAACGCTCCCACTGCGCTAATCCCAATATATCAGCGAGGATTTGCTTGCGCTGGGCCGGTGCTTTGGTGGTGAAGGCATCGGCTTTGCCCTGCTGCAAAAAAGCCGAGCTGGTGAAGGTATCATAATCCAGCCGCAGCAACCGGTTGATCTTCTCCTGTGTCTCGCGGATTGAGGGTTCGCTGAGTGTGTTGGGCTGACCATCGACCACCGAGAACAAATCGAGCGATCCGGTTCCGCGTCCTTTGCGAGATCGTCGCCGCACCACGCGGTAATTGGTGCCTTCCTGTTCGAAGTCCAACTGCACATGCATATCGGTCTGACCCATGTGGACGAGTTCATCATCACGCTTGGCGCGGGCCTGCCCCCACAATGCCCATGTGATGGCATCCAGCAGCGACGATTTACCCGCGCCGTTCGCTCCGGTCAAACAGGCCAAGTGAATGCCGTCGAAGCGCACCGGATCGGGCGAGCGATACGCCAGAAAATTTTTAAGTTCAAGCCGTATAGGAATCATAAAATTGTCTCGTGAATATTGAGATTAGAACAGGTGTTAGTCTAGCAGGTCGTGGAATTTGTGGCTAGTTTGGGCTGATGCTTAGGGGAAAATCAAACGCATGATTTGATTGTTTCCCCCTTCGAAAAAAGCCTGTAAATGGACGAAGGTTGAGGCAAATTACTACAAAGCAATTGAATATCAATTGGAAGCACGGACGGAAGAAGTTACCTTCTTATTTTCAAACCGATTCTAGCCACGTCAATGCTTCGTCAGGGTTGTCGAATATATCTACCGTCACCCCTTTTTTTCCATTCTCTTCAATAAAGCGCTGCATGTTCAATTTTCCAACAATTTTATCTGGCATCACAATTGCCCAGTATTTCCATCCCGCTTGGGTTACTCGAGGCGACCAATCAACAACTGCCCAAGTGCCGTCTTCGGCTGTTGTTGTGGAGTTCAAGCGATCGTCGGACAGCCATTTCTGGGCACCATTCGTCTTAAATATTTCTAGACCCTTTTCTAAGACCTGGCGGAATTCCTCACCATGGATAAATTTGTGAAATTGGTGATGGACGATTTTTTTGTCCGGATAGTACCAAAGAGTCGCATATTCTGTGTCGATGATGGTCATCTTAGTCATGATTTTGGCCCCTTAATTTAACGTAATAAAGTTTGAATGTAACAGCATTCACTTAAAATTTACAATAACTGAATTTTGGCACTTAGATGATTAAGATTTATTTCTTTTCTTAAAACTGACCCTCGACGATTGTCCTGCGTTCTATTCTACAAATGCTAATCATTTCACCTAGCAACAAAACCGATGTGGGCTTCGTCTCTATTTATCTTACAAAATACATTAATTGGGAAATTTTTCACATTTCTTGATTCTCATATCGACTATAAGGCGGATAATAATTATTAAGGAACATAACACGAATGAACAAATCATAGGGATTTAATCAACTGATCCTTAATTTATCAAATCAACGCGAAATGTAATGATAAGGATGCACCAATGGAAACGAGCCTAGCAGATGGCAAAAATGAACTTAACCACCTAACATCTAAAGATAAACAGATAGCGATGTTGGAAGCTACCATCAAAGAGCTTCAGCATGATAAATCGAAACTCGAACAAGAGCTGAAGGACAGCGCGCTTGAACTGCAAGCTACTGTTGATGAGTTCCTACGTTCAGACAATGAACGCAAACGTCTCGTTAATGACATTGATGAATTCTTGCGCGTAGACCTTGAGCGCCAGCGTCTCATCAAAGAGCTTCAGGCAGCCAAGCGACTTGCCGACGAGAACTCGCGTCTCAAGTCGGAATTTCTGTCAACGATGTCGCACGAACTCCGCACACCAATGAACGCGATTGAGGGTTTCACTAGTATCATGCTGAGTGGAATGGGCGGTGTAGAATTCAATGATAAGACCGAGCGTTACATTTCCCGTGTGAATGTGAACAGCAAACGTCTGTTACAGTTGATTAATGACTTTTTGGATCTCTCGCGCGTAGAATCAGGCCGTCTTGAACTCGCGAATCAGCCATTTTCCCCATCAGATCTGGCCAAACGCTGGCAAACGGAAATTGGTATATTGGCAGAGAAGAAAAATATCGGCTTCGAACTCAAACTTGATTCGCATCTGCCGGAAACTCTCTATGGTGACGAAGAGGCGATCTCAAAAATCGCCATTAATTTGCTAGGTAATGCTATCAAATTCACCGAGCAGGGCAAAGTATCCTTGGCGATATCCAATGATAGTGAAAACTGGCAAATCAGCGTCACTGATACAGGCATCGGTATTCCACCTCATGCCCGTGATTTTGTTTTTGAGGAATTCCGGCAGGTTGATCAAACATCTAAACGCAAATTCGGCGGTACTGGCTTGGGGCTGGCGATTGTCCAAAAATATGCCCGCACAATGGGTGGGACAGTGGCACTGCAGAGCGAAGTCGGTGTAGGCAGTACCTTTATCGTTACGCTGCCGCTGCAATCTAAACCTAAACTCGAATCCGTGGAGAGCAAAATATGAACAAAATTGATATACCAGCCGACTTGTTAGCGGGCTGGGACATTGTGGTAGTCGATGACGAACCCGATAGTCTGGAAGTTGCCGAGATTATATTGGACGCCTACGGTGCGAATGTCCATACGGGAACGAATGGCGCGGAAGGCTTGGAGCAGGTGCGGGAAATCCATCCACTCTTTGTAATCTCGGATATTTCCATGCCCATCATGGATGGCTGGGGTCTTATTCATGAGCTGAAAAATGACCGTTCACTAATGGATATTCCGGCAATTGCGCTCACAGCACATGCTATGGTCGGGGATCGGGAACGGGCGATTTCGGCGGGCTTTAATAACTATCTCACCAAACCGCTAACTGCCAATACGTTTATCTACGATTTACTTAAGCTGCTGATGGATATCCCTGAACTAGCAGAACACTTAAATATTTAGGAGGCACATACGCTCATGTCACAGAAGAACTGGCATATACTCGTTGTCGAGGATGATCCGGACGGGCAAGAAGTAGTGGCAACCATTCTCGAACACCTCAATATCTCTATGGATGTAGCGAGTAACGTTGCTGAGGCCGAAGAACTATTATTTCATAGCGGCGTTACCTATGATGTTGCTATACTTGACCTTGCACTTCCTGATAAAAATGGTTGGGAATTACTTGCAGAAATCTTAGCAGATTCGAAAACGGCTGATCTTCCTTGTATAGCCGTTACCGCTTATCACACATCCAAATTACGTGAAGACGCCATTAGAGCGGGTTTTACCGCCTATTTTGCTAAACCTATCGATGCGACTTCATTCGCACGGCGTCTTGAAGAATTGGCATAGGCCAGCGGCAATATGTGAATCATATTTTGTCGCTGTGAAGAAAGAGACCCACGATGGCCCACGAAATGGCTTGGAACACACCCGGAAGAGTGTTGCAGCTTAAGATGTCAAACAACCTGTCACTTGAAGAATTCATTGAGATTGACAGCCAAATCAGTGAACATCTTCAAGAATGCGACGAACGCATTACGCTCATTGTCGATACGTCTGATGCTCGATTTTCTCCATATAGTATCGAGCGGATTAAACCTACGCAGAAGTATCTTAACAGTTATCAGATCTGTCACCTGATTGTGGTCGGGAACAAAAAAATCAATCGGCTAGCAATGCTGCTCTTATTCAACCTGTGTCGCCCACGACTGCAATTCTGTGACAATTTTGACCAAGCGCAACGATTTCTTGAGATGGCACAATCCTAGCAACCGGAGACTGGCGGAAATATTGGCTGCCAGTCTTCTCTTTATCTATCTCCCCGTTAGACCTCTCGCGGATGTGGTTTTCATATTTCTTGTGTCGATCTGTTAGTGCTCGAACTTCGTCTAAAAGGTTTCCTAGCTAAGCGGTCGATTAGTGTTAAACTACCGTTTTGACAGTAATTAAAATTGGCCTTAAAAGAGAAAGAAAAAGAACTATGGATTTACCGTTATCCAAACCCGGTGTCATGACCGAAATGGATCAGTTTATGTTCGAGTGCTTCGGCTTCATCGTCATTGAAGACGTGCTGACCGAAGCCGAATGTGACAAAGCCCTTGAAGCCTCAAAGCGTCTCCATGCGAGCCAAGGTGACAAAAACTGGTTGCAAATCGGTAGAGGTTTCGAGCACGAACCCGCGATTGAGCGCCTGATTGACCATCCCGCCCTATTGCCCAAGGTACGGGCACTGTATGGGGATAATTTCGTATTGCAGTCGGCATGGTGTACGGCTCAACGCGCAGGCAGCCAGAGCGTCGGTTGGCATCAAGACGGATCCGGGGCTTACGACTTTAAGAAGCTGGCTTATCCGGTACCGCTGGTGCAGTTGCGCGCTACTTATCACCTGACCGACCAAACGCAGCCATTCATGGGGAATATGATCCTGATCCCCGGCAGCCATCGCAGCCCCATTGATCTACCTGCCGCGATGCGCAAAGAAGTTTACGCCTGCCCAATACAGCAAATTCTACTTGCCAAGCGTGGCAGTGTACTGCTCTTCCACAACGGCGTGTGGCATTCACCTATGCCCAACAACATGACGTGGGATCGCTACAACATGCACTTTATTTACAGTCCGCCGTGGGTGCGTCGCTCGGATCGGGACAGCACCGACAGCGCATTTTTGGAACATACGACACCCCTTCGCCGCGCCCTCATGGGCGATTACGAACGTCCTGATGTGCCATTTGGTGGTGGTTTCCCTAAGATTCCATTTGAGAATGGAAACGGTGACCATTAGACTTCACAAGTTATAACGACAAAATGCCCTTCACCGAACCAATGATGAAGGGCATTTTCAATATTCAATCAGCCTATGCAACGATTGTTGAAATGGTAGGTCAATGATGATTGATCCGACATGGGCACATCAATTTGCCGAAGAATGGATTAACGCGTGGAACGCACATGATTTAGATCGCATTCTCGCCCATTATGCAGACGATTTTGAAATGTCGTCGCCGTTGATTGTCGAACGCATGAAAGAAAAGTCAGGGACTTTAAAAGGAAAGACTGCCGTTCGCCCCTATTGGCAAATCGGACTGGACGCGACTCCGCCGCTCAAATTTGAACTAATTGACATATTCGTTGGTGTGGATAGTATCACGCTGTATTATCGTCGTACCAATGGCAAAACAGCGGCAGAAACCTTGATCTTTAATGCCCGAGGTCAAGTTTTCAAAGGCATGGCGCATTACAGTCGCTTGTGAAGTTGCAGGCAATTTCTGGAGTCAAATTATGACGCTCACCATTCAATCTGTTGTTGAATTCCCCTTATCAACATTATGCGACATCATCAACCGCGCGTTTAAGGGTTACGTGGCGGGTGACATCCACTTTACGCCGCCCATTTTGGCGGGTTTCCTAGCGAGTAGTGGCATTCATTTAAGCCGGAGTTTAGTCGCACTACAAGATGGCGAACCTGCCGGAATTGCGATGTTGGCACGGCGCGGCTGGACGGTAAGGATTGCCTTAATGGGCGTGGTTCCAGATTTTCAGAATCAAGGTGTCGGGCGCTGGCTGCTGGGGCAAATTGCCGACGAGGCAAAAACCAACGGCGACCGTACAGTAGTACTCGAAGTCATCGAGCAAAACCCACGCGCGGTGCATCTTTATGAGTCATGTGGTTACCGAAGCATCCGGCGCTTGATGGGATTTGACTATAAGCCAAGTGAACAAGCCCAACCACATGACCAAGTGAAACCCTTCGAACCAATAGACATCACCGAAGCAGCGCGGCATATAATGGCGTGGGAATCAGCAGATTTACCTTGGCAGTTCAGCGGAATCTCTGTAGCCAAAGTCGGTGCGCCTGCTAACGCCTATCGTGTGGATGATTGCTACGCGGTTTGCTCAAATCCTGAGTCCGAAACGATTACGATTCTGGGATTAGCCGTACCACCTGATCAGCAGCGCAAAGGGGTGGCAACAAGGCTCGTAAGGCAATTGGTGACCGCGTATCCCGACAAAAATTGGCGTGTTGCGCCGACTTGTCCCGAAGAGTACGGCGCGATTTTCCTCCGCAATGGTTTCACAGTTAACACGCTCAACCAATTTCAAATGGAACTACGCCTTTAAATCAGCTGCAAATACAAAACGCCTCACATCATTGAGTTGATGCGAGGCGTTTGATCATTCGTTTTATCGGCGTGAATTACGCACTATGCGGATGGGGTTCGCCATTTTCGTCATGGTGTTCACCAGCATGTTCAAAGGTCACCTTGAAGCCGGGAGGCAGCGGCAGGCTGTCAATATCGAGCTGCTTGATGTTCAGCGCCGCATCGTCCACTTCCATCATGGCATCCCGCAGGAAGCGGTCGGTGGACATGTGCAGCATACTGAAGGGGAAGTGAGTTCGCAGCGCACCGATATACACATCGAAATGCACATCAGGATATTGTTCGCGCATATCTTCCAAGATCGTCGCGACACTGCTGTACAAGTCACGATATTGATCTTCGATGATCTGCATCGTGCCTTCTTCCCAACCATTCAATTCGATGATTTCGTGGGCACGTTTGGCAAAAGCCTTGCCTCGCTTGGGATCAACATCAATGTGAATGATCTTCATCGGCAGCCCGCGTTTCAAAACGCTTTCTACAACAGCTACTGACAACTTCGACCATGTATCGCAGAAGTAAATTGCGACATCTTTATGCACTGCCGGATTAAAAATGACTGGCTTTTGGTCAAATTTGGGTGTGTCATCCAAACGTAGACGAGCAGCCGTTTCCTTATAGTGCTTGTGGATCTGGAAGAACACCCACACCAACGACGGAATCAGCAGCACGATGAACCATGCGCCGCTCGTAAACTTGGTGATGATGAAAACGATCATGACCACAAAGGTTGAAATAGCGCCCACGACTGAGGTGGCGAGCTTGATTTTCCAGTTGGGATCATAGACGATTTTCGTTTCCAGCCCCCATGCGAATTCACCCGCCTTGAGCTGGCCTGAACGCCAGAAGCGCCGCACCATGCCCGACTGGCTGATGGTGAAGCCGAGGAACACACCGATGGCATACAACGGAATCAAGTTGGTCACGATTGCGCCGGTGATGACGACCAAGGCGATGGCACCGATTGTCAGGGTCAACACACCCCATGTATACACCAAGCGTCGACCACGATAGGTTAGTTGGCGCGGCAGGAAACCATCACCGCTTGCTAGTGCTGCCAACTGTGGGAAATCCGCAAAGGGCGTATTGGCCGCCATGAACAGCACCGCGAACGCGCCGGCAATCGTCAATACGTAGACGAAATGACCGATCCCATTTGCGCCGTAAATGGTACGGGCAAGCTGGCTGATAATCGTTTCATCCAATGAGGGAACCGCATGGATGGCATTTGCCAGAATGGTGATGCTTAAGAAGAAGGTAATCAAGATGGTGGTCATGACGACCAAAGTCTTGGCTGCATTGTTCGCACGTGGTGCCTTGAACAACTGGGTATCGTTCGAGATGGCCTCGATGCCCGTCAGTGCGGTACAACCCGACGAGAAGGCCCGCAGTAGCAGCAGCATGGTAATCGGTTCGAGTGCATTATGCTGAATGGCCTGAACATCCGTAACAGTGGGCAGATTACCCGTCAACAATCTGACGAAACCCACAAGCAGCGTAAGACCCATTGTCAGCAGAAAGAAATAGGTTGGGATCGAGAAAAGCCGTGCGCTTTCCTTCACACCACGCAGGTTGATGAAGGTCATGAACAGGATGATGCCAACCGTAATTTCGATACGGAAAGGCGTCAGTGCTGGCGCAACGCTGATGACGTTGGCGACACCTGCGCTGATGCTGACGGCAACGGTCAGGATATAATCGGTGAGCAGCGCGGCAGCAGTCACCTGTGCCATTTCTTCACCCAGATTTTCTTTCGCCACACGGTAGCCACCACCACCAGCCGGGTTCGAGAAAATGGTCTGACGATAAGACACGGTGACGATGCCAATCAACAGCGCGATAGCAATGGCTATTGGAATCGAAATGGCGTTGCCTTGAAAACCAAGTAGAGCAAATCCGCTAATGGCGGCAGTATTCAAAATGATCAAGATTTCTTCAGTGGCATACGCGACCGAAGACATGGCATCACTCGCCAGCACTGCCAGCGCAATGAAATTGGGAGCAGTTTGATGAGCGATTTCAGATGTACTAAGCCGTTTGCCAATAACGGTTTCTGCGAATCGTTCCCGAACATCACGTATTGTCATATTCATTCCTTGAAGTAAGCGACAATCTATTCTAGGTCTAGATCGTCTCAATGGTTGGTCAAGAACCTGTCAAAGTTTTTCAGAGTCACATCAAGAAAATATCAAGATTGTGATTTTTGCCTTTTTTCTAGGCGTAGTGAGTGAGAAAAATTTAGGAAACCTGTGTATCAGGCGGACACAATATTGACAGTGTTTATCAAAATCATCTTGATAACGTATTGATGAACGCAAACAAAAAGGCTATCACTTGGTAGCCTTCTTGATAACTTATTCTCTGTATTGAACGCTGCGACTCAGCGGTTCAAAAGTATTTCTTGTCGCCTACTTGCCGCCGTACCAGAAGCCACGCATCCAATTGTGTTCACGCAGCTTGAGCATCAACGCGTCAGATAACGGTGCGAGGTCGGAAACACCGCTGTTGGCTTCGGCCTGCGCCACGTTACGGATACCCGGAATCACCGTACTCACTGCCGGATGCATCAGCGCGAATTTAATCGCCACCTGTGCCAATGACAAACCACTGTCGGCAATATCCGCCTTCACTTTATCCGCCCGCTGAACCGCCCGTTCCAGACGATCACCCGCGAAATAATTCTTGCGGAAATCGTCATCAGCGAATTTCGTTTCGGGCGTGAATTTACCGGTCAGCGAACCTTCATCAAACACCACCCGCACGATGATGCCCACGTTAGTTTCCTGTGCCACAGGCAGCAGTTCCGCCGCTGGTTCCTGCTCGAAAATATTGTAGATGACCTGCACCGTATCAATCCAACCGCCGCGCATCAAGTCGATCACCGAGTTTTGATCCTGTTCGGGTGTCGAAACGCCAATCGCGCGGATTTTGCCCTCGGCTTGCAGCTTCCGCAGGATCTCAAACGGACGCGGATTATGGTTCCATGCCCGCGTCCATGTGTGCAATTGCAGCACATCAAGGCAGTCTACGTTCAAATTTCGCAGCCGTTCCTCGACATTTTCCCGCAGATACTTTTCGGGATAGCGTTCGTCCATATCATCGTAGGGACTCGGCGGCCAATTGCCCGACACTGGCGGAGTCTTGGTGGCGACCACCACTTTTTCACTGCGTGACTTTAAGACCTCGGCAATGATCTTTTCGCTTTTGCCATCGCCATAACCCGCCGCTGTATCAATAAAATTGACACCCAAATCCAGCGCCTTATTCAATGCTGCGACCGAATCCTGCTCGTTTTGCGCTCCCCATCCGCCGCCAATCGCCCACGCGCCGAAGCCAATCTCCGACACATCCA
>JBBSBM010000128.1:0-18173 GCA_038251275.1 Aggregatilineales bacterium
GGCTGTGTGCTCGCTCATGCGCTCACCGCGAACTGGCGTTGTCGTGAAGGTGTCGAATATAGTCCGGTCAAACTCCTGCAACTGCTTCATCAGTATTTTCTGACAATTTGGTGTCAAACGATTGCTCAGTTTACCTTTTGTAACTCGTTATGCACACCGTTTTTCACCCCAAAATAACCTCTTAAAGCCCTTCTCCTTTGAGTTGTGCGAAGCCTCCTGTGGACGGGGGAGAAGGGTAAATTTGTACCATTAGTTATGAGTTGAAGCTGCCTCCACCCTTTAATGCTGTTCCTATATATAACAAAGCATCACGGTTGAATTTATAAGTTGAAATGTACCTTGACTCGCTTCGGGTCTTTTTCGGCAAGCTCTAATCCCTTGCTAAAGTCATCCAGCGGCAGTTGGTGCGAAATCAACGGCTCAACCTTGATCGCTCCACTTTGAATGAGCGCTATGCTTTGCGGGAAGGTACGGTTGACCGCGAAACTGCCGATAATTTGCAGGTCTCTGCGGAATACTTCGTAGGATGGGAATTTGACCGTTGTCCCTTGTGGTGTCACACCAAAGACCCAGATTTTCCCGCGCGGCTTGGCATACGGGAATGTGCCTTCGAGAACCGCTGGAATGCCGGTAGCATCCACTACAATATCGTAGCCATCGGGTTCAATCGCCTTGAGTTTGGATGCTTGTTGCTGATCTGCCACTACTGTGTGGGTTGCACCCAATTGTTCGGCCATTTGCAATCGCCACGGCACAACATCGGTCACCACCACACGGACAGCACCCGCTTGTTTGAGCGATTGTGCCACCAGCGCCCCCATTGGCCCAGCACCAAACACCAATGCTGTATCGCCTGCTTGCACATCCACCCGTTTGATACCCCATACGACACACGCCAACGGTTCAATTAAAGCGGCTGCTCCATAGGTCATATCCCCGATAGAAAATACATTGCCTTCAGGCGCAACCACATATTCAGCAAATGCACCGCTGCGGGTAACACCAATTGCTCGTAAGTTTTTGCACTGGTTGGGTTCGTTACGTTGGCAGTACGAACAGCGGTTACAGGGAATATTCGGGTCAGCCGTTACACGATCACCAACTTTGAAGTTGACGACATTCGCGCCAACAGCCACCACTTCACCACTGAACTCATGACCGGGGATAATCGGATATTCAGCCTCATACTCGCCTTTGAAGATATGTAAGTCTGTGCCGCAAATACCCGCAGCATGAACTTTGATAAGCACATCATCTGCTCCTACTGAAGGTTCAGCTACAGTTGTGACAATACTTGTTCCGGGTTTTTCGATGCGGGCTGCTTTCATGTTGATTGCTCCTAATGCAATTGTGTTTATTAGGGTAGGGTGATTTGTACTTTGACCGAGTCGGGGGGCATGTGTAATGCGAAGTCAAATGCGGCGATGCTATCTTCGAATACAAATGTGTTGGTAATCAGCGGTTTCACATCCAACATACCGCTGCCCATAAGTGCTATCGCACGGGGATAAACATGGGCATAGCGGAACACATTCTCAATCCGTGCTTCCTTAACCTGTGCTGCTGAAACATCAAAGGGGATTGGCTGACCGGGAATGCCAATGAATACCACACGACCAGCCGGACACAGCGGTTCGAAAACGCCAGCCGCTGCTGTGGCATTACCGCTGGCTTCGAAAACGATGTCCGCGCCCCAACCGTCTGTTAATTTCATCACCACATCGATGAGGCTTTCATTCGCCACATTTACAGGCGTGACAGAGCCAAGTGTTGCCGCCAGATCGAGTTTTGGTTGCTGAACATCAGCAATCACAACCCGACTGCATCCGCCCGCTAAAGCCGATAAAAGCGTCACCATACCGATAGGGCCAGCACCAATGACCACCGCCACATCCCCGGGTTTAATTTGGGCTTTGTTTGCGCCGTGTATCCCAACAGCCAGCGGTTCAACCATCGCCCCTTCAGCAAAACTGACGTTATCGGGTAGTTTGAAAGTGAATGCTGCCGGATGAACGACAGTCGGGCGCAATACCCCGTGAACTGGCGGTGTCGCCCAAAAACGCACGGCTGGGTCAAGGTTATAGATGCCGAGACGCGTTGCTTTGCTGTTCGGATCAGGGATACCCGGTTCCATGCAAACACGGTCACCGACTTTAAGCCTTTGAATTTCTGATCCGACTTCGATGATTGTTCCGGCTGCTTCATGCCCTAAGACCATCGGTTCGCGAACGACAAATTGACCGATTGCACCCGTATCATAATAATGAACATCGCTGCCACACACACCAACCGTATGTAAGGCGATGCAAACATCATGGGGGCCAACGGTTTCAGGGATTTGAATATCCCGTAACGAAAGTTCATGAGCTTTTTCTAAAACAAGTGCTTCCATAATAAGGTTTCCTTTTACCATTATCTGCAAGAATAATGTTTATGCCTATTTTACCGCGCCTGCACTAAGTTCGTGTATCCATTAAACTTTGCCTTCCCAATCTTCAATGACTATAGAAATGAAAAACCGCTGCTAAAGCGGTCTTTCAATCAATCGGCTGAGTCAACGTTCTGGATTACTGATACGTATCGAAAAGCGACTTCACTTTGAGGTTAGCTATATCACTTGCCGCCACATGAATCACCTTTGGCATATTCGGACGCAAATGAACGAAATTATCACCAAATTTTGCGTCCGCTAATTCTAGCCAGACATATAAGGCGGTCGCGTCTGTCACCAATTCGACATCGTATTCACCAGCCACAGTTGGGCGTACTGTGCTTGTGATTTTAGGCTGCTTCAAATCCAGATGCTTTGGACGGCAGAACAACGCCAAATCCTCTGAAACTGGTTCGCCATCCGCGTGCAGTTGCAGCCACACCACCACGTCGCGTGATGAGCGCTGATCAACCCACTGACTCATGTCCACTGTTTTAACGCACTCGGTCGTCCCTGCTGGGATCGTAACATCAAAGCTGCTTTGTGCTAGCGTATTTCCCTGCGCGTCAGTGATCGTATAGTCCACTTTTGCATTTTGTTGGGTTCGGCGGTCATTCGTCACATGAATTTGAACGGTATCTTTTTCCCAATCCGGCACACCCGAAACCATCAGTGGCAGATTAAAGCGTCTTGCCATGTAATGCAGCGCTTTCCAATTGCCTTTCCAGTCCACCGATGCCCAACTTGGCGCAGGCCACATGTCATTCAACTGCCAGTAGAGCGCACCCATTGATCGCGGCATATTCCGCCGCCAATGCTCGACCGCATATTTCATCGCCATGCCTTGCAAAATTTGGCTCAACCAAATCGTGGATTCAAACGAGGTCGGCAGTCTATACCAATCCAGCAGGTAATGAATAATCGTGCTGTTACCGATGCCGCTGCGTTGATGATGTTCCATCACGTAGCTAGTAATGTTGCGGTCTTCGGGTAATGTGAACTCGGCAACGGTTTGCGGTTCAGGGAAAGATTGGAAACCAAACTCGCTCACGAACCGATCCAACCGTGTGTGATACCATTCAAATGGCATTTTGCCGTGCCACACATCCCACAGATGCGTATCACCGCTCTCCGGGCTGCGATGATCCTCGCGATCTCCCAGCGGCGTATGCGGGCTTCCCGGCCAATAAGCCGTTTGTGGCGCCAGTTCACGCACCAGATTCGCCAGCAGTTCATCAAAGAGTCGGCTGTAATCTTCCCAACTCATCGTCTTCTTCCAGCTTGGATCAGGCATCCCTTGTTCGATCTCGTTGTTGCCACACCACAATGCCATGCACGCGTGATGTCGCAACCGCTTGATATTATCCTCGGCTTCGGCTTTGACGTTCGCCATAAACTCAGCATCAAAGCTGGGATACGTCCCACAGGCAAACATAAAGTCCTGCCATATGGCGATGCCGTACTCATCGCATAAATCATAAAAAATATCTTCTTCATAGATGCCGCCGCCCCAAACCCGCAGCATATTCATATTGGCATCTGCCGTCGCTTGGATGAACTGTTTGTAATTGACCACTTCACCCGGATACGGACTCGCCGGAATCCAATCCGCACCCTTAGCGAAAAATGGCACGCCGTTACACGCGAAATAGAACGATTCACCCCATTCATCCGCGTGACGTTCCAGAGTCAAGGTTCGCAAACCAACTTTTTTAGAAGATGAATCCAGCAACTTTCTATCGGCGTTTTGCAGTACCACTTCGACAGTATAAAGTGTCTGCTCACCAAAATTATGTACCCACCACAGTTCTGGATTCGGAATGGCGAGACTTGCTTCAGCCAAGTCGCCTGTAAACACAATCGACTGGTTGGCAACAACCTTGTTGTTCTTTGAGATGGTGATCACAGCCGATAATGTGTCGCTGGTTACCTGTTCTGCCGCGATTTTGAAGTTTAGCGATACTCGACCTTCGTGATGTTCCTGTTGGATGGACACATCAGTCAGTCGCGCCATATCAAATGCCACCAACTCAATATCCCGCCAGATGCCGCTTGTTGGCATCTTTGGACCCCAGTCCCAACCAAAGTTACACGGCTCTTTACGAATCCATGCGCCACTGTTGATTCGCATCGGCTCAACCCAACCCGCCATTAGACCTTTTTCAGCATCCATCCGTCGCACATAAGGCATCGGCGCGGCAAACTGTATTTCAAGCGTATTCTCGCCCTCATGGAGCTGCGACTTCACATCATATTCCCACGTGCGGAACATATTGTCGGCATGACCCAACAAATTGCCATTTACATAAAGTGTTGCAATCGTATCCAACCCGTGACACTTCAGCAGCACACGATCATGACTCAACAACTCCGCGCCTACACTAAAACTGCGTGAATAGCTCCAATCGGTTTCCCCAACCCACATTTGCTGGAGTTCGTTATCGCGGTAAAAAGGATTTTCCAGCAGCTTGTTTGCTAATAAATCGGTATGCACACAACCCGGTACAGTCGCAGGAATCGCAGATTGCTCCTGACTCTTAAATAAATTCCACGAACCATTCAAAGATAATATTTGTTTCACGGTACTTCTTTCCTCATCTACAAAGTGATATTCAACGTGTTCGCCGTTTGGCGTACAAACTCAGCCGAAGGAGCATATTCACTCATCGGCAGATGTTCGAGCATAAATGGCATGTCGGCATCAAGTTGATTGGCACGCCGCAAGAAGGTTACATAATCGAGTGTTCCCAATCCCGGACGCACTTCATCAATATGAACGGTGAGCGGGTTGCGTATAAGCGTATCTTTTGCGTGGCAGCTCTTGATATAAGGCCCAAGTTTGTCAAAGCATTCATCCAGAAAAGCCGTATTGTTGAAATAACGGCGCGGGCTGCTAATCATATTAACGGGGTCAAGATGGGCGGCAAACTGCGGGCGGTTGATAGCCTGAATCAATTCCAGATAACTATCTGGTGAGTCAGGAACGATAGCCGGCATTGGCTCCAAAGTGTAAAAAGTGCGCTTCGGGTTGACCGCATCAATAATTTTGCGGACTGTTTCGACAATCAAATCAAACGTGTCTGCCGAGAAATTGTCCGCATACGGGCCGTCCCATTTTTCGCCTCGTGCACCCGCAATATTAACGCAGCATCGCGCCCCGATGTCGTCTGCCAATGCCAACTGCTGCTGGCATTTTTCGATTGCCGCATTGCGAATCGCATCATCAGGACTAATTGGATTGCTCCATGCCCCAACTTCAGCAATCACAATGTTGGCTTGCTTTGCCGCTTGCACATAAGCCTGTCGCGTCGTCTGATCGGCGCTGGCATCTACCGGACAGTAAGCCGCCCGATAGCCTTGTTTTTTCAGCGCTTCAATCCATGCTTCGGGTGTTTGAGTCTCTTCTACAGGTGCGCCCAATCGCATAGCATATCCTCCCATTGCGAAGAACGATGTCAGCCTTCGTTGAGCGCAATAATGTATTCAAAATAACAATCAATAGCCGAAAATCAAAAACACTTCACGACAAAAATATATTTATAGGGAGGGGATTCATGCTGACCGTCATGGCGTTGAATTAACCAAACGACATAAAGATAGATCAATTTCAAAAGTCTGATGCTTGCCTTTTGTGATGTGTCCCGACAGGTCAGAGCGGGCTTTAGCCTGCTTCCTATCGGAACATGGAGCCGGACGGCTTTAGCCTCTGGCGAAAAAACCATCGACCTTTGATCTAACCTACTATCGTACTGTTACTCTAAACCTATGTCGCCTGACATTCATCCCGCTCTCTAAATCCTATGCTTTACTTCACTGCGCCTTGTGTCAAGCCATTATAGATATATTTTTGCAGGAATAGGAAAATAATCAGCGTAGGCAGAATAGTAATGACCACCCCCGCGCAAATCACTTCCCAATGAGCGTTGTATGGCCCAATAAACCGGAACAAGGAGGTGGAAATCGTCCCCAAGCCCTTACCCGGCATATATAAAAAGGGCGTGTAAAAATCATTATAAATCGCCACGCCTTTAATAATCAGCACTGTCGCAATCGCTGGCATCAGCAGCGGCAGGATAATTCGCCAGTAAACATCCAAGAACGAAGCCCCATCAATCAGCGCCGCCTCATCCAGTTCGCGTGGAATACCATTTAAGAACTGTAAAAAGATATAAACCGAAATCACATCGGTTCCCAGATTCAAAATGATGTTTGAGCCGATTTTATTAAACAGCCCTATAGCACTGATAATTTGAAAAGTTGCCACTTGTGTCGAAACGCCTGGAATCAGTGCGGCTAACAAGAATAGGCTGGCGACCACCTTGTTGATTCTGAAATTAAACCGGCTGAGGACATAGGCCGTCATCGTGCCAATGAGAATAGTTCCTGCACAGGAAAACACGAGGATAATCGTAGTGTTCCCAAATCCCTGTACCATCTGACCACCTGTAAAGGCGTCCGTAAAGTTTTGGAAGTTCAGGAAGTTGCTTGGTGGTGAAAAGACTGGCGTGTTATAAAACTCTTGCTCTGTCTTGAATGAAGCCATGAAGATAACGACCAGAGGCAGCAAGATAACCAAAGAGCCTAAAACTAAAGAAGCATATTTGAGGGTCGATGTCACAAGACTCCCACCCCTATTGGTTGATCGTTTTGCAAAAATTTGCTCATTTTGGGACAGTGGTTTTGGGAAGGCGAGAACACTATCGGGTTTCGATTTCATAATTTTTGGGTGTCCTCTTTCTCATTCAGTACAACATTTTGGAACACGGTTACGATGACGATCAATATCAGAAGAACGACCGCCATTGCCGCACCCAAACCGAATTTATTGTTTTTGAAAGCGGTGTTGACCGTCTGAATAACAAATGTTGAACTGCCGTTCATTCCGCTCGTCATAATGTACGGAATTTCAAAAACACTCAATGCGCCCTTCACTGATAGGATTAAGTTGAGTACGAGGATCATTCGTATGCCGGGGAGAATAATATACCGGAATTGCTGCCAGCGACCCGCACCATCTAACTCGCTTGCTTCGTAGATCTCGGCTGGAATAGATTGGATCGCACCCACGAACATCACAAAGTTAAAACCCATATATCGCCAGACTGAAACACCTGTCAGTGAGATATTAATCAGGCTGCGTTCACCCAGCCACAATGGCGGATTGGTTACGCCCAGAGCTTTTACGACCGTATCCAGTCCACCTTCGGGTTGAAAAAAATACAAGAACGTAAATGCAATCGCGACACCATTAATCAAGCTCGGAAAGAACAATATGCCTTTAAATAAATTTTTAAAGCGAACATTAAAGCTCAGGATTGTTGCAAAATACAATGCAAGGATGATTTGTACAATCGAGCCAGCAAAGTAAAAGAGGCTGACCGAAAACACCGAAAAATATTCTGGCTTGGTAAAAATATCAATATAATTTTGCAGTCCAACATACTTATCAATCGTGCCAAATCCATCCCATTTCGTGAAACTGTACAGAAAAATATTGATCGCGGGTAAATAGGTAAAGACCAACAACAAAATCAGCGGTACCACTAAAAAGAAGATTGAAATCAGTACCTTCTGCCGTTTGTACGTAAACGAGGATGACGATAAAGCTCCATTGCCTATTTTTGATAATGATTGACTTACCATTTTTGCTCCTATCAAGACCTCACAACGAAACCGTCTTTGTCTAACTTTCTACGTTGATTACGCTTGGTTCAACCAACTAGCTAGTGGTTGCAAAATGTGTGATATTCTATAATCAAAATATCCCCTACAACCCACCATGCTCTACTAAACTGCCACCTCTGTTTAAGACAATAAATTAATCTCGCCCAAAAATTTGAGGTGTGTTTTCTACTCTAAACAATTGTTTTGTACCCACATGGCAAGCCGCGTCCGACAGCTAAATATCACCTTAATTAGAAAATCTGTATAACAATCATCCATGCAACTGTATTTGTATTGACTCAGTAATCGGCGCTCAGAACTCAGTACTGCTATATTCGTATTCAGGTTTAATTTCTCAAACGCGTTCTACCAAATACCAACCATTACCAAACGTCCTTTACAATCCGGCTCCCTCAAAATGGTTAGTATCAACCCCGTCAAAGAGTTACAAAATGTTCTTCCAAAATGTAACCCGTTTCGTCTACATCTGTTATAAACTGTTGATAGAAATAGCCGTATTCCACGCATCTTAACAATATACTCACCGTATGAAACAGTCCGCTTCAGCCGCCTTTTGCATTCGGGCAGAACCTTGGGCCTTTCCGACACCTCCCGACACAAAACCTGCTTTTTGTCGCGCCGCCAACTCCGCCATCGCCGACACAAAACCACTTGCGAATCTGACGAATTTGCAGAATTTGCCGCATTTTCGGCATATCGCTCTCACATAACCACCGTAAAAAACATCTTTAACTGATTCAGTCAGTGTAATTTGTGTAATTTGCGAATCAGACAACCATTAAATGGGTGACCAACTTCACCGTCGAAATTTTGTAGGCGGGCCCCTATGTGTGCTTTCCATAATTATCCATCCCTATCGGGCAGGGAGCGTTTTCGCTCCCCACCCAATGGTAAATTGGAGAACGATTTTTAGTCGGTTATGCCAAGCGACTTACGGGCATCGGCCCATTTTGTGTTGGCGGCGTTCATAATATCGTCAAAGGACTCGGATATTTGACCGCGTGCAGCGTCTATAATCGTCGATTGCCAGAGACCACTGCCGTTGTTCCAACCCACTTCCGATTCTTTGTCGATGTTGTTGACCCAGCCTTCTTCGCCAGCTTTAGCCGGAGTATCAACGACGAAGATTACGCCCGCAGCGGAGAAGGCATCGTATGCAGGAGGAAGTTTGGCTTCCTTCATTGGAGGAATACCACCTTGGTCATACGCGAAGTTAGATTCGTCCATGAACCAAGTTACAAAAGCTTTGGCAGCATCTTGGTTCGGGCTGTTCTTGTTCACAGCCATCTTGTAATCGCCACCCGCGCCGGCATATTGCTTACCATCAACAACGGTTGGGTAGGGCATGTAACCAATGATCGACGCATCTTTGCCAGCGGCAACGGCTGCGGCCTGCATCTGGGTAATAGCCCATGAACCGAGGTTCATAACACCAATTTCACCGTTGGCGATCATCGCCTTCGATTTTTCCCAATCGGTGGTGGTGGGGTCTTTTTCGGTGTAACCGGCCTTGACCGCGTCATACAGCATCTTATAGGACATGTATAACGGTTGGTCTGGTGCAAATGGAGCGTCCAAATGTGGCAGCTTGATGTTCGCGTAATCTGCGTCGGCAGTGAAAGCCTCAATACCAGTATTCCATGAGGTCAGCGGCCAACCAGCGTGGTAGTTGGTGTACAGCGGGACAGCCTCTGTGTTGTCCTTAATCATCTTAAGAGCAGCAAGGAATTCTTCTGGTGTCTTAGGTACATCAATAACGCCAGCAGCTTTGAAGACTTCCTTGTTGTAGAGCAGACCATTCGCATTGCCGGTGGTCGCAATACCGTAGACGGTGCCATCATACGCACCCTCATTGATGAAATTATATTTCGCACCTAACTCTTCAACGGTTCCCAACGGGCTAAAGAATTGAGAGAACTTATCGGCGGATACTGAGGGGGGAATATTCAGAACATCACCATAATCGGTTGTGTTCAAACGGGTTGCTACTTCACCAGCATAATCGGTGATGGTTTCCCAGTTTACGGTCACATCTGGATACTTGGCTTTGAAGGCTTCCGAATACTTCGCCAGTGTTCCGTCTTTATCCAAGTCTGTACGGTGGTTAAGTACGGTAATCGTGCCTGATATAGATTGTGCTGCGATTGGCGCTTGTGCTGCCAATACCAGCGTCAACGACGCAGCGGCGATCAAACTTTTACGAACCAAATCTTTTAACATGTTTTATCTTTCCTCTTGTATAGCGTATTCGTTTTAATCTATTTCTACCGGCAATACTTTTATTTAATTTGGCTTTTAGCATCACCTCCCTTAAAAGCCAATTTGATACAATCCGGACTGATGAAAGAAGCTCAAGACTGCATCAAGGCAGGCAAACACGCAAAACACAAATATGTTCGTGTTGCCCCGTTTAGTCGATGCTCAAAACACGCCTCGATCAATAGCGGACCATCATCAAATTGGGATAGTTTGTCTCGTATTACTACGGGGAAAACAAGAGAGAGCGTAAAAAATAACACGTCTCTTTAGAAGAGAATTGCGTTTCATTCAAATACCTCCTAGACTAGAAGGGCACTAAATTGTGTGTGGGGCGTGGGACACATTGCAGCAGGCCATTCTGGTTGGTCGCCATAACCTGCATCAATGTGGGGTTCACGCCCTTCTATTTTTTGATTGTCCGTACCGTTTCACGTTCAATCACCTGTGTACTCACCAACGTCTTGAGCGCTGCGCGATTCGGATTAACTGCTCGGTCCATCAAATGCCGCACCGCTACAATCCCCATCAAAACTTTGTCAACGTGCATCGTTGTCAAAGCTGGTTTTAGCTCCTGTGCCAGATCAATATTGTCAAAACCAATGACTGAAATTCGATTAGGCACTTGGAGCCCCGTATCTTGCAACGCATTTACTACACCGATGGCAACATTGTCATTGCAAGCAAATATGGCTGTAATTTCTGGGCATCGCGCGATCAGCCGTTTTGTGGCTTCATAAGCCTCTGGCCGATCTAATACGCTGTCTTCTATGAAAGGTGTGAGGTTGTATTGTGCTAATGCAGCTAAATATCCCTGACGGCGTTCCGCAATACTCGGATATGAATCGGGTTCGCTGCCGATGAGACCAATGTGTCTATGACCCGCCGCGATGAGATGCTTTACAGCTTTCATCGCACCGCTAACATTATCGACTAGCACCCGATCAAACTCGTCACCATTACTGGTATATGCGTCCACAAGCACAATCTGGCTGGCTCGCGTACTGATATGTCCGAGGGTTTCTTCGAGAAAGGCGCCTAACACGATTACTGCATCAACCCGTTCCTCCAACAAGATGGAAGGAAGGCTAATGGCATGGTTATGTTCGTCAACTTCAATATTGGCGTACATTAAACCGATATTGTGACGGCGACATTCTGATTCGGCTCCCGCGATAATGGGCGAGTAGAAAGGATTGAAGCTGAGTGCGTCACCATTACGTCGTTTGGTCAGGAAACCGATGGTCTTGATTTCTGTAGAAAGGGGAGATTGTGATGAGATTTTGGTTCGATAGCCGAGGTTTGCAGCCGCAGCTAGTACCCTGTGCCGCATTTCTGGGGAAACATTTGGCTTATTGTTGAGTACTTGCGAAACGGTACTCAATGCGACATCTGCGTAGTTTGCAATCGCACGCAGGGTAGGCTTTTTGCTCATTAAACTTTTCTCAAGAAATCATTTTTTGTTCGCGTAATACTCGAACATTTACGAACTTGTACGCGATTACTTTTGATATTAGGTTATTCTTGGAAATTTGTCAACCAAGTGACAATGCCAAAAGTGATCTTTGGTAGTACTTTTCTGAATCAAAAATTGACGTTTGAATTGACTATAACTGCCTGAATAAATCGGCTAAGTACGAGAAGGTGAGGATAACTGTAGAGTCGAAAATTTCTCACAACACCGAGCGTGTGAAACTCAGGAATAAACCTTGATCTTCTTCAACCCCACCAATTTGAGACTAAATTCTATTCTAAGGAATTTGACTCAATTGAGGTTGCACGAGATGGCAAGCGGCTAACTGACCATTACCGACTTCGACCAACTGCGGTTCGACTGTTTTGCAATCGCCAATTTGGGCGGCAGGGCAGCGCGGGGAAAATCGGCAGCCCTGTCCTGACCACGGCGCACTGACAATATCAGCTTCAAGACTCACATGTTCGAGCATTCGTTGTTCAGGATTTGTTGAGGGAATATCCCGCATTAAGGCTTGAGTATAGGGATGTTTCGGCTGTTTGAATATTTGGCTCACATTTCCCTGTTCGACAATAGAACCAAGATACATAAGTGCCACGTTATCGCACATATAACGCACCACCGTCAGATCATGGGTGATTAGTAAATAAGTCAACTTCAAAGTGCGTTGTAATTCAACGAGAAGGTTAAGTACTTGCGCCTGTACTGAAACATCTAATGCGGATGTTGGCTCATCCAAAATGAGCAGCTTGGGGTTCAGGATAATTGCCCTTGCTATGCCAATGCGTTGACGTTGCCCACCGCTAAATTCGTGAGGGAAGCGATTGGTATGCTCAGGATTTAGCCCCACTAACTTCATCATATCGCGTACTTGGCTGTCCAGCGCAGCTCCTGAAGCCCGATTGTGGATGAGTAGAGGCTCACCAATTAATTCGCGTACTGTCATGCGCGGATTGAGTGAGGAAAAGGGGTTTTGGAACACCATTTGGATTTGTTCGCGAACATTTCGCATGTCACGGTCTGATAAGTTAACCAGCGGTTTTCCTTGAAATATAATTTGACCTGCTGTTGGCTCAATTAATCGGGGTATCATTCTCGCGAGTGTGCTTTTGCCGGAGCCGGATTCACCTAGCAAGCCGAATGTTTCACCCTCAGCAATCGTGAACGATACATTATCTACGGCCCGTATAATGGGCTTACCTCGCCCACCAAATACCTTAGTCAGATTGCGTAGTTCGAGTTCTATACTCATCTTCGTTCGGCCTCATTCATACAACACACACGAGACATCGTGATTAGGCGCAACACTAACTGTGGGCGGAAATAGAACGGTGCATTTTTCTGTGGCATGGGCGCAGCGCGGGGCAAAGCGACATCCGGGCGGCGGCATAATCAAACTGGGTACTGAACCTGCGACCCCGACCAATTCCCCGCGTGCAATCGTCTCATCAGGAATCGCTTGTAGCAGTCCTTGCGTATACGGATGTTTTGGAGATCGCAGAACATCTTGAGTTAAGCCGGACTCCACCACATTTCCCGCATACATCACCGCGATTCGGTTACACAACTGGGCCACCACACCGATGTTATGTGTAATGAGCAGTACTGTTAGACCGATTTCACGCACGAGTTCCGCAATCAGACGTAGAATCTGCGCCTGCACTGAAACATCCAAGGCTGTCGTCGGCTCGTCTGCAATGAGTAAATCTGGTCGCCCTGCGATTGCCATCGCGATCAACACACGCTGCCGCATTCCACCGCTGTACTCGTGCGGATAAGCATGAATCCGTTTTTCCGGTTCGGGGATTCCTACACGCCGCAAGAGTTGGATTGCCCGTTCTTGTGCTTGTTTCCGAACCTGCCGGCTTGAAGGTGTCCAACCGCGTATAAATCCAGTTGCTTGAAGCGCATTTTGTCGGCTGAGGATAGCATCCACCATTTGCTGCTCTACTGTGAATACTGGATTGAGTCCGGTCATCGGGTCTTGGAAAACTACGCCGATGTGTTGTGCGCGCATTTCTCTTAGTTCGTCGCCTTTTTTGTTCAAAACATTTTCGCCCCTGAACAGGACTTCGCCATGAGGATAACGCGCTGGCGGTTGTGGCACGAGGCGCGGAATAGTCATGGCTGTTACCGATTTACCACATCCGGTTTCTCCGACTAACCCCACCAAATCCCCTTTATTGATAGTGAGATTGACACCGTTTAGGACCTTCGACACGCCATCAAAAGTAACCATCTCGGCATATAAATCACGTATTTCAACCAATGGCTGCGATGTAGAAGTCGTCATTAACGCACCGTCGCATTCGGATCAAGCAAGTCACGCAGGCCATCTCCCAGCAAATTGAATGCTAGCACCGTGATAAACATAAACAAGCCGGGGAATGTCGAATACCACCAACTTGCTGGAATAAACCGCCGCCCTGCAGAAATCATTGAACCCCAGTCTGGTTCGGGTGGTAATACACCGACACCTATAAATCCCAACGAAGCCAAACTCAGCACTGCAAATCCGAAATCCATAGAGGCTTTCACGATAATCGCTGTGAGAAGATTGGGGAGAATATGTCGAAAAATAATGCGTTGGTTACTCGCACCAATTGCCCTTGCACCCGCCACGAAATCTTCCTCACGCATTTTGAGCATTTGCGCCTCGACCAAACGACAGTAACCCGGCCACCATGTGATCGAAAGCGCCAACATCGCGTTTACCACGCCGCGTCCTAACGCTGCTGATAATGCCAGCGCTAGAAAAATGCCGGGAAAAGTTAACATAATATCTGTGAAGCGCATGATGATGGTATTTACCCAGCCACCGAAGTAGCCTGCAATTGCCCCTAGTGTCACACCAATACTGATCGCCACTACCAAAATAATGACACCAACTTCAAATGACGTGCGTGTCGCCATGATTGTGCGCGAAAATACATCACGGCCTGCGTCATCTGTGCCAAACCAATGGTCGGCACTTGGCGGTTTTAGCCGTACTGCCATATTCACGCTGCCTGTCACGTCATCGGGGTAAGGAACCCATATGGGCGCGGTAATCGCCACAATCAGCAGCAGAATGACAATGCTCAATCCAATGACCGAGAGTCGGTTACGACTGAAGCGATATAAACCTCGCCGGAAATCAGTGATTTGGCTGGCGTGTTCGCTGCGCCAACGAGCGAGAGGACTCTGTGGTTGCGGTGGGGATAAAGTTGCCATAAGCAGTTACCATTTCATTTCAATCGTTCCAAGGTGAGTTCAGATATTTGTGAAAAAGCTAAATGCAGATTTACGAATTCATACCAATACGCGGATCAATTACCCGGTATAACATATCCGTAATTAAGTTGATTAGTACTATGACACAGCCGATGAAAAGGGTTGAACCCATAATCGGCTGGAAGTCCAACAATAAAGCTGCCTTTAACGCGTACTGCCCAATTCCCGGCCAATCCAGTACATATTCAATCAGTACCGAACCACCTAATTCAAACCCAATTAAGAAACCGAGCATGGAAACGGTTGCAATGAGTGCGTTTTTCATCAGATAGCGTGACCAGATTATGCGCTCTGGAATGCCGTTTGCCCGCGCGACCAGCACGAAGTCTTTCCGTACAATATCCAGCATATCGCCACGTAATTGGCGTGTTACTACAGCGACCACCAGCAACGATTGGCAGAAGGCTGGCAAAATCATGTAACGCAAAGCCGTGCCAAACGCCTGAAAATTTCCGGCAATCAATGTATCAACCAGCAGCATTCCTGTATAGGTTGTTGGATAGGACGCACGTGGATCAAATCGTCCACCAACGGGCAATAAGTGTAGATTTTGGGCAAAGATAATTTGTAGGACAATCGCAATCCAAAAAACGGGGATGCTGACTGCACCGATCGAAATCAAACGTGAGAAATGATCTGGCCACCTGTCTCTCCATCTTGCTGATACGATTGCCAGTGGAACACCCACTATGAGGCCGATAAGGGTGGAAACGATAGTCAGTTCGAGCGTCGCTGCAAAATAGGTGACTAAATCTTTGCCGACTTCGCGCTTGGTGCTGATTGAATAGCCCCAGTTACCTTGGAACAAACCTACCATGTAATTCAGATATTGCTGGGGAAGTGGTTGATCCATTCCGAATTCTTTAGCCAACTTCTCAATTTGCTCAGGACGTGCTTGTGGCCCAGCAGCCAGTTTGACCGGATCACCCGGAACTAACCGCGAAACGACAAATGTGATGAGCGAGAGACCAATGAGAATCACTGGAATAATCAGCAAACGGCGGGCAAGAAAGCGCAGCATAACCGTCATAACCTCAAAATAACGAGGGACACGGTTTGGTGTGTCCCTCTGTTGACCTTACATCGAAGCAGATGAACTAGGCTGATTCATCAATCCATAAACGCCAGAAGTCTACGGCGATATCACCATAATAGTTAAAGCCTTTGACCTTCTTGTTGAAGCCGGTGATATTGGGGCTGACATACAGGGGCATGTCTGGTGCATCTTCCGAAATTTGCTTTTGAATGTCGGCTACCAACTTAGCGTTAGCATCGGGATCTGTTGTAGTACGCAGTTTGTCGAGCATGGCATCTACATCGGTGTTCTTGTAGAACGAGCAAGCTTGATAGCTCCCACCTGTCGGGCGATCCCAACTCTTGCTGGAATACTTTTCGATTAGCCATGTATCGGAGAGTGGTGGAAATTGGTCGAAAATGAACCCGATAGCAGGGCCTGTAGCCGGAGCTGTGCACGCACCGACAATATCTGGCCAGTTCTTAGGGGTCATGTTGACTGTGATGTTGTACTTCTTAAGTTCATCCAACAGAATAAGGCCACCCGCTTCTTCGAAGTCCAACCCGCTGACATACATGAAATCCAGCGATATGCCACCGTCTTTGTATTCTGTCATGTCCAAATATTCTTTGGCCTTAGCCGGATCATAGCTGTATTGGGGATCAAGATTTGCGTCATATCCCGGTACGCCTTCAGGCAGCGGACCCGTCATCATAGCGACGTACCCTTGCTGCGAGTCGGAGAAGGCTTGACGATTGAAACTGTAGGCGAGGAACTTGCGGAAGTTCGGGTCTGCCGTTGGGCCATTTTGCGTGTTGTACTTCAGGTAGCCGCCTAACAAACCGTAACCAACATTCACCGTCGTGGACTCGTTGGCATTCAGTTCCGCGATGTCGCTGGCTGAAATCGTGTCAGAAATATCAAAGTCGCCGGAAAGCAAACCTGTCTTGCGTGTGCCGGGGTCTTCAGTCTTTTTCCAAACGATACCTGACAAGCGGCCTGCACCCGGCCAACCTTGCCAATAATCGGGTACTGCGTCCAGTGAATATACTGAACCAATCTGCCAGTCTTTAATTGTGAATGGCCCGCTGCCCGCTTCTTTGTCAATCAAGTATGCACCACCACCGTCACCATCTTTTTCGTTGGCCATAGCGATTTCCATGTTAACAATGGGTTGTTCAAGGAAAGCCAGTAAACGGTCAAAGCTCGCATAAGGAGTGGTTAGTGTCATGACGACAGTCTTGCTATCCTTCGCCACCACACCTTCAGGGGTCAAGAAACCTGCAAGGAGGCTTGAACGTTGTTTTTGTGCCTTCAGAGTTTGTTGGTAAGAGAAGACTACCGACTCGGCTGTCACGGGTGTACCATCATGGAATACCGCTTTGTCTGTCAGCTCGAATGTCCATTCCTTGGCATCATCCGAAACGCCCCACTTTTCAACCAACCCTTTTTCGACAGGTTGAGGCCAACCGCCTTCGAAGCGGAACAGACGATCATACAATTGGCGGATCACTGCACTAATGGAGTAATCCACACGGTCAAATGGGTCAAGTGTTGCAATATCTTGCGATGCGCCGTAAACCAAAACTTTAGGCTCAATCGTTTGTAATTTAGCAGCAGAAGAAATCGCGATATGCGAATTTCGGGCGGCAACCGTTGGCACAGAAGCCATTGCTGCGCCGCCGGTTACAGCAGCCAGCAGTTGCAAAAATCGACGGCGACTGATGCGCCCTGACTGGAACTCTTCGACAATTTTACGGGTAGGATCAAGTGAACGGTTTGCCATAACTGTTTCCCTTTGTCTAGGTATCTGGATGATGATCGCGCGAGTGCAAGAGAACAATGTAATTAAATGTAACACCTGACTTACAGGCCAGCAACAAATCCACATACCGCAGCAGGGTAATCGCATCAAAATAGAGAAGAAGCGATAATGAGGCAAAAAGGGAAGCCTCGTGTCGGACAAGCTGAAAATCAGTATCGAAGCGTGTTTCGAAAAGGTAGCCGATCCACGGGTAGAAGGGCGATGCGACCACAAA
>JBBSBM010000129.1:0-17674 GCA_038251275.1 Aggregatilineales bacterium
CCACAACCAAATCTACCAAGTCGGCTTTTTCTAGCCCTTGTAGTTGTTCTTTGCTTAACGGCTTCTCTGTGGGTTTCATCCTTATGACTCTAGCTCGTTTTTATCTTTTTTGGTACTTTTTCCCCACCTGAGTAGTTACTCTGCCTTTGCATTTTCAGCGCCAATCTCCCTCACATCCGCTGCACTGGCACGACAACGACGACGCGGCGGACACACGCGAACTATCCGCTGCACTTGCGCCAATTCAGCGGTTTCTCTCGTGCTTCCCGCCTGTCATTTCAGCGGAAGTATTGCAAAATGTGCAGTAAAAGTGCATCAATAGTTAACCCCTGAAAATTGAGGGGTTCAATTTTTACGAATTTTCGGTTATACTAGTGTTTAATGAACTTCCTCGAACTGTTTGAACCCCTTTTCTGCGCTTATACCCTAAGTTGAAATCGTCTCAAACTTTACTGGAACAACCTGTCCATACGGCTAGTGCTGAGTCGTGTTGGATATATCTATATTGAAAAAGCACAGAAAACAACAAAGAAACGAATGACAAAAAAACTCAGAATAATCCCCATCGGCGGCCTCGGGGAAATCGGCAAGAACATGACTGTTCTTGAATATGGTCGCAACATGATGATTGTCGATTGCGGGGTCATGTTCCCCGAAAGCGATATGTATGGTATCGATTTGGTTTTGCCCCAATTTGATTATGTGGTTCAAAACGCGGATCAACTGCGCGGCATCGTCCTGACACATGGACATCTGGATCACATCGGTGGTTTACCCTACCTGATGCGCCAGATCAAAACGACGATCTACGGTACAGCTTTAACCATCGGTATGGTCAAACGCCAGCTTGAAGAAGGCAAAGTTATCCAACAGGCCAACCTGCAAGTCGTGCAGGACACATCCAGTTTTCAACTGGGGCCGTTTAAGATCAGCCTGTTTCCGGTGGCGCATTCCATCCCCGGTTCAGCCGGTTTGGTGATCGACACGCCTGTAGGCGCGGTTGTCCACACGGGTGATTACAAGCTCGATGAAACGCCAGCAGGTGGACAAACCACTGACCTCAAGCGTTTAAAGAAACTCACACCGAATGGTGTCCTCGCCATGATGGGCGACAGCACCAATGCGGATCGTCCCGGTCGCACGCCCACTGAACGAGTCGTATCCGATGAACTGGATCGCTTGTTTAGCGAGGCCAAGAACGGGCGTATTATCATCGCTACCTTCGCCTCCTTGTTAGCGCGTCTGCAAGAGATCATGAATCTGGCGCAGAAACATGGTCGTAAAGTGGCGCTCACAGGCCGCAGCTTGGAAGAAAATGTCACCCTCGCCCGTGACTTGGGATACCTCAAAATTCCCAACGGCTTGCTGGTTGATATTGATACCCGTGTTCCCGATAAGAAGCTGTTGATTTTATCGACCGGTTCTCAAGGTGAACCGCGTTCATCGCTTAATCGCATGGCACAGGGTGAGCATCGCCAAATTCAGGTCAAACAGGGCGACACCATCATTATCTCCGGCGGAACGATACCGGGTAATGAGGAAGAAGTCGGGCGCATGCTCAATAAACTGTTTGAACGTGGCGCGAATGTAATTTACGGCAAGCTGGCGAACATCCATGTTTCAGGCCATTGCAGCCGTGACGAAATGCAGATCATGCTCGAAACCGTCAAACCGCGTTACTTCATACCGGTTCATGGTGAGACTCGCCATCAGCATTTGCACGCGCGTCTAGCCGAAGGTCTGGGCATCAACCCCAAGCACATCTTCATTATGAAGAATGGCGACGCTTGGGCAACCGACGGCGAGAAGGCATGGCTCGATAAACCTGTTGGCGCATGTGACGTACTGGTTGATGGTCGCCTCGTTGGTGAAGTCGGCGCGATGGTCATGCAAGACCGTCAGCGTCTGTCGCAAGACGGCTTCATTGTGGCGCTCATTCCGGTCAACTCACGCAATAAATTGGTGGGCGAACCGGAAATCATCAGCCGGGGATTTGTGCAGCCAAACGTCTCTGGCGATTTGTTGCAGGCCGCTTGTAAAGAAATCAAGCAGCACTTCAAACAGGGTACAAATGTTGCCAACGATAGCGTCCGCGACATGCTTCAGAACTTCTTCTTCCGTGAGACTCAATCGCGTCCGGTGGTACTCCCCAGTATCATCCGCGTCTAATAGCTTCAACAGTCGTGCCGGATATAGAAACTATATCCGGCACGATTTAGCATCTATTTTTCCTCTGGTGGTTTCACCGTCTTAAAGCTGCGATACAACAAGAAGTCATAAACCAGTTTCAACCCACCTGCTAAAAGAAATGGCATCGTCAATCCGAGTCCGCCCGCTTGGAATAACGCCCCTGTCACCCCCGGTGACAATGCCGATGCTGTAGTTCGTGCGAGGTTCGTCACGCCATTAGCCGCCGAGCGTTCATTCGGATCAACCACTGCCACTGTGTAAGATTGGCGGGTTGGCACATCCATTTGTGAAATGCTAAACCGCGCCAAGAGCATCAAAATCGCTAAGGGCAATGTAGGCATCAGCGGGACGAGAATCAGCAAGATGTTTGAAGGGACGTGGGTAAAGACCATCGTATTGATTAATCCAAAACGTGCTGCAACTCTTGCTGCTGCCAGCGCTGACAATCCCGCGAACAGATTAGCACCGAGATAGATTGAACCGATGACCGCCGGATCGACTCCGAATCGTCGGTTGAACCATAATGCGACCAGACTTTGAACGACTAATCCGCCTGCGAAAGCATCAATCATAAACAAAAATGATAATCTGTAGACCACTTCACGCGAACGATGCAGTCCAAATAAACTTTGTAGTGAGGGTGCTGGTCCGGCTTCTTCGATTTCTGCTGCCGCTGACAGGCGTGTAAACAAAATTGCTAATAGGCCGCCCAATAGTGCATAACCGATGATCACAACGCGGTAACTGTCTAAAGGTGTGCGACCTGCGGACTGTAGCAATTGAGCCACTGTTCCACCTACAAATGATCCCAATCCAGTCGCTACCGAACCGAGTAAGCTGTACCATGCAAAGACTTGGGTACGCTGTTTGTCGGTTGTGGTTTGGGGCAGTACCGCCTGTTCGATGGCGAGGAATGGGCCGACCTCATTTCCGGTAGGGCTAATGGTTCCAATGATCGCTGTCAGGATGAGCAGTGTAATGTTGCTGGTGAGCGCGAATACCACACCTGCAAATATCATCAAACCCGCACCGATCATTAGCATCCTTCGTCGTCCCATACGGTCCGCGATGATGGTAATTGGCAGTGAAATTGCCGCATCGCCTAAGAGCGTTACGCTCAATACGAAACCGATTTCCGTATCACTTAAGCCGACGGTTGCCAGATATAACCCCAGCACAACCGCTAGAAAACCGTAAGCGAATAGTCGTACCATACGGGTTGTAAACAATAATCGTCCGTCCGGCGTGAGCGTCGTCAGGGCTTGGACTTCAGGGAGTTGAAGCATATTCCGCCTTTGATCTGTAAATCAGAATAAAATTAATAGTCTACTCCTGCTGAAGATAACGCTTTGAGTCATAAACTGCTAAACCACACAAACAAAAAAGGCTATCTTGTGAAAGATAACCTTTTTAATTGCACTTTTGACTGTTACCTGATTATGAGCCTTCCATAGTTGGCATCCGCCAAACATGGTCGGATTCAGGCACAAAATCAATGAAGGTTTCTATAAACGCCACCAAACGCTGCACATCATGTTCATTGGTAGCAATCCCTGCCGAGGCACGGACTGCCCCGATAGGCATATCGTTCATGCAGGTCGAGAATTGTTGTACGGTGAATTGTTCGGGGCTGATGGTGGAAAAACATTGGTAGGCATCGTCTGGCAGATAATTGAAAGCAAATTCTGCTGCACCGGGATTACAGAAACATCCGGTTCGTACCGAAATGTTTTCTGTGTTTGCTTTTTGCTCGATAATTCTTGCTTCAACTAAGCGATCATCAGGCGTAGTGAGGTTAAAAGCGAGTGTGCCGCCCCGCATGGTCATATTACGAGGTCCATAGAAGCGAATTAATGGATGACCATTGCTATGATGCAGCTCTAGCAACCCTTTCATCAATTGATCAGTGAGTCCTGCAACGTGTGCATTGATGTTTTCCATCCCCACCTGATCCAGAAAGTCGAGGCCGGTGGCAATCGCTGCGATGCTCAAGTAGTTCGGGGTTCCATCCTCAAAGCCCTCACCTGACGTTGATAATAGGTGAACTTTATTCTGCGTGGAGACAAACTTGACAGTTCCACCGCCAAACCACGGGCGTTGCAGCTTACTAATCATCTCCCGCCGGATAAGCAATGCCCCGACTCCTGTTGGGAAGCCGAACATTTTGTAGAAGGATACACACACGAAATCAGGGTGAATCTCTCGTAAACTCAGACGGTTTGTTGGCACATAAGCTGCTGCATCCAGCAAGACATCATATCCTCGGCTGTGGGCTAACTCAACCCAATCCAGACAGTGCTTTACACCAGAGAAATTGGATTGTGCCGGGAAAGCGAACAAGTGAGGTTGGGAACGGTCAACTGTTGGCAGTAAGCTTTCGAGATTTTCAGCTCTCAATTCGCGGTTAAGGGGCAGATACTCGATTATTGCACCTTTAGCTTTGGCAAATTCACGGATACCGTTGACTGAATTATGGTTGTCGGCGGTCATCATATAGCGCGAGCCGACTTCCCAAGGGTAACTCTCGCCAATCAGTTTGAGTGCTCCGCTGGCATTCAGGGTGAAGATGACTTCATATTCTGCCGGATCAGCCTCGAAGAATTGTAGAACTCGTTCGCGAGCGTGGTGAACATTGTTTGTGCTTGCAAGCGAGGTGGGGTTTTGCGAGTGGGGGTTACCGAGCACTTGCGTCATTAACATATCGGCATGGGCACGGATTTGCGACTCACCATACAAGCCGCCGCCTGTGTAATCCAGATAAACATGTCCGCCTGCATCCAAGCGCGAAAACTCGGTACGTCGCATTTCGTCGAATAATGCGGTCATGTTTTTATCTCCTAAAAAACTGTATTACTTACCTCATGCTCATTTGATTATAACATTACCTTTTATTTCCAGTGGGGATTGTTTTCACATCAATCACCGGAATTGATGCCCTGTCGGTGCTTCTGACCCGTCTCGAACATACACTCGGCTAAATGTTCATTATCGCAGTTCAGAATATCCTCTAGCAGATGTTTCATACTTTGGATATTCATGAGCATGCTGTCAATTTCTTGCAGCTTGCATTGAATAAGGCTGTTCCATTTGGCGGCTGGCGAGTCATTCCACAAAATCTCATCAAAAAGTACCCGTATTTCAGCCAATGTAAAACCGGCTTGCTGCGCGGTCTGAAGCATTTCCAGTCGTTCAAATATGCCTTCATCGTAACAACGACGACCATTTTCGCGGACAGGGTTGGGTAGCAAGCCGATACTTTCGTAATAGCGTAAGGTGGTGGGCAGCATTCCCGCCCGCCGCGCAACCTCACTAATACTCAAGTCTTTTGTTTTCGCCATCCCAACCCCTTGACTTCCAGTGAACTGGAACTTGTATAGTCATAAACATCAGATACATCAAATCTGATAAAACTTTCGTCAATCGTTGTATCAAGAGAGGATTGTTTAACCATGCACAACATTGTTGAACTCACGAGCAGTAACTTTCAATCACAGGTACTCGACTCCGAGTTGCCCGTTCTAGTCGATTTTGGTGCGGATTGGTGTCCACCATGCCGTATGCTTGAACCTATTGTAGAGCAAATCGCTGATGCCTATGTGGGACAAATGCGCGTCGGGTCGGTTAATGCGGACGATTATCCTGATCTTCAGCAGCGGTATGGGGTTATGGGCTTGCCCACATTAATCTTGTTTGAGAAGGGCGAACCCACAAAACACATGATTGGTTATCAACCGCGCCAGCGTATCGAATCACAGATTAAGCCGCATCTCACTCCTGTTACCACCACCTAAAATACTCCAAACAAAAGAGGCGTATAAACGCCTCTAAAATGATTTCAGTTCAAACATTACTTACGCAGGTTTGGCTGCTGCTGTGGTCAGTGCCGTTTGGGTATTGGCAACCGATTGAATTAATGCCAGCAGGTCACGCATGGGTGTAGAAATTGAAGCCGAATCAATAGTTCCTCCAGATTGGCAAGCTTGGTCAAATGTGGCTTTGACCGAGCGGAAACTGGCTTCTAAGTTATTTATATCACTCGCAATGGTAGCTAGGTCTGCGAAATCGCGGCTGTTACCGTCTGATAACGCAACTGGAATTAAGGTGTCAAAAGCTTGTTGACAATCCAACTTTCCACCTGTTGACACTCCCTGATATTGGGTTTGTAGTTTGGTGGCATTATTATTCACCATTGTGAGAGTCGCTTGTAGATCGTTTGTGATGGTTGCTCTATCTTTATCAGCGAAGGCTGGTGCGGTTGGAATTACAACTGTCGGAACCGGTTGCTCATTTTGTTGAACGACTTGCCCGCCCGACTGCCTAAACATGGATGGGACCAATAAGGCTAATACAGCCACGAGGATAGCCGAGATAACCAGTGCGATTTCGAACTTGACCACCGAACGGACTGGAATAGGCACACGCCGTCCCATTTTACCGTGAACAGCTACATCTTCCAGCAGCTTTTGAACTTTACTTTGGTCAGGCTGCTTAAGTTCTTCTTCCAATTTACGGAACATACCCAACGAATATTGAGCTGCGGCGCGTACTTTGGTATCAGAATCGCCTTTATATACCCGCATGAGCGCAGTAATAGCGGTTGGATCACCTGCTTCCCCCAACCACGCGGCGGCTTTTATACGTGCTTTAGCGTCTTTTGACGAGAGCAGGTTAATGTTATCCAGCACCTGTTGTTCGAACTCTTCTAGTGCGGCATCATAATTGGTCGAATCGGCCATGTTTATCTCACTCCAACGGGCAATTGCAATCCTAGTTTTATCATACGCGAAGACTGTGAATCAGGAAAGCGGGTTCAGGCTTAAGATCGTGTAGAGTTGGGTTATATCATCAGTACGGTGTGAACTACAAAACAGGCCGTATAGACCGCTTGTGGTCTATGAGATTAATTGAATTTCGGCGCTGTAAAAGGAAGTGATGTAGGGAAAAGGCAACCCTTTTCCCTACAAATGAGTCTAGTTAGGCGTGTGATGCCCCGTTAGAGGACATGCCATTCAAAATGGGTTCCGGTGTTTGCGCAACTTGATTATCGGTTGCACGCCAGTTGACCGTCGGCGCGATCAAACGAGGATTAACACGGTCACGGTTCGCGATGGCGACATTAATCAAGTGTTCGACCTCAGCGTCATTTAATAGATGTGGTTGCAAACCGAGATCCAAAAGTTTGGTGTGGACGACATTGTAATAATGTTCTTCGAGTTCGACACGGGGATTTGAAATCTGTTGCAGTTGGACGTTCAAGCCCATTTCATTGCCGACACGCTGAACGCGATTGGCAAGGTCGCCGACCGAGAAGGATTCAGTGATCTGGTTGAAGACGCGGAACTCACCGGCTTTGGGTTCTGCTTGGATGGCGAGTTCAATGCAGCGCACGGTATCACGAATATGGATATAACCGCGTGTTTGTCCGCCACTTCCATAAACGGTCAGCGGGTAACCAACGGCCGATTGGATGCAGAAACGGTTGAGGGCTGTACCGTAAATCTGGTCGTAGTCGAAGCGGGTGGCAAGCTCGGGAGCCATGAGGGTTTCGTCAGTATCCGCACCGTAAACAACCCCTTGGTTCAAGTCGGTCGAGCGTAAACCCCAGATGCGACAGCAGAACTGAATGTTATGTGAGTCATGGACTTTGCTGAGGTGATAGAAGGAACCGGGCTGTTTGGGGAACGGAAGCGTATCCTTGCGGCCTTTGTGCTCAATCTCGATGAAGCCTTCTTCAATATCAATGTTCGGCGTGCCGTATTCGCCCATTGTGCCGAGTTTGACGAGGTGACAAGACGGCGCGAAATCTTTGATCGCATACAACACGTTCAACGTGCCGATGACGTTGGTGTACTGAGTATGGACCGCATGTTCGCGGTCAATCATGGAATAGGGTGCGGCACGTTGTTCAGCAAAATGAACGACCGCTTCCGGTTGGAATTCCTGAAAGGCGCGCGATAGGGCTGTGTAGTCGGTGGTATCACCAATGTATTGTTGAATGGTCTTGCCGGTGATTTGCTGCCAAGCATCAACGCGTTGGTGCAGCGTCTGAATGGGCAAAAGGCTGTCAAAACCTTGTTTTAAATCAAAGTGGCGACGCGCAAGGTTATCAAAAACAGCAACTTCGTACCCTTTTTGAGATAGATAAAGTGCTTGCGGCCAACCGAGGTATCCGTCTCCACCCAAAATTAAGATTCGCACTAGGTTGCTCCTTTGTTGTATTGCACAAAAGTTATAACGTTTGTCAGGTTGAAAAGTTGCGTTTGACACTCGATTAAAGTTTGTTTAAGTGTTGGTTCGTGCCGCTGCGACTAATTCTGCGATGGTTTTTTCAAGCAATGGTGTTCCGCCGAGCATATTACCTAAATCTTTCATATAACGCGAAACCATGACATTGGTTGGTGCTGGTGACTCGGATGGTAACTCACCTGAATGCCCTGAAAATGCCTGCGCGAGGCGGACGATTTCGCGTGTTTGGACGTACAAATCACTGAGATGCAGCACGGGAATATCTAGATTCGGGCGCGTGAGTAAAGTCGCGATGACCTTGGCCACATCCTCACCGTGAACTTCTGTGCCGCCCCGATTGGATGTGATGGGTTTGTCGTGCAGAACGGCTTGAACAATGTCCCACCATTTTGAGCGCTCGATGGAATGGGTTAGGCCATAAATACCTGTGGTACGTATTGAGCAGGTGGACATATTACCCGTGTGGGAGAAGCTTTGAAGGAAAGATTCGACTGCTGCTTTGTATGCACCGTAATGGGTGTCGGGCGAAGTTGGATGCAGTTCGTCTAATACTTGACCCTGCTCGGTGCGGGAGAAAACAGCACGGCTTGAAAGAAAGATGAAGCGTTTAACTGCGGCCTGTTGGGATGCCTGTAAGAGACGCAGCGATCCGTTGAGATTGGCATCCAACCAAGCTGGTAAGTCGCTGCCTTCGCCATTGCGATATTGACCGGGAACATGTTCGTAAGCCAGATGGACGACTGCATCTGCATTCTCGACGAGTTGACGTAGGGCATCAGCATTACGTAAATCGCCGGTAATCCATTCAATCGGCTGACTAAATCCGCTTTGGTCGGAGTTGGCGCGGGATAAGGCGTGGATTTGCATACCTTGATTTTGGAGTTCCGCGACGACGAAACGCCCGACATAACCTGTGGCTCCAGTAACGGCGATGGTAGTCATGGGGTGGATGCCTTGATCTTCCCGTAGGGAAGGGGCTCAGACCCTTCCGTTTTTCCTAGAGGCCGTTCATAAAGGGTAGTCATCTAAGGTTACCTCATTGAGATGATCGACGATTTGATGCGCGCCTGCTTGAGACAATGCCTCAGCTTCTAAGGAGGAAGTGAGGCCAATGACGGTGCCGATGCCGGAGGCCAACGCGTCTTTGATGCCGGAAACACTGTCCTCAATAACCACGCAATCTAGTGGGTCGATGTTGAAAATATAGGCAGCACGGGCATGATCTTTGCGGTCGGTAATCGGATCAACGGCATCCTCAGAACCAAGGACGAGATCAAATAGAGCGGGCATATGGATGATGTCGAGGGTTCGGTGCAGGCGCATTCGTAAGGAACGGGTAACAATCGCTGTATACCAGCCTGCGGCACGTGCGCGGCGTAAGAGGTCGATGCTGCCCTGCATGGGTTGAAGCTGCTCGGCCGCCAGAGCGAGGAAGGTTTCAATTTTTAGGGTGAGCAAGTTTTGGCGCATATCGGCTGTAAGACTATCAATTTTATCACCTGCCCACAGGTAATAGATTTGCTCCAAGGACAAGCCGACGAATTGATGATAATTTCCGGCGATGCGGATGCCCATTAACTGCTGAAAGGCGCGTTGCCAACTTTCAAAGTGCAACGGTTCGGAATCAACCATCACGCCGTCAAAGTCGAGGATGAGGCAGTGGCGAGTTTCAACAGGCATAGACGAGTGCCAGATGATTTGTAACCAAATTAACGAATGTAGGGATGATGTTGAGCAGCATAGGTTGTATCAGAAAAATGGTATAGGGATGGGGCAATTTTAGAAGTCTGACCCTTGTCTCTTGTGGTGTCTCCCGACAGGTCAGAGCAGGCTTTAGCCTACTTCCTGTCGGAAAATGGAGCCGGACGGCTTCAGCCTCTGGCGGGAAAACCACCGAATCAATTGATCTAATCCAAGCTCGTGTGACATACGTGCTGTCCATCATCTTAATTAGAAACATGTGTTTGTCCCAACGGTGAGGGAAATAAGTCTGGTAAAGTCCCGTGATCGTAAACATGCTGCCAGAGGTCAATTAAGGGAGCAATCTGCTCGCGTTTGGGA
Organism: Aggregatilineales bacterium; assembly: GCA_038251275.1. GTDB lineage: Bacteria > Chloroflexota > Anaerolineae > Aggregatilineales > Phototrophicaceae > CFX2. Next base: position 10,498 of record JBBSBM010000129.1, read on the forward strand.
TGGTTGGTTTCCCACGGCTTTTCATATTGAAAGTGTATCAAGTGGATATGTTCCCAATTCCATAACTCAGGCAGGTTGAACCAGATATATTGGAGTGTGTTATAGATGTAGGGGAGGCCGTGCCAATCAGGAAAGTAGGCTTGTAGGAAGGTTTGGTCGGTGCGAGGCCAGAACACGTCCGGTTGATCAAGTTTATTGAGCATATCCGCGAAGGTTTTGCGGTTGGGTTGTGCGACGAATACACCGCTGTTCATGCGGTGGAAATCGGCTAAGGATTCGTAGAGGTTGGGCGCGGCAACGAATTCGGGATACTCGAATAATCGGTCGATGTTTTTGATGACGAGTGTGTCTGCATCCAAGAAAACCAGTTTGTCGTGATCGGTCATTTCCCATAGGCGCAGCTTGAGAAAATTGTTGAGCGGATCATGAAAATCCGGCTTATTGCCCTTGGTGAAGGGTGCAAGTTTGTGCTGGGAACTACGTGAATGTCGGGCGCGAAAGGCATCTGAAACGGGCAGCGGTTCTACAAGTTTGATATGACAACCAAGCGCTTCAAGCCTTTCAATTCCCTCAATGCCGTCGAGGGCAAGGACGGTTAGCGGGAATTGTGCTTTGACCATCAACAGCGAACGGGCTAGGGCGAGCGCACCCGTTAAAAAATCAGGGTTGCTGACTAACGTAACATAACTATTCAATCGGTAACTCCTTGGGGATGAATGCGGTTAGAGTTTAGCGCTGGATTGGAGAAGTTGGTAGTCATTAGTCGATAGTCAAATGCCGATGAAATGGCAATATCCTATTGTATTGGAGTGAAAGAGAGTCTCTCGGATTGGGATTCACAAGAAGAAGGACTAACATAGCCCAAAGTCGAATGGCGACGTTGGCAATTGTAAAAGCCCGTGATGTAACGGAAGAGTTCAATCGGGGCTTGGCTGTGAAAAACAAATATGACATCAGCACATTCGCGCTCATTGGTCGCTGGATGTTGTTTTCCGCGAGGATGATGTCCGATTAGTGGTTATCAATGGTGCTGGCAATTTTTTTTGCCACCTTACACCATTTTGCCCTTAATATCTTTAAACACCATCTTGCCAAACTCAGTCTCAAACGCAAACGCTTCAAGGCCACGCTCGACCATACTTTTCTTGCACAACTCTTCCACTATTTTTTATACCTTTACACTGGGCCTCCCTCAAATATTACTTGTGAATCCAGAACAAATATGCTATTCTACAATAACGGAAGTATTGCAACGCTGGGAGCATAAGCATGGATTTGAAGGCTGATGAAAGGCCATCAGAGTCGCCCTTAGTAGAGCGAATCTGGAGCAGTCGCAGCGAGCAACCGGGAGAGTTCATCTCGATTGCTGTGAATTATTCACAACTGGTCATCACCAAGCGCAGAGGTGGTTTGCGTATCACCATGCGTGGGCCGGAAACCAAAGCCTCTCGTGCATATGGGCCGGATGATGCCGAGTTCGTAGGTATCCTTTTTAAACTCGGCACGTTTATGCCGAATCTCCCGACACCCACTCTTGTCGATTGTGATATCGATTTACCCCCAGCCGCTTCCCAATCCTTCTGGTTGAATGGTTCAGCATGGGAAGTGCCGACCTTTGATAATGCCGACACCTTCGTAGAGCGCCTAATACGTGAAGGATTACTGACCCACGACCCGATTGTCAATTCGGTTTTGCAGGGCGAACTCAGTGACTTGTCCCTGCGCTCGACTCAACGCCGCTTCTTACAGGCGACAGGTTTGACGCATACCACCGTCAAACAAATCGATCGCGCCCGCCAAGCAACTTTGCTCCTCAAGCAGGGCACACCAATCCTCGACACAGTGTTTGAAGCAGGCTATTTCGACCAGCCCCATTTGACCCGTTCACTCAAGCAATATATTGGGCAAACCCCCGCTCAAATTATGGATGAAGGTCGCGAGGAACGGCTGTCGTTTCTGTACAATACAGATCCTCTTGGTTAGCAGATAATGGTGCCGTTCAACAAAAACAAGAGGAGAACGGACATGCTGAAACGAACTTTAGTTCCGATTGTTGCCACAGTTAGCCTTGCTTTATCGACCTCAATTCTTGCATTCGCACAAAACGATGCAACCCCCACATCTCCATCAACAGAAGGAACCCAAATGATGACTGCTGCTTCTAAAACGGGTTACGCTCCCGTTAACGGAATTAATTTGTACTATGAAGTTTATGGCACAGGTGAGCCGCTGATCCTGCTGCATGGTGGTGTCGGCGCTATCGAGATGTTTGGTGAAGTCCTTCCCATGCTGGCCCAAGGCCGGCAGGTGATCGCGGTTGATTTGCAGGCACATGGACGTACCGCTGATGTTGACCGTCCAATGACTTTCGAGGCAATGGCTGACGATATTGCTGGCTTGATTCAATATCTAGGCTTCGAGAAAGCCGATGTAATGGGCTATTCACTCGGTGGCGGTGTTGCCCTCAAAACCGTGATTGATCATCCTGAATTGGTGCGGAAATTGGTGCTGGTTTCAGCGCCTTTCAAGAGCGACGGTTGGTATCCCGAAGTATTGGCTGGCATGGCTCAGATGAGCGCAGCCGCAGCCGAACCGATGAAGCAGACACCGATGTATCAACTTTATGCCAGCATCGCCCCCAAGCCGGAAGATTGGCCTGTGCTGCTGACTAAACTCGGAGATTTGCTGCGTCAACCCTACGACTGGTCAAAGGATATTCCTAACATCACAGTCCCAACGATGCTGGTCGTCGGTGATGCGGATAGTGTTCGTACTGCTCATGCGGTCGAGTTCTTTGAACTGCTGGGCGGTGGCAAAGCGGATGCTGGTTGGGACGGATCGGGCATGTCAAATTCGCGGCTTGCCATCCTTCCCGGAATCACCCATTACACGATCTTTTCGTCGCCTGCGATGGCATCAACCGTCATACCATTTTTAGATGCTCCACTGCCAGCGGCCAAATAAGGATAGAGATGGGTGTCGTTTCTGTACAATACACCGTCCCGCCGTTGCGATAAGATATAAACAGTTCAACTAACCGCAAAAGGAGAGCGATTATGAGAAAGCTAACAGCAGGAATTTTCATCACATTAGACGGTGTATATGAAGCACCCGGCGAAGGCGATACCACACTCCCCGGCAAACGCGGTTGGTCGATGCCTTATACCGATGAAGAAGTCGGCGGATTTATCATGGGCGGCATGGCTTCCAGTGACGCAATGCTCTTAGGGCGCCAGACCTATCAAGATTTCGCTGCTTTTTGGTCAGCCCAACCCGCAGATGACCCATTCGCTGGTCAGATGAACAACCAGAACAAATATGTGGTTTCCACTACACTCGACAAAGTCGATTGGAAAAATTCCACATTGTTGAAAGGTGATGTTGTCCAAACCATTAACAACTTGAAGAATCAACCCGGTAAGGACATCTCGATTGTAGGCAGTGGTAAGTTGGTACAATCTTTGCTGCAACTGGAATTAATCGATGAACTGAGCCTGCTGATTTGTCCGGTTATTCTGGGTGTCGGTAAGCGCCTGTTCAAAGAAGGTGTGGATACCAAGATACTGAAACCCATCAGCTCAAAGACTTATGGTTCAGGCATGACTATTCTGACACTTCAACCTGCAAGTAAATCCTAATCCCTTATACGGAGAGCAGTCACCATGAACGAAATCAACTACACGCTTGAACCAATTGGTGTCATTCGTTCCGCGCTGGTTGATCTAGCGGCAGCACCCAAACAAGGCGACGAAGGCACTTATGAGGCGTGGCTCGAACTAAACGCTCAGGTGGCGCAAGGACTGCTCGGCATCCATGTAGGGGATGAGTTGATCGTCCTCACGTGGCTGCATCAAGGTCAACGGGATGTGCTTCAAGTCCACCCGCGTGGCAATCCGAACAATCCTTTGACTGGCGTATTCGCAACCCGCTCACCGGATCGTCCCAATCCAATCGGATTGCATCGGGTTTCAGTTGTAGAGATTGTCGAACAACGCTTAAAAGTCGCGCCCATTGAAGCCATCGACGGTACGCCGATTGTCGATATTAAACCTGTACTCTCAGACATTAACGACCGATAGATTAATAAGGAAAACAACATGGAAAGCGTAACCTCAAAAGACGGTACGATTATTACCTTTGACAAAATGGGTGCAGATAAGCCTGTGGTATTGGTCAGCGGTGGATCGGTGGATAAAGGTTCAAATGCTTCACTCGCCGAAGCCTTAGCGCCGCATTACACCGTTTACAATTACGATCGCCGTGGACGTGGCAAGAGTGGTGATACCCAACCGTATGCGGTTGACCGCGAGATTGAGGATATTGAAGCGGTGATCGATGCAGCAGGTGGAACAGCTTATTTGTATGGCAGTTCATCTGGCGCAGCCTTGGCACTCGAAGCTGCTCGTAAACTTCCCACAAAAGTCACCAAACTAGTCTTGTGGGAACCGCCTTATATTATGAATCCGCAAATGCGTCCGGCTCCTAACACCGCCCAGATTTTTAGCGATTTCGTGGCACAGGGCAAACGCGGTGAAGCCGCCGAATACTTCATGGCGAAAGTCGTTGGCTTACCTCCCGAATTCGTGGCACAGGCACGCAGCTCACCTTGGTGGCCGGCTCAAGAAGCCATTGCCCACACCCTATCATATGATGCCACTGTGATGGGTGATTATTCACTGCCCGAAGGCAAGGTCGCTGATCTCAGTATGCCGACGCTGATCTTAGCTGGTGGAGCGAGCTTCCCCTTCATGCACGAGACAGCCGATGCTATCCAGAAAAATCTCCCCAATGGCACACGCCGCACTTTAGAAGGTCAACGGCATGATGTCGATGGCGCGGTTCTTGGAGCCGCAATCACCGAGTTTTTGGGGTAATAACTCCCATCGGGCATAACACTAAATATTTGATACCAACAGAACTGTAAGGGCGTACGGCTGTGCGCCCAAGTTAGAAGGACATAAACCAACATGAACCAAGAAGTGACCGACTTCATCAACAAATTGAATGACAAAGCAGGACAGGAATGGCAAGCCGAGGTCAGCAACCGCCTGCGCCAGATCGCCAACGAGAACATTCCCGATGTCAGCGAACGAATCCAGTACGGCAAGCCGCACTTTCTGAAAAGTGGCAAGTACGCAGCGGTTCTGGGCACAGCTAAAGGCTGGGTGACTTTCACCATATTTAATGCGGAAGGGATTGAAGGCCCCGACGGTTTTTTTGAAGCTGGCCCGCCTGAACGGAAAACGGTTAAAATTCTCAAAGGGCAAACTGTCGATTATGATTTACTTGCTAAGCTGCTTAAACAGGCCGCGAATTCATAACTCAGCGAATAAAAGGAGTGTATAACATGCCTACATTTCATACCACCGTTCTCAGCAGTGGTGGCAACACAGCTGGGATCAAAATCCCGCCAGAAGTTATTGAAAGCCTCGGCGCAGGTAAAAAGCCAGCCGTCAAAGTCACCATCAACGGCAAGACTTATCAGAGTACTGTTGCCGTCATGGGTGGCGCTTATATGGTCGGAGTCAGTGCAGAGAATAGGGCGATCGTTGGGGTCAAGGCCGGTGATGAAGTGGATGTTACGCTTGATTTGGATACCGAGCCGCGAGTGTATGAACTCCCTGAAGATTTGGCTGCTGCACTCGCCAAAAAAGCAGGCGCAACCGAAGCCTTCCATGCCTCCGCGCCCTCCAAACGCAAGGAATTTGTGCGTCAGGTGACGGATGCCAAAACACCTGAAACGCGTGAAAGACGCATCGCCAAAATCGTCGAGCAGTTAGGGTAAATGTTACTCCGCGCAATTATGGGCGCAAGGCTCTGCGCCCCGTGTGTACCAACTTAAGGAAATTAAACACCCAAAAGAACCTGTTTCAAAATATACAAATAAGAGCTAACAGAGGTCTTGAAGCACCTTCAGTGTGCTTGACCGGCTGTTAGCATCATGGCTTTAGCCTGCTGCGGCACACACTCTGACATTTGGAAGTGCGAATTCCTACGACAGCTTGTATATCTACCCCTAAAAAATCCTTAAGTTGCTGCCTGAATTTTCCTCCTGCATCTTACAATTTCAAACTCAGACACTTTACGCTTTGGTATGATGGGGTCGCCTTATGAGGTAATAAATCAGAATTCCTATATAAAACGTGGAGTGCCAAATCGAAACAAACTCAATTAGGCTTACACCGATGATTATTGTGAGACGTGACCCAATTCTATTGAATTCCAGTATATTGAGGCTAAGCCAGCCGGCGAAAACTATCGCTAATAAAATAGCGAAAGTTTTGACCGGCAATCTAATAACCTGAACAATCGATTCCGTTGGGGTAGATGGCATTTTGTAATAGGTAGAAATCGAAAGATACAACAGCGAAACAAAAGCAATTATGCCCAGCGAGGATTGTGAAAAAAGTCCACAAAATGTAATTATAGTTATAAGAATGGATCTTCGTAGATCACTGGGTGTAGTTTTTGCGAAGAACATGGCGATTACTTCTGAAAATCTCAATTATAAAAACATGGTCATTACTTATCTTAATTCAAAACCCTTCCAATAGGGTTACCCGACAAACCCATTATTATGTTCTAGGTTTAAATCCGCAAACATGCTCTACCGAAATCAAACCACTTCCCAATCTGCTTAACAATCCCGCTCCCTCAAAATGGTTAGCGCCAACCCTCGCAAATAGTTACAAAATGTTCTTCCAAATGGTCACCCTTTCACTTCACACCTGTTATATGATGTTCATAATGTATTGTCTCACTCGCTTGCCCTGTTAATACGGGCAATCAGCGGACTGAGCCTGCGAATGTTGCTGATGTGGGTTGGGGTTAGGGGTATTCCCCAACGCACCTTTACATCAAAATCTTGGCAAATTCAGCACAAAATCCCGGTTTGCCATTGCCGCTTTTGCTGCCATTTGTGCCAATTCAGCGGATTACTCACTCAATAACGCCGTAAACGACTACCAGTTGCAACTGCAACATTTCTAACATTTTGAACATCGCCGACATAAAATGCACACTGAATCTGAAGAAATTGCAGAAACTTCCGAAGTTTCTCCCGTGAAATGCAATAGAATCGTCGAGGAAGTTGTGAAGTTTCCGAATCAAGTGAATCAAACGGGGTAAACGGTGTACGGAGGAGGCATGCCTCCTCCGCTGCTCAAAACGAAGAACG
>JBBSBM010000130.1:0-17270 GCA_038251275.1 Aggregatilineales bacterium
TATGACCTTTTAAACAATGAAATGACCCTATCAAAATCATAAATATAGGCAAAGTATTTCTGATGCGTACAAGGTTTTGATGATTAACGGTTCATATCGGCTCATCAAAACTGAATGCGAGGTAATTATGACCCACCCTCATTAATTTACCTGTTTGTGCATCCCATAACCGGACATCACGATCCATGTCCGAGCCAAGAAGATAGCGGCCATCATGGGAAAACATCACGCCCCATGTCATGCCGGAATAGCCAGTTAATTTGTGAAGCACGGTTCCTGTTTCGGCGTCCCAGATACGAAAGGTTCCATCAAAATGATTGGACGCAATCCGTTTGTTATCCGGCGAAAAAGCCAAATTCATGACTCCGCCTGCATTGTCCGCAAAAATCTTCAGGAGTTGCCCGCTAGCAATATCCCATAGGCGAAGGGTTCCGTCAGTACTGCTCGTCAATAATTTACGACTATCTGCTGAGAAAATAGAATGACCTAATGCTCCCGTATGTCCTTCAAAGCGTCGGATAATACTTCCTGTTTGGATATCCCACACGATGGCTGTATTATCCATACTACTGGTAGCAACATATTTCCCGTCGGGTGAATAGTCAACCTCATTAATTAACGCAGAGTGTCCCTTAAAGGTTTGAATGATGTTGCCACTAGCCACTTCATATAGATAGGCATTTATATCAGGGCCTTCGGCACTTGCAAAAAGATATTTGTTATCAGGGGATAACGCGGCATCGCGAATAAATCTGCTAGGATGAAAATCGTATAGCTTTTTCAGGCTTTGGGCATCCCAGATTTGTGCTGATGCCGGACCAGCAATTAATAAATAATGATGATCACTTGAGTATTTTATCCGCCAAGGACCCTCTGGATCGATTCCTGATATGACTTGAGGTTCGGATTTGAGTTGAGCATCCCAGAGTAATGCATCAGGCTGACCATTTGAAAGTACATATTTCCCATCTCGTGAATAAGCTAGACTTGTGATCTTATCTCGACTATAGAACTGCTTGAATTCATGTCCGGTTTCAACGTTCCAGAACCGAATGGTTTGGTCAAGTGCGCCCGAAATAAGTACCTGACCGTCTGGTGAGAAATCAAGTATTGTGACTAAGGTAGTATGACCCAAGAATTGACGTATTTCTGAACCTGTTTGCGTATCCCATAATCGAATCGTTTTATCATCACTGGCAGTTGCAATTGTTTTACCGTCTGGCGAAAAAACGACACCTTCGATCGTATCAGTATGACCTGAAAACTGGCGTATTTGATTCCATGACTCAGTTTCCCGGAGGCGAGCTATTTTGTCGTCGCTTCCTGTTAGTAAATACATTCCATCAGGGGAAAATGCAACGACAGCGTTAATGTCGGTTATTCTCTTCACTTCTTTCCCAGATTGTGCATCCCATATACGCAGTGTTTTATCGCTCGTGCCAGATGCAATTAGTTTGCTGTCGGGTGAAATAGCGATGGACCATGCTTGACCGTTGTAGCCACTTAGTTGGTGTAATAGATTGCCAGATTGTGCATCCCATACCAAAATTTTGGATTCAAGCCCTGCCGCAACAATGTATTTACTATTTGGAGCAAAGACAACAAGGTTCAAAAGGTCGGATGCCCCAGTTAATTTGAAGAGTTTGGTGCCGGTCGCAATATCCCATACATGCCCCATATGATCAGCTCCAACAGTGACGACTCTTTGTGAATCAGGTGAAAAAGTGCCGGCTTCAGCAATACTCGTATTTGAAAACCGTCTTTTAATAATGCCAAAGGATGCGGCGCGGAGTAGGGCGGCATCTGCTTGTTCAGAATAACCAAAACGCATGCTTGAAAGTGCAAGCAGTACAGGAAGATTACCAGATGAACCATCATTGATTAAGTTCTGAGCTTGTGCCGCCAAGCGAATTTGTTCAGCATGTCTGAAATTTGCATCGCTAGTCGCGAGAGCATTTTGCGTGAGATTGCTCTGGCTTACTGCTGCGCCTGTCAGTCCAAATGCGCCTAAGACTGCAATAAGAAGCGCAGCTACCAGTATTCTTAAGAATCGTACTGAACGCCGTTCTAATACTTTGACCCGTGCTTGTCGATCCAATTCAATTACTTGTTGACGCTGCTGCTCATTATGACTTTCTTGTAGATAGTCGCGCTCATTCTCGGTTAACACTAACTTTGATTCCGAAGCCCATTTTGTTAATGTGGCGAGACGTGTACCACTCAGCAAGAAGCTTGATTCACGTTGCGATTGTTCCCAGTCCAGTGCTACTTGGGCAAGCTGTCTTTGTAATTTTATATCTTCACGGCCTTCGTTAAGCCATGATCGTAATCGTTCCCACTCGCGCAGAAGTGCTTCGTGCGCCACTTCGACTGTGGCATGGCGCGTACTAGGGTCAATATCCAATGCTAGCAATCGATAGCTCGCAAATGTGTCGATAATTTCGTCTTGCGTGTCTATATCAGTTGTCAGGGCTTGGAGTTCAAGTCGAGTCGTGCGACGTCGCGTTGGCTCTTTATTTTCATCAATTGTCACCAATCTCAAAAAGATTTGATGTATCATTTCTTGGGTTTTTGTTTCGAAACCCAAGTAGACTTCCTCAGCGCGTTTAGCTAATGCGCCAATAGTGCCACCAATGGCCTGGTAGGCAACTTTCGAGATGATTCGTCCTTCCCGTTTCTCAAACAATTCTGTTAAGGCATACTGCAATAATGGCAAGACGCCCGGTTGATAATTCACATCACCAATGATGGTTGACACTAAGCCGGGTTCAAGCGTTACACCGACTCGCTCCGCAGGGCGGCTAATAGCACGGTCTAACTCTTCAGATGAAAGTGGCATAATTGTTTCAAGACGAGTGCGTACAAGTTCACCAAATTGAGGATAATGAAGAGGACGATCATAAAAATCGGCCCGCAACGTTATGATAATACGAACACGACTGCGTACTTCTACGACTGCCGAATAGATTAAATCAAGGAACTGGAAACGTTCAGTCTCATCGGTGACCAAAGTGAACATTTCTTCAAATTGGTCTATAACCACCATGAGTTCAGTTCCATCATTGGGTAAAATGAGACCTGCGGCTCGAATGAGTCCTCGATTGTCGCGCCTTAACTGCTCATTAAGAGTGCCTGTATGATTAGCAGCTACGCGCGTCAATGCGACTTCGAGTTCATCAAATGTATGTGATCCGGGCAGCATATCCACCACAAACCATTTCTCCGCGCCGGGAAGATCTCCCCTCCAGAGTGCTGGAATCACTCCTGCTCTAACCAAACTTGATTTGCCGCTGCCACTCGGACCGACTATCGCTAAAAAGCGGTTATAGTCGCCCGTTTCTTTAAGCCGATCAATCAGTTTTGTAGTCAAATTTTCTCGACCAAAGAAATCTTGATTGTCAGCGGACTGAAACGCGAGTAGTCCTTTATAAGGATTTTGGGGTCGGAAATCCTCAGTTGGAATTGTGATAGCACCGATTATTTCACCATGTTTGGCAATAAGATTGAGTTCGCGGGCTCGGATAATAGCTTGAACTCGGCTCCGAACTCCCAATTTGCCGTATATCTGGTTAACATGCCATTTCACAGTCCCGACGGTCACAGTGAGCTTCTGTGCGATTTCTTTGTTGGACAGCCCGTCAATAATCATCTGAAGGATTTCATGTTCTCGTTGAGTCAAGAGTGCTTCAACGGTTGCCGAATTTCGGTTCAATCCGATTGCTTGTCGGAAGTCTGCGGCTAATGCCAATGCGTCGGGATAACGTTGCTCTGGATTTTTTGCTGTTGCTTTTTGAATCACACGATTAACTTCTGCCTGTAGACTGATTTCAACGGAATCAATAACTGGTAAGGGATCATTAATGTGTTTATATAGTCTTTCGATAGATGATATATTCGCAAAAGGATGTTGCCCTGTAACGATTTCATACAAAGTAACCCCCAAACTATAAATATCCGTGCGAGGAGTTACTGGTTCATTACGGGCTTGTTCTGGAGAAATGTAATCCAGTGAGCCAACGATCGCGTCTTTATGAGTATTATAACTTGGAAGATTCAAATCTTTAGCGATACCAAAATCAGTCAAATAAGCATTTCCATCTTCATCGAGGAGAATATTGCCGGGTTTAATATCCAGATGAATAATTGCATTTCGATGGGCTAACGATAGTGCGCCTGCAATTTGATCCAGTAAAAGTGCTGCTGCAGGCAGTTCAAATTGACCATTTTGTAGAGCATCTCGTAGACTGCCGCCCCTGAGCCACCGCATAACCAAATAAGCACCTTCAGGATCTCGCCAATAGTCGTAAAGAGGGGTTATATGGGGATGTTCCAAACGAGCGACTAGTTGGGCTTCACTTTCAAACCGGCGGATGAAGTCCGGGTGATTTGAAAAGCTAGGGAGAATAACTTTGATAGCGACTTCGCGCCCAATTGTGGATTGATATGCTTTGTAAACTGCACCGAAGCCACCGGCGCCGATACGGTCACGGATTTCGTACCCTTTGAGTGGTTTGAGTGTATCCATGTAGACTCCTTACTCGGTGTCATTGGCTTAGAAATTAGTAGATTGTAACGATATAGCAGGGCAGTGCAACTGGCACTGTGTTTATCAGTGCCAGCTAGAGCATGCGGATTATGGGTTATTTGCTGGTGAGTGCTGGTAACGCACCAAGCTGAGTGAAGAATCCGAGTGCATCGAATTGTGCCCACTCTTCAGCAATTAATCCTGCCTCATTAAAGCGGAACATATTGACAATCACGATAACCACTGGTTTGTGATTAGGTTTGAGCATACCCAGGGGACTTGGAAAGTCGGCATCAAACGTGCCAGTAATGGTACTACGTGTTGCGCCAAACTGACCTTCTATAATAACTTGATCTCTGACAGCTTTGAATCCAGTGAGTGATTTATGTAAGGCTTCAAAGAAACCAATAACACCATCTCGGTTGAGATCTCCTAGTGGTGAATGGAGCACATAGTCATCTGCTAGAAGGCTCTTCACGAGGTCAAAATCTCCCGGTGTAACGCCTGCATCTACAACACGAAATAATATGTCTCGTGATGCTGAAGTCTGCTGGTCGGGGTTTGGGGTTACTTCTTGAGCCGATGTAATTAAGGCTGATGCCAAAACACTAATAGCAATCAAAAATAAAACACCGAAGCGTGAGAACAGCTTATTTAACATGGTTTTCTCCTGTGCTAACTTATTGAGGCGGAAATAATTTAGATCGGGTTATTAATGGTCGATAGCATCCTTGACCCTCGATCTGTAGCCAGCATAGGTTCAAAATAGATCGTATTCAACCCATCCCTAACTTTTCCCTATCCCCTATAGAGGCTTAATTCTTAACATCATTAAATGGCCTATATGTCTGAGAAAGGATAAGGTAAAGAGAAAGCACAAGATACGAGGGACTGATCGATCGTCATTAAGTGCGCATAGCAATGAGAACATGTTTACTGTACTTTCAAATACAGTACAATATAATTGTTCGAACGGGTCGCCGCACCTATCCTAGATATTTCAAACTGGAATTTGCCTTTCATAGGGCAAAATATACGTCTCAACCTCGCCATCTCGATCCCGCAAAACTCGAATTTCAAGAACAAGTCATTGAACTCCGTTTAAAAGGGTGGAGTTTTCCAGCTATTGCAAAATGCATGAATATAAGTGTCGGAACTGCTTGGAATATGACACACACACCTTCCAGAAGATCGTGACAAGTTGGATAGTTTGGAGTAGTTTCAGAGTTAAGTGCTGGGAATAAGCTTACTTATAAAGATTGCTCGTGTTGCAAATTATCTGGCTGGGCACTTGCAAGTGGTGTGGGCCGATGGTGGTTATGAAGGCGCACTGTGAGTTTGGGTTTATACCCTTTTTCATATTGTTTTAGCTATCGTTAAGCGTTCGGCTGATCAATCCGTTTTCGTGCTTTTGCCCAAACGCTGGGTTGTCGAACGCACTTTTGCTTGGGCTGGAAGCTATCGCCGCTTGAGCAAAGACTACGAACACTGCCCTAAAAGCAGTGAAGCTATGGTCTACTTGGCTTCTATTCATATCTTGCTCAAACGTCTTGCTTTTAATTTCCAGATCGGCTCTCAGCAAAAAGAGCTACACAGATTGAATGATGCCAGTTTAACAAGCTGTAAACTCTCAAAATGGATGCGGAAAATTACAAATTTTGAAAGCAGGTCGCCGGAACATGGTAGACGAATTTGGTGAGGGATAAGATCAGTTATCCCGCAATCGTATTGTACCTACAGAGAAATAGGCTATTCGGTTCTAGGATAAGATAACAACTATAGATAATGTTATTATGGTTATGTCATACTCTAAAGCATTTTAGCTTACACAAAAACAAAGGAATGTTCACAATGCCATATAAAATCCCAAGAACATCAAAAAAATAACCACGCTTGTCGAAGTGAATTTCGGAAATTAATCGCTGGAAACACAGACATCTGTACTTACATTATCAGTGTGCGAGGCAATTAATTATTCTTACACGGCGAAATAGCATTTTGGTTGGAGAAAATTTAGAATAGCAGATATCGAAGTTAAGGGCTGCATGAACGATGAAGTGTTCATCGGCGTCGTTTTTTTCCGTTCACGAGGAATAACTTGCCTTGGTCAAGAAGTCATACACTCAATAGTGATCGTCACAGCATATTCACATCGCCAAATACTTCTAACCAACCTGTATGTAATCGGATTTGACAATATAGACTGAGCAAACTATATCCCCTGTGCATTCGCAAACTGCAGATAGTCTCAGAAGTAGTTCAGTGTCCGCTGGCACTTCAATAGGCTGGATTCGCCGCTAAACAATTTGAAAAACCAAGTTTGCTTGATAAAAGGAGTTCTGACCTGATGGCCTATTGGTCAATTGTCCTTTCATGATTTCTGATAAGGGCTGAACTTAATTGAGATGCTTGAAGGAGGTGATTGTATACCCAATTGAACTGGGTACTTCATACCGATTCATTAAAGACTTGCTTATTATAGGAGGAGATTCAAAATGCGAAAGAGTCGCACTATCCTGTTAACAATAATGGCTCTATTAGTTTTAGGAGCGCTAATCCCGGCACAAGCGCAAAGCTCGGTGACAATTACAATGTCCACTTGGACGGGTGTAGATGAAGCGGCTCAACTTCAGCAGATTATTGACAAAATCAATGAGGGAAACACTGAATACCAGATTGTTCACCAACCGCTGCCCGCCGATTATTACACACAAATCCAGACCCAGCTAGCCGGTGGTACAGCGGCTGATCTACTGTGGATGGATCAGAACCATATGTCGCTGGCTGCCGATGGCAGCTTTCTACCCCTGACCGACTGCGTGGCGAATGCCGTAGCTGGAACTGCCGGTGATGTGAAAGATTACTATCCGGGTGTGATCCAAACCGCTTATCAGGGTGACATACTCTACGGTCTGCCTTGGATTGCCCAACCTGTGGTGGTCTACTTCAACAAGAATCTATTCGATGATGCCAAGATTGCCTATCCAACCGCAGATTGGACCTGGGATGATTTCACCAAAGATGCGACTGCCTTGACCAAAGATACCAATGGTGACGGCAAGATCGACCAATGGGGAACGATTGCTAACGGTTGGCCGCCACCTCAAATGTTCATCTGGCAAGCTGGTGGTGATGTTATCAGTTCCGATCTAGCGACATCACCAATTGACAGTCCAGAAGCAGTTGCCGGTTTGGATTTCTACAGGAGTTGGATCTATAACCCCGCTATGGCTCCTTCCACCGATATTATCGCTGAGCAGGGCTTTGACGCGTTGTACTCATCCGGCAAAGTCGCAATGTTCTTTGGCGGTGCGTCGGACGACAAAGACTACAAAGTTACAGGCTTCACACCGGGTGTCGTGCCTCCTCCCAAGAATCCGACAACTGGTAGCAATATCACCTTTGCATGGACTGCCAGCACTGTGATCAACGCCGCAACAAAGAATCCTAAGGAAGCTTGTGATGCGCTGCTTGCCGTAAGTGAAGGCATCGATAATTGGAAAGTGGTTTCGCCACGTATTTCACAGGCGACAGTCGAACATCTCACAGCATCGGTTCCTGAGAAAGCTGCCAATGCCCAAGCATTCCTTGACGCTGCCAAGAACATGAGCGCATTCCGTATCGTACCGAAGTATACGGAGTGGGAAGGAATTCTCTGGAATGAGTATTTCACTCCTCTGCTGAACAACCAGACTGATCTGTCGACGGCTGAACTTGCCAAGCAAGTCCGACCTGATCTGGAAGTACTGCTTCCCAGCTCGGCTGAAGCGACACCAGCATCATAAGTTCTAGCCTATAGGTTAATTAAGGGCATGGTTCGCCGTGTCCTTAATTAAATTGATACAGAAAATCTTTTTAAGATAATTTTTTGCGACACAAACTATGAAAAGGTGAGCCGATGGACCCCGGAGCACTGCAAACATATCTGCCGACATTAGTTCGCTATCTACTCGTAGCCATCGGTTTGGGCATCATCATGTTTATCGCTTACCGTATGCAAATACGGTGGGGTTCCAGCCGCGAAGCCGCGGCTGGACGAACATTGGTTATGCCTTGGATCATCGGCTTTTTAATTTTTACCGTTTTTCCAGTTGGTGCATCTTTTTATTTGAGTTTGACTGAATATAACCTTGTACGTCCGCCGACTTTCATTGGGTTTCGAAACTACACCGACTTATTTAGTATTAACGTTACGCCTCTGCAATCCGCCAACCAGCGAAGTTCCGATGTGATGCCACGCGGATATAAAGAAGTCCAACGCATTACTGTGGGAGAAAGTGGCACGGTCTTCAGTGCGAAAGAAGAGGGCTTCTGGCGGGCGATGCGCTTAACCCTCCCCTACTCTTTCCTAAGTGTGCCGGCAGGCATGATCGCCGCTCTAGGTGTCGCATTGCTACTGAATCAAAAGGTCAGGCTGCTCAGCTTCTGGCGTGTTCTCTACTATATGCCTGCGATCTTACCGGCTGTGGCTAGTGCATTACTCTGGCGCTGGATTTTTTCACCCGATTCAGGCTTACTCAACAATATTCTTGCACCTTTTTATAAGTTGCTCGGCATGGAGACACCGCGCTGGTTCAGCGATCCCAGTCTGGCACTGCCTGCCTTTATTATCCTCAGCTTGTGGGGCGCATTTGGCGCGAACTCAGTCATTTTACTGGCAGGTTTGAAAGGCATTCCCAAAGATTTGTACGAGGCTGCTGAAATTGATGGTGCGGGTGAATGGGCGAAATTCCGCAATGTCACCATCCCAATGCTCAGTCCGGCCTTGTTCTATAACCTTGTCGTCAGTGTCATCGCTGCACTCCAAGTTTTTGAAGTGGCTGCCTTTATTCCAACTTCGGCGACCATCGGCACCTTCGTCAACTGGCAGATTTACACTGAAGCCTTTACTTTCCGTAACATGGGTATGGCTTCTGCGGAAGGTTGGATTTTGCTGGTCATCATTCTGCTGCTTACCGGCCTCGTGTTCCGGTCGTCATCAGCTTGGGTCTTCTATCAAGGTGCGCGTGAGGAGGCAACCTAATGGCTGCAACTGCTTCCACGGAAAGATGGTCTTCTAATGCACCCGTATCAATGTCACATGGTTGGCAAGTGCGCCAGATCATCATTTACGGCCTATTGATTCTCGGGGGGCTAATCGTCATCATCCCCTTTATCTGGATGATATCGACCTCCCTCAAATCACAGGATCAATTATTTAAACCCGGCATCGATCTTATTCCAAATCCGGCGCTGCCGCAGAATTATATTGATCTTTGGTCACGCTTGGCCTCGATTGCCCCCGGAATGACCTTCTTCCGCATCGTGGGCAATACCCTGTTCATGACTCTACTGGCGATGTTCGGCGAAATCTTCAGCGCTTCGCTGGTCGCTTATGGCTTCGCACGTTTTCATTGGAAAGGGCGCGATACGGTATTTGCCATCATGCTGGCAACAGTCATGATCCCCAGTATTATTACACGCATCCCCGGCTTTTTAATCTGGAAGCAGCTCGGGCTTCTGAACACCTATGATCCGCTCACTTGGCCGTCACTTTTCGCTTGGGGGCCGATTTACGTCTTCCTCATGCGTCAATTCTTTCTGACCATTCCGCGCGAGATTGAAGAAGCAGCCATTATGGATGGCGCCAATATCGTTCAGGTTTACTGGTATATCATGCTACCGCTTATTCGCCCTATCCTGCTGGCAATCGCGGTGCTTTCATTCCAAGGCAACTGGAACAACTTTCAGGGGCCACTGCTTTATTTGACAACACCACAAATGTATCCGTTAGCATTGGCGGTTCAGTTCTTCCAAAACTCGGTATCAAAAGCCGCACCACTCTGGCAGTACATGATGGGGATGAGTGTCATGATGTCAGTGCCGGTGCTGATTATCTACTTCCTCGCGCAGAAACAATTCCTCGACGGCCTCAACATCGGTGGTGTGAAGGGATAAATATGGCTAAGACAACCCGTTCACATCTTGTGTTTGTCGCACTTGTAGGTCTACTCCTACTTTTTTCAAGTTTGCTTCCATTACAAGCTGTAGATCAACCTGACCTGGTCAATCTAGCCCATTTACGTTTCTTGACAGAACCAGTGACGATTGACGGTTCGGAAATGGCAATCGTCCATATCTATTCCGAAAAGCCGGATTACAAATGGGTAGATGCGGCAGGAGAAGGCATCAGTGCGGTTGATGACGTCGCACGGGCAGCAGTCGTTTACCTACAAGAATATGAACGTCTAAAAGCGAATAATGCTCCTGCGGCAGATGACACGCTGCATATGGCACGCCTTTGTTTGGAATTCGTGCGCTATATGCAAACCTCTGACGGAGCCTTTTATAATTTTGTATTTGACCGTGAAGGCAAGATTAATAAAACTGGCAACACCAGTTACAAAAGTGTTGATTGGTGGGCGATGCGTGCCTTATGGGCTTTGGGCGAAGGCATTCGCGTTTTTGACACCGTTGATAAAACCTATGCCGATGAACTCGCTGCCAATTACTTACTGACTGAAAAAGCCATCGCTGGAATGATCACCAACTACGGTCAGATGACAGACTTGCACGGCATCAAAATTCCCGCTTGGCTGCCGAACGGCGCAGCGGATAGTTCGAGTGTTGGATTGCTAGGCATGGTTGCCTATTACAAAGCGCGGCCCAACCCGACGACTGCTGATGTGATCACAAAAATCGCCGATGGTATTGCAGCCTATCAAATCGGTAACGACCAAGCCTATCCCTTTGCAATGCATCCGGTGACAACCAATGCACCCGGTTATTGGCATGATTGGGGAGCTTCTCAAGGTCAAGCACTGGTCGACGCTGGCATCGTCTTAAAGCGCAAAGATTGGATTGAGTCGGCGGCCAAAGAAGCCAACACGTTTCTCATTCGCCATTTGGTGTTGGAGCGTTTCCGCGAAATCGGTGTCGTACCCAATAGACTCGGTCAAATCGCTTATGGTACAGATATGATTGTTCAAACCTACATGGCGCTGTATCGTGCGACCGGTGATGAAAACTACGCACGTTACGGGGGACTAGCAGCCAGTTGGCTCTTTGGTAATAACATGGCTGGCGTGCAAATGTATGATCCCGCTACGGGCCGAGTCTTTGATGGCATTGAAGGCCCTGTTTCATGGCGGGTCAATCAGAATGCTGGAGCAGAGTCAACCATCGAAGGACTACTCGCACTGCTAGCTGTCAGCGATGTTCCTGCCGCGCTGCGCTACATTCACGCTCAATCCGTATCCGGCGTTAGTTACGAAGTTCTCGAAGCAGAAGAGGGCAAACGCATTACCGGCCAACCGATTTATTATCCCGGTAGTTGGATGGGCGCATCATTTATCAGCCGGGGACGTTATGTCGGTTTAGGTGAATGCGACCAGATGGAATTGTCTATCGATATTCCATCCGATGGTCTTTACTATGTCTATGTGGCGCATCTACGACAGATGAAAAATAAACCGCCACAACCACCGTCAGTTGTTCGCGTCTCTACTCCACCGACGATTGACGGTAAGCTTGATGAGTGGGCAAAAATCCCCACTATTTCGTCGAATACACGAGGACAATTTTTACGTGGGGTAGGACTCTGGAAAGGCCCTGATGTTGACAGCCACAGCGTTCAACTCAGTTGGGACGATACCAATCTCTATATGGCGGTCAATGTGCGTGCGCCACAGCATCAACAAGATTACACTTTAAGCAACGTGTGGCATGGAGAAGCAACGTGGGTTTATTTCGCAAATGATCCAAACAAAACCAGTCTTTCCAGTAAGTTTACTTTCGCCCAAACGCCGGATGGCCCACAGGTCTGGGATTGGCTGAACAGTAACTTTCTTAAAGATGCTCACATGGTTTGGTCAAAAACCGATGATGGGTTTATCTACGAGGTTGCTGTTCCTTGGTCGTCCATCAAAATGATGTCACCAGAGGTTGGCAAGAAGATTGGTCTGGATGTCGGACGCAGTATCGGCGGAAATTCATTTATGGATCTAACCGGACGCGATCCAGATGTCATCTCCAATTTACTGCCCGTGACCTTGGTCGATTCGCTCACAACTGGTGAAGAAACTTCAGGTGAGCAAGAACCTGTTTTCTTGAGTGTTCAAATCGGTGATGAAAAGCCGCTGCTCGTTCCAACCAATGTCTCGCCAGACAGTGAATATTGGTGGCTGGATCGTGTTACCCGTTTTCCAATATGGCTGACAAAAGGTCAGTATCCTCTGCGCTATACTTATGCCGGAACTGGACAAGAAGGATTGAGCAAAGTCGATGCCTTTTATGTGCAGCCCGTGCAACCGCATCGCGCCTTTAAACTGGCCGATGGACGGATGATCATCCTGACTTATGACACAATAACTGGCAAAATCGTCTATGAAGAACACAGCTAATACTAATAGGGTCTTATGCTAGATCGGGAAAGCTAAAGACTTGATCTGCAAAGGATGAGACTTGTCCAAAAGACGATTGATATAAATCGAAAGAGTATGAGCAGTCAGTTTAGTTAATAAGCGGGTACATAGACCCCAAAAGGTATGAGCATGGTTGAGTTCGATTTTAAATTGCTCGGCGAGTTGCCCGTTAACAGTCTCAATGATTTGGCGCACACGGTTGTGCAAATGACGAAGATGAGACGGCAATTGCACTTTCTGGTTGCGACGGGGAATAGTATGCAATCGATTAGCCTGATTTTGGGACAGGTATTCGGCTAGAGCAGCACTATTGAAGGCTTTGTCGCCAAATACATCCAGATGGGTGTGTCGGGTCAGCAGTTCTTCACCGACAGTTAAGTCGTAAATACTGGATGGAGCGAGAATAAAATCAATAGCGACCCCCTTGAGCGTGACCAACAAATGCAATTTGTAGCCAAAGATGGTTTGTTTCTTGCCGGAAATCTTGCCAAAGTTGGCACCATGCACATCCCAATCGCCCGTCGAACCGGGTACGAGGTGGAACTTCACCACCGGGATGGGCAGACTATCCATCACACAATACCCATCGCCAGCCAAGTCCAGTACTCGCAAGATCGCTTGTCGCATAAGATTGAAGGCACTCATCAGATTGCGTCGCCGTCGATTGAACCGACTTTGCGAGGGAATGACCGGAAACAAATCAGCATGTTCACGCCAATAGCTCAACAGATTGGTCTCGATCGACCATCCGCGACACTCACCGACCAAGGCCATTCACTATCACTACATACCGCTTGCGGTCCTGGTCGCTTAAACAGGGGACGTATTTCTTGCCACATATCACCCACGATCACATACACCCACAAGCAAAAATCATCAAAGTTGTCTATCATTATCTTGTCTCTCGTTTCGGTTGGGCTTCGTTTGGTCCCTTAACCCTACCGAACGAGAGATTTCTTGTCTACTAACTAGCATAAGACCCGGAATGTATACTTTCCTGTGAACTTTATTACGGTAACTGGCTCGTATTCTTTTTACATATCTTTGATTACTAATTTCAACTGATTGTTCCGCAAAAGCACACAGGCGAGCGCACAACTTTTGATATCCCCGGCTAGTGCAATAAACAACATCGCGCTCGTCAACCCAAACAGGACATGTAGGGCCAGTTCGTGCCAGTTCCTGAAATTAGTGTATGCTAGAAATGTCACCGCGGATAATATTGGCTCCAAATCCACTCGTGCAACAATCATCTTGAAATCTCATAACTTTAGCATGCCATCAATCACCACATTTTTGATACCGATATATCTGTCGTTCATGCTTGCCTCACGTTTTCTTACTGTATAGCAACTCACAGTTTAACGAGACGAGCATGAACGACTTATCTAATAATCACAGTAGTCCAAATGTTGTCTTCGCTATTGCGTTTGGGGCACACTCTGTGGCCCAATTGGAACAAAGTTCGGATCAGTAACATCGCCTCGACTGAGGGTAATGTCATATTGTCCGATGACATCGAACGTCAGTGTATATGGAGCAGAGCCACTGAGCGTGTAAACGGTTGTCGATGTATTGGTACCATCAAAGACTTCGGTTTGTGGTTTGATTTCTTCACCCTTCGCATTGAGAAGTTTGGCTTTGATAAACACCCGTCCTGTCTTATTGACAATCTGAACGCTGATGACTTGATCTGATTCGGTATTGATGGTGTAGGCCGCTGTAGTTGCAGGAACAGGCAATATGTTGGTGACCTTTTGACCAAATGGAATGGTTCCTAACTGTGTCAGAAAGAAATTGCCTTTGTTGAGCGTAAGACTGTATCGTCCTGTGGGAAGGAATGTCAGTTTATAGGGTGCCTTTCCTGTGAGATTGTAGACGCTGAAAGCTGCGCTCGTGTTTTTAACCTGCCCCCACGGCAGAATCAAGGTTCCGTCTGCATCGCGTAGTTCGCTGTTGGTAGGGCGGTTGTTATCTTGTAACCGGATACTAATGGTCTCTTTGGGTTGGGCATCAATGGTGTAAATAGCAGCCTGTGCGGGTTGCTTGAGTGTTGCTGTAGCGGTATTGCCGAAGCGAATAACCCCTTGATCGGCACGAAGAACGTTGCCCAAGGATACCTTCAAGTTGTACTGTCTATCGCCATTAAATTCCAGATGATAAGGCCCATTACCGGTGAGTGTAAAGATCTTAATGGTCGAGTTCAATTTGTCGAGTTTTGCGTCCGGTTCCAGTGCCTTGCCATCCGCATCAAATAAGGTACTTTCAGACGGTTGCCCACCCAACTGTAATTGTATACTCAGATATTCACTAGAACCCGGATCAATCGAATAGGTGCCTGTTTGGGCGGGTGTAGGCAAGGTTGCTGAAATCTTTGTGCCAAGTGTTACTGCACCGAGGTCAACCCTAAGGATATTGCCTTCACTAACCGTGACATTATATTGACGTGGAGCGATAAATTCCAAGCGATAAGGTGCTGCGCCTGCTAATGTATAAACTGCGTAGAGGGTATTGTTTTTGCGGACAATAGCACTTGGCACAAGCAATGTGTTATCCGCATTATACAGGTTTGGATTGGCTGCTTGCCCACCAACTTGTAAGGCCACACTCATCTGTTCACCCGGGTTGCCATCCAGCGCGTAGACGGCTGTAATGGCTGGCGCGACGAGTGTGTTGCTGACCTTCTCTCCGATTGGAATATCTCCTAAATCAGTACGTAGTGCATTGCCATCGTTGACGACGAGCGTGTATTTCTTGTCGCCACCAAAGGTAATGTCATATGGGCCGGGGCCACTGAGCCGGTAGACATTAAATAGTGCGCCTTTTTGTATGGTCTGGTACTCGGGAAGCCACAGTTTGCCATTGGCATCACGGAATTCGCCATTAATCGGTTGGCTGCCTGTCTGAAGCTGGATGGTGACCAATTCGTCACGCTTACCATCGACCAGATAAGTCGCTACACGTCCCGGTTTATCCAACTGATCTTCGACAGGTGTTCCAAATGTGATGAGACCTTTATCAACTCGCAGCAGGTTTAGTGCCGCAACGCTCGCCGTATATTTGCCTGTGATCGGGAAGGTGACGGTATAAGGTCCTGAACCTGACAAAATATAAATGCTGAGGTTATTGGAACCACCTTGAAAATCTTGCAGCACTGGCTCGATCAATTGACCTTGACCATCTTTGAGTGCTACCGGCACCAACTTGCGGCTATTTTCCACTTGGAAAGTGATTAGTTGACCCGGTGCAACATCCAATGTATGCGTAACGAAACGGGCTGTTTTGGGCAGTTCATTTGCGTAGGGTTCCTCCAACACACCTGTTGGTAGTGTACCCGCATCGACTAATAGTGTATTGCCTTCATCGACACTGATTTTGTAGCCGCTTGGTGCATCGAAGTAGAGGCGATAAGGTGCTTTGCCAGTGAGATGGTAAACCGCCG
The DNA here is from genome assembly GCA_038251275.1 of Aggregatilineales bacterium. Classification (GTDB taxonomy): domain Bacteria; phylum Chloroflexota; class Anaerolineae; order Aggregatilineales; family Phototrophicaceae; genus CFX2. The sequence continues at coordinate 16,370 of JBBSBM010000130.1, forward strand.
AAATCGTGTCTTTTTCATAATAGGTCAATTGCGAGTCGAGGAAGCCGCCTTCACCATTGATCAAAATGGGTGTAAGTGAACTTCCACGCGCTTGGAGCCGCAAGGTGATTGTATCGCTATCTGAAACACCATTGATCCCAAAGGTGGCAATACGTGCAGGTGCATCCAACTTGCTGGATGTTTCTACCGGTTTAAAGTCTGGATTAGCGAGGTCGGAGGCGGCGTTGATCGGCAGTACACCGGCATCTTGAATGAGTGTGTTGCCTCTTGTCAATGTTAACTTATAGCGCTGGTTTGGACGGAAGCGCAGAGTGTATGGGCCAGCGCCTTGAAGCTGGTAAACATAGACACTGTTTTGGCTGGTGAGGTTTTGATCCAATAGCTGTACAAGTTCCCCATCGTCATTCGTCAACACGGGTTCACCCGCGCGGCTAAGGGCAATACTGACGATGTCTCCTTCGTCACCATTGACCCTATAACTGGCGACCACAGCCGGTTTATCAAGCTGTTGATCGATGGTTTCGCTGTCGGCTAGAACTCCAAGATTGGCGGTCAGCAAGTCGCCATGGTTAAGCGTGATTTTGAATTCATCGTTTACATCGAACCAGAATTGATAAGGAGCGCTGCCACTGAGAGTATATGACACTGTGTAAAGGCGCTTGCCTGAATCGTAACTGGATGTATTGCGTATGATGTCATTCATACCGCCATCATAGAGATGGATAGCGTAAGTATAACTATTTCTCGGATCGGTGAGTTGGCAGGGTAATCGCATCAAATTCCAGCAATACTCTAAACATCTCTTAAGAGCTACTCTGAACCAAGTGTAATAGTCGACTATACAGAAATTCCTATGTATTCCTACGGAAAGTCGGTTCAGTTTAGTTCAAAAGGGTTCAAA
>JBBSBM010000131.1:0-17089 GCA_038251275.1 Aggregatilineales bacterium
GCGGTCTTGCGCTCTTTAGCGTTGAACATTCTCAAACAAGACCCCTCTAAAAGCAGTTTGAAGCAAAAGCGCTTTCGGGCTGCTCTCGACAATGATTTCTTGTTTCACTTGCTTACCCAGATTTGATGCGATTACCCTGGCGGCGGGCCAGATACAATCGATTTTTCAAGTCAAAATTGTTATTGTTGGGAAAATCATCATGTTAGTCTGCTTCATCAATCATCTAAAGAGCACCGTGCAATGGGTTGTAAGCTGCCCGAGAGAACGCCTGGTGCGGTGGACGAAACCAGGAAAAGAAACGTCGGTCGGTGGGGTAGCGGGCGACATGAAGACAAGCAAGAACTCATCGCAGAAAATGTGCTACTGCGCCAACAAGTGATTGTTTGCTGCGCTACATCAAACGACCACCGGTAGGAGCAGTTGTCATGATCACGAGCAAAATGGGTAAAGGAACACGCATCAAACTCGTTTGGAAGTCGTAAATTCCTTTCATACTTTAGTTCAAGCTGTCAGTCAAATAAATCTTGATAACCCCGATTTACCGTAATTAGCTGCGGCTATTGCAGGGTTAGCTTGTCTTAGGTACCACTCTTCTTGACTGAAAACGCAGTTAATTCGATAAAACGTGTTAACACAACAGGAACTTCAATGAATCTAGGGAAAGCCTCAAACGATTTCACATCCACATATTTCCATAAACGATGAAAACTATAGATATTCATATCCTATAAGATACCTGAGACGACAAACTCGGGAGAGACTTGGAATGGCAATATTTACTGCGCTTTCAAATACAGTACAATATAATTGTCGCGAACGGGTCGCCGCACCTATCCTAGATATTTCAGGATTGAATTTGTCTTCCGCCGAGCCGCTTATCAGGCTCAACCTCGCACAATCGACCCCGCAAAGCTAGAACTGCAAGCTAAAGTTGTTAAGCTACGATCAGAAGGGTGGAGCTTTCCAGCAATTTCAAGGCATCTAGATATAAGTGTTGGAACTGCATGGAATATGTCTAAGGACAAAGGCTAAGTGCTATTGGAAAATAGTATATATATTTACTAGCATGATTGCGTTTATCGACCAAAGTGTATATCTCTAAAATTTCGTATATTATTTGTTGACTACTTTTTGAACCGCAAAATATGTGCCCAATTCGAGTATTAGCTAAGCGTATGAGTTGGACTTCCCTCATTTGAATGGGGGAAGTCCATAAGAGGACTTGCAACTGTATAGAAAAGATTTTAGCCACTATGAGCAGTTGTTAACATGCGGCATGACGCGCTTAGGTCAATGCAGGAAGTTTTAGCGGAACTGTAACTGTAAATGTTGTTCCTTCACTTTGTTTGCTTCGAAATTGGATATTCCCGCCATGCGTATCAACATAACTCTTAACAATGGAAAGACCTAGCCCGGTCCCATCAATTCCACGTGTGTTCTCGGCTCGATGAAATGGTTGAAATAACTTCGCTTGATCACTTTCCGGAATTCCGATGCCATTATCAGCCACACTGAACATAAGTTGGTTATTATCACATTTTATTCGAAAACAAACATGCCCGTTTTGAGGGGAATATTTCACCGCATTTGATAGGAGATTCACCAAAATATACTGAATGAGATTGGGATCGAGTTCAACGTCATCATAGTCACAGTCAAAGTCGAAATCAATCGTATGCGTCTTCTCCGCCATATTGCGAAAGTTTTCCCAGATTTGTTCACAAAACGGTTTGAGGGCAATCGACTTAGGCTTAAAATCAATTTTCCCGGCATTTGCCTTACTCATCGTTAGCACATCGTCCAGCAATTCAGCCATCTGATCAATTTGTGTACTGATTTGCCGCAATTTTGCAGTACGCTGCTCTGGGGTCATCCGATCCAAATAGGTATTCAGCATATTGGCGTTCATCTTAATGATTGTAAGTGGTGTCCGAAAGTCATGAGATGCAGTGGCTATAAAACGCTCTTTGAACGCTATCACCTCTTGTTCTTTTTCCAACTCAATACGGAGTTTTTCCGCCTTGAGCCGCTCGGTTATATCGGTCGCAACGCCAACAATACCACTGACTTCACCAACTTTGTTTCGCATGGGAGAATAGTGAACATCAAGGATTACATCGCCCAACGTTAGAATAGAACTTGTCTCCTCGCCGACGAGTGCAAGCCGAAAGTGTTCTTGAATTTCGGGAATGAATTCGCCAAAATTCTCTAATACCGAATCCCCAATATCTGCGCTTGAGGGAGCACTAAACAGATTTACGTTACGTCCTTGTAAAAACGTTAGTACTCCTTTGGTATCCAGTTCAAATAGGATTACAGGAGTCCCAGACACAACAGCACGCAAATGTTCTTCGCTCGCTCGCAGTGCTTCTTCTGCTTGCTTGCGATCAGTAATATCACGAGAGATACCAACGAGGCCTATTACGTCGCTATTCTCGTCCCTTAGTGGCACTTTCGTCATCAGTACCCATTGTGGGACCCCATCGACATTTCCGATAAGACGTTCTTCACTAATAAGCGGATTACCTGTTAACATAATCTTCTTATCATCATCGTGAAGTCGTTGCACAAAATCGAGTGATAAAATATCGGCAACCGTCTTACCAATAATTTGAGGCGGAGTGAGATGCAGCACTGCCGCATGTGCAGTATTGCTTGCCGCAAATCGCCCATATTGATCCATGACATAAATATAATCCGGGACATTATCAATTAATGTTCTTAGAAGATTTCGTTCACTTTTGAGCTTGGCTTCTGCCATTTTTCGTTGGGTGATATCACGCACAATATAAACCACCAACGATTTTTCGCCCTCACCGGTATTCATTGGGGAAATGCGCACTTCGTACCACATTGTGTCATCAGTTGATTCAATCTTATACTCGACTGATTGGGTACTTGATGTCGCTACCGTTCGTTGGATGGCATCCAAAACTAGGCTGGCTACGGGCAGCGGCAACGTTTCGTCAATATGTTTTCCAACGAGGTGCTTACCCTCTTTGTACAAGCTATGTTCCGAATCGCTCAGCAATTGAACAAAATAGCCATCCGTAGAGACAACAAAGGCCAAATCGGGCAAGGCCCTTACAAAACCACGCAAGCGTTCTTCACTGGTTCGAAGCGCTTGCTCTGAACGCAACTGCTCTTGTAAGAGTCGCTTTCGATCAACGGCTGCCCGAATAGAGATGGGAAGTCGACGAATATGTTTTGGGGATTTAATTACGTAATCGGCAGCACCTAGCTTGAGTGCATCGACCGCAACTTCCTCTGAACCTGTACCAGTAACAACAATGACCGGAATCATTGGATATTTCTGGCGCACCGCTTCAACAATTTGCAGGCCTTCAAAACCAAGAATATTAAAATCTGTAAGCACTAAGTCAAATGAGCCAGTTGTTAGATGGACTTCAAATTCGCTCCTTGAGGCAGCAGGAATTACTTTGAACTGACCATCTTCTCTTTCAAGAGCATCGCGCACTAATTCCCGATCCAGCACATTATCGTCAACATGTAATATACGAAGTGAAGAACTATCCATGATTATCTCTCGCCATAACCTGATAACGGCGGGCGAATATTTAGAGTCAACCAATAGTGATTGATCAAATTAACCACATCGAGGAAACCATTCACCGAGACAGGCTTTACTAAATAGCTGTTTGCTCCTTTATCGTAACTGCGAATAACATCTTTTTCTTCTTGGGATGATGTCAATACAATTACTGGCAAACGTTTGAGATGAGGTGTAGCTTTGATTTCTTGTAATACCTCATGTCCGTCTATTCCGGGAAGGTGTAAATCTAACAAAACGAGGTTTGGTAATGGATAGATTTGCCTGTCATCATATTGATTGTGTCCAAATAAATAATTCAGTGCTTCATGACCATTACGCACGACATGAATCTTGCTATTCAGTTGGGCCTCGCGGAAGGCATCTAATGTCAGTTCTACGTCAAGCGGATTGTCCTCAACAAGCAGAATGTGAGACAGGCGATTTACATGAGATGACACGATTATTTTTGCCTTTCTAAGCGACATCGAAGTTTGATGCAAAACATACTGCCCGTTTGTGGAGAATTCTCGACCCACACCGATCCATCTAACAGTTCAACCGATTTCCGCACAATTGCGAGGCCAATTCCTGTGCCCGGATAGTCTTCTTGACTATGAAGTCTCTGAAAGATATTGAAAATTTTTTCTCTAAACTCTGGTGCAATCCCTATACCATTGTCAGTCACCCGAATAATGGCGTAATCAGCGGCTGTTATTGAATCAATATGAACAATTGGGACTATATGAGGCCGATGATACAAAAGTGCATTCCCCAGTAGATTGGTGAAAATCCGTTTCAATAAACTTCGATCACCGACAACGGATGGGAGATCACTCGCTATCATAACCTGAGCGGCAGTTTCCTCAATCTGAGACTTCAGGGTATCAATAACATCTGATAATACAGCATCCACTTGAATCAATCCTAAATGGATGTTTTGACGACCTATCCGAGCGTAGTCTAATAAATCAGTAATCAACTGATCCATTTGTTCACTAGCCGTGATGATATTGTCGAAATAATGTCGTCCTTCTTCGTTTAACTTCTCTTTATGGCGGCGGGCAATGATTTCCGAAAAGCCCTGAATGGAACGGAGTGGCGCACGCAGATCGTGTGAGACTGAATAACTAAACAACTCAAGTTCACGATTTGCACTCTCAAGTTGAGTCGTGCGCTCACGGACACGTTGTTCAAGTTCTGTGTTATATTGTGCAATCTGGTCATTGAGTTCGGCCTGATGCAACGCAATCGCAATTTGGGCACTGACTTCTTCAGTGATTTTTTGATGTTCAGATGTAAAAAAACCAACTTCCCGTGCTGCCAGTGCGATTGTTCCAATTAACCTGCCTTGAACGATCATAGGACTCGCTAGAGCCGAACGCACACCGTGCGACTCCAGTTCTTCAGCGAGGTGCGCATGTGGTCCTGCCTGTTGAAGTAGATCCGGCGCAATAGCAGTCTTTCCTGATTTCAATTTTTCAAGAACTTCATTTTGAACAACAGGCTGGATTTCTTGCGTATATACACCACCAAGCTCTGGCGTGTGCCGCAGCGCAAATATTCTCTCTTCAGTAAGTTCAGGGTCGTGAAGAATGACACTTAAAAACTCACAAGGGATAAGTTCTGCTAAATACTTCAATACGACATTTGCGATGGATTGAGGAGAAGAAGCAAAAAGTATTTGATGGTCAATGTCACGAAGGATAGACAAACGCTTATTGTAACGCTGCAATGTTAGCTCGACCTGTTTGCGTTCTTCAAGCTCTTGCTGCACTGAGTGATACAACTGTGCGTTGACCAGTGCAATCGATGCCAGAGCCGCAAACCGCGTCAGAATGGCAATATCATTCTCCGTGAATGTTCGTCCCTTTTCATGATAATCCACACACAAAATGCCAATCAGTTCATCTTTTGACTTAAGGGGTATACCCAAATTAGCGCAGATTGTATCCGGAATTGCACCGAATGAACGCTTGTCCCAGTTTTGGTAATCATTAATAACGACGATTTTGCCCGTCTGCCAAACTGTACCTGATAGGCCTTTACCCATCTCAGCATGGCGAAGCGGAAGATCCTTGGGATAGCCTGTATAAATAGCAGGCGTCAATGCTGTTTTGTCGGGTGAAAACAGAAAGATCGATCCATAAGCTGTTCCAACGAGCGCAACTGCTCGATTTAGAATAGCATTCAAAAGATCCTCTGTGTTGAGCCGATTCATAATTGACAGGGTTGTCTCGTACAATGCCGCAAAATACTCCTTCTGATGGCGTAAAATTTCTTCGGCCTGCTTGCGTTCTGTGATTTCGATAAACGATACGATAATTTGGATGATTTTTCCGGCATCGTCGTATTCGGGCTCTGCATTTACTAATGCCCAGATTGATTTATTAGAATTTTCGTATTGGATTCCAACCACATAATCCTTAATTGGCTGCTTGGAAGATAGTACAAGACTCACCGGATATTCGGAGACAGGCATATCGGAACCGTCTTCTCTGAGAAAATGCCAAGCCAGTTCCTCTGTCGATTTACCAAGTAGATGATCACTGGAAAGATTAAGAATGCGCTCTGCAAGAGGATTCACGTTTGAAATTCGACCGTTGATATCGTGTAAGACAATCGCCGTTTGAACCTTTTGGATGAGCGAGCGATACTTGTTCTCACTTACACGGAGTTTTTCTTCGGCCTGCTTTCGGGCTAGAGCAGCGGCAATATACATGCCATACTGGGCTAACACCTCTAGTTCTGGCTTTGAAATTGGCTTCTGGTGAATCAGATTGTCGACCACCAACCAGCCAACGTTTCGATCTCCGAACCATAATGCAACTGAAACTTTCCATCCGGTGCCAACCACTTTAAGATTGTGATGGAGATCGCCTACTTCTTCATAAAAGAATCGTTCTGGCTTGATCAACGAATTCCACATCCCCCCATGTGGTTCCAGTACAAATTGAATATGAGACTCAGGCATCAGATTACCTTGTGTATCTGTACCATACGTACCAAGTACCATGTTGCGTTCTGGATCGTACAAAAACAGGCCCATACGGTCAAAGCCCAATCGACGTAGCCCTAATTGAATTATTTGTTTGTAGAAATCATCTACACGATCAATCAGCGTCAAGTCGATATTGATTTTGTACAGCGTTTTCAAATAGGTTTGGAGTTCAGCTTCTTCATCAAATTTGCGTTGTAATTCTTCCTGTGCTTGTTTCCGCTCAGTTATATCCATTAATGTTCCCAACATCCCGAGCGGCTTATGGGACTGATTAAATATCATTTCACCCAGATTATAGATATGTCGAATTGTGCCATCGGGCCGGACAACGCGGTATTCAATTTCAAAGGGTTTTATATCTGCTTCAGCATCCTTGAGTGCTTGAGCTACCTTATCAAAATCTTCAGGATGAATACGTTCTTTCAGCCGATCCAGATTCATAGCTTCCTGTTGAGGCTCGAGGCCAAAGATGCGATAGGTTTCATCGGACCACTTTAGAATTCCCTGAACTGCATCCCAATCCCAATGCCCGACGTGCGCTATTCGCTGTGCCTCGATTAACTGTCGCTCACTAGCTTGTAGATTTCGACGTGCTAACAAGCTGGTCAAAGCATCACTCATTCGCCTACCTATTTCTTGAAGTAATCGTTCTTCGATAGGTGTCCATACGCGAGGATAGGAACACTGGTGTAATCCAAGTGCCCACGGTTTACCAAGTTTAGGATAAAAAGCAGTGGCAATGAACGCCTGCACATTGAAAATCTCAGCTATTTCATTTGGGATTGGAAAAGCAGTTGTTGGCCCAAATTGCACTGGCTTTGACGAGTCCCGCAAGATGCGATAAACCGCAGCACCGGATGGATCGAGGGGAAAGTCAACACCTAGGGGAAGTACATCGGGATATTCGGCGCGAGTGCGCTCCATAGGCACTTGCCAAGTCGGTGCATCCGGATCACAAGGATCTACCAGCCATGCGCGATCAGCACCAAAGATATTTAGGGCTACATCCAGCACGTCGCTCAACATCTGTTCAAAGTCACTAGTTCCTTGAATGGCTTTATTGATCTGATCCATGCTTTCTAAAAACCAAAGGTGTTCCCGCCGCTCCTCCTCTGTGCGCTTGCGTTCGGTAATATCAAGAACGAGTGATAGATAATGCTTTTCCCCATTCAGGTTAATTTCTGTTGTTGCGCTAAGTCCAACTCCAATCTTGCCTGATTTGTTGCGCGTTTTGAATTCGAAAGGTTCTAAACTACCATTTTCTTGGAGGCTTCGTATTATAGAAGCGTGCTCCTCAAGATCGGCATACAGGTTGAGCTCGATCGCTGTATGACCAATAATTTCTTCGGGTGTATAGCCAGACAATTTCGCAAAGATGTCATTTACATCCACAAAACGTCCATCTGCAGCACGAAAAATAGCAGTACCTATAGGGCTCAAGCGGAAAGCTTTGGAAAAGCGTTCTTCACTTGCTCTTAATTCATCTTCAGCATGCTTCCGTCCGGTGATATCCATCCTGATGCCAAGCATGCGGGTTACTTTACCGTTATCGTCACGCTCGGATCCAAAGCCCATCACATGCTGCCATCGATAAGTGCCATCAATATGGCGTATTCTGGCTTCATATTCATACTCATTAAAATTCCGCGAAAGAACATCTTGGATTTTTTCACTTACCAAATCTCGGTCATCAGGATGTACCCGATCTATCCACTCATCACGACTGCCGAGCTCGATTTTCGGTTCGTAACCGAGCATCGTATAGTAGAGTGGTGAGGCATACCATTGATTATTTTTAACATCCCAGTCCCAAATACCAATTTGAGCGGCTTCCAAGGTCAGAAGAAGCCTCTTTTCAGATTCATGAAGTTTCTGCTCAACTACTTTACGTTCTGTTATATCTCGATTGATACCGATGAAACCGATGATTTCGCTCCGACTGTCGCGCCATGGAACTCGACTAATCAAGTGCCAGATGTCCTTGCCAGTACCGGGTAATACGAAGTGATTTTCTTCATTCAATAAGGACTGTCCAGATTGGAGGACACGTTGTTCGTCCGCATAAAACTTCGCTGCCATTTCGGGTGAGTGAAAATCAATATCGCTTTTCCCAATAACATCTTCACGGTTTTTTCCACCTAAGCTCAAGACAACAGCGGCATTGACCTCTATAAACCGGCTCTGTATATCTTTGATATAAATGTCGTCGGGGATAGCGTCAATCAACGTGCGCAGCAGTGCGCGCTCTTGCTCCAATCTTTCTTGGGTCTGGATACGTTCCGCGATATCTGTAACAACTGCGAAACTTCCCTGAAAATGCCCTTGCTGATCAAACACAGAGGTTCCCGCAACTAGTGTAGAAGCTTTCCCGCCCGCTTTCGTACTCCACTGGAGATGATAGCTACTGCGTTCACCGTTTCGACGCTTGTTTATCTGGTCATTGAATTCATTACAATTCGCATCATCCAAGAAACTAGTCAGCGATTGTCCACTTAATTCCTCTGCGGTGTATCCAAGCAGTTCACAGAACTTTCGATTGGTATAGGTAAATTGTAGATGCTCATTAATCTCTGCCAAACCGTCATTCATGTTTTCTACGAACAATCGATAACTCGAATGGTCGTCCAAATCAGTAGTGTGTCTGACGGGATTCGATATCATCTCAGATGTCGGTGATAGAGGTTGGTTGCATAACTGAGCATTTGTCAGTGCAATGGCACATTGACCTGCAATAGCGGACATAAACGTGACATCTGGTTCGGTAAAAATACTGTCTTTTAGGGTATTAATCGCCGTCAATACACCCAAGATTTTGTCATGAAAATAAATAGGGACAATAATCATTACCCCGCACTTAAACGTTTCAGGGTGAAGCAGTATCGGATGGAGTTCATATGGATCTTGTGTCTCGTCCAGAGACAGCAACACAGGTTTCATGCCGCGTATTGCACTCCCGGAAAGCCCACTGGAGATATCTGCGAATGAAGGTTGTGCCGCTTGATCTGCTCCTTTTCCAGACTTCACAAATTGTGTTAATAGATAGGTATCTAAATCAAATGCACTTAAACTCACCAGATGGGCTGGTAACGTGACAACTACAGAATTTGCAATTTTTTGAAGTAAAACGGATACGTCAGTCGAGGTAATAAGAGCGTCTGTGATTTCAATTAGAGCCGCAAGGCGAGGTTGATCAAAATTCTTTGGGTGGGATAGATCCGAGGGGGCAGGGATACTCATATTATTAGCTTCCCCGTAAAAATTGCATTTAAAGATTTAAGTAAAAATCACCAAATACGACTATGATTCTATTATATACCGAATGACCAAGTGTGATGAAAATTGATCACGGGGCATAAAGTTTGAGTAACCATATGGCACAAAAAGATTGTAGGTTTGATTGGTCACAGCTTACAAAGGTTTTTTGAATAATTGTCATGAGTTGAGTGGTATATGACTTCAAAACATTTGGAACACCAAGCCGCAAATTTACGTGAGGCAATGGAACAATATTAACCTTTAGAGGAATAAAGTATATTCGCTGTACTTTCAAATACAGTACAATATAATTATTGCGAACGGGTCGCCGCACGTATCCTAGATATTTCAAAGTTGAATTTGCTTTTAATAGAGCTAAGTACTACGCGCAACCTCGCCCTATAGATCTTGCAAAAGTAAAACTTCAAGTCCAAGTCATGGAACTTCGCTCACAAGGATGGAGTTTTCCAGTAATTGCAAAGCAACTCAATATAAGTGTTGGAACTGCCTGGAATTTGTCTAGGCAGGATAGTTAATGGGTATTCGCTATTATGACACGATAATTGTTCTTTATCATGCCTTATTCAATGTCAGTTCTGGATAAAAATATTCCTCCAATCTCATTTGGATGGGACGGTTATAGAGAAGACTTGTCCCGCACTGCGTCCGAAAATGTCTGGCATGACTGCCGAATAAGCATGTGTTGGCATAGCCTGAAATTCCCCCGCTGCGCCTGCCCGCGCCTCATAGGTCACTATGTACGTCCCACGCGGAAGGGCGCTGGCATAAAATTGTACCTGCGTATTTCCATACACACTCCTTGAAAATGTGCTGCTACCGTAGAACCAGCGTAGATTATTTTCAGATAGCGCACGAGTCACGGCAATGCCGTCGGTGGCGGTTTTAATCAAAGAGGGATCGTCGGCAATGAGTCCAGCGGGCAAGGGATCATCCAGCACGAAATAATAGGTATCGTAGGCTGCGATGACCGTGAGGCGAACAAACACGCTGTCTCCAACTGCTACCGAATCGATGGGGTTGCCGTTCTTATCCATATATTCACGGATAACGGTTATTCCCCTCGTGGTCGGCGGGGCATCTGCCGCCTGAAGCGTCGCCTGAAGCGTCGCTGTGTAATACAGCAGGCCGCTTCCAGCACTGCGCTCGATGGTCAACTTGTGTTCGTCTTGGTTCAGTGGAAGGGCGAGTTGTTCACGTAACCCGACCGCTGGCATTGAGTCCACGACTGAATCGGCATCGAGTTGGACATCCAGAGAATAGCTAGGTGCGGTCTGTCCCTCGAAGGCGAGTGCATAATCGACCAGTGTAGTTACGCTCCACCCGGTTTCCAGCGGCGTTGCCCAGCGGTCACCGCTCCGTGCGATGGTCAGCCAGCGAACAATATTCGGCAATAATTCCTTTTCGGGGGCCTTTATCGTGAGCGCACGCAGAACAACTGCTGTCGTCAAAGTATCGGTGTCCCAGAGCGATTGATTTTGCCCCTGCCAGTGCAGTCCAGTTGCTGTCGTGATAGCCATACCCAATAAATCATCGACCAGCGTTTGCGTCATCTCTTGATCGCTTGCCGCTATACTCAACAGCAGAAAGCCTTTGCCCGCCGGAGACAATCGCTCGCGGAAGGCAAAAAGATGATCCAGCACATCGGTGTTCGGATATTGTCTACCACAGAGGATTTCAATCCAGTGCGCGAAGGCGACACGATTGAATATGGCATCGCTGTCCGAAGCCTGTGGCAGTGAGTACACACCGTTTCTTACGAAACTACAGGTAGGGGCACGCACTACGTCTGCCGATTCGAATCCGACATCCGATGCTTCTGTCAGGGCAATTACGGCATATCCGCTTGTAAATACATCCCAATAATAATCGTTCGGCCCAGTCCAGTTCCATCCATCGCCATTAGCGGTGACTCGTAAACTATCCAGTTGTTGGATGTCACGTTCAATCGCCTCAGCCAGCGAGTCATGCCCGCCTGCGCGATACAGTGCTACATTAATCATCAGCCGCCCGATCAGGCGATCAATCGTTTCAAACTGGTCGGGTGGATAGGTGTCAAGGGTTGCGGCAGCCGTATCAATGAGTGACGATGTCAGTGAGATATTCAGTTGGCTTTCGAGGGCATGATCCGGCGGCCGTATTACTTCTGTGCGGGTTTCTGCCGCGTCGAGGATTCCTGCCGTCGCAACTGTGTCAGGCGCAACGTACTTCAGCACAGGGATACGGTTATCCGACAGTGCTGGACGTGCTGCATCCCATATAACCTCATTTCCAGCAGAAAAAGTGACTTCAACTGATTCCACATTGTTAACAAGCGCACGCCACGCGATGCGCTGCTGGGAATTGGGCGGCAGGGTAACGCTCTTTTCAGTATCGTCCAGCAGGTTCACACCGTCCACTTGGATAGATGCGGTCACGGTTTGTGCCGCGCTCGTTTCATTATGGGCGATCATCGCTAGCTCGACTGTGTCACCTGCCACCAGAAATCGAGGGGTTTGAGGACGCACAAAAAACGGCAGCGATGACACAATTTTTAGATCAGCTTGTCCCACCAAGGTCGTCAGCGAGACCGCGCGGACATCCAACCGCCAGCGCGTCAGATTATCGGGCATGACCAGCGTAGCTGACGCACGTCCGTTTTCATCAGTGACGATACTCGGCAGCCACAGTGGTGTCGTAACGTAGTCCTTTCGCGGATCAATACTGGACTCGATATCTCCCATATCACCGCCGCCACCACCTCCCATGCCCGGGGGCTCGAGTTTATCTATTAGGTCATCCACTAGGCCGCGCAGTGAAATGCCCGAAAATACGTCATTGGTTTGACTACTATAAAAGGTGTCAAACAAGCTAGGACTCGCCGTGGGAGCGAGCGACAAAATGGCTTCATCCACCAGCGACAGCCCAACTTCGGCGCGTATCGGTATGCCGCGCTCATCGGTCACGCGTACATTAAAGGTCACACTATCACCGGGAGCTACTTGGGTAGCCGATGCTTCGACTTCGACATTCAAATAGCGATGAATGGGCTTCACAATTAAGCTGGTTTTTGCTATGGCATAAGATGGACTGTCATCCGGTGAAAGCATCCCCTGTACAAATGTGCCTGTGATGTAAATATTGGGAGTGTCTTCGTAGCCTAATGGCAGTTCAAATATCAACGGCTCGGTCGAGTTAACCGTCAGCACAAATGCACGTTGTACGTTCTGCCGTTCAACTGTGAGCAGCAGCATACCACTCTCCGGCGTTTGAATTTGCAGTAGTGCACTGTCACCCGGTTGGTAAACCGCCTGATCGTTGGTGATGGTAAAACGTTTGTCGTCATAAGTAGGTACCTGAAACGGCAGCCTTGGCTCAGTGCCAACCTGTACTTCGATTATGCTGCTGTGGGAACGTCCCTGCTCGTCGGTTGTCACAGCCCGAACCCGGTATTTGCCAGTTGCCTCGGCTGGGAATGTGATAGTCGCCGTACCATCTGCTCCCGTAATCAACGTATCGCTGCTGACCGATGTGACAACGGTTTCCCAATAGTAGTAGCCATATTGATCAGTTGTGTGCTGTTTCTGACGGAGCTGTTCAATCGTGTAAATAATATGTTGTTGGGGAACCGTTTCGTGACCCGGTGTTACCGCGATCACATCAATCGTGATGTCGTCACCCTGCTTGACAAACCCCAGCTTGTTACGCAAGCCAACATATACCGCCGCAGGATGCAGGAAAAATGATACTGAAGAAGCATGTTTCTCAGCCCCTTCACTGACCATAACGTTCATGTTAACGTTGAGCGGGACGTTAGCAACAATTCTCTCGGTGGGAATGATCGCAGCCCCATTAGCATCGGTGGTAATGGGGGGGATTTCCTTGTCTGTGCCGCTGGACGAACCGTAACCGGTATTTTTTAAGGTACTATCCACAAACTGGTAATCTTCGTGGCGGAAAGTGCCTTCGTAAGCATTGACCTCCCAATCCACCGTCGCCCCGCGCAGCGGACTGCCACTGTAAAGCTGTGCATTGACAACCACACCAAACGGTTCGCCTTGCCTGCCTTCTGGCGCGACCGGTGTTGCGCTCATCTCAAACTCCGGCGTGTCAAAAGTCGCCACGACGATTTGCGTACCGTCAGACGGAATCGCATCACAGGAGAGTTGGTCGAAGCCATAGGAATAGCAGTCCGACTCGGTAAATGCACTCTCTCCCCAATCAGTCACGATGCGATACAAACCCGGTTCGGCATCAGCCGGAAGCGTAAAACTGCCGTTGACGGTTCCCCAGTATGAGACCGGAACGGTGATGGTCTGAAGACTCTCGCTTTGATCGCACCCGTAGCTGCCGCAAAGGCTGATTGCAACTTTATTCATCGTTGGAACGGTATAGGTCATATCATCTTTATCGCGCAGCACCCCTCGGAAGTACACCGGATCGCCCGGACGATAGACCCTTCGGTCCGTGTAGAGATTGCCAATGGTGGCTTGCGGAGAAGAGACTCTATCGCTGTACCACGCGCCATACACGTTTGGTGCTTCTGCTGTGATAATTGCATAATCGCCGCTCGTACAATACTGCGGATAGTAACAATCGGATACTGGTGTTGTGGAGGCGGCACTCGCCACGCGAGCGATGCCATTCTTGTTTGTGGTTGCGCTCGTGACTGTTCCATCGGTGGCATGGAATGTCACAGCGACATTGCTGATCGGGGAACCTGTTTTCATGTCCGTTACCCAGACCAGTGTTTCGGTTGGGCTGCGCCGTACCGTCAGCACCGCCGTCGAAACGGCGAGTACGAGTCGTTGAGTGACCACATGCGGTTCGCCATACGAACGATATTCATCCGCTAGCAATATATATAAACCCGGCTCTAGCTGAACGCCATCCTCGCCAGCTAACAGAATTTCGGATACTTTGCTGCTTCCTTCTCCATTGAAAGTCTGCTGCCAACTGCGGAGCGCATCAGCATTTTCGAGCAGGGCGGTTGAGAATTCTAGAGGTGAAGTATAGTGATCCTCATCTGTCGGAATGGCACGCATGGCAGCCGCGATGTCCCCGGCATGATAGAGCTTTAGGTTGCTGGTGAAATTCTCAGCACCTCGTGTCACCATCGCCAAACGAGTATTTTCGCGGTACGCATTCGTTACGACGAAACTATCACGCAGCGCGAGATAGGACTCAAGTGAAGGCGGTGGTGGCTCAGTGATCTCAAATGACCAGCTATAATCCGTTTCAATCTTGTTTCCGTACAGGTCTTCAGCGCCTGCCAACAGCGTAATCGTGACGGTTTGATCCAGTACCGGTTTAAAGTTGACATACACATTGGTGAGGTCATGGGCGTTTGTCTGCACCTCCCATTCCAGCGTTTCCGGTTCGACCTGAATAAGTCCTCGTAACGAATTGAGGTTCATGTTCGTAGCGAATTGGATTGATGCTCGGTGCGAGGGGCTGATACTGACTTTGCTATCGGGCTCTGGCGAAACCCGCACAACCGAAGGTAGTGGAATGGTGTGAATGATTTGCGAGAAAGGTTCTTCAAGCAATTGATGCCCGTCAAGCGTAGCATTTACGACAAGAGTGTATTCTGCTGCAATCGCAAGCTGCGCTACGGGATCAACAATAACCTCAGCTGAATTCTCCCAGTTGAATGTAACGGGCACAGACTCGCCTTTGGCATCGTGAAGTTCGATCAGTTGTTCCGCGCTTTCCTTGTTAAATGCCTGACTGAATTGAAGCAGTATTGACCAATCAGGCTCGACCACATACTCAGGTGAATGCCATACATCATTCTTGCCAACCGATACATACGTCGCCCGCGATAGTCCTGTCGTAAACTGCCATTGATCCGCCGCAAGCGAGCTGCCGTCTGCCGACACAAAAGAGTCATCGGTATGTACCGTGATCGTCGTATTGATGGGAAACGGGGAATCCGGCTTAAATTGCCAGATCACCGTATTGACCCACTCGCCTGTGCCGGGGATAGAAGGGGTAATTATTACCGGAGCGGGCAAGGACTTTTCCTCTGCCGAACCCGTCAAGGGTACAACCGGCTGCGAGAATACGATGGTGATTGATGTTTTGCTGTCCACATCTAAGCTACCAGCAGCAGGGGTACGATCCACAATCGTAACGCTGGTTTGGGCATGAACGCCCATAGACATGGACAAGATGAGTAGGACAAGGAAAACAATTTGTTTACGCACAGGATGTACCTTGATGGTGAGAGCTTATTCTGTTTCTATTTTATAGTGGATAGATTTCTGATGGCCGCCTATTGCCATACGCGTATCCTTCGCATTTATGACCTCAATACGAGGCCTTATAGCTTGAAATGAGGTCTCATCGTTACTTTTATAAAGGTTGAGCCGATCCAATCATAGTAACTCTAATCACTTTGTTCTGAAACCTAATGTGATTTCAAGTGCGAACCATATGCGCTTAAAATTTTGGAAGGCAAAATGTCAAATTCGATAGAAAATTCCAGATCGACATTAAACTTTAAGAGAAATAAAGTCAATTTACCGTTTTTTAAAATACAGTACAATATAATTGTTCGAACGGGTCGCCGCACGTATCCTAGATATTTCAAACGTGAATTCGCTTTTAATCGAGCAAGATATCAAGTTCAACCTCGTCCAATCAATCCTGCAAAAATTGCACTTCAAGCAAAAGTCATTGAACTGCGTTTAAGAGGGTGGAGTTTTCCAGCTATTGCAAAGCATCTAAATATCAGTGTTGGAACTGCGTGGAATATTGCTAACTATAAAAGTCACAACTACAACCAATAAAATTCCGTTATGAAAAATGATGGTAATTCTATCGCAATCTTATACCTAAAATTAGCCTTTACTCAATTTCTGCGAAGGTTTCTATTATTTGTGTGGGTTATGCCCTAAGAAACTAGGATGTAGTGTCGAACTTTGGACATGTATTCTGATTGGCTGGAATGTCATACGCTTGACGTTCCTCAATTGTGAAATCATTAGGAAGTTCTGCACACATGATATTTACAAAATCTTGGTAATCACGCTGCCAGATAATCAGATCACCATTACCAACTGCGACGATTTGTTTTTCATCGGGTGAAAAAGTCGCCCAACGAATACCCCCCCGATGGCCTGAGTAGACTCGTATTAATTTGAGGGTGGGGCATAAATCGTTATGACCTTTTAAACAATGAAATGACCCTATCAAAATCATAAATATAGGCAAAGTATTTCTGATGCGTACAAGGTTTTGATGATTAACGGTTCATATCGGCTCATCAAAACTGAATGCGA
>JBBSBM010000132.1:0-16978 GCA_038251275.1 Aggregatilineales bacterium
CTGAACGCGTTCATCAAATTCTTGAACATGTTCACCGATCATAATGGTTCAGGAAGGTCTATATTGGCGGCCCTACTTCTATGATTTGTGATGCGCTTGATTTCGTCGCTTTTCTCCACCGTTTAGTGCAGTCCTACCCTTGAATTCAACATAAAACCATTTTAGCACAAAAATTCGATTGTGAGTGTTCGAATCTACAAACGGTTGTAGGAATGAACTCCCTTCATCCCCCAAAGACTTGTTCGACAATGCCAGCGAGTCGCATCATACCCTTGGCGACAGGCGGCAGGACCAGCGCACCGCGAATCAGGTTGAGGGTATCGCGGCTGAAGTCTAAAAGTTGATAAGTGGTTTTGTAGTCGGGAGAACGATCACTGATCCAAAATAAGAGGGTCATCAGATAGGCAACATAGAGCAACATGCCCATCGCGGCAATTTGATCGGTCTTCTTAGGCGAATCACTGGCTTCAGCGACCAACTGTTCAAAGACACTTTTCATCTCGGCGCGGATGTCGGCGGTGGTTTCACCCAAGACCCCATAACGCGAGTTAGGATTGAGCGCACCACCAAAAATCCCCTGCCACACCGGACGGAAAGGTACAATCTCTTGCATGACCTGTGTCATAATCTGGTAAAAACGCTCGGCTAATGGCACAGAGGGCAGCCCGTCAATCCGGTTTTTGGTATTAGAAGCCAACTGCCGATACAACTCAATAACCACCACTTCTTTCGATTCGAAATAGCGATAAGCCAGCCCTAAAGAGCATTCGGCCTCAGTTGCAATGTCGCGCATGGTGGTTTCTTCGTAGCCTTTTTCCATGAAGAGTCTGACAGCGGTATCAAAAATGCGCTGGCGGGTTTCTTGGGCTTTGGGTGTTAAGGTTGGCTGTTCGGTGTTTTCCATCGTATGTCCTTTTTCGCCCTTCACCCGCTTGTCAAGCTAATGAAGGGAAGATCGAAATCTACTTTTGATGATATTGGGCTTCAGTGCCAACAAAAAATAGAGTGGTGGGGTTTTCGAAACCTTCGCCAGTAATATTGCCGCCATAATTCATCGTTCCACGACTCCAGACCATGCCGCCACCGCCCCAATCCGTCTTTGGCAAACTCGTGCGCGTATCGTCCGCTTGGTAGGTGTAATAGTCGTCACTGGTTGATACGCCATCATCCATATCTGAGGACGTGCTGAGTTCACCGTTCGGGGAAATGACCAGCAAGTAATGTCCGTCTTCGATAGGCAGCGGTGCTTCACTTGCTACCCGATATTTGACGGTAATCCATCCTGTATAGCCAGCGGGTATCAAATAGCGGTCAGGCAGACGCCCTGCATTATTGAGCGATCCTGTTATGCCATAGGCGGATAACGCTAATAAACCCACTGTCATCAACGACGGGAGCGCATAGTTGTTCGTCAGAGGTTGATCGTTAGTCTCTTGTTTACGAGAAGCAATCCGCGCG
The DNA here is from genome assembly GCA_038251275.1 of Aggregatilineales bacterium. Taxonomy (GTDB): domain Bacteria; phylum Chloroflexota; class Anaerolineae; order Aggregatilineales; family Phototrophicaceae; genus CFX2. The sequence continues at coordinate 1,459 of JBBSBM010000132.1, forward strand.
AGTTGAGCATCCGCAAATTTAATGAAGCCAAAGCTAAAATAAATCACGATTAGGGTCAGTATCAGCGAAGGGATAATACTGAATTCACTTCCAAAGATGGACATCATGACCGATACATCAACCGGAATAACCAGCACCAATATCCAGAGCATAGTGCGTGAACGATTGTAAGGCGGGTTGAGGGAAGCAAACGCCATAATCGTCATGGATATGCCGTTGAGTAAACCCAGCGCCAGACCAAAACATGTGCCGAAAATAAGCCCCATGACTGTCCCAATAAGAGGCAGAATCAGCGTCCCAATCAATACACCGACTAATGCGCCGCAGATGACCGCGCGCCACAAAACCCACCAAACCAGTTTTAACCAGATCACTCTATTTCCTATCTTTCTGACATGAACGTGTTCAGTTTTGAGACTACGATAACACGTTCACTTGCGGCTTGCGAGAGTTGTTTGACTGGTAAAGGTTGGTTGTGTATTTCACATAGCGAGGAGCTAGAAAATAGGCTGCAATGGTCCCTAAAATGGGCGGTATAAAACTGATGCTTGGTGGTTGGAAGGAATTATGAAAATAAAGGTAGACCCCGATAAAGTTTAGCGTCATAACTAGTATTCGCGCCGAAAGTACGAAGCGTGTGAAAGTTTGATGAGAGTCAAAAAATAGGTACGTCATAATTACGAGAGCAAGGCCGTCAATCAAGCCCATAATTGCACCTATTGGCGCTCCATAAGCCATCCCGTAAATTGTACCTACAACGAAACCAATGGATGTTCCAAACAATCCTCCTAATATGGGTCCACTCACAACACAACGCCACAAAACCCACCAAATAAGTTTTAGCCAGATCATGAGATTGTTCCAAGCTTTTGTTTGAGCGAATCGATTGCAAACTGTATCCGCATGATCCTGTCTGTAACAGCAGGTGTATACCAAATTGCGGGAATTGCTGAGAGTAATGCCGGAATGATGCCAACGCTAAACAAGATACTTATTCGTTCATCAGTTGAACGAATACCGTATACTGCAACTGTTCCGCCAACCAACAGGATGGTGAACAGCATGTTCAAGGAGATAAAAAGTACGCACACAATCAATAAATTAACGATGTGATTAGGATGATTGAGTCTCCGAGATCGCATGATTGTTGTCAGACTTATACCAGTGCCTATCGCAACTGCACCGCCGATAAGAAATCCCAGCACTACGCCGACGGCTGTCCCAACCGCTGTCGCAATAGGTGGAAGAAGCATTGTTCCTAACAAGCCGCCAAGTATTGCCCCGCTGAGTAGCCCTCGTCTGAAAATCCAGTATCGTAATTCTCCCCATGTCATGATGTTTTCTCCAAGCGTTAGATGAATAGTTTGGCGATTTGTTACCACACGATTTCAGTTAGCGGCACATGAATCGGTTCTTGGATATGGACTGCGAACTTCACAAAGTGTGGGACAAGCAGGAAGATCACAATGGCGGCAATTATGGGCGGAATGATGAACAACCAAATTGAGCCTAAATACAGATAGCTAAAGATGCCTACACCAATCAGGTTGAGGGTGATTCCGATGAGTCGCAGCCACGGCACAATCCGTTCAGGGTGATTCATATCCATAAAAAAGTGGGCTACAGCGCCGAGTGCGAAAGCATCGACCGCGCCCATGATGACACCGATAATTACGCCATAGAAGAAACCGAATAGTGTTCTGATGATTGGGAAAATCACAGTGCCAAAGGCCGCACCGAGCAGCGCTCCACAAACAACACCACGCCAGAAAGTCCACCAGACAATGCGTATACAGACCATGAGATTATCCTTTCTAGAGCATGCGGAAAAGGCATGCCTTTTCCCTACATAAAGATATGAACATGTTCATTTTTGAATGTAAAACAAAACGGCGTTTGCTAAGGGCGGATGTGCCTCGGTGGCAGATGGAGCACCCGCATCCGGCAGTCGCCATGCGAAGAAACCTGCGGTAACAGTTGCTATCAAGGTGATGAGTAAGGCGACTTCCACCCGCGCATTCAACACGATTGAAGTCCACATGAGACTGGTTGCGATGGTTGTCGCGATAGAAACCAGTAACATACTCCAATGATAACGGCGACGATCACGCAGAGGCGTAAAACAGATGTGTTTCAAAAGTACCAAGGCTATTCCATAGATGATGCCAAAGACTGCACCTAAAACTGCGCCATCAAACAGCCCAACGTGTAAGAATAGTGCGCCTAAAATCGCACCACTGAGAATGCCACGCCAAAGAACCCATCGGAATAAACGCCAACCAACCATGTTGCTGCCTCTCATATCGGCCTTTGTAAGGTAATGTCGATGCTACTTAGCGAATTCTTTTACTGCATACTGCGGGAATTGCCATGCGAAGTAACCCGCCATAACAGTAGCAATGATGGTTGGTGGGATAATCAACAAGGATGTACCCCATACCTTTAATAACAACAGACATAGACTGACTGTACAGATACTTACGAGCACTATAGCACTGCGCCGGTAAGTAAATGTGTCTGTCGGTGGCGAGAAACTTAAATATGTCAGAATCGCCAACGCGCATCCATTTATAACGCCTGTTGCAGCGCCCAGAAGTATACCAAAGAACAATCCTGCAAGTGTTCCAAAGACAGGTGCAAGAAGTGTCCCGAATAGCGTTCCCATCACCGCGCCACTAACCGTTCCGCGCGCCCACATCCACCTAATTAAGCGTAACCAGATCATCTCGATGCCCTTTTGTTATGTAGAACCAAACTTGCTCATCGAAACTTACCGTATCGTGCTGTTTGTTAGATGAACATGTTCATTTTTGTATCGATAAAAATTAGTGAACGTGTTCACTTACCAACAAGGTAGCATGGATTTGGGATGAGAGTCAAGCAATTGGCGCAATGATTGATAGGGGTACGAAAGTTGGATGCGCGTAAGATAACCTTCAAGCGCATTCTGCGATACAATAGAGTTGTCAAGAAGATGTAAAGATCGGCTCGATGGTTAACCGTTGTTAGCTAGTCAGGGATAATCTCATGGTCAATCACGTTTTTATCTCGTACAAACACGAGGAGCAGGATTTCGTCGAAATGCTCATTCGCCAGTTGCAGGCGGCAGGCTTCCCCGTGTGGGTCGATAGTGAACAACTACGGGCAGGCGAGAATTGGCGTGAGAGCATCAACTACGCCATCAAAGAATCGTTTGCCCTGATTTTGGTGATCTCTCCGGAGGCCAAAGCCTCGCAATATGTAACTTATGAGTGGGCCTATGCTCAAGGCGCGGGAGTCAAGGTGATCCCGATTCTGCTTAAGCAAACCGAAAAGCTGCATCCTCAATTGGAGCAGCTGCAATATCTGGATTTCACCGACCGTGCGCGTCCGTCATGGGATAAACTGCTGCGGCGTTTGTGGGAATTGCAAGGTGAACATCAACCACACAGTGTCACCGTATCGCGCGATGCACCGCCTGCCGTGCAATCCGCTGTTGCGGGACTGGACAGTCCGAATGCTGAAGAACGGCGTTCGGCACTCAAAAGTTTGGCACAAATGAATCACCCGACGGCTTATGCCTCGCTGGTGAGCGCGGTGCAACATCCGGTGCGGGATGTGCGCGTCGACGCAGCTTTCTTGCTGGCGAAACAAACCAATTACAAGGATGCGGCTGCTGTTCCCGGTTTGTTGGATGCCTTGAATGACGAAGATGTGCGTCTGCGGGCGGCGGCTTGTAAAGCATTGGGCGATATTGGCGACGGCGCGGCGGTAAGCGAACTTTTGCGGGTGATGGTCAAGGATAACGACAGCAATATCCGTTGGCAAGCAACCGGCGCGTTGGGCAAAATCGGACAAGCGGCTGTGCCGGGATTATGTGCTGCGCTGCGCGATGAAGATTGGAAAGTGCGGCGGAGTGCTGCCGAGGCACTGTGGAGTATGCACGAGCCAGAAGCTATCCCCGGCTTAGCTGAAGCGCTGGTCGATAAGAATGATGTGGTGCGGCAAGCGGCTTCCGGTGCGCTAGAAGGTATGGGCGCAGGCGCAGTTGGTGGACTCATCGACGTGATGAAAAATACCAGAGATGTGATGATTGGTCGGGCGGTGGCGGATATGCTGCAAAAGATTGGTTCCCAGCAGGGAATCGATGCCGCTAAGCAGTGGTTGAATAATCGTGCGGCATCCACATCGCGTTTGGGTACGACCAAGTTGTTTTAAAAGACTTAATCAAAATTGGAATGATTTATGACTGACATGCTGGTGAAACTCTATAACTTGCCGCCGTTGGACCCCGAATTTGCAGCGCAGCAGGCACATGGTATCACGATTCGGCGGGCGATCCCACCGGAGAAACATCATGTGGTCAAGTGGGTGCGTGAACAGTTCAGTGAGTTCTGGGCAAGTGAAACCGAGGTGGCTTTCGGTCATATGCCGGTAAGCTGCTGGCTGGCGGTTCAGGATAAGCAGTTGGTTGGGTTTACCTGCTACGACACCAGCTCCAAAGGCTTCTTTGGCCCGATAGGAGTGAGCGAGGCGGCGCGAGGTCGTGATACCGGACGAGCATTGTTGATTGCCTGTTTACATGCCATGCACTTTGAAGGTTATGGTTACGCCATTATCGGTGGCGTAGGGCCAATCGAGTTCTATCAAAAAACGGTGGGGGCAACGATCATAGAAGACTCGACACCCAGCGTGTACGCCGGAATGCTGCGCCAGTCATAACGAGAATCCCATTTGAATTGTGCGCACTGTATGTATTTTAAGGTCTCAGGTTTGATGTAGCGGATCAAGTGCTGCTTCATAGACTTGCACCATAACGGCATCACCCACACGGACAATGCCCGCGCGTTCGACAACACCCACCAAGCCACGTTTGTGGATAGCGGCTTTAGGGAAACGGTTGGGCGAGAGTTTGAGATCAGGATATTTGGCGACGATTATCCGCCCCGGCCCGATGCAGGGGGCGTTCTCAGCCTCGACCACCAACACCGCACCCGATGGAAAAATTAACTTTGTGCCTTTGGGTAACAATGTGAAATTAGGAATGCCTGTGAAGGACAGGTTCGCACCGACCCAAGCTGGATCAATATGGTCAACGCCCATCAACCGCGCGGCCTCGGCTAACTCATCCGGTGCAACGGCTGACCATTGGCGATCATTACGCATCAACGTGCCGCGTTTGTATTCGGGGTTTCGGGCATCAGCCTTTTTTGTAAAGCCCGCGTGTTTATCACCGAAGATGCCCTCAAACGTGAATTCCAATGACTCGCAGGGTGATTTTTCAAGTCCTTTAGCATCACCGAGATACAGTGCGTCAACATGTCCTTGTAGAGTCATCATCTATAACCTGTAATAAAAAAGGCGATGGTTATGCATCGCCTTTCAGTGGATTGATCTTTGCTTATTTAGATTTACGTCCGCCGACTAAGGTCTTCTGGAAAGCCTCAAGCCCAACGAAATCGCCATTGGCGGCATAAGAGGCTTGCTCTGCCCATGTGGGAACACTGGGCGCGAAACGCATTCCAGCGGCAGTAATCGCATCTTGAATTTGGTTTTCGCTTGCGCCTGCGAGCATAGCATAGGTGCTAATACCGGCGGCTTGCAGCGCCTTCTCCATCTTCGGCCCGATACCTTCAATGATCTTTAAATCGTCAGGTTTACCCGGCACTGCATTAATCGGCAGGTTTGGATCGGGTGCGGTTGGTGTGGCATCAGCCACTTTCGATGCAGACACTTTTACATCAGATGCAACTGGTAAAGTACTTGGCGTTGAAGCTCGAGGAGCTTGCGCTGGTGTACTCATGGCTGGCTGATGAGGCATGTCCTTAGCTGGAATGTTGGGCACAGGTTCGGTGCTTGATCGCGGTGCTATGGGTTCAGGTGCGCTGCCCGGCACAGGCGATGGCACAGGTTTACTAGCCTTTTTGTCGTCCACTGGACTTGATGGCAAATTACCACCATGAGGCGCTTTGGCGGTCAAATCAGGGTGTGTTTCCGCCGCGGGTGAGGATGCAGGTGGCGCAGATTTCTCCTCAATGGTAGTGGTCACCGCAGAATCAGACGCAGGTTGTTGGACAGATGGTTCTGATGATACTTCTTTGACTTCTGTAGGTAATCCAGATGCAGTTTCCAAAACTGACTCCGGCATGGGCGCTCGCGCATTCTCTTCAGTCATGCGTGGGGCTGGCAAATCAGCAGTTGTGGGTGGTTGTCCGGTTGGTTCCGGTTGTGGTGGCGGTGTCGTTACCACCGGCGGTGGAACTGTTTTTTCTACATGGGTCAGTGTTGTTGGGGCAGCCACAGCCGGTGATTCAGTGTGAACCACTGGCGCATGTGGCGCAGCATGAATAACCGTAGCCGGATTAGGTGGTACAAGTTCAATCGTGTCAGGAATGCTTATAGGCGCACCCTGATGGTCATAGACGACCGGCTCAATAACCGTATCCACAATTTCATCGTCATCGACACCACGGCGACTAACCCGATCATAAAACCAAATCCCAAGCGCCAGCAGCAAAAACAAAAGCACCAACCCCCAATCAGCGAGGGCAGCACGAGTGGCAATATGGTTCAACGCCAGAAAAATGGCGAGTACCAATAAAATAATAATTGATAAATTACGGGTAGAGCGATCCATTGGTTTATCCTATTGGGAGTATGACCGACTGAACAGCAATCTTATTGTAACGCAAAATGAGAAATTATGGTGCAAAACCAATTTTTCAGTCCTAGTGATTGAGTTACTGTGAATAGCTTCAATAACATCTGAAATTCTCTCTCAATGTTTCTGCCAATACCAAAAATTTATTACCCCTAAATGCTTGATCAACAGCTTAATCGCTAGTCAGATTTTGTTCGGTTCTTATCGTTTTCCCCTAAGCATTTATCACTTAGCCATTTGTCCCATTCCGAGATAAGCCATATCGGGGATGTTTGTTGTAATAGCGTAGGTAGTATAAGGATAGCGATTAAACCGAATGTTAATGGTTTTATAACGATTTTGTTATGTATCTAGAGAATAAGTTTTGTGTTTTGGGAGGTCGTGATGGTTAGAAAATATGTGAAGGCTCGATGGCTTTTTGTAATCGGCCTATCGCTATTTATGTTGGACTTTTATCTCTTTTTCCAATCACCTGCCCAAGCTCAGGACGCAAGCCCACAACCCACTGCTAATGTAGTAAATGCCGATGCAAATCAACCACCGCTCACGACTGTAGCTAACAAGGGTGGGAATATGGTTGTGGAGCCAGCTACTCCGGCACCTGTCTTACTAGGAGCGACGGATGCACCAGCCAACACGACAAATCCGGATGGCGGAGCAGCCACGCAAGTAAGGTCAACATCTAGACCGACACAAGCCACAAATGCGCCAGTGAATACAGCAGATTCCGATGTGAGCAATGCGACCGAAGTTGCGCCAACATCCGACGCGATACAAGCAACTGATGTACCAGTCAATACAACGCCTTCGGGAACAGATGCAGTCGCAACCGATGCGGCAACGAATCAACCAACACAAGACGTAACTCTTCAGGTAACTGATACACCACAAACTCAGTCTACTATTCAACCGACTGATGTCAAACTCGTTCCAACCGATGTGCTTGTAACCGTTGAAGTAACATCTGAACCGACGCTTGTTAGCGAAGCCACGGTTGAAGTGACCAGTGAGGCTACTTCCGAAGCGAATGTCGAGCCTGAAAATACGCAATCTCCAGAGATGACTGAAACGCTGGCTCCTGTTAACACGGACATACCACCCGAACTGACCAGTGAAGCTACGGAAGCTGTTGATACCACAAGTGCTGTTGTGCCGATGGCAGCATTACAGGCTATGCCATTGGCGACCGAACCGGATATTGAACTCGGTGTGACTTGTCCGAGTCCCGGTATTGCTTCCTTTACGCTGCGGAATGTCGGTGGCGATATGCTCAGGGTGGGACATTATTCAGTAAGCAATCCGTCGAAGAATGATACCTTCCAATTGCTTGCCGGGACATCACTCACTTTCACGGCGGCGGGTGATGCGACCGTCACCGCAGACTATACGACGTCTGCTGGCACACAGGTCACATTGAGCGCAAACGGTCAATGTACGGGCGGAGCAACACCTACTCCCTCGGCAACCGTTACCCGCACACCCTCACTTACACCCAGCAACACACCCACACCAGCGAACACGCGAACGCCTTCGAATACACCAACGATCACTTTGACACCGACGATCACGCGTACACCTACAACGACCTTGACACCGACCATTACCCTCACACCGAGCATCACGCCAACGGCCAGTATTACTTTCACACCTTCTAACACATTCACGGCGACCGCGACTTTTACACCGAGTAATACACCAACGCCAACGATGACCTTCACACCATCAAATACGCCGACTACGACCTTGACACCCTCCATCACGCCAACACCCACTGCTACAGCAACTTTACAACCGGGTACGCCAGTGATTGAGTTGAGTGTGTCCTGCTTGCCTGTCGCTCCCGGTACTACGCCGCAAGCGCGTTTCCGCTTACGTAATGTAGGCGGCGATATGCTCAAATCAGGAACTTATACACTGCAAGAACCGGGAAAGGCACTTCAAACACAAACTTTCTTGTTGCTTGCAGGCCAAACCCAAGATTTGATTGCTGCTGGTGATGCACAAGTCGATGTGGCTTACAGCACGATTATCTTATCCAGTGTGACACTCGGCGTGACAGGTACATGTCTCAGCACACCGACGCTCACGCCAACCGCCACTTTGATAGCTCCGATTAACCCAACCAATACACCCGTGCCGCAGCAATCTGTACCGACAACGGCTCCCACTTCTGCTCCGGTTATCGTTCCAACCAATACCCGTACTCCGGTCGCTACGGCTATATCTACCCCAGTGAATAATGCTGGCACATCATCCGGTGGTGGGGCTAATGGTGGCACTTCAAGTTCTGGACAAGGTCAAAATGAAGCCGGATCGGTGGGGATTAACCCTGAGACAGTTTGCGGTACAACGGCTACCGAAACACTTAACAATAACTTCCCTGTAATTGACATGGCGAACACGATTTGTAACCCACAACCGACTGTTCTAGAACGACCCGCCGCGTGGAAACCCGTTACAGTCGGTGGTGCGGTTTGCCCCGATTGGATGATTTATCACACTGATATGACAGGCGATTGGGAAATCTTCCGCCTCGGTAAATTGCCCGGTGGTGTTCAGGCTGATCCGAACCTATCACGCGGCGTCGGACGCGGTGTGTATGATTTGATGCCCAGCCGTTCACCTGACCAGATGTGGATTGCCTTTGCCTCCAACCGTGATAGCAATTGGGAAATTTATATCTCAGCAGTCGAGCAAGAAAACATCGAACGGGTGACCTTCACACCCGATGCGGTCGAACTCGATCCAGTATGGTCACCTGTCGGCGGCAACATCGTTTATGAATCCAACCGTGATGGCGACTGGAATCTATATATGTTTAATGTCAGCACTGGTTTGGAAAAGCGCCTCACCACTTGGGCTAGCAACGAGATCAATGCGGCATGGTCACCGGACGGAAAGAATATCGTCTTCCAGAGTGATCAAGACGGTTTCTGGCAGATTTATGAAATGGATGTGACGACCCTCATTTATCACCGCCTAAGTGATGGCATTGGTGATGATCACGGTCCACAATTTTCAAACGACGGTCAGCACATCGTCTTCCACTCTTTTAGGGAGGGCTTCAACAGCGTTATCTACACCATGAATCCTGATGGTGGGGATGTGACAGCTATTTCTGATCCTAATGGTAACGCCATTAACCACGCGTGGTCGCCTGATGCTCGGTTTATTGCCTATCAGTCCAATGTGGACGGCAATGATGGTGTCTACGTCTATGAATTGGCGACCAAACTGACCCGCAAGTTGACCGATAATGTCAGCAATGATTACGCGCCGACATGGTACTGTAACGCGCCCATCGTAGCCTTTACGTCAGATGTTACCGGTGATTCAAATATCTTTAGTGCCAGCGTGTTACCGATTAAGGGGCAACCGATCAATGTTCAACAGAACGCGAACCAACTGACATTTGATCCTGCCTCGGATCAATATCCGGTAGACTCGCCCTCAGAAGAGAATGCCAGCCGTCAAGACTCGCTGCCATCACCGATCAAGAACAAATAACAGCGATCTAGAAGATTGAATCGTAGGGAAGGCTCTCAGAGCCTTCCTTTTGCTTTTATTTTTTAGGGGTTAGTGATCTGGTAAGTGGCGAGGTTATCGAATACAACATCGGTTCCCGTTTTGGGGGAAGAAGCAATCGCTAAACCTGCATAACCGGTTGTGTAGGTGCTGTCGTGGGTTTCAATCAGCAGCTTATCGTTAACGTATAACGCTAAGTCATCATCAACGCACACCGCACGGATCCTATTTTTGTCGATGCCCGTGTGGATGGCGTTCGAGGATTTCCACTCGACCAGCGGCTTAATGTCATCGCCTTGACCGATGCTGATGGAATAGTAACCATCACCTTTAATCATAAAATAGTAACCATCACCGTTATCTGACTCGTCCGCGCGGCACATGATGCCATAAGCGTTGGCGGTCGCGTCAGGTGACATCGGCGTGACTTCAACTTCAAGCACAACATTGGTATGCTGTTCTTTATTGAGTCCCCAAACATAACCTTGGTTGATAGTCGACATGCGGTAAACACCGTTCTCGACACCGAGTTGAACACCCTTTGGGCTGGAATATTCTTCCCAATCATTTTTATGGGTAAAGGTTTCAAGGCTCAACAGCGCGGCACGGATTTGCTTGTTGCCATTCAAGCTTAATGTCAGGTCATTATCCGCTTTAGTGGGTGTGACGTAGTAACCGGATAAAAACAAGAGAATGATATAGGAGTAGTGAAAAAGTCTGAAACGGTTAGCGTAGATAAATCGGATCATGTGTTACTCTCAATTAGATTCAGCTTCATTTTCACTATAAGCGCACTTCGTCAATTTAAAGTTGATGAATAGTTGAGATTATTCTGGTCTCGTATAACAATATTAACAATAGGCTTTTTTGTCTATTGTTAAACCTCGGTTGAATGGAATTAAGTGGTAACGGGGGATAAATCTAGCGTTTGATATGCCAATTTGCTATACAAATTATTTGGGTCAACTTGTACAGCCCAAACCTGTTTAGGCGCGGATGAACTCAATTTCACCGAGCGCCTAAACAGGTTACAGTTTTGATATATGCGTAGTTTAGGTTATCGCCGGAATCAGTCGTGCTTGAAGGCGCGGGCTGACAGTCAGTTCGTAAAGTCCGGCAATGATGATCGACAGGACGAACAAAATCACAGGTACAACTTCTAAACTGCTGAGTTCAGCCAGCTTGCCAGCGATACCCGGTAGAATGCCGACACCAATACCTGCCGCCCCGACCATGAACCCGATGGCATTTGCACCATGCAGTGGGCCAAGCTTTTCTTGGAGATAGGTGACCATCAGCGCCCAAATTGGAGCGAGGCAGAAACCGTAAACCGCTAACACCAGAGTCACGAGGTAAATTTTGCCGCCGAATATTTCAAGCAGCAGCGTATTTGGCAGCGGATTGACGATGAGCAAGAAGGTCGTCGCAATCAAAACAATTGAACAGGCACGGATGAGGGTGCTGGGTTTGAAGTAAGGCAGGATGATGCCGAAGAAAACACGTCCAGCCGTAAAACTGCCCTGTAAGATACCGAGTGTCAATCCTGCGGTGACCGCATCAAATCCACGTCCAATATTGAGCAGCGGAGCTGTCCACGCTGTTCCCACCGCTTCCAATCCGGCATAAGCGAGGAAAATCACCAGACCAATCCACACCAGCGGCAAACGAAGCGTCAAACGGGCTGAAATGCCCGCGTGTGTTCCTTCTTCCTGCGATCCGCGACCAACATTGACCCAGCGCGAGCGCGTCACCAGAAACAAAACCGCGACCGTGAAATAGGCAATTGCTGCCACGACATAACCCGTTTGCCATGTGCCGCTCGTATTGCTCAGTACCGTTTGGATAATAAAAATACCAGCCAGTGTACCGAGGCCGAAGCTGGCGTGTAACCAGTTCATCAAACGGGCGTTGAAAACTGCCGCGAAGTAGATGTTCATGCCGGAGTCAAGCATGCCCGACCCGAACCCTGCTAGCAATCCCGCAGCAACGATCATCCACCAAACCGGTAGAAAGGCATAACCGAGCAGAGCGATACCCGCTAAGAGTGTGCCTGCAAAAAAAAGTGTTGATGCGTTAAAGCGCCCGAACAAACGACCTCCGAAGACACTGGCAACTGAGTAACCAATGGTCGTGGTGATGAACAACCAGCCCACATCACTCAATCCCAACTCGAAGGTTTTTTGTATGGAAGGCCGTTCGTTGGATGCCCATGCGATACCGAGCATAGCACCGGGGATTCCCAGCACCACAAAACTCAAATAGGAGATGATGACAGCTAAGTAATCGGTCTTAGGGGCAGTTGTGGATGAGGTCACGCAGCTAAACTCCTGCATTAAGTAGACATAAAGAATTGGGGTTTATTATCAACGGCTTGGGCTGTTTTCTCAATAGCCGCATAAATCCCTCCGTTTCACTGTCATGAACACCACCCGAAAGGATTTCTGTACAACTCACACGACCATTTCGTCCTACACTTAATGAAGAGGACTAAACCCCAATGAGTTCCCTCCATCGCTTGCGGGGGAGGGTTGGTATTTGCATTACTTTCTTGGCGCTCTCTGCGTCTCAAAGACGGTTCAACTGTATTTATGGTTTTATGTTTGGAGCGATAGCAGCATGACACCGACGAAAAATATCGTGTTGGCGGGATTGGGGCCTCATGCCCGCCGAATTTATTATCCGTTACTCGAAAAATATGCCGCGCAGTACAATATTCGCCTGCTGCTGGTGATTGATCGCCATGAACAACGCGAGGCAATCGGTCAGTATCTCGATGGGCGCAGCCTACAACCCGAACAACTTTTATTCATTGCCGACAATCAAAATGTAGACGAAACCCCCGGCGACGAACTGTTATCCACTTTGCGTGATCTCAGCCGTAAACACCACATCAGCGGCATCATCATCGCTACCGAACCCCGCGCCCACAAATTTTATGCGTTATGGGCAATCTTGAACAACGTTCATGTGCTGGTCGATAAACCGATTACCGCGCCGCCCGGATCATCTATTGATGTCCACGCCGCACGGCAGGTCTACGCCGATTATGCCGATTTGGAACGCTGTCTCAATATTTCCCGCTCCAACTTCATCGTGCAAGCCCAACGCCGCAGCCACGCTGGTTACAAACTGATCAAAAATTATCTGGAAGATTTTGTACGCCAATATCCGATTCCGGTTTCGTACATGGATATTTATCATGGCGATGGCATGTGGGTTATGCCCGAAGAAATCTACGGGCGCGAGAATCATCCTTATAAATACGGCTACGGCAAGCTGATGCACTCCGGTTACCACTTCATTGATCTGTTCGCGTGGTTAGCGGAAACCAACATGAAGTTAGAAAACAAACGCCCCAACATCGCGGAAATCACCGCAAGACGTTTCGGGCCTTATGACTTCCTCAATCAGATGACGCAGGAAGATTATGCCGCCCTATTTGATGCCAATTTGCCACGCGCATGGTTCACACCGGAGCGCATGAGCGGTCTCAAGAATTTTGGCGAACAGGATGTGTTTGTTATGTGCCAGCTCAAACGCGATGATGTGGTCGTAACAACCAGTTCCATCAACCTGCAACAGAACTCGTTTTCGCGCCGTTCATGGATGAAACAGGCCAGTGATGTTTATAAAGGAAACGGACGAGTGCGTCACGAACGGTTGAACTTACAGGTGGGCAACTTGCTCAATATTCAGGTGCATTCCTACCAGAGTTATGAAGTGGGCAAACGCGATGTGGAAACCGAAGGAGCAGGTCACGAAGACCACTTTGAAGTCGATATTTATCGCAACAGTGGCGTAGTCGGCGGCAAACCCTTTGAGACCTTCAACATCGGCGCACAGTCGCGCCATGATGCCAGTGATGACAAAACCTTTTTAGGTCACAATGAACACGCCCGCGAACTGCACTTCCTTGATTTTCTGGAATGTCGTCCCGGCCCATCGCACTTTAATTCCCACCGCATGACTGTCCAACTGCTCTCCGGTATCTGTGAAGCCTTGGCTCATGTCCAAGCTGGCACTCCCCAGCAAATTAACGTGGCGCTGTAAGTGCTAGAAGCACCAACCATCATCCCAAATTGAAATGAAAGCGAAGAGCCTGCATATTCACAGACTCTTCCACGTTAGATAGGCTGATTTAAGGCTCAGGTCATTTGCAGCGGGGTTTGCTGAGAAAAGGAACAGCACAACTCTAAAAAGCGAACCAGTTAGCTGCAAAAAAATGCACCGTCATTGGTCTGAGTTTGCCATCTTCAAATTCAAAATTAATAAAGTAATAGTCAAGAATAAATAGGTTGTTAATTATATTGGGTGTCCGAAATCCTTTGGCTGAATAATCCACCTCAGGCGCTCTGACTTGACAAAGAATGCCAATGAATTTACCTTCTCCGCGACTGCAATTTGAAACTGAAACTAAAGCATTAGGGGTAATCTTTGATGCTATGCCTGATTGCAGGATAAAAGCAACAACCTCAGCTTCAGTAGACTTACCTACTTCTAGTGTCCGGTTAAGATAGACTTGCACATCAGCCGCTGTAGAAAACTGGGTGTAATCAGCGACAAACTGATAGTAATTTTGTTTTCGGATAAAAAGTAACCCCAATAAAATTCCAATTATTGTCACTAAAACAATCATCAAACCCAATAAAAATCGTCGCATTATATGCCTCCTAGAAATTGAGGTTTGAAATAGCTATCTTCTAAATTTGATTACTACCATTGTAGGTGTAATTAGTGACACTTCACCCGATAATATTATGACTTAGGTTTAAACGCACAAACCATCGTAAACCCAGATCTAACCATTCCCTAACCCGCTTAAAAATTGCGCTCCCTCAAAACCGTTAGCGCCAACCCACGCAAAAAGTTACCAAATGTTCTTCCAAAAGGTAACCCCTTCGCTTTCCATATCAGTTAGACTGTTCATAGGGCTTCTTGTAGGGGAGCACGGCTGTGCACCCAATTTACTTGTACGGGCTTGCTGCTGCTAAGCCCTCGCGCATCTTAACAACCATCAAATGTTGCAATCGTTACAAAAATCATCTGCTCACAATGGCAATATTTCTAACCGTTGCAACAACTTGAATGCCGCCGCCACAAAATAATCATCTCCGGCGGCGAACCCTAAGCGATCGGCTGTAAACCGACGACACAAAATGGCTTATGTCGTCCGCCGCCACCGCCGATATAAAATAGCTGCCGCATTTGCAGAATTTGCGTAACTACTCAGGTAGGGGAGGAAGGGAGAAAAGGAGCAGCATGTAAGGCAGCAGAGAGAGCATCAAGGAGGTTGACACCCTGTTTGCGAGCGGTGGAGAGGTAGCTGCGAATGAGGCAGAAGCAGTCAGCGCCAGC
>JBBSBM010000133.1:0-16774 GCA_038251275.1 Aggregatilineales bacterium
AAAATGCGATATAGCACAATTTGAGTCTGAAATTAAGCATTATTGAATACAGAGTGTCCACTTTGAACCATTTTGACCTTAATAATGATCTCAAATCGATTCCTACAATCGACTACAAATCTTTAATGTGACATTGTCGAAAAACCCCAATTCAGAATATTTGTGCTATAATGAAAATCCATAAATTTTTCTATGAATCACTGCACCTCTATTTGCAGTAAATCGTACTCATTTTCAGATTAGAAACTGGGATGTGACCTATGAGCGACACACTTCAATTACACATTCTCTGTCTTCATACGCCGCCTGATATGTGGCGCGGAGAACCAGCACATCGCTTCGGTTTGCAGGACAAAAAAGGCATCCTCAATGATGGTAACAAACAAGGAGATGGAACGCGTTTTTTCCAATGCGAAGTTACCCCAAGATTAAATGGAGATGATGTAGATTTCAGTGGGGCATACGTTCAAGGAATAAAAGGATCACGTTTCTTATATCTCAGTTGGGCATATGATGCAGGCGGTTGGGTACATCGTTTCAAAATACCCTTAGCGGGCATCACAACAGAGCAAATCCTCAGTGGGAAATCCTTAGAAGCGGTTATCGAAGCCAATAATGCCTCTGTCACAGTTAGGCCGATCTATGGTTGGAAAACAGTATGAATTTCTTTAGATGCAATTACAGTGTCGATTTGGCGACATTCTCCCGTAGATCTGCTGCGGCGGTACCCCAAATATGCACGCGGCGGATACACGAGAGCAATCCGCTGCACTCAGCGGTATCAGCCGAGCCACCCGTTTGCAGTTTGTGTCGATTTGGCGGTTTCTCAGCTGCTTCCCGCCGGCCATTTCGGCGGAAGTAATGCAAAATCTGCAACATTTACAACAAGTTTTGCATTTCGAATTGAACTAAAAACTAGGCGCTATGAGGGTTTCATGACAACTGCTTTAAAGCTATAATAACAAACCCCTTAAGCTATCGGCTCACTTATTTATCAGAAGTCTTTATTTGGAGGTGCGGGGTGGAAGCGGTTCGTATTTTGCTTATTGGACGCACCCCATCGGCTGGGGCATCGGTCGCGAACGCGCTTAGTAAACACTACCCCGTGATTACTGCTTCGAGTGGAAAGCTTGCCATTCAATTGGCTCAGGAAAACCCCATTCGCGTCGTCGTCCTAGACGCGATTTCCATGCGAACCCCCGGATATCGCATCTGTGACCAACTTCGAGAAGCTTTACCATCCGTTTCGCTGGTACATCTCCATCCCGGGCCAAAAGCCGAAATTCAAAGTCAGGCTGACGTCGTTTTAGTTCATCCGGTCACCACACGCCGTTTGCTTAACAGCATCGAGTCACTCCTTCAAGCCAAATCGGATGATTTGCTCTTCTGTGGCCCATTTGCTATCAACCGAACGCGCCGCCTCCTAATCGCTAATGGTCAGGAAACACAGTTAACGCCTAAACAGCTTTTATTGATTGAAACCTTTTTTACAAATCCCTGCCTCACACTCGACCGTCGCACCTTGATGGAAAAAGTCTGGCAAACCGATTACATCGGTGACACGCGCACACTTGATGTCCACATCCGTTGGGTGCGCGAAATGATCGAAGCTGATCCAAGCCACCCTCAATACCTCAAAACGGTGCGGGGTGTCGGCTATCGCCTTGATCTCCCCAGTGTCGATAACGCAGTTCCCCTGCGCCAAACTATTCTGCCTTAAGCCAAAACAAAAAACCGACCTCTAAGGGTCGGTTTACAATCTATATTTTTTAAGCTGTTTTTTATTTAGACTGAGCTTGAAGCGCAGCCAACTGCTTCATCAGACGGCTCTTACGTCGCGCAGCATTATTCGGATGAATAGTGCCCCGGCTGGCTGCCATATCCAGATCGCGCACTGCGCTCATGGTCGCGGCCTTAGCTGCGTCGAAGTCACTACCAGCGCTGATTTCGGTGCGTGCCTTCTTGACGAGGGTACGAACACGGGTGCGGTAAATACGGTTATGAATGCGTCGTTTCTCACTCTGGCGGAAACGTTTAATTGCGGAACGATGATTAGCCATACTGCCTCTAGCAATAACTGCTGTCTTTTATAGGTCGGGTTAATTAGTGGAGAATGTTATCATATGATCAGAGCATTTGTCTAGCTTGGATTCCCACACTTACCCGCTAAACCGCTGTCATTTGATGAATAAAGAAAACAACCGCACCAATATTGACCACTATCATAACCAGCAGACCAACTAAAGCCAGCACAGGATAGCGTTCACTGGTTCCCGGTAAACGGGTCGCAGTAATTTCGCGCGGGATAAATTGAAAGTATTCCTCTGCATCTGATTTCTGCATTTCGGCATCGTCAAAATCCTCAACCAGCGCGCCACCTCGTCTGACTGTATCTTCTTCCTTAAAAAGATCAAAGGTTTTGTCTACAGCCGATTTGGCAGATTGTTTGGTCGCTGATTTACTTGGAGTAACGGGGGCAACCGGGGAAGAAGTTTGACTTTTCGGCTGTGGAGACAGTGGCGATTGTTGACGTAGTGGACTTTGAGGCTTAACGGGTTCGGCTGTTGGGAGTTGTTGCGTGGACAAATCTTGGCTAAACGGTCCAGATGAAAACAAATCATCAACCGCACTCACATCAAAGCGTTCATCATCGTCATCATCGTCCGTAATTGACATTAGCCGATTCGCGTCATCCAGCAGCCCCGGTTTAATATCCGGCGCATTCCCGCCAATATTCAGCTTGCTCACCCAATCATCATATTCTTTATCGGAAGGCTCGTTCACCTTATAATTTGAACTAGCACTGCTGCTTGCTGTAACAGGGGCTTCTCCCCACTCAATACTGCTCGGGAGTTCATCGTCAGTAGCCGGACGCGCTGGGGGTGCTGCAACTGGAGGTGGAGTAAAACTGGTTCCAGCCATGACATCTTCAGCTTGTGTCGGACTAACCTTCGGACTGCTCCCAAACTTCTGGTCCAGCATATCGATACCTTGTTTGGCACGGTCGCTGTTGGGATTAATCGTCAACACATTTTCGAGGCAGGTTCGTTGTTCTTCCGGTGTTTCGACCACTGCACTCAACCATAACCACGCCTGCTCGTTATATTGGTCAATCTCAACTGCGCGCAGGAGCAGTGTACGTGCTTCTTCTTTATTACCAGCCCGATACGCGCTAATTCCTTCTCGCACCATTCCGTCAACATTAGCAGGCATAATCATCGCTCCCCTAAGCTGAATCTCATCTCATAGTTGTATCATAACATGAAGATCCACTGTACGAAACTTGATTTCCACTTATCAATTTACATCTGAATATCATAATTCTACCGATACAAAAGAAAGTTTCTTTTGCGCTATAATACGTTGGATAAGTTTGAGTGAAATCTAAGCAAAACAGTTATAAATCTTATTGTTATCACCCTTATGCTATAAACTGTAGTCTAAGGCTGTAAAATCTATTCAGTCCTTCTTACAATTCATTGATATGACATCCCCACTGGTTAGGGGATTTACAGCGACATTCTAGTGCTAAACTTTGTCTTTGTGAGGGAGAATCAATAACATGCAATGTCCAAATTGTAAGCACTGGAACGAAGCGGGTTCACGTTTTTGCGAGGAATGTGGTTTTGAATTAGAGACTGCTCAAGGTCAGCCAGTTTCGGCGCAAGTAAGTGTCCGTTCGGCTGACGAGGATGAGATTCCTGCGCCTGCGCCTCAAACACTGACCCCTGCCGCTTCACCCGCACCCGTTCCCTATAGTGGGCCGCGACTGCTCTTGAACAGCACAGGTTCAATCTTCCGTTTAGGTGATGTAGCTATCGTGGGTCGTGAAGACCCGTCACTTCAAATCGATCTTGAAGGTTATCCTGAAGGCAAATATGTGAGCCATCGTCATGCTCAGATCACCAAAATAAAAGATGCCTTCTACGTCGAAGATTTGGGTAGCTCAAATCACACTTTCGTCAACCAGATCAAATTGGCGCAGGGACAGGCCGAACCACTAAAAGAAGGGGACATCGTTCGCTTCGGAAAAGTCGAATTGACGTTCCACGAAAGCTAAATCAAATCCTATGAATGCTAATATCGCATCGAAAATCACTTGTCCACACTGTGGCAAGTTAACCAGCACCGATACCGGTTTCTGTGATGAATGTGGGCTTGAACTCACCACGCAGGCGCTCAAACCAGTTACTGCCGCGCAGCTTATGGCTACTGGCGAATTGAGCAAAAATACCAGTGACAAACTAACCTGCCCGTTCTGCGGGGCTGCGCTGCGTCCTAATGCTCGCCACTGCCCTAACTGCGGTAAGAAGCTCCCACGTGATACCGCCAAGCCAGCTTTAGTTGAACAAGCGCCCTTACCGGGCAGCATCCTACGTCCCGGCCTGATAATCGCTGACCGCTATGGCCTCGAAGGAGTGCTCGGTGAAGGCGGTATGGGTCGCGCATGGAAAGCATTTGACCGTCACCTGAATAAGTATGTGGTCATCAAGACCATCGTGACACAGGATGACTCCTTGAGAGATGAATTGCGGAAAGAAGCCGAATTCCTCATCAATGTGCGCCATCCAAACATTATTGCGGTCATCGACTTTTTCACAGTCGAAACCGAACTCTGCTATGTCATGGAATACGTCTCCGGCCCCAGTTGGGCGGATGAAATCGAAGAACCCGTTAACCGCAAACTGGTGCTGCCGATGTCTGCCGAGCAAGCACTAAACCGTGTCAAAGGCTTGCTGCCAGCCTTCAAATATTTGCATGGACTCAATCCGCCCATCATTTATTGCGACTTCAAACCATCCAACGTCAAATCCATGACACTCTCGAATGGCGATCAAATTGAAGTCTTGTTGGACTTCGGTACAGCTTATCGCTATGATCCTGATGTGCCGCCCAAGCCAGCGCGTGGTACACCCGGCTATCATTCACCGCAAGCCGCACATCCTGATTGGCGCGACGATTATTTCACCATTGGTCGTACCATCGCTGAATTAATCGGCATGGCTGAAGTCCATACCGAGCAGTATCGTTATACACTCACACCACCGGATCAATTCCCTTGGACGCAGTATGATGTTTCGCTGCGTTATCTGGTTGAGCTATTGACCGCACCCGAACGAGAAGACCGCCCGCAAAACGTCGATGCCATCATGGCTGAAATCGATGGCGTGATGGGTTATGTAAAAGGCCAAAAGCCCGATGCAGCCGCCCTCGCCCGTCACCGTACTAAGGCCAACTTCCAAGGTGTCACACTGGAAACGATGCGCGCTGCCACGGCTACCGGTTTGCTAACAGGTACAGCCAAAATTGAGTTGCCGGAAGTGCCTATTACTAATCCGGCAGCAACCATCTTGCTCTCAGCACAGGAAGCCTATCATCAGCGTGATTTGACGCGCGCTTTATTGCTAACGAATCAAGCCATTAATAATGGTGGTGGCGCAGCGGCTTATGTGCTTCGTGCACTCGTTCGTAATCAAGGTGGCAACCTCACCGACGCTGCGGCCGACCTCGATCAAGCCCGTAAAATGTCTGATCCACAGATTAAGTGGGAAATGCTGCTGGCAGAAGGTCAACTGCTCGAAAATCAAGGTCAATTTGAGAAGGCCGCCGAAACTTATCAGCAGTTGATGGCGCTCAAACCGGGTGATCATCGCGGGCGTTTGCTCTTGGCCGATCTCTATCGCCGCAGCGGAAATATTTTACAAGCGATATCTGAATATCGATCCATCATTCAAGCGCGACCGAGCATTGGTCAGGCTTATCTCGGTGCAAGTCGCGCCTACTTATCTAACAAACAGCTCGAAGATGCCATCAAAGTACTCGAATCAGTGAGCAGTCGTAATACCAGCTACAACGAAGTCATGATGGATTTAATCGCACTTTACAACGAACGTGCGATGAGCGGTACACCCGAAAGTCTGGAGCAAGCCGCCCGCGCCATTGATGTTCTCCAAGAAAACGGTGTCGAGTCCCGTGCTTTCTATAGGCTGGTGGGCGAGTTTTACTTCACTGCTTATAAGGTCACACAAAAACTTGGCAAGCTCCCAGTTGTGAACTGGCCTGATAATCCTGTGAAATCCATGTCGGATCTTTCGCGGGAAAATGAACGTGCATGGCGCGATTATCTGGCACGTGATGAGGATGCCGACCGCGAAGAAATCATTACCAACCGCATCATGAGCGCTCGTTCATGGTCACTCGTGTAGTACAGCGTTTGGATTAATCTGTAGAGGAACGAACAATGCCTGCCTTTCAATTCAAGACCTATTTCAACCCGTACATCAGTCCGATGGCGAACTCGGTATGGGGTGTCATTTCCGTGACCGCCAATGAAATGGTGGAGCAGACCCAAGATACAATTATCTCGCTGATATGCGACGTGTCGGGTTCGATGCAGGGTGCGAAGTTCAACAGCATGATTGCCACCACCGAGGATTTGATCCGCAATATTCCTGATGGAATCGTGTTCAATATTGTTGTGTTTGACTCGTCCGTAAACGAGGTACTGCCGGTAACACAGCTTCAACCGGGTATGAATCGTGAACATATGGTTGATCGATTTCGCAATACTATGCGCATGCTCAAGATTTTTGGTGGCACATCGATGTCGTTAGGTATCATGCAGGCCATAAAGTCGCAATCAACGGTGGGTGGTAATGTCTCAAGATATGCAATCTTCCTCACCGATGGGCAGAACACTGAACCCGAAAGCGCTCTCGCTGCTGCCGTCAAACAAGCCAGCGACCTCCACATGCATTTATGTGCGTATGGTTATGGGCAGGATTGGACTCCTGAAGTGTTGGTAAAGATGGCTCAAATTACCCAAGGTTGGATGCCTAAAGCTGTACCCAACCCCGAAGATTTGCTTCAAGAGTTCAACGGCTTGGTCACCCGCATGGCCAACACAGTTGCAAGCGATGTTGCCTTACAGTTATGGACACCGACAGGGGCAAACATCCTGTCGCTCTCCCAAGCTTATCCCGATTGGGTCAAAGGTGAAGCCGCGCCACAGGGTGATGGACACACTTGGGTCATACCTGTTCCACCCATGTCCGCTAAAGATCACCGTGATTTCGTCGTTCACATCGAACTAGCTAGCGTGGGGGCGCGCGTAGTTGCCCTGAAACCCTCGGTTGTCTATGTCAGCGGAGGTCAGCGCGTTGAGGAAAAAGGCGACCAGTCCAACTGGATGATTTTGGAGCAAACCCATGATGCGTCCAAATTTCAAGCAGTTAATCCGGTAGTAGCGGGCTACCTCGGACAGGGTGAATTGGCCCGTGCCACCCAAGCCATGACCGAAGCACTCAACGCGGGCGACAAACAAACTGCCGAACGTCACCGCACCGAAGCCCTAGAAATCGCGCAGGCAGCCGGTAACCGCGCCATGACCGAAGTACTGGAAGCAACTGGCAAGGGCAGCGAACTCGCTCGTAAGACAGCTGCACTCGGCACTTCAACAGTTAGCTTAACCGATGAAGACAAGCCCTAACCAAGCATACGATTCAAGAATATACTAATTGTTATAGGGGCGAGCCAATGGGTTCGCCCCTCACTTATTTGTAATCTCTATAAACATTTGATCAATAAACCAATGACCGAAACCACACCAAACGACCGCAAAATATGTCCTTATTGTGGACATTCCAACCGTGCAAGCGCTAAGATTTGCACCGAATGTGGACGTTCTTTCACGCTCGTTCGTGCGACCAGCCTACTCCGTAAGCGATGTCCGGAATGCGGCTATGAGAACCGCCTACGCGCTAAAGTTTGTACCCATTGCGGGCATGTTTTCCAAGTTCAAAAAGCCTCTAGCCGTCCCGCCGCCAAGTGGTGTCCAAAATGTGGCACGAAACGGAAACCCGGCGCGAAGGTCTGCACCCAATGCGGCTATCATTTCGAGGTGAGCAAAACCGAGCCGATAGCGCCACCGATTGTACAAATGCCGCAACCAGCAATCACCCCAAAACCTTCGCCACCAGCGCCTGTTAAGCTGCCACCCGATTTAAAAGGTGAACCTGCCCCGTATATTACCGACGACGAACTAAACCGGTTGCGAGAAGGCACGTCCTACCATTCCAACGTATTTGTGCGTATGCTCTATCAAATGACTAAAAAGGATGACTCATGATTGTTCATCAATATACCCATGCATCCATCGAACATCCTGAACGGAACGAGGATGCGCTTCTTGTCCTTCAAAACGAGGGATTTGCGCCGGTTTTTGCAGTTATTGATGGCATGGGTGGGCATCAACACAAGCTTGAGAGTGGACAAGTATTAACGGGACATGATGCCTCTGCTTTTTTAGCAGAAGCACTTGGTGAGCAACTCGGTTCAGCACCTGCGTCAATCGACGGATCACCCGGCGGCGAAGCCGAAAAAATGGTAGCCGAGGCCATTCGAGTCGCCAACGAGCGTCTCTATAATGAACTTAACATAAGTGAAAGTCTACCTGTAAATCATCGTGTGGGGGCGGTTTTAACCATCGGTATGCTGTGCGAAAACGGTCAGCGTTTACTATGTGTTCAAGTGGGTGATACCCGCGCCTATCTTTATAGTGATGAAGAACTCATCCAGCTTTGTTACGACGAGGACAATATTGAATTTATGGTGTCGCAGGGTATGCTCAGTGCGGAAGATGGCGCACTGGTAACAAATGTCCTCAACAATTATGATGGTGTGAACCCGCCCAAGGTTGATGGCAACATCACCATCGGCGGACAACCATTCGACTTATATATCGCGTGGCGTTGGTTCATTGTAGGCAATAGTGCTTTGGGTATTTTCCCCGCCAATATTGTTCTCAACGCATTAGGCATCGACCCAATATCGCCCACACCACAGATTTCACGGATTGAAGTAGGTTCGCAAGATTCAGTGTTCTTCTGCTCGGATGGGTTATACAAAAACATGAATGATGACGAAATCGCCAATGCCTTAAAATCGCCGGATACTGCAGCCGATAGTCTCGGTGAGGCCGCCCTCAAACGCTCCGAAGATCATAACAATCAGCGCCGTAATCCAGATGATATTTCGGTGCTAGTCATCACCTTTTAGGTAACAATAAAAGTGAGGCAGTCGTTGCCTCACTTTTATTTTACTTGCCAAGGGAACTATAGATGAGTCTTACAACTCACGGAAACGATGTACAA
The DNA here is from genome assembly GCA_038251275.1 of Aggregatilineales bacterium. Taxonomy (GTDB): domain Bacteria; phylum Chloroflexota; class Anaerolineae; order Aggregatilineales; family Phototrophicaceae; genus CFX2. The sequence goes on from JBBSBM010000133.1 coordinate 9,153, forward strand.
CACCCACGCCAACCAAAGCCATTAGGATTAAATAGCCTGCGACACCATACAGTGTTTGGTTACGTGGCAGTAATTCCTTCTGCGTATCCCAGATGTCATCGAACGTTTGTTGGTTAACTAACCGAACCTCATCCATCGCGCTCACAAATCGATTAAACGCATCTTCGCTTGAACCATCAGCCGTACCTGTATTCAGATCTACAGCCCCTGTCGTATCATCAGCATCAATCTTCTCGCGAAGTTGGGCATCAACCGCTAGGTAATCCACAAAAGCTTGACGTGCTTTTTCGAGTGCTAGCACTTCATCACCATAGGTTAAGTGCGCTAATAAAGGTCTGATATTATCGATGATGGCTTCATTAGCTGGCGAAATCGTTTGTGCGCCTGCTACAGCCTGTGAATTAATATTCAGACTGTTAGACGCGGTAAAAGTAGTCTGCATACAATCAGGTTGCCCACAAATCCGCAGTGCAATCGACTCAACCGCAGCATCAAACTGCTTATACCAATCGGCCTTGCGGTCACTATCGATCACCGCGCTGCTTTCGGCGCGGTTTGCTTGATTAGCCTGCACCAACACCCGTGATACACCGCTGATACTGAAATAGGCATCATCCGTCATACGCGTAATCTGAGTCGGCAATGCCAGCAAATTGAGTCCCATGATGAATATCAACGCCCATGCCAAAACAAGCGCAGCATCAAGCCCCGGCGTAAAGAAGCGTCGCACCTTCCTACGCAGCCAGAAGGATAATATCGTTAACCCAACGGCAAGCAGCAAACCAAACACAGCAAGTAGAGATACTTGTTGGCTAATCTCATTCCCAGCTCGTTGACCAGCTGCCACCATCGCATCGAAATTTAGCGCTTCCAATTGTTGCAGTGCCGGAATGATACGCGTCCGCAGCTGAGCATCTGCAAACAGATATTCTTGCCGCGCAGCCATCAAATCACTGCGTTGCGCCATCAAGTTACCCACATGCCGCCAGAATCGGCTGTAGGTATAGGTATCAGCTACGGTAAATGCGGCTTTCTCATCCTCACTTTGGAGGTTGCTGTGTAGGATAAACATCTGATCACGATAACGTTGGAAGTTACGGAAGATGTCGTTTTGAGCCTGCTCATATAACGGTGTATCCGAAGTCAACGCTGTATAATCAGCTGTCGCTTGGCTGGTATTGGCCAAACGTTGTAGTGCTTCTTCTGCTGCATTGACCTTGGTGCTATTCACCACTGCAATGCCCTGAAATAAATCATAGGCAGTGCGGTAAGCACTTGACGTTTGGGCGATTACCACTACTGAAAGTAACAGCGCTAATGCACCGTAAAGCAAGAGCATATAACGGGTTTGTCGTCGGCTGACGGGTTTACGTCGCGACGCAACTTTCAAGTTTGCTACATTAGTAGTCATAATTTATGGATTCCTTTGCAAGGTGTTCTTCAAGGCTTCCCAATTCTGTGTATAAATCGGCGCGAGCTCAGGGCTGGAAACCACATAAAACAGACTCTTAGTCACGTTAGCATCCGGATAAATAGCCGCATTCGTTAGGTAACTCTGCTCTATTAATCCGTTATCAATCGCAGCCTGATTAGGTGACGCGTAAGCCGTGAAGTTGCTGATGTCGGCACCAACTTGCGAATCCAGCACATAATCGATAAAGGCTTCTGCGAGTTCAGGATGCGGCGCGTTTAATGGAATAGCCATGTTATCGACCCATACGCGTGTGCCTTCTTTGGGGATGACATAGGCGAAATCATTACACTTGCAATCCGCAATCAGGTGGAAAATATCACCGCTGTATTCAACGACCATATCTTCTTCACCTTTTGCCAGCCGATCTTGACCGTCATCCGGTGCAATCACCTTCAAGTTAGAGTCATGTTCCTTCAAGTAGTCTGCGGCTTTAGTCACTTCATCGGCACTTTTCGTATTCGGATCGTAACCGAGTAACCGTAATGCAACACCTAACATAGCGCGTTCATCATCTAGCCAAGCTACTGAACCTTGATAGCTAAATAGATCATTCCAGCTCGTGACGGTCTTTCCCACTTTCGTCTTATTATAGCCAATACCAATTGTTCCCCACTGATAGGGTACGGTGTATTGATTATTCGGGTCATAAGGCGGATTCTTCAACTGTGGGCTAACGTTCGCGAAATTCGGAATGTGATTGAAGTCGAGAGGCTTGAATAAATTCTCAGCGACCATCACGTAAACTGTTGAATCGGTTGGCACGACCACGTCATAACCTGCCGCATTTCCGTCCTCCAAGGCAGTTTGCATCTCACTATCGCTAGCATAGGTATCATAAACAACCGTTACACCACACAACTCCTCAAAGTTGGAAATTGTGTCTTCAGCGATATAAGTTGTCCAGTTATACACGTTTAAGGTTTGCCCACTTAACCCTTCCGCGCACGTCCAAAATCCGTGCTGCTCATCACGGGCAGCAACCGGAACAATCCCAATAACAAGGAGTATTCCCAAAAGTAAAAAAACGAACCGTTTGTACATCGTTCGCTCCCTAGTGATTCTCTTTGCAAACCACATTATATGACCCTTTTAGCCTATATCCGAATACCTTCTCAAACTACCCTCAATCTTGAGGGTTACAGTCCTGAAAAGTAGTGCGTTTCAGCGAAGACGCATTAGGAAAAATGGTTATGAAATAGCCGTCCATATGTCTCTTATAACTTGTGAAGAAGAGTACGACAATAAATGTAGAGTTTAGTACTCAACCAATAAACGGTGAGAGTCAATCTCTACTAGAATGATTAAAAACGTTACTGGAGGTTCAGTCATGAGTACCAAGATTGATCGGCGGAGTGATGTAAAGCCCAGTGAAGGCGAACATAAATATGGCGATGTCGAATTTGCCGACACCACCAATAAGAAGTATCCAATCGATTCAGCGGAACATGTTCGCGCAGCTTGGAGCTACATCAATCATAAAGACAACGCCAGCAAATATGATGCTGATGAAGTAAAGACGATCAAGAACCGCATCAAAAAAGCGGCTAAGAAATTTGATATCGATATAAGCGACGAATAGTTACATATCCAATAAATACGACAATTGACTATACACAAGATAGCTCATCAATGAGCTGGGCTGTTTTTGTGATTGCTACCACCTCCTATTTCAGTCAAAAGTAAATCTATTGACAGTTATTTTGATATCATCCAATTACTGCATGTTCAGCCCGACCAGCAAGAATGCGCGTCATCCATGAGCGACAGGTTCCACAGCGACAGCTATACGACAATATAATTCCGGCATTCTCGACGGTTTCGAGGATGGTTTCGCCATCCTCCACCAGAAACGTTTTGCCTGCTTTATGAGATGCACCTGATAACTCACGGTTACAACACTTTAAGAACTTCTTCATCGGCGACAACCAGAGCCCATTGGATGTCCAAACTATCATCAGGTATGTAGTGGAGCATTTGGGCAACAATGTCGTGCAAACGGTTAAAGTACAGCGAATTACTAGATGCGGCAAGCCGCGAGGTATCTTGCGTTAGGTTTAGCAATTCATTCAGACGCGGCAAGCCGCGGGGTATTTGACCCGACATGGAATAAACCTCTTTTGACGACGAGGTAAACCGTTGAAATAATTTCAGCTATGTTTTGCCCATTATCCAATTCAGTTCCGAGCGTTTCGAGTACCGAACTAATACCACGTTCCGGTTGATAACAACGTAACTCGCGCAAACGCACGCGAAGCTCATCAGCAGCATCGGCGCTTTCCCAAATATGTAAGCCGATTTCATTCTTGGCTTCCCACTATGGAATACCGAGCAACCAACCGGCGAATGTACGCATACAGGCGCATTCCAAAAAACGCATAACGCTTCAAGTATTCAACATTTTCATCAATCGTAACTCAATTTTGGGGTTCAGAACTCATAAAACACATTCCTTGAAAAGTTTATTGATTAGGAAATGACTGCGCATTTCAATCCTGAATGTTTAATCTTAGTCTATTCAGCGCATGGCACACTGTAAAATATTTGACAGACTCATTTTCAAGCTACCGCCGTATTTTTTGACAGATTTCACGAGACTAGATACCCTAAATGTACAGACAAATTTTACAAGTGATACAGACAATAAGTCTGTGATATGCGAAGGAGGTTCAGTCGTTCAATTAATACCTCACTTTGGTAAGCAAGCTTGCAAAATACATCATTTTTCTGGTTAGAGAAACAAATTCATGTCTCGCAAATGATTTTTAGCTCTTTTTATGCCTTTACTTCTCATTCCTACGACGACGATCACCGTACATGCTCTAGCAGCAGATTGTACTGGTGACAAAGTTACCCTCCGTATTGACGACTGGTCAAGCGGTGACCGTGTGGATTATATGAATCAAGTGATTGATGCCTTTACGACGGAAACATCTTGCATTGATATGACCCTCGAACCAAACATTGGTGACGACCAAAACTCCAAACGCCTGACGTGGCTTTCAGCTGGCACTGCCTCTGAGCTGCTGGCCTATCCGCCGGAATGGGCCGCACTCTATATTGAACAACGACTGCCGAGGTTATAAGTCATGCAGCAATGGCACAATGACCTCGTACAGTCCTTGTCACTGAATGGTGAATGGCAATTTTCGCTTGCGGATCAAACGGGTACGCTTCAAGTTCCCACCACATGGGAAGCACAAGGCTATCCACATCGAATTAATGGGCCAGCAGTTTATCAGTTGAAACTCAATATCCCTGCCGCGTGGACTGGCAATGTTATCCAGCTTCAGTTTGATGCGGTTAGTTATTATGTAGAAGCAGACGTCAACGGTATTGCGATTGGGTCACATACTGGTCTGTGGACTCCATTTGCCTTTGATATTACCCAAGTGATACGCCCCGGCGTTACCAACCATATTCGCCTCACCGTCTATAAACCGGGTGAACGCTTTCCTATGCGCGAGTCATTGGCGGGGTTTTTGCCGGATGTGTGCCTGCCCTTTGGTGGAATTTGGCAAGATGTGCGATTAGTGGCCTTCCCAAAAGCCGCCTTCAGCGATGTCATCCTAAAAGGTAATCCTCAATCGGGTTTGGTCACGGTTCAAGCCAACCTACATAACGCTACCGATTTGACAGCTGCAATCCGGATCTACTCATCTGATGGAAAAGAAGTCTCCGCTTGGCGCTCATCAGTTACAGCCAGTGAACTTTTGGCTGATTTATCAGTTGATGCTCCCCAAATTTGGAGCCCGCAAACGCCCGCACTTTATCAGGCCAAAATCACACTAGAAGATGCGGTAGGTAATATTATCGCAATAGTCAACCAATCATTCGGGTTTAGAACACTCTCCCACCAAGGCGACCAACTGCTGCTGAACGACAAACCAATTTTTCTACGCGGTGCATTGAATTGGGGTTGGTATCCAGAGATTTTATGTCCTGCGCCGAATGAAGCAACCATCCGCGACGAATTCCGGCGTGTCCGCTCCTTTGGCTACAACATGGTCAAGCTGTGCCTGTACGTCCCTTTGCGGCTTTACTTTGATATTGCAGATGAGGAAGGCATGCTGCTTTGGCTTGAGCTTCCAATGTGGCTACCAGTAGTCAGTGAGCGTTTACGCCAACTAGCACCAACAGAGTATGCCGATATTTTGGCGACTGTGAATCATCATCCCTCGATTATTATCTACAGCTTGGGTTGTGAACTCGGAGCAGCCGTCGATAGTGCGTTATTAGGCGAACTAAACACCATCCTAGGCGATCAGACCGCAGGCGTTCTGGTTTGCGATAACAGTGGTTCAGGTGAAGCTTATGGCGGGTTGGCCTTCGATTACGCCGATTTCAACGACTACCATTTCTACGCGGATTTGCATTACTTTAGTCCTCTGCTCGACCACTTCCGCCGCGATTGGCGACCTGCACGCCCTTGGATATTCGGCGAGTTTTGTGATGCTGATGATTATCGTGATTTAGACGAAATTGCCGCCGCTCACAACGGAGAGTTACCGTGGTGGTTGAGCGAACAAAACCCTATCCACGCCTTAACTGCCATCGCTTATTCACAGCAGGCCATACGAATGCCGGAGCTCGAAATTCCTTTCAGTGGTCAAGACTTGCAGCGCATCTCGCGTCAGCAATCATTCGTGGTTCGTAAAACTATTCTGGAAAAAGTTCAGAGCAAAGCCAGCATGGGCGGTTATGTGGTCACTGGTCTGCGTGACACACCGCTGGCAACCTCATCCATGTTTGATGACTTGGGCCGTCCCAAATACCAAGCCGATGATTTCCGTGAATTTAACAGCGACTCGGTTCTCGTCCTTGAACAAGGACGCTGTCGTGTCTGGAAATATGGTGGAGATCGCCCTGCTCCAATTGACCGCAATAACCATCTCTCAGGATCGAAATTGGATTTCCGCATTGTGTTATCGCAATCAGGAAATGAATTACCTGCTGGCAAAATGCTGTGGCGTTTAATCGACATAAATAATCAAGTTGTTCAAAGTGGAACCAGTGCCTATTCCGCCAAATCAGCAGGATATATTCCCACCGAAATCGCCAGCATTTATTTCACCGCACCAAATACCACTATAGCTCAACAATATACATTAAAAGTCGAACTTGATGGCGGCATTTACAATCATTGGTCGTTGTGGATTTATCCATCTGTAAGCCAATGGCCTTCTGAAATTGCCATTTATGATCCTGCTGGCACACTTTCCAAATTGGATGATCTCGCGCAGAGTTCACGACGGATCAACTCCATAAGCGATGTAGAAAAATCATTACTCTTGACCAGCGTCTTTACGCCAGAAGTCGAAAGTTATATTCAACAAGGCGGTCGCGCCTTTGTGCTGCAAACAAGCGATGGTAGCCTGCCAGTTAAACCCTGTCCATTCTGGCGTGAGGCAATCAAGCTGCTTTACATACATCCAGTTCTGGAAGACTTTCCGCATCAAGGACATGTCGACTTACAGTTTTATCACCTTGCTACTGATTATGCTGTAGATACCGAACACCTTATGTCACAGTTTACGGATGTTGGCACGATTAAACCGATTATCCGCCGGTTGGATGCTCGACAATTCACGCTGCTGGATTATCTCGTCGAAGTCCAAATTGGTCAGGGAACACTTTTGGTATCCACCTTACTATTCGGCGGTGGCGCAGGTGACCAAGTAAACGGACTACAAAACAACATCGTTGGACGATATTTGCTCTGGTTGATGTTAAATTATCTCTCAGAATCTGGAAGAAGTCAAAAAATCTAGTAAATTTGACGGTGTATTTGAACCTTTCTATAGTATGCAAAAGTATGAACGATCTATCGGAATTGGTTAACTGAAAGTGAAACCATGTTGAAGCAATCATGATTGAATCTTTTGATAACAGAAAACCTGCTGAACCGAAATATATTCAGGTTGCCAATATTATCCGGCAGAATATTTTAGATGGGATATGGCGCGAAGGTGATGCGATTCCGCCTGAACAAATACTCTGTTCGCGCTTTAGCTCGACAAAGTCACATTAGATGTCTGTAATCAGTTTACACAATGCCTCATTGAAAAATAGAGGTTGGACGGTGACCTAATGACTTATCCGTTGATCACATCATCTTGTATGAACTCCACTGATTTTAAAATGCGATATG
>JBBSBM010000134.1:0-16614 GCA_038251275.1 Aggregatilineales bacterium
CCTGACTCAGCGTTTTGTCTTCGCGCAAAACCTCACGTACCACTTTCGCTTTGAATTCTGGGCTGTAACTGTTTCTCATAGCGTTTTCCATCCACTTATCTTCACGCTATTTTACTGTCTGATTTATGGGGTACATCATACAACATAGTGAATGTAAATCCAATTCCACCCAATTAAGTCCGAGTTTGCCGTTGCTGCATCTTCTTTAACAATAGCCATAACAGATATTAAATTCTCTGCTGATTTAATGGGAGGCAGACTGTGCAAGTTTCGCTGATAATCGTATCGGTCTTGAATGACTGAAATAAGCAAATCATTGAGTGCAAACTGACGGGGAGACGGGAAGAAGGAATAATCAGCATTCATCATATGAGCTTCAACAAGCTGGAGGTAATGAAGCGGATTGATATGTTTTTCAGTTGTTACTTGTATAAGCTGATCTAAAGCTTGCCGAACATATTTATTTGTGATTAAAAACTTTTCTAGGTTTACCACATAGCATCAGGGAATGTGCAGATACCTGCATGTATGCCTAATCTCTTATACATTTGAAATCCGGTAAATGGATGTCCTAAAATACCATCATGTATAGTCCATGATCTTCCACGAACACTTTTCCAGCTATCTGTACCTCTAAAAACCGAGGTGCTAGAAAGTTTTTTGTGAAGTTCCCCACCCGGTTTAAATTCGACATCAATATGGCACATTTCTTTATAGCCACGACTATAGTTAAAACCATAACGTTCAAAAACCCAAGCATTATGATAAGCAAGTGGTTCAATTAGAAATAGATCGTGTCCCATCTTACTGACGAAGTTTTCGAAAATAGGAACCGATTGATTAAATGAGCGAAGCCCTCGCCTAATTTGGCCGGGTGCTAAACCGGCAATCAGAGCCTGTTCTTCAGCTAATAAATTCCTGCTGGTTGTTCCCAATTGGGTTTTATTGCCTTGATCATCAATATCAATGTTGAAACGAGGAGCATCCATATCATTTACAACAAGGAGCAAAACTAATAACTGATTATTAAAAGTATCAGCCATATTTAAGTAAAGAACGGGATCGCTATCCAACGCATTGCGTTTAACAAAAATCTCGACAGCTCGACTTCCAGATGGGCAGCGAAATTTTACAACCGGATTGCCATCTACACTTAATGTATCTGAATCGATATCAAAGGTTGTAAAAAGCCAATCTGGAATCAGCATTTTATAAATCAAATATTTTTCGCTATCAGGGAGCGCATTAATCTCGCGGATAGAATTAGGTAGATTCATTGCTACTGATAGTTTTCTTTCATTGCGCGGCGAATTTCACGGTCAGAATCTCTTTTCGAGATTGCGTCCCGCTTATCATATTCTTTCTTTCCTTTGGCTAATGCGATTTCAACTTTAGCACGTCCTCTCTCAAGATAGACCATTGTTGGAACAACCGTATATCCTCGTTCATGGCTCTTAGAAATGATCTGAGCAATTTCCTTTTTATGCAGCAATAGCTTGCGAGGGCGCATGGGATCAGTGTGCCCAAACATCATACCTTGTTCATATGGCGAAATGTGAACACCAATTAGCCAAAGTTCGCCATTCTTTTCCTGAACAAAACCATCCCGCAGATTGATATTGTTGGATCGAATTGATTTGATTTCAGAACCTTGGAGAACGATACCCGCGTTAAAAGCACGCTCGAGATGATAATCATGTTGAGCTTTGCGATTACGGGATATGATTTTTATTTCAGCCATAAAAACCTATTAATTGGGTTTAGTTAGTATTGTATTGAGTTGACGCACTGCCTCACCAAGCTCAACATCACGACCATTCACGTCAGGGATCATCGAAATATTCGGCTCTAAACCCTGTCCGTCAAGATGTTGTTGTTTCGGTGTCAGCCATTCTGCAGCAGTGATGTGTAATGATGAATTATCCGATAACCGGAATATTTGTTGTACAGTACCTTTACCATAAGTAGCTTGACCAATCAGTATACCGCGTCCTCGATCCCGAATAGCACCGGATACCAATTCAGCCGCACTTGCTGTACCATGATTAACTAATACAATTAAAGGAAGTTGAGTGGCTAATCCGTCTTTTGAAGCAGCTAACTCATTTTCAACTGAATTAGTTTTTTCATAAACGACAACCCCACCATCCAGAAATTGACTAGCTACATCAACTGACTCTTTGAGTAATCCCCCGCCATTGTTTCTTAAATCCAGTATAAGAGCTTTAACATTATATGATATTAAATCGGTTAAAGCGTCTTTTAGCTCCTGCGGTGTGCGGCTCGTAAAGAGTGTAATCTGAACGTAACCTATTAAGGGCGTATCAGTCAAGACACGCCAAATGACTGATGGAACATTTATGACCGCAAATGGAACAAATATAGTTAGTTTTTTTCCGTCGGATTTGACAATAGTCAAATTTACCCCGTTATTATCTTTGACCTCACCCCGAAGCATCTGATCTAATACATCCGGCTGAATGGTTAAATCGACTGGTTTGTTATTAATACTAATGAGCTCATCACCCTCCTCGATTCCTTTTTGTACTGCAGGGCCATCTTTAAAAGGGTAAACTACTAATTTTCCTTCTTCTGAACGCTCTATTTGTAGTCCTACTCCTCCATATGTCCCTGCCAATACATCTGACTCGCTTGCAGCTACTGGGGGATCAATGAAAAATGTGTATTTATCGTTAAGTGTTGCAATCATACCCCGAATGGCGCCATATTCACGTTGTTGTGCATCTGGTTGTTGCCGTAAATAATGTTGGTTAATTAGCGTTTGAACTTCATCTAGTAAAGGGTATTGGCCTTCAGCGGCTTGTGCTGTTTCCGGATCTACCAATCCTCGTATAAGAAAGCCTGATGCAAACGCAAAACCTATACTCAATCCCACTAATGCGCCGTAAATAAGAGATCGTCTATAATTATGAAGGAGATTAGAACGTTTTTGCATTTGGTGAAGCTTATATGCTTTACTAGGGATTATATAAATTGTATCACTCGCGTTGTTAACCTGATAGTGCAGAAAATATTCAACAAATGGGTACCAAATCCAGCTAGGGAACTAAAGATGAATAACTCGCGATCCACATCCCTTGTATTAGTCGCTGACGATGAAATACAAACAACAATCATGTTGACGCGCATATTTGAACGGGAAGGCTATCGGGTTCATAGTACCTATGATGGTACAGCAGCATTAGAAGCAGCAATTGAGCTTTTGCCAGACCTAATTTTATTAGATGTTCAGATGCCAAAAATGAACGGTTTTGAAACACTACAGGCATTAAGAGAAAACCCCATTACAACAAATATTCCTACTATTATTGTTACGGCAAAAGCTCGGCAACCGAGTGATATTGCTTATGGTCTTAATCTAGGTGCTGATGACTTTGTACAAAAGCCATTTGATCCACGGGAGTTATTAGCGCGTGCAAGTAGTAAAATTCGCGCCCATAAACTAGAAGAAGCACTTCAAAGACGGAGTCAGGAACTGGAAATATTACTACGTGTCGGAGAAGCGTTGAATCAACACGTAAATATCGACGAATTGCTTAATCTGGTTCCATATTTAGTCCTTGATTTATTACCGGGTTCGATAGCGGTAATTTACAGGTTTAATGAAGAACCTAGCGATCTACAATTCAAAGTAGAGAGTAAGGGCATTTCCCATTCGACAATAACGGATTCTGAACACCGAAAATTAGTTGAGAAATTTCTAACTGGTGGCAATTCTATATACTGGAATCAGGCTAATATTGGCCTGATTAGTAAATTCACGAGTGGGGTTGCAGTTCCACTACAACACGGTGGGAAATTACTCGGCATGTTAATGTTGGCTTCCAATAACATTAGTTTTATCTATGATGAGAATCATTTGAGGCTCTTTGAAGGAATTGGAAGGCAAGCAGCTCTTGCCTTACGCAATGCGGAACTCCATGAAATTCAAGTTAAGTATTCATCTCAATTGGAGGTCATGGTTGAAGCAAAAACAGAAGAACTGAAATCCGCTCAAGAAATGCTCATACGATCAGAAAAACTCGCTTCAATTGGAGAACTCGCAGCGAGTATTGCTCACGAGATCAATAACCCGCTCCAACCGATTCGTATAAATCTCGGAGATATGCTGGAAGATATTCAAAACAATATCCCTATTGATGTTCGAGCCATTCAAATTACACAGGAAAGTGTCGAACGTATCCGTCGTATAGTTAACCAGTTACTTGATTTTGCAGGAAAGCGCAGTAATAGCAATGTGGAAATGGAGCTTTTAGATATTGGTAAAGTAATTGAAACAGTTGTAAGCCTAAATCGTAAATTCTTTGAAAAAGAAGGGATGCAAATCAGGTTAAATATACCTACAGAGTTGCCCCTCTATGGAAACAAAGATCAACTTGAACAAGTCTTTATGAACTTGGTTCTAAATGCTCAAGCTGCCATGCAACGAGGAGGCATTTTAGATATAAACGGATGGATTGATAAAAATGAGATTATTACACAATTTGCAGACACAGGATGCGGCATTCCTCCCGAGCAAATCAATAAGGTTTTCGACCCATTTTTCTCTACAAAAATAAATGGAACAGGACTCGGATTATTTGTGAGCTATGGAATTATCCAAAACCACAATGGAACAATAGAAGTCGACAGCAAACTTAATAAAGGAACCATTTTTACTATTCGACTTCCATCTGACCAACCCGCACAGTAACAGATTTAGCTACCGATTACAGGCTTCCACTTTGCCTGATACTCTTTATCACTGAGTACTGTATTAGCAAATGCCACAGCATCGTCAATGCTTGATCCTAGCCACAGTAATGTAGTATTCGAACTGCAATCAAGCATCTGTGCTGATATCGCTTGTGCTTGATTTGGGTAATTAGTACTGGCTTTCGCTAGTGTTTCCATGGCCTTAGGCAACAATTCGCGCAACTCTTTTCCAGCTGTTGTACAAATACTAACGCGAAGCGTCTTCCCCAAGTTTGTATCGCTAATTGCAACGGGATTTTCTGCTGGAAGATTATATCCAGTAAAATCCTTCACTATAGCTGAAAAAACGCCACTTTCACTGGTTGTACTTTCAAATGGGGTTGCTGTTGCATTCCCATCGCTAAACTCTTCGGGCGTTGATGTTGAAATGCCGGAATTTATTTCTTCGAGCGTGGGTGTGATTTCCATAGCACTTGATTGAATAGTTTCTATAGGGATTTGTGTAGGAACTTCGGTTGTTTGTGGTAAGGGAGAACTAACCGCAAATGGCTTAAAGATGACTATAACGAGTGCAGCAACAAGTAAAATGGTTAGAAGTGGCATATAGAAGAGAGGGCGACGGTAAAATGCCTCCTCATCTTCTCCATCATCAAAAATATCATCCGGTAAATCATCAATGTCAGAAACCTTAGATCCCGGCAATATTGGTTTGATGCCCGGGATACTGGACGGCATTGCGGGGATAAATTCAGGATCTTTATCAATATCCAGAATGTCATCGTCGAACTGTTCGGAGCTTTGATTTACTTCAAGTTGATTTAGCAAATCACGAGCATCGGGGTAGTGTGGTTCTATCCGAAGAACGTTATTGAGCGCCAATCTAGCGGTGTCTGTATCGGTTACAGCGTGTGAATACAACCACCAGACATCAGCATTATCTTTATCTGATTCGAGGATGGGTCGCAAAATTGCCTTTGCGTCTTCTAAATTACCTGCCTCGATTAAGCTAAATGCTTGCTTTAAGGCAAATTCGGTATTCTGGCTCATTGAATATTTCTCCTGCTGGGAGATGAAGATTAGGCGAATGCTGCGATCATAGGGCAGTTTACACTTAACTTCAATAAGGCGCAAACATTATGATCGGAATAATTAAGAGTGCAACGAAGTTAAAACAAAAAATCCACCGACTTCAGTGGATTTTAGTGCCCCGGAGAGGATTCGAACCTCCGACCCGTGAGGGACACACACCTCAAGCGTGCGCGTATGCCAGTTCCGCCACCGGGGCAAAATTACAGTCAACTCCATCATTATACTAACGAGCCGAAACGTGTCAATTCCCTAAAACGAATTAACGTGGAAGAGTAACACGTTTTCTGTTATGCTTCATTCCGCTTGTTAGCAATATTCAACAAAGATTGAGAGAAAGCAATGCGAATTGCACTTGACGCAATGGGTAGTGATAGTTGTCCGGTGCCAGATGTTGAAGGAGCAATTCTTGCTGCACGCGAATTTGGGGAAACCATTCTAATTGTTGGTGATGAAAAGGCTATCACCCCGGAAGTTTCAAAGTATGATTTTAAAGGCTTAAAAATCGAAATCGTACACGCTTCCGAGGCAATTTCGATGGATGATAAGCCCGGAGTGGTAGGAAAAAGCAAACCCAATTCATCAATGCATGTGGGGATGAATCTTGTTAAATCCAAAGATGCTGATGCGTTTGTCACAGCAGGTAACACTGGTGCAGCGATGACAATTGCGACTTTGTTTACGCTTCGGCGCATCAATAATGTGAAACGCCCTGCCCTAAGCTCTATTATTCGCGTCATGAATGGTCACACCATCATTATGTTGGACATTGGAGCAAATACCGACTCGAAGCCTGAATGGTTATTTCAATTTGCGCTGATGGGTCAAATTTATGCGCAAAAAGCGTTAGGGCTTCAAAACCCAAAGGTTGCTTTATTATCAAACGGTGAAGAAGAAACTAAAGGCAATCAACTGATTCATGAAACCACAGATTTATTGAAAACCTCAAAAGTGAATTTTGTTGGGAATATTGAACCACGGGCTATGCTCGAAGGAAACGCCGATGTAATTGTCAGCGATGGCTTTGTGGGTAACATCGCCATCAAAACACTTGAAGCGATGGGGAATACGTTATTCAAGCTTATAAGAGCAGAAATTAAAAGTGACCTTATTGCTACAGTTGGAGGATTGTTGGCCCAACGCGCTTTCAGGCGAGTTTACAAACAAGTTGATCCATTTGAGATTGGTGGTGCGCCCCTTTTAGGGGTAGATGGTGTTGTAATTATTGGACATGGTCGCTCTAGTGCAAAAGCGATTAAAAACGCCATCGGACAGGCGCGCATGGCGGTAAAGGGAGACGTAATTCAGTCAATAAGCAAAGGGCTTAAAGACTTTCCCGAATAGTGACTACTAAATGGAGTGATAAGGTGGAATTACTACGAAATGGTCGTCCCCGTGTAGTTATAACAGGGCTGGGAGCAATGACAGCTCTTGGTTCTGCGAAAAGTTTATGGGATGGGCTAAAAGCAGGCAAATCAGGTATTCGTCGTATCGAAACAATACCAATCGATCACGTTCCTGTTCAGATTGGTGGAGAAGTACGCGACTTTGACCCAACTGATTATATTGATCGTAAAGAAGCACGTCGAATGGGGCGTGCATCGCACCTTGCTGTTGCAGCCGCAAGCATGGCAATCGAAGATGCAGGGCTAAATTCAGAGAAGATTGAAGCCGAAGGCGAACGTGTCGGGGTTGTAATTGGTTCGTCACTCGGGGCTCATGAAATGGCGGAACAGAGTACCTACAAGTACAAAACTTCTGGATACATTAAGCCAAACCCCCTTTCTCTCATCAATTCACTGCCTAATATGCCTGCTCACTATGTAAGTAAATTTTTCAGGGCGTTAGGGCCACTTAATGCCCCATCAACCGCTTGTGCTGCGGGTACACAATCTGTTGGTGAAGCATCAGAACTGGTTCGTAATGGGCGATCAGATATGGTTATCACGGGTGGTGTAGAGGCTGTCTTGCAAGATTACGCTATTGCAGGTTTTGATGCTATGCAGGCTCTTGCAAATGAATATAACGATAATCCATCAGCAGCAAGTCGGCCTTTTGATGCAAATCGTTCCGGGTTTGTCTTTAGTGAAGGTTGCGGCATCGTCATTATCGAAAGTTTAGCTCACGCTCTTAAGCGAGGGGCTAAAATATATGCTGAGATACTAGGTCATGCATCATCATCTGATGCTTATCATATTGCAGCATTAGACCCTGAAGGTCGCGGTGCAATTCGCTCAATGCGTTGGGCTTTGGACGATGCCCACGTAAATACTGAAGATATACAGTATATAAACGCGCATGGAACCTCTACCAAAGCTAACGATGCGATGGAAACGCTCGCTATCAAGCAAGTGTTCGGTGAACAGGCATACAATCTCGCGATTAGTTCTACCAAAAGTATGATGGGTCACGCCTTAGCAGGTTCAGGTGCGATTGAAATCATTGCGTGTGCAATGACATTGTTCGATCAGATCATCCATCCTACAATTAACTACGAAACCCCTGACCCTGAATGCGATTTGGATTACGTCCCAAATGTTGCAAGAGATGCTAAGGGACTGCGATATGTTCTTTCAAACAGTTTTGGTCTTGGCGGTCAAAATGCGACGATAATATTAGGCGTAAGACCTTAATCGTCTTTGGTCAAATTCATATATCATTAGTAGATTGGCGCGACGTACAAAGTCGCGCTTTTCATTGGAGGTAACCTTATGCAGTATAATGACTCAACATACAACACATAGAGATATATGGATGTGTTATGAAAGAATTTCAACAAATTGAAGCGCTAATAAGTGGACGGGAAGTCAAAAAAGCTGACGTAATCATCGCGCGACTTATGAGGTCAAGCCAGTCTGCTGATGAAATGACTGATCTGTTTATATTTCGCGCTCGTACACGCTTGCTGGCTGGCAGGCCTGACGACGCAATAGATGATTTGTCATCTGCCAAAAAATTAAAACCTGAATTAGAGATTCAATCAGACCAGTTTCTTGAGCTTTGGGGAGATGCTCACTTTTCACGGTTTGAATTGGCAAGTGTGGGGTTTGCTGACCGATCTGATACATCACGAGCGCTAGAAGCGTATGAACAGTTGTTGACCCAAAATTTTGATTACTCGAATATAGGATGGATTCGTTATCAACAGGGTCGTATATACCTTACTCAAAATAATGCGATCCGCGCTGAAGAATGTTTTCACGACGCACTCATTAGTGCTAGTCACATACGCTACTTGACTGCTTACTGCTATGAGCGTTTAGGCTTCATTTCCTTTTACGAATACAGGGATATTAAACGGGCGCTGGCTTTTCTAGATCGAGCCACTGATACCTATCCTTATAATGAGGACACGTATTGGTTGGTGCAAATCAATATTCTACGTAGTCGAATTCATAATGTCGCCAATGATAGTGAACTGGCTCTCCAAAGTGCAGAAATAGCTCTCAAACTTGCATCCGATTCTCATACTGAAAAAGGTTCATTGTCGGAGGCTATCCTCAATATTACTGAACTTCTTTCCAGTTTACAGGGACACGATAGACAAGCCTTAGCCTATTTGGAGCAATTTACCCAGCAAACTAAAAGACCACCTGGAGCAGATGTTACATGGTCAAGGGTCTACGAAATGCGTGGGAATGCTCATTTCTCTCTCGGTCAATATGATAACGCTATATCTGATTATATAACTTCTTTACAGTTTAACCCAGATCATCCATGGGAATTATCTCTCTATCAACAAATCGCTCGGTGTCATTATAAAAAAAGAGCGTATCCAGAAACAATTGACAGTATCAATCATTTATTAAATCTCGCTCGGCAAGATGGCCTGAGTGTGGAAGATTTTCGTGTATACGAACTTCTTGGTGGCGCACTATTTGCTCTCAAACGTTATGTCGAAGCTACAGAAGCCTATCAATCCGCATTGAGAATTATCCCTCCCAATACCGATTATAGTCATCAAATACGTTCTTATTACAACTTAGCAAAGGAATTGATTTAACGTATCTGATTCCTTACACTAAACACTCGTTCGGTTTCGCGGTTTATGAAGGTTATACTTATGTCTTCAATCATCAGAATAATTGGCGGCGGGCTAGCTGGCTCAGAAGCTGCTTGGCAACTTGCCCAACGCGGATTTCAAGTTGAGTTGTATGAAATGCGTCCGCACAAAACTACAGGAGCGCATGTCTCTAATCGTTTATCTGAGCTGGTATGCAGCAACTCAATGGGCTCAAAACTGGCTGATCGCGCAACAGGTGTATTACAGAATGAGCTTAAGGTGCTCAAGTCTCTGCTTATAGAATCCGCTGAACAAACTGCTGTCCCTGCGGGGGGAGCACTTGCTGTAGATCGTGATGCCTTTTCAAGTTTGATTACATCTAAAATTGAGTCGCACCCTAATATCAATGTAATTCGCCAAGAGATAACTGAAATCCCTGATGGTCCTGCGATAATTGCTACTGGCCCACTAACTGCCCCAACACTTGCAAAGGCAATTGCTCAGCTCGCGGGTCAAGAATATTTGTATTTTTATGATGCTATTGCACCCATCGTGACAGCCGAAACCATTGATATGACTATTGCTTTTAAAGCGAGTCGATATGATCGCGGTGATGAGGAAGAAGGCGATTATATCAATTGCCCGATGAATAAAGCCGAATATGATGCTTTTGTTCAGGCTATTCGTGCAGCGAAAACAGCCGATTTACGCGACTTTGAACGCGATGATCCCCATTTCTTTGAAGGTTGCCTGCCGATTGAGCAGTTAGCTTCTCGTGGCGAGGATACGTTGGCTTTTGGGCCGATGCGTCCAGTGGGTTTGAGAGATCCACGTACCGGAAACCGTCCCCATGCCGTTGTTCAACTTCGGCGGGATAACTTGGCGGGAAGCCTATACAATATCGTTGGCTTTCAGACCAATATCAAGTGGGGTGAACAAGAACAAATTCTTCGACTCATTCCCGGTCTTGATCACGCCGAGTTTGAACGTATGGGCCAAATGCACCGCAATACTTTTATCAACTCCCCTACCCTCCTTGAACCGACAATGCAAATGCGTAGTCGTTCTGATTTGTATTTCGGTGGTCAGATTACGGGTGTCGAAGGCTATGTGGGTAATGTGGCTACAGGACTGGTAGCTGCCATCAATCTTGCGCGGCATTTGGAAGGTAAATCAGCTTATATCCTGCCGTCTACAACTATGATCGGTGCCTTGTGTCACTATATTACTCATGCTGAACCAAAACACTTCCAACCAATGAAAGCGAATTTTGGCATTATGCCAGAATTAGATAACCTCGTAAAAAATAAACGAGATCGATATGTTGCATATGCGGAACGAGCAAATAATGCTATTCGTGAATCTGCGATTGCCTTAAATGACGCTTATTTGCAAACAACCGCCTCTCAACCCTATAATGTTCCTATCTAATGGGTGCAAATTCGGTATCAACGTAACTATGTATTGGGAAGCTATATATGCGTGGTCTGCAAAACTGGCTTGAAATACACTCTGGCGCTGTTATTGAGAGTGCGGTTGCAAGACTCTCGCATGATGAAACTGTAAAACTACAAATTGCCGAATCGGTTCGTATATTTTTCGACGCATTTGCTCAAGCAGCACAGATTAATACACTTGAACCGATATCAGCCATATTGAGTGATTGGGTCAAAGGGCGCAGTGTCCCAACAGACGGCGAAGTTGCCAGTTTTTTACCCTTACTTGTAACTTTAAAACAGGTTATGTGGGCATATGTACTGCAAACTTGTTCCCCGGAAGAAGCAATTCCTATATTGACGGATAGTGATCTCATTTTTACAGATGCGATGATTAGTCTAGAAACTATAGAAAATGACTCACTTTTGGAAGATATGCGCAATCAACTTCACAAAGCGCAAAATCGTGTCAAGCATTTAGACAAGAGTAAATCTAATTTTATTGCTGTTGCCGCCCACGAACTACGAACTCCTTTAACCTTAGTTGAAGGGTATGTGGATATGATTGGAACATTATCCGCATTTGTAATTGACCCGCAAAGTTCAATGTTGATTGATGGTATCAAGAGCGGGACAAAGCGACTGCGAGACATTATTAATGACATCATTGATGTTTCATTGCTTGATCTAAAAATAATGGAATTCCACTTCCAACCAGTATGGTTCAGTCAGTTAATCAATGCTGCTGAAAAGAATGTAAGGAAACAATTCTCAACAAGATCGGTTGAAATTCTGATTGATCGTGATAGTATCCCAAAAGAACCGACCTATGCTGACCCTGATCGTTTACTCCAAGCTGTCCAGAAAGTAATGATGAATGCTGTCAAATACACACCTGATGGCAGAAGTATTCAAGTGCAAGGAAGATCATTACCGGGATTTACAGACATCATGATTATGGATGATGGTGTTGGTATTGATCCCCATAATTTGCCCCACATATTCGATAGTTTTTCGGCGCTTGGCGATGCATCTTTGCATTCAAGTGGTAAAACTAAATTTAAGGGGGGAGGCCCCGGCCTAGGGCTACCGATTGCGAAAGGTATCATAGATGCACATGGTGGTACGATTTGGGCAGAAAGCGACGGATACGATGAAAATCAGTGCCCCGGAAGTGTCTTCCATATAATGGTTCCAATGGGCAACGCCGTACCTGATGAAACAGCATGGCGTACTCAAAATCATCGTTAAGTATCTAAATCTTTAACGCAGTTAAGCCACGATTCAATGGAGTAATTCATGCCAGAACGTGCGGCGCGTCTCAATAACCTTCCCGTTTATTTTTTTGCGGTGATCGCTCAGAAAATCCAAGCATTACAGGCACAGGGTATTGATGTCATTAGTCTAGATATTGGTAGCCCTGATTTACCGCCGCCTCGTGCTGTTGTTGATGCTCTCTCGCATTCGGCTCATCAGGCAAATACGCATGGGTATTCTGGCTACAGAGGCATACCTGCTTTTCGAAAAGCAGTGGCGAATTACTACGAAAAGCGATTTGGCGTGATTCTGGACTCTGAGAAAGAAGTATTACCACTTCTGGGCAGCAAAGAAGGTATCGTAAATTTGAGTTTGGCGTATCTAGATCGCGGTGATTTAGCACTCGTTCCTGACATTAGCTACCCATCTTATTCAATGGGCGCTCGGCTAGCTGGTGGTGATGTTTGTTGGTTACCTCTCTCACAACAAACACATTTCTTGCCAGATGTTCTGGCTGTACCAGAATCGGTTGCTGGTCAAGCAAAATTGATGTGGGTCAATTATCCGAATAATCCTACAGGCGCGACCGCTGACCCTAATTTTTATCAAACTGTCGTGGATTGGTCAATTAAACATGACATTCTTCTGGCTTCCGACAATCCCTATGTTGATGTAACGTATGATGGTTACAAGGCATCAAGCGTACTTGAAATCAAAGATGCCAAGAAATGCACTGTTGAGTTCATGTCATTTTCCAAGACTTTTAACATGGGTGGCTGGCGATTAGGCGCCGCTGTTGGGAATGCGGATGTTATAAAAACTCTCTTGCAAGTTAAGAGCAATGTCGATAGTGGTCACTTTCGCCCAATTTATGATGCAGGGGTAGTCGCGTTAGAAACAACCCCTCAAAGTTGGATTGACGAACGAAATGATGTCTATCAACATCGGCGTGACCGTATTTTAGAGATATTGCCCCAAATTGGTTTACACGCACAAAAACCAAAAGGCTCTCTCTATATCTGGGCACAGGTTGAAGATGGTAATGGTGATGAGTATGTAAAGCAAGCACTTGATCAAGCACACGTGGCTTTTGCCCCTGGAAGTGCTTATGGCTCCGGTGGTGAACAGTATATTCGTATCAGTCTTGGTATTTCTGATGACCGATTGGAAATAGCGCTCCAAAGACTTAAAGACTGGTATCCAAACAAAGAAGATTCAAATTAACCACAGAATTGTGATATGTCTATATGCATGAATTGATACCTAGCTTGCCCGGCAAAGAACGTACCGTACTGGTTGCCGCGCAAGTTAAAAACACTCGACCACTCCTTAGACTCGAAGATTCACTTCTTGAGCTGACAATGCTTGCTGATACGGCAGGTATGGAGGTTGTTGGTCAGACTGTACAGCGGATGCAGCAGATTGATCCCAGTACCTATATCGGCTCCGGGAAAGTTGAAGAAATCAAAGAGCAGTTGATTGAATTAGATGCTCAATCGGTCATCTTCGATGATGAGCTTTCGCCAAGACATCAACGGCAGCTCGAAAAGGAATTTGGGGAAAGTGTCAAAGTCTTAGATCGGTCAGCGCTCATTCTTGACATCTTTGCTCAACACGCTCGTACTAGAGAAGGTTCGTTACAGGTAGAGCTGGCCCAATATGAATATCGGTTGCCACGGCTTACACGTCAATGGACACACCTGGCACGGCAAGCAGGTGGTGGTTCGGCGCGTGGTGGCAGCGGTGGTGTCGGCTTGCGCGGCCCCGGTGAAACACAGCTTGAAGTGGATAAACGGGAAATTAGCCGAAAAATCTCCAAACTCAAAGAGGAGTTGGAACATGTACGCCAACACCGCAGCCAATATCGTCGTCAAAGGAGTCGTACAGGAGTCCCGGTTATTGCTTTGGTCGGTTATACCAATGCTGGAAAATCAACGCTTCTTAGAACAATAACTGGCTCAGATGTTTACGTTGCTAATCAATTGTTTGCGACACTTGACCCGTTGACGCGCAAGGTTGATCTGCCATCCGGTCGCAATGTTTTGATGACAGATACAGTAGGATTTATCCAGAAACTACCAACCAATTTGATCGCGGCTTTTAGAGCGACACTCGAAGAAATCATCGAAGCCGATTTGCTGCTTCATGTGGTAGACACATCGCATCCTAACGTGCTACAGCATATTGAAAGCGTCGAAGATACGCTGGCTGAACTCGAAATGCCGCCTGTACCGCGCATCCTCGTCTGGAATAAGATTGACCAATGGGGCGACTCTGAGCTTCCAAATCGTATAGGCGATGAGCGTTATGTAGCGGAAACAGCTATTTCTGCCCAGAACAATGTTGGCATTGATGGACTGTTGGCTGCAATCGAAGATGTGCTGAACTCCTATCTACGGAAAACTAAATTGAGTATCCCCTATCAACGTGGTGATCTTGTGTCACAACTTTTTGAATTGGCTACTGTAGAAGGTCAGGAGCATACTGAGGATGGAGTCATCCTTACCGTTCAACTACCCTTATCATTACAAGAGCGCTTCAAAGAATACCAGATAACCTGATGGGATAGATAATGTTTAAGCGTATTGATGAGTCTAATTGGTTGGCTAACTGTATTGCGAGATTTTCCGAGTTCATGGCGAAGCGCCGCGGGCTTCCAGTAGTTATTGGTATCACGCTGATAATTGTCAGCTTTGTACTTCAACTAATTGATGTCTATGCGACTTCGCAATTACTTCATCTCATTGGGGTCATTACGCTTAACATAGGTATATTGATGGCATTGATTGGCTTGTTACTGGCAGATCCTCTCGGAAAGTAAATCTTGACCATTCATTATCGTAGTCTCGAAACAATCGACGACCTTGAAGCAGTCGTCGATCTTGAAATGTCGGTTTGGGATTTATCTGCCCGTGACGCAACACCTTCCGGTTTGATGCATGCGATGGTCAATACCGGTAGTCTGGTCGTCGGTGCTTACGATGACAACAAGCTGATTGGAATGGCACTGATGTTCCCATCCTCACGCAGTAATAAGAAACTGCTCTGGTCACATATGGCAGCCGTTCATCCCGATTATCAAAGTCAGGGTATTGGATTTGAAATAAAGCAATATCAACGTAAATGGGCGCTTGAAAATGGGTATTTGGAAATTGGTTGGACTTTCGATCCCCTGCAAAGAGGCAATGCTAACTTTAATCTGCATGTTCTTGGTTGTATTACAAACACCTATCACGAGAATTTCTATGGCGAAATGACCGATGGGATTAATAAAGGGTTGCCTTCCGATCGCGTCGAAGTCATTTGGAAGTTACGAAATCAGCGCGTAAAACGACTCGGTGAAGGTAAACAGTCCACTCCTCTGTTCACAATACCAGATCATATTGATGATAATATTTGTTTACTGCGTTCAGTTGATAGCCAACCTCTTATTAGCAAATTGTCACCGCTACAAAATATCTATCTTGCGGAGATACCCGCAAAAATCAGCGCCTTGAAAGAAATATCCAAAGAGTCATCTCTTGAGTGGCGGTTAGCCTTGCGAGATACGTGTCAGGTAGCTTTTAAGGCCGGTTACAGCGCTCGAGATTTTGTGGCCATTAACGGACGCTATTTTTATGTGTTGGTTGCCGAGCAAGTATGGTATATGTATGTACTAGAATGCAACGATCAAACCCTCTATACAGGTATAACCCCTGATTTGGCGCAACGTTTGAAAAAGCACAATAGTGGACGTGGTGCTGTCTACACTAAAACACGTCGTCCCATAAATTTACTTGCGGCGTGGCAGTTTTCCAACAGACAATCAGCTGTGAAAGCCGAAATTGCTTTTAAACAGCTACGGCGGCAGAAAAAGCTCGATTACGTAAAGACTAAACAAGAATTTCATAATGCGCCATTTGTTGATAATGGTCTATGAATATACATAGACTGTTGTTTAATTAACCCCTAAAACCACTCTAAATGCTGTGGCATTCAGGGTAATCGCATCAAAATAGAGAAGAAGCGATAATGAGGCAAAAAGGGAAGCCTCATGTCGGACAAGCTGAAAATCAGTATCGAAGCGTGTTTCGAAAAGGTAGCCGATCCACGGGTAGAAGGGCGATGCGACCACAA
>JBBSBM010000135.1:0-16139 GCA_038251275.1 Aggregatilineales bacterium
GATTACCCACTCCCACTTTGCCATAATCGGGACAGCTTGGGTTGGGGCAGAAACTGCCCACTGATGCCAACTCACTCATCTTGCTCCCTCTGCATCTCTTTGGTTATGATTTTACCAACTCTGTCAAGGGAGACCACCCAATAACGGGCATGTTAATTAAACTCAAAAACCAATTTGCTCCCCTAATCAACACGCCTTCCTATCGCCTTTTACGGATCATCTTTGCCGTCGGTTATCTTGCGGTGCTTACGTTGGTGCTGCTCCAGTCCAGCGCGCATCCTGTTCTTGGCCCATCAGCCCCGCCCGAGTTTAACCTCGCTTGGGAAATCCTCATGACACTTTCCCATCTGACTTGCTTTGGCCTGCTCGTAGTATTCATTTGGTCAGCGCTCACCACGGTCACGTCCAGTAATCGGGCGCTTGTGGTCGCGGTTCTTTTTGCCTGTTCACTCGGCCTCATCACCGAGCTCTTGCAAACCCTCGTGCCGGATCGTGGTGCTTCGTTGTTTGATCTGGCTTGCGATTGCGGAGTGGCCTTGCTCGTTGCCTACTGGATTCGCCGGCAGATGAAAAAGACAGCCTAGTTCCCCCTTTTGTCCTGAATGCGGTAACATCTACAGACTGTGTTGCCCTAAACAGGATAAAATGTTGCATCATGCCAACCACTGATATTGCTCAATATTCGCTCGCAGCAGGTGAACCTTTAACGGCTACGGCTGCCCACACCTCCATTTGGATTTTGCTCGAATATAACGAGGTGTGGGGCGCAAAAGCGTTGGAAGAAAGCAACTTGCCTGAACTCGTCAAAAAATTACTGATGACTCAGGTCGCAAATTTGCCCAACGTGCGTTTTCAATTCATCAAACAGTCCTGCACGAATAAGAGTATTCGCTTTTATGTAGCCCACGCCAATCCGGTTAATCCCATGTTGTTCCGTTTTCACTTGGAAAGCTACGAAGATTTGCTCGACATGAATATTGAGGAAATCGCCTCTGCGCGTTCGGACCAAACACTGTCCGAAGATCGCCTCTTTTTGGTTTGTACCAATGGCAAGCGCGATGCCTGCTGTGCTAAAAATGGTCTGCCTCTTTATAACGCTTTATCAAGTATTGCAGGTCGTGATGTCTGGCAAACGACCCATATTGGTGGACATCGTTTTGCAGGGACGATGGTTTGTTTACCACACGGCATTTGTTATGGACGTGTCCCACCAGAAGATGCTCCGGCGATTGTTCAATCGTATCAGACCAACACTTTATTGCCTTCTTACTATCGCGGTTGTGTTGCCTATGACCCACCGGTTCAGGCAGTAGAGGCTTACCTTCGCCAACAAACAGGTGAGCGCTCGCTGGATGCTTTCCGTTTGAGAGGCGTGCAAGCTGAGGGCGAAAAGCGTTGGTTGGTTCAGTTCGATAGTGCTGATGGCGTACAGTATCGCCTCCACGTTCGCGCCGAACCGTCTAGCTTTACAGTCTATGAAAGCACCCGAAACGCTGAACCAAACGCTGTCACGCAATACGTTGTTGAGGACTGATCTTCGGCTAATGGGTATAAATAAAAAACTGAATTTCACTTCGCCAAAAGTTTGAAAACTCGAACCGAATCGCCTTGACTTTGATCGAACTCATGTTCTAAGATATAATCAACAACGTTGCAAAATATATAGTACTCGTTTTTCAAAATATTCCAATGTAGGGGCGGAACATGTTCCGCCTTCCTAGCCCACCTCAAAAGAATTGCAATTAAAGCAGCGGCACCCCCCCATTGCATGGCGGTGGCATCAGCCGAGCAATCCGCTGCAAATGTGTCAATTCAGCGGCATTAGCCGAGCCAGCCGCCACATAAAAATGTCAATTCAGCGGATATAGGGGAGCTTCCCGCTGTGCAATTCAGCGGCAGTATTGCAAATTTTGCAGTTTTCGCCGCATTTTGCGCAGTTTCCGAATCTGAGATCATGCTGGTTGTGCGATTTTGTTCTTCAGCATCGGCACAATTTGCATGTTCGCTAAACGTTTCCCCGACTCAGGATCATGAGATGGCAAATAAATGGTCGGGTTTTCCTGTGTATATTGCCAGACTTTTGCCAGTGTTTTCGGTTGTTCTTCTGGCGCTTCACTTGGCCCTTGGAAATCTTGCTCGATAAGTGCTGCCTCGGTGTAAGTGATGTCGCCTGCAATAAAAGTCGTGATGCCGTTTTCGATGGCGAGGACGGACAAATGTCCCGGTGTATGACCGGGCGTGGGTACGGCAATCACATCACCGGCTTTGGTCAGCGGAAAACTGGACTCAAACGCGCCGATTCGAGTTGGCTGAAAGCTGAAAGGCTGTGGATTAAATCCGGATGGCGCTTCTAATGCAATGCTGTTGATGATTCGTGTGGGCACAGAGTGAAAGGAATCATATTCACTTTGGCTGACCCAAATCGGCGTGTTCAAAAATGGCGCAACACCGTTTGCATGGTCGCTGTGTATGTGTGTCAGAATGACTTGGGAAACATCTTTGATTTTGATACCGTGTTTTGCCAGTTGTGGCTCCATCAGGTCATCGGGGTGAATGTCACGCTTGAATTGGGTAAGAAATGTGGTGGTGTTCGATGGAATATCGCCGGTGTCCACAACGATGACGCCTTCATCGTGTTCGATCACCCATGCATAAATCGGGATTTTGACGTATGGCGACTCGCGATGCAGATTAATCAGAAAAGGCAACAGGCCACCCGCTTTGATGCTTCCGTTTAGAAATGATTCTTTGACATAACCCGTACCGATTTGAAGGGCGTGAATTTTCATGGTTATTCCCCTATCATTTGGTAGACATAGGGTGACTTGTTATAATAGTCACCTTGGTTGACAGTAAACTAGGTTGTCTAAATAGTAAATCAAGGTGTCTAATTTGTCAAATAGCAAAATGACGAACCCACAGGAACGAGATGAAAATGAGATTCGCTCTCTCATGGAGCAGGGGCAAGAATCATTGGCTCGCCTGACTTTACAGTTGAATCGACAGTTTAGTGCAATGGCAGCACAGCGTTATGCGGCGTTAGGGTATGCTGGTCTTACGCCTGTCCATACCTTCTTAATGGCAAACCTCGACATTGATGGAACGCGTATCGTTACGATTGCTGAACGGATGGGAACCACCAAACAGTTTGCAGGCCGCTTAGTCCAAGAGCTAGAAGGTAAGAATTATCTTGAGGTGAAGCCGGATGCCAAAGATCGTCGCGCAACGGCGGTCAAAGCCACTGATGCAGGTTGGAAATTTTTTGCTGATGCCTGCGCCATCAAAAATGAGATTGAGGCGGAATATACGGCGTTAGTAGGCGTGGATCAGATGGCACTATTTACGACTGTGCTTGAAAAATTAGCCGCATATAATCCGAATAATGATGATGCCAGCGGTTTTCCGGGTCCCGAAAGTCAGGCATAATCGTTCACATGTGTTGCGAAAAATGAAATGAACCATTTCATCTGGCAACTTTCCACAAAATACGATTGGATAATTTCGCTAATGAGTGATGTTTCGGGAAATTCAAAAGTGGGGTAATATTCCTAAGCACTTTGGGCTAGTGTTGCCCTCATGATTTTCAGTGAAAGAATAGTGGAGGATTTTGTATGAAGAACAAGCGCAGTATTGTTATTTTGTTGATGCTGGCTATTGCCATGCTCAGTGTTGTACCCGCGCTCACAGTCTCGGCTCAGGACAGCCTGATTGAGAATCTGTGCCTCGTGACGGATACCGGTAAGATTAATGATGGTACGTTTAACCAATTTGCCTATGAAGGTGGCAAAAAAGCCGCTGATGAATTCGGTTTAACTTATAAGTACATTGAAACCGTCGCTGCAACCGATTATGCCAAAAATATTGATACTTGCGTCAGTGAAGGTTTTAAGGCCATTATCACTGTCGGCTTCTTGATTGCTGATGCAACCAAGGCCGCTGCTGTCGCCAACCCCGATGTTTACTTCATGGGTGTTGATCAAAGCATTGACGACGCTCCGAAGAATTGGGTCGGTTTGGTTTTCCGTGAAGATCAATCCGGCTTCCTCGCCGGTGCCTTGGCTGCCCAGATGAGCAAGAGCGGTGTTATCGGTGGTGTGTATGGTATTGAAATTCCCCCGGTGAAGAAATTCCGTAACGGTTTTGAAAACGGTGCCAAGTTCATTAACCCCGACATCAAAATTCTTGGTACTTATAACGACAGCTTCGTTAAGCCGGACGTGGGTGGCGCAAATGCCAAGCAGTTCATCGGTGAAGGCGCAGACGTGATTTTCGGCGCTGGTGGCCCAACCGGTACCGGTGCAATCACGACCGCCGCACAGGCTGGTGTTTATGTCATTGGCGTGGATCAGGACGAATACATCACTTCATTCGGTGGTGGCAAGTCACCCGGTTCTGACAAGATTATCTCCAGCGCTGTCAAGCAGGTCGATCAAGCCGTTTACCTTGCAACCAAGGCTTTGGTTGAGGGTGGCGCAGATTTCCCCGGTGGTGCTTACCTGACGATGTCAGCTGCTAATGCGGGTGTCGGCTTCGCCCCCAAGCATGACTCGGATGTTCCAGATGCAGTGACCGAGTACATGAACGACATTCTGGTTGGCCTTAAGCACGGTTGGATTTCGACGGGTGTCGATCCTGTTACCGGCGATTTGATGCCCTAGTAATCGTTCATAAACATTAGATTCAAACGAGAGGCCGGGGCAACCCGGCCTCTTTGTTTTCCTGTGGTCAATGTGGCTCTTTTGACCTTAAATACCCTCCGTATGACGCTTCCCGACAGGTTGAATCTCTATTCCAATCCTGTAATTCTTCATTCAGGCACAATGCTTAAGTGCCATTGCCGTAATTCTATGCTACAATCCAAAGCATCAACTGATATTAGAATTTGTCGTGCAGGAGAAGATGCTCGTGGCGAAGTCTCGTACTGAACAACTTGTAGAACGACTACGCGATTTGCAGGCCAGCTCTGGCGATGTGGAAGCAGCGGCTATCGTCAGTGTTGACGGCCTGAGTATGGCTTCTTCACTGCCCGGTCATATTGAGGAAGACCGTGTGAGCGCCATGTCGGCGGCTATGCTTTCGCTGGGTGAACGTATCTCGTCTGAACTAGGACGTGGTATGCTGGAGCAGGTCATGGTGAAGGGTGAAAGTGGATATGTCATCCTAACCGCCGTCGGTGATGAAGCTGTGTTAACCGTATTGGCACGTAAAGAAGCCAAACTCGGTTTGATCTTTTTGGATGTTACTCGCACTGTCGATGCATTATCCCAACTCGTATAAACTGAAGAAAAGCAAAGCCTCGTGCAATTGGCTGGCCTATATCTCCCTAACCGCATCGCGCGGTATTTCTTCGTGGCAATGGACGATGTAATGGGGCAGGCTGCCTTCAAAACACTCTTGAAACAGGCAGGACTGTTCAACTACGTCAACGAATTGCCACCCGATAATATGATGAAGCAATTTGATTTCGCTAGCATGACTGCCTTGAATATCGCATTAGAAGACAGTTACGGCATTCGTGGTGGGCGCGGTATGACGCTGCGTGTCGGGCGTGCCAGCTTTTCCTTAGGGCTGCGGACGTTTGGTGCGATGGCTGGTATGAGCGATCCGGCTTTCCGTGCACTCCCGCGTAATGAATGCTGCTTTATTGGTCTTAAAGCACTGGCAAACATCTATAATACTTTTAGCGATCAACACTGCGAAGTCGAACAAACGGCTGAGAGTTTTCGCTTCCTCGTCGATCATAGTGCGACGGCATGGGGGCGCAAGTCCGAGAAACCGGTGTGCCACGCGCTGGCAGGCATTGTCCAAGAATGTCTGCGCTGGTCCTCGAACGGTCATGAATACTATGTTTACGAGAGTGCTTGCACGGCTTGTGGCGATCCCCGCTGTGTATTTGTCATCAATAAAGTGCCGATTGGCTAAGTGCTGATCAAGAATTTGCGGAGGAAAAGCGCCTGTGGCTGAAACCAAAACCAAAATTCTGATTGTCGAAGACGATCTCGATCTTTCTGAAATGTTGAGTGCCTATTTTAAAGTGCAAGATTATGATGTCTACACCGCAGCGTGGGGCAAAGAGGCGCTTGAACTCGTCCAACATCATAACGTTGCGTTGGTGATGCTGGATATTCGCTTGCCAGATATTGACGGCTACGAAGTGTGTCGTCAGATGCGTTTACAGCGCCGCACTCAAAATGTTCCCATCATCTTTTTGACTGAGAAAAGAGACCGTATCGACAAGCTGCAAGGGCTGGAATTGGGTGTTGTCGATTACATCACGAAACCGTTTGATGTGCAGGAACTCCGTTTGCGTGCCCGCAATGCGATTTCCCGGGCGGGACGTCAAACCAGCAGCAATCCGGTTACCGAGTTACCAGAAGCTGAACAAGCTGACCAACACTTAAATGAACTGCTGATGGCAGATGATCCTTGGGCAATACTTCTAATTGCTATTAAAGGCATGAGTGAATTCCGCGAGAGCTATGGTTTTGTAGCTGCCGATGACGTGCTGCGTGCGATTACGATGATGATCAAGAATGCAGTGCGTGAAATGGGTGGGGAAGATGATTTTGTTGGACATCTTGCACCCGAAGATTTTATGGTGATTACGACACCCGAAAAAGTATCTACACTTCGCAGCCGGATTACCACCCGCATCAACCAGTCAAGTGAATATTTTTATCCCCTACGTGACCGGGAAACGACCCATCATAAACCGGATGTCGAATATATCAGTTTGAAGTCAGGTGTTTTGCCATCTGGAACTGATAGCTACAAAGACATTGATGCTTTGAAAGCTGCTTTGTTAGCTGCAACCGAAATATAATCCGCTGCTAGAAGTTAAACATTTTCGGCGTAGAGGACAGCCATTGACCATCCTCTACGCTATTTAATTTAGGGGGCAGCCGGAGAATCCCGCGTGATATTCGGCACTTGAATAGCGACGTTATATTCAACGTTATCCTCGATGTACTGCATATCTTTTGGCGATGTCAGGAACATATTCCAAAAGACACCGGTATTGCGATCTGTAATCCATTTGGCTTGACCACTAGCGGCGAGCTCTTTAAGGCTCAGGTTATTTGCTTTTGCGTCCCAAGGCTGGCGTGCTACTTGCGAGTCATACGGGATCTCGCGGGCTGAAATCCATGCACCGGAAGGGACATAGATGACCGGTGCGCTGCTAATTTGTTGGCAACGGGTTACAATTTCTTGATAGTAATCGTAATCCCAACCACCGAAGGCATCGGTCTTATGGTCAACTTTGTTAACGAATAAGGTCAATGTTTCGACCACTGGCTTGGGATCGCTGAGGGGGAGGGTGTCTGCTTTGGCGGTGTAGTTATAGATCTGCTTGCTGAGCGCTACGTAACTCACGAATTCCCGCATAGCGTCGTCTGAAATACGGTCTTCGAGAATTTGAACGTTATTGACACCCAATTCATTTACCCACACGATATGGTTATCGCCGTAAATGGTACAGAGTGGTACGTCGCTAAGTGCAAAGAATGGATCACCATTTCCGCCGCTGACATCAGCCCGAAAGACAATTGTTTTAGGATCGCGATCCCATTCAATAGGATTGGATTGGTTGACAGCAGGCGGGTTGTTGGTGTTATTACTGCCACAGGCCGTCATGGTCACCACTAAAATGGCTAAACTGATTAACAGGCGTTTCGTCATACGATTTATCCCTTTAGCAAGAAGTAGCTTGGCTCATAGATGCAAGTTGAAGATGCCGGGTAAGGTTTGAGTTATGAATGTTAAAAGTTAGCTCGACTGCTCTATGCTCTGATTGTAGTACATACTTTAGGGGAGAGATAGTTGAGCTATGATGCAGCTATTGGCACGGTGCGCGGTGGTGAGCAGTCAGGCAAGCGATGTCCAAGCGTTGGCTCTGAGCGAAATCTAACCTCGTTTTCCCCCGCTGATGTGCTATCCTTGCACTCATAGCAGCGGACAGGAGTCCTATGTCGCTCGAAAGTCCTACAACTGAAGCAGCCACCAATATCGTTATCCAAGATACCACCACAGTCACACAGGAAGAAACCAACGCCGGGGTCGCCCGTGCCAGCAGTATTATCGCGATGGGTAATCTGGCAGGGCGCATATTAGGGCTGGTGCGGGAAATCGCGCTGACCAATTTATTTGGTGCTTCACGGGCCGTAGACGCCTTCGAAGTCGCCACAAGTGTACCGACTGGCTTTTATGACCTGTTGATTGGCGGACACGTCAACAGTGCGATTATCCCTGTACTCAGCGAAATCGCCACCCGTGAAGGTCAAAAGGCCCTGTGGGGTGTCGTATCGGTGCTGCTCAGTTTGGTAACGGCAATTCTCGCAGTCCTCATTCTAATTGTAACCTTAATAGCTCCGCAGGTGATTGGTATCGTTGGCAGCGGCTTTGACCCCCAAAAGGCCGCGCTGGCAACGCACTTACTACGTCTAATCGCCCCTTCACTACTCTTTATGAGTTTGTTTGCCGTACTTAGCGGCACCTTGTATGCGCTGCGCGAGTTTACATGGCCTGCCTTCGCGGGGGTTATGTTTAATGGCAGCATCGTATTAGCAACCATTTTCCTTGCGCCTCCAATTCAACTCTTGCCCAACATCACATCGGTCGGCGTACAGTGGACGATGGCTCGTCCGGCTTACAGCATTTCAGCAGCAGCGATTGGTTGGCTGATTGGCTCGCTGGCACAGTTAGCGATTCAAGTTCCGGGTATGAAAGGGGCGCGGCTGCACTTTACTTTTAATTGGCGGCATCCGGTGGTACGGCAGATTGCCAAGTTGTATGCGCCGGTGATGTTCTCGCTGATTATGGATATTCTGCTCATTCGTCCGTTCAGCTTTAGCCTTGCCAGCCAAACTGGCGATGGCAGTATCGGTTATATGAATTGGGCGACGACCCTCATTCAATTTCCACAGGGGTTAGTCGCAACCGCCATCAGTATCGCGATTTTGCCCACTTTGGCGCGGCAAGCGGCACTCATCACACCCGAAAGTAACAAAGCCTTTAAAGACACATTAGGCTTGGGACTGCGGTTGGCTATTACGCTGATTATTCCGGCGACAATCGGGCTGTTGGTGCTGGCGAACCCGATTATCGGGCTATTGTTCCAGCACGGGGCATTTGTTGAAAAAGACACGATGATGACGGCGATGGCGCTGCGCTATTACTTAATAGGGCTGCCTTTCGCTGCGTTGGATTTGCTTTTGGTCTACGCCTTTTATGCCCGTCAAGATACCCTGACTCCGGCGCTGATTGGTGCGTTGAGCCTCGTGGTGTATGCGGTGACAGCAGTGATCTTATTTCCACGCTATGGCCTATTTAGCCTGATGATTGCTGATAGTCTGAAGCATATCACCCATGCCTCGGTATCGGCGGTTTTGCTATCGCGACGGATGAACGGCTTTGGCGAACAGCGTTTGATTAAGACTTTTAGTAAGTCGGGACTAGCAGCAGGGGTGATGGGTATCGCAGCGGCTGTGCTACTGCCGATTTTGATGACGCGCATCGGCACGCGCACGATTGTTCATGAAGTGTTGTTAGTAGGCATCGCGGGCGGTGTGAGCGTGGCAGTGTTTTTGGGCATGGCAACTTTGCTCAAAATCGAAGAACTGCGCTGGATTTCTGGCTTGCTGGCACGACGTTTGGGGCTGCGACGCTAAACATCAACTGTCAAGTAAATTTAAAAGGGGCATCAACGCCCCTTCGTTTCTACTTCTATTAACTAATGGTGCAAATTTACCCCCTTATCCCAACCCTTCTCCCTTGAGTTCGGGGGAGAAGGGCTTTAAGAGGTTCTTTTGGGGTGAAAAACGGTGTGCATAACGAGTTAAAAAAGTCGAAATTCGTCTTTGCACCACTGGTTAGTAGCAGGTTACGATGCAGCGACTAACTTCAGGATGCTGCCGCCTTGATTAACCACGTAGAGTTCGCCTGCCTCATCTTGTCCGAAGGATGGGATCGAAAAGTCGGTGTCCATAAATAGATTGGTTTGCCATGTGCCGCTGGCATCACGGAAGGTTGACCAGATTTTACCGCTGCAATAATCGGCAAACAGGTAAACCCCATCCAACGCTTTGAGGCTTTCACCACGATAGACATAACCACCGGTAACCGAGCAACCGCCTTCATTATGCGAATATTCAGCGATAGGCGCAGTCAATCCTTTGGGTTCAGGGACACCTGAATAACGATGGCTGCCTTCAATAATGTTCCAGCCGTAGTTCGCGCCACCGGCAGCATCAGCGGCTTGGAAATTAATTTCTTCCCACTGGTTTTGTCCCACATCACCGATATACAAATCACCCGTCAAACGGTCAAATGTGAAGCGCCACGGATTGCGTAAGCCCATCGCCCAAACTTCCGGCGCAAAATCGGGGTCGGCTGTGGCTGGATTATTTGGAGGTGCGGCGTAGGGTTGGGCGCTGTCAATGTCGAGCCGCAGGAGTTTGCCGAGTAAAGCTTTTCCGTTTTGCCCATTACCATTGGGATCGCCTTGAGAACCGCCGTCACCCATGCCGATGTACAGGTAACCATCAGGGCCAAAAGCGAGGTTGCCACCGTTATGATTCTGGAAAGGCTGCTTAATTTTGATGACAAATGAGGCGCTGTTCGGATCACCGACAGTGGGATCACTGACAAGAACATTATAACGGCTGACCGCTGTGTTCCCATTGACATCAGTGTAATCAATAAAGAACTGGCCGTTTGTTTTAAACTGCGGATGGAAGGCCAAACCCAGTAAGCCGCGTTCATTGCCGTTGGTACTAATTAAGCCCGACACATCCAAAAATGGCTGCTTTTGGATAGCGCCATCGACCACAGTCATCGACCAAATCTGTCCGTCTTGTTCGACGACAAACATACGATTGCTACCATCATTTGCATTCGTGAGCAAAAGTGGGCGCTTAAGCCCATTGGTAATTTCCAGTAATTGATATTGTTTAGCGTTCGGTATTTCGGGAACGGTCGTATCCTGCGCCGCCACACTGCTCACTGCCAACAAAAGTGCCGCGAGAGTCGATAAGAGGATTTTTCGCATTGCCTGCTCCTGTGCAAAGTTGCTTCCGCCCTGACTTTATCACAAATCAAGCAGCGTTGACCTGAGTATTTGGGAAGTATTTTGCCTTACAATGCTAAGGAGGCGATGCGTTGGTGGCACTCGGTGGACCAGCGGTTTGCGTCAAATATACTGAGAGTTCGGTGGCACGAATGCGTGTGGCTTCCACACCCGGCTCATTGGTTGGAACATCGGTGGCGATAGATGCGGGCTGCCGGGTTGCAACAGGTACGATTGGGAAGATGGGCTGCGGTAGCGGTAAATCTGTCCACGTGGCAGTTGGCGTAATCGTGACCGTCGATGTGGAGGTTGGCGTAATGGTTGGTGTCAGCGTCTTAGTGGCTGTAGCGGGTATACGGGGTGTACGGCTGGGTGTTGCCGTAATGGTTGGTGTGTTGGTCGGTGTAGGTGATGCGGTTAAAGTAGCTGTTGCGCTGGGAACAGCAGTTTGTGTAGGCGTGAAGGTAGCGCTCGCTGTAGATGTTGGGCTAGCTGTGGCGCTGGCGCTTGCCGAGGGAATGAAGGTTGGCAGCGCGGTTCGTTGCATAATACTGGCAGGCAGTGCGGCAGGCGGCGGTTGGACAACACCCGTTCGTACATCGTCCTGTGCCAATCGCAGTACATCTTGATAGACCTCGCGCGTTTCAGCCGAAGGTGTAATGTTAATCAAGGCGCTGGCGGTATTCTGCATCAGCCTCATAATTTTCGGATCATTTTCGGCGTTGGAAAATCCGCTTAAGTGATACAACGCACCATAAAAATCGACCAGTGCGGTTTCGTTCAATTTGCCTTCAGCCTCTAACCGCTCAATTTCGTCCAGCCGTGATTCTGCGACGTGCTGCCACAAAGCATCTTGTGGGCCAGTTAATGGCGATAATGCTAATACAATCGCTTCCCAGAGGCGTTTGATACCGTAAAGTGGATCACCCGGAATGCTGTTGGATGAGGCCGCGACTAATCCCGCGCCACTGCCAAAGGCTAACAAAAGGGCGATTACTAAAACTGCGGCTAAACGGCTCAGACCATAGGATAAGCCGGATCGACGCTGCGGTAGGCGTTTCTGCTGCTTCATTTGCGTCCGCAACTTTGATTCAAGTGCGTTCATGGATTGTTTGGAAAGCTGCGGTGCTTTCAAACGGCTGGTCATCAGGCCTGCCATGAGAAGCGGTTTTAGATGATCAGCGTAATGAGGATAAGCTTGTAGACACTCTTCTAACGTGCGGTGTTGACGCAGAATATCTTCGGTACACTGCGCGAGTACAGCCTTAAATTCGGGGTCGTCGAAGTATTCGTTCATGCCATCCCCGAAAGAACTGTCTCAATATCGAAACCGGCGCGTTTCAGCCGCGACGCTAAGGCATGCAGCGCCCGATGCTGAAGTTGTTTGATGGCGTTCGGTTGTTTACCCATCTGTTCTGCCACGGTTTCGATCCGCTGCCCTTCAATAAAACGTAAGATGATGACCTGCTGCTGGTCTTCGGTTAAATCACTGATTGCTTCACGCAGCACTTTAGCGGCATGTCTCCGTAAAAGTGTTGCATCCATATCGCCCGGTGCTTCTAACGGCTGATCATCAAGCGCAGTTGATTGTGGACGGCGATCTGTTTGGCGGTAATGATCAACCACACGGGCATGGGCAATCCTGTAGAGCCACGCGAGAAACGGTTTGCCCTGATCCTCATAGGTGTTGATGCTTTTGAGTGCCCTTACAAAAACGTCCCCCGTTAAATCCTCGGCTAGATGTGCATCGTTCACGCGGTAGGCAATATAGCGAAACACAGCCTGTACATTGTCTTGGTACAGACTAGCAAAGGCATCTGCATCACCGCGCAACACCTGTTGGAGTAAGCGACGTTCTTTACCGCGTTCCACAGCTTATGCTCCGGTAGTGGTATGAGTCGTCTACTCCTGATGACTCTACCGTTTTAACGTTCAAAAGGTTACGCTTCCGTAGATATTATCTTAAGTACTATCCATCATACACTGAAGCGTTCAGGCATAGCGTAGAAGGTGTGATGAAAAACGCTCTAAAACGTGTTACATCTCGCCTGTTTTCAGAAACACCTGTTGTAACCCCTATCACCTTCTGTATAATCCCCACACAAATGACGTAAAAAAATCCATTAAGCAGGCAGTGATATTGAAACCGGAACAGGAAAAACAACCCCTTCCCTCCACGCTCTATACAGAAGAATACTTTCTGACGGCGTGCGAGGGTTATGACGAATTCACCACCACCGAAGGCGAACAGCTTTCGCGGCGGCTCAGTGCGGCCTTCAAGTTGGCGGAAATTACCCCCGGCATGACGATTTTGGACGTGGGCTGCGGGCGTGGTGAAATTTTGCGCCACTGTGCCACACTGGGCGCAGATTCGATTGGCATTGACTATGCGGCGGTAGCGGTCAAGATGTCCCAGAATGTGATCCAAGGCGTCAACGGCGTCGCACCCGGTAAAACAGCCGTGATGCAGGCCGATGCTAAAAAGTTACCGTTCCCCGATGCGTGTTTTGACCGCGTGTTGATGTTCGACGTGGTGGAGCATTTGCACCCTTGGGAACTGCACACGGCGATGTTGGAAGTGCATCGCGTCCTCAAACCGAATGGAAGTTTCATTATCCATACCGCGCCCAATGTGTGGTACGACAAGTATGCTTACCCGATGGTGCGGGCGTTCCGTACATTGATGGGCGATGGCGATAAGTATCCTAAAGACCCGCGCCAATTCGGTGTGGCAGTGAACCAGCATGTACACGTCAACGAACAGTCGATGATTAGCATGGGGCAGGCATTACGGGCAGCTGGATTTAATGGCAAGGTGTGGTTAGATAGCCCACCACAAGACCGCGCCGAGAATATTTTCATGGCTGGTTTACGCGTGTTGGCCTTCGATGTGCCACCGTTCCGTTGGTTCTTTGAGCGTGAAGTGTTCGCGGTAGCGGCGAAGGCGTAAGCATATGTTATTTGGTCAACGCGTCATTTTACGGGGCATGACCCGTGATGATTTGGAACGGCAGTGGCAGTTCAACAACGATGTTGAGGTTGAACTGGCTGGCGGTGGCGATCCGCCTTATCCCCAATCGTTACAGCGTTTACAGGCCGAATTCGACCAAGATGCGTCACGTGGTGGGCGAGACAGCACCACCTTTGCGATTGAAGTCGACGGTAAATTTATCGGGCAGTGTGCCTTATTCCGCTACGATACCGTCGCCAGCACTTGCGAGTTGGGTATCACGATTGGCGATAAAGATTATTGGGCGAAAGGTTACGGGCGCGAGGCGATCACACTTTTGCTCGATTATGCTTTCCGGTTGAGAAACATCCGCAAAGTTTGGCTGCAAGTTCACGGGCATAATCCACGCGCGATTAGTGCCTACAAAGCCTGCGGTTTCATCGAAGAAGGCCGACTACGCGCCCATGTGTGGAGCAATGGTCAGTACGTCGATTTGCTACAAATGGGTGTACTGCGCGATGAGTGGTTACCGAAGCAAACCGATCTTTAATTTGCAATTCACACCTTCCAGCTATAATGGAATGTAAATGAGCAATTCGGCAAATAAAGCTGTTGGCGAATCAAGAACCTCACCCCCTAGCCCCCTCTCCGTGTACAGCGATGAGGAATAAAGACCTGATTTTTCAGTGGGCAGACCCGATTCACCAACAAGATCAAATACACGGTAACAATGCGCGATAAACGACCTGTTGATGAACTTTCAATCGAAGAACTTGAAAAAATTCTCGCCATCCGCAAGCGAGAAGAACGCGAGAAACGCCTCGACCGGATGAAACGTGCGGGGCGAATGGTTGGTTCGGAAGTGGTTACAGTGACTGCTCCGAGTGCGCCGATTCCCCAGATTCCCGGTGTGACCGTTCCAGCAATCCCTGATCCGATTGCGCCTGCTCCGGTAAGCTCACAGATGATTTCTGAGCCGATGAGCGCACGGGTGGGTTATTCGGCTGCACCCCAATTTGAAGATGACAACCGACCGGCACGGACTGCGGAAAAATCACGCTTCTGGAAGAAGTTCGTCAACCAGTCGATGTTTCTGGTGGAAGCGGTGGCAGTGGTCGGGCTGTTATTCCTCGGCTACCAGATGATCAATGCTCAGAGTAAATTGCAACAAGAAACAGCTTCGGCACAAGCGATGGCTGACCAGCAAATGAAAGCCAGCTTACCGACGCTCGCCCCAACACCCCAAATCCAACTGAGCGCAGTGGTCTTGCCCGGTGGACACATTTTGAATGCAAACGGCACGGCTCAATTCAACCTCAATGAAATCCCGGCTTCTTTGCGGGGTATGGTGGCAGACCAAATTTATGTGCCGATTAGCGCCCGTCCGCCCGCGACCAGCGAAACGGCTGTGCAGGTCAACATCCCGCAGATTAACGTCAACCATGTGATTGTTCCGGGTGTGGATTGGGAAGCGCTGAAGTTGGGTGTGGGAATGGTGTTGAACGGTGTGAATCCCGGTAACAAGCAAGGCAACCTCGTGCTTTCCGGTCACAACGATATTTATGGTGAAGTGTTCCGCGACCTTGATAAACTCAAGGTGGGCGACCAATTCACGGTTCGGACACAGACTCAGGAATTCACCTACGCGGTGACCAGTTTTAAGATTGTTGAGCCGACGGATGTTTCGGTGATGAACGACCGGGGCGGTTCGACGGTGACGTTGATTTCCTGCTATCCGTATAAGGTGGACAATAAACGCTATGTGGTTTTTGCCCAGCGGGTTGGGGCAGATGGTGGTTCGGCGTAGGGAAGTCATTAGTCGGTAGTCTTTAGTCTATAGAAGGGGAGCGAGAGCGCTCCTTTTTGATTCAGTTTTTAGTTATCAGTTCACAGTTGACAGATTTTGAGATGCTGAGTGATTCGGAAATACTGCAAAAACTGCAAAAAGCGCAATTGCAACAAGTGGTTTTGACGGCGAATTTAAGGGAGCGAGATGCCGAAACTGCACAAACTGCGTAACTACTCAGGTAGGGGAGGAAGGGAGAAAAGGAGCAGCATGTAAGGCAGCAGAGAGAGCATCAAGGAGGTTGACACCCTGTTTGCGAGCGGTGGAGAGGTAGCTGC
>JBBSBM010000136.1:0-16031 GCA_038251275.1 Aggregatilineales bacterium
ATCAACGGATAAGTCATTAGGTCACCGTCCAACCTCTATTTTTCAATGAGGCATTGTGTAAACTGATTACAGACATCTAAT
The DNA here is from genome assembly GCA_038251275.1 of Aggregatilineales bacterium. Taxonomy (GTDB): domain Bacteria; phylum Chloroflexota; class Anaerolineae; order Aggregatilineales; family Phototrophicaceae; genus CFX2. Next base: position 82 of record JBBSBM010000136.1, read on the forward strand.
GTGACTTTGTCGAGAACATTAGTTATGCGAAGTGTGAACGAGTTGATTTGGATAAGTTGTACCGCTAGGAACAACTGCACCGGAACCACAAGGTCGCGCCATGCCCGATCTCTTCAGGCGGAGGATGTCAAGCGCATAATCAAGCAATGATGCAGGGTAATCGCATCAAAATTGGTTTGAACCCTTTTGAACTAAACTGAACCGACTTTCCGTAGGAATACATAGGAATTTCTGTATAGTCGACTATTACACTTGGTTCAGAGTAGCTCTTAAGAGATGTTTAGAATATTGCTGGAATTTGATGCGATTACCCTGAGCAATGATGCATAATAATATCATGATAGTTTGTATAATGTCCTGTTGGCATGACACCGACAATCTTGACTTTGGCGCATCCTATCTAATTTTGGCTGGCACTAATTACAGGGGGTTCTTCATGACCTAACTTGTTGTCACAATCATAATTGAATACTACACTAGCCAGTCACCAGTCGTGACAAAGATTTAATATCAGTCTTTAACTGAGGATATATGAAATGACAGGCACCATTCCAATACGATCCAAAGTTAGAACAGCAATTAATTCACTTAATGACGATGACGTTTATTTGTCCATCACTCGCCTTCTCTTGTCGATAGTAATATTCTGGAGATTTACATTACACAATCAGATAAATGAATCAACACTTCCGCTATTAATTCTGAACTTTTTGATTTCTATTGTTATCGTTATTATGCACTTTGTTTCTAGAAAGAAACTGTGGAAGCGATTTTATTTAATTTGTATTGTTTACGACACCATCATATTTTCTTTCGTTGTTTACTTAACAGCAGATCCTCACTCAGATACTTTTTTTATATTTCTCCTACCTTTGTTAATAGTGAGCCAATTCTATAGATCTGTATGGGTAGCAGTGTATGCCTTATTTATTTGCATAGTAGTCACATTAGTTACAACTTCAATTAGTACCACACTAAACAAACAGTTTGAAGCAATACTTAATGAAGATTTGGTGCCTCGTTGGGGAGTTACAATATTCCTTGCATACCTTCTCATCTTTCGTCATCGGGTCAATATACTCCAAGAACTGGATAATCGAGCACGTTTAAATGATGCTATCAATCAAAGACTTGATTTATCAAACATCGGACAAATTATCTCAGATGAGTCTATAAAATATTTTGCTGCCACTGAGGCCCACATCAGGATTGTTGATCCTGATGTGGGTCAACTTAGGGTTGAAGGGAAAAGGGGTCGAGTATCACAGGCTATGTATAGAGATATTTCGCTCCGTGGGCGTCCAATTCCACAATTCGTTCAAGATTGTTATTTTGATAAACTACCTTATTTTTTCGAACAACATGCTCATGCGAATAAATATTTTAGCTTTCTGCTCACGCGCACGTCTGGTTTCGACCATGATGAAGCTGAAGCTATTGGTTCATTCGTTTGTTTTCCCTTTTCTTTTGAGAATGAAGTTTTTGGTATTCTAACTGTTAGCTTTAACAAAGAAAACGCGATTTCTAATGACATAATTGAGAACGGAATAGAGTTTGCGCGAAGATTCACGCCAATAATCCGTAACGCGCTCGAACTTAGGCACGGCATAAGACGATTGCAAGGTCTGCTGCGTCTGAACGATTTGGCACCAAAACTTGCAGCGTACACAGAGCTGAAGGCTCAGGCAGCACATATTGCTGAGTTTGTTGTGTCGGAGTTTAGCTCTACACGCTGCATAGTATATTTGAAACCAATGTATGATCCACGTACTTTACAGATAATTGCCATAGGGGGTAAAGCTTTTGACAAACTTTATTTAGATCGCAAACTGAACTTTCCCGAAGGTATAGCGCAAAAATGTATCTCACAAGAAACGCTCTTATACACTGATGATTATGAAAACTCTGAATGGTTCATAGAGGATTTTAGAGAAGGACTAGAAAGTGTCGTTGCAGTTCCATTGGCTTTAGGTTCAAGCCGATATGGGTCAATTGTCACCTCTTTTGCGGGTGCCGAATATAGGCAATTACGGGAAGAAGAATTGGCTATTTTTCAAGAACTCGGCAAATTATCTTCAGCAAATCTCTACATTTCACGGTCACTAGATTTACTCTCACAGATGCAGAAAACGTACTTGACACTCGCAAAACTTCTAGACCCAATTGAAGTTGCCAAGAATGCATTGACTCATTTGAGCAATTACATACAGGTAGATAGTTCCAGTGTTCAAATTATACAAGGTAAATATCTAGAAATAGTTGCATATTCCAGATCCGAAAAGAATGTACTAGGAACGTTGTTCGATATTGAAGACATAAGACTGCCGCACCATGAAGCAATGCATGAGAAAAGAATAGTTATACGCGAAGATATGAGAACCGATGAAATATTTTCGGAACATGCAGATTCAGACAATATTACATCATGGCTTGGAGCTCCTCTTTTCTCTGGAGAAAATGTAATAGGGCTATTAACGCTCGACCGACGAGATGAGATATTCTCATATGTGCAAGATGAAGTTCTAATCGTCCAGAACTTTGCGACCTATTTAACTCTGGCACTAGATAATGCAGAAAAATACTCAAGAGAAACCAAAGTACGTGAAGCCATTGAACGTCTTACCCAAAAAAGAACCGAGCTAGACTTTGCTCAGCAGCTTCTAATAGAGCTTCTCAGCTTAGTTCGCGCCGAGCGAGGCACAGTACAAAAAGTTCATGTGAACAACGAACGCGTTGTGATTTTTGCAGCTAAAGCTAATCGTATTGATGAGGTTAACTTTATTGATCAGTCCAATTATTTAATTAGACCCATTTCAAAAGACAAGTTAATTCAGCAGATGGTTAATAGTGGCCTTCCAATGGTCATTGGTGACACCTCATTGAATTCATTGTGGGTACCCCAAGATACTACTTTGGGAGTTAATTCCTGGATTGGTCTTCCGGTTCTACATAATGGGATTGCCCAACTGATCATAACGCTTGATCATTCCAAAGCTGGTTACTTTGGGGACCGTGAAATTGAAATTTTAGAAAGGTTATCACTATACTTGGGAAACATTTTTGAGACGATAAGTAAGCTGGACAGTAAGAGTCGTTACGTTGAACAGTGGACACGAACGGAGAAAGCTCTTGAGGATGCAAACCAACTCGCAATGATAGGTCTTTTATATGGGGAAGATATACACTTAAGTCTCAATAGTTTGGGAGCAGCTGAACAATTGGCAACTACTCTTTTGGACGAAAAGAGTCACTATGTTCTTTATCATGAAGAAGAACACCTTGTTACGCGCATTCGAGAAAATATTAGGGGATTTATTGATCTTATTTATTTAATGCAACAAACAGTTTCTCCTCCTGAAAGCCATATATTCGACGTTCATCGCAGTATTGATTACGCATTATATGGAGTGAGAAAAAGCTCATATATTATCATACAAAAACATTATAATGCATATCCTTCAGATATTGAGGGTCTCGAACGCCAAGTTAGACAAATGTGCAGGGTTGTAATTCACAATGCGGTAAAGGCGATGGACAGCGGAGAAGGAGTATTGACTATTATTACTAGCAACGAAACTTATAAAGGCGTACAATGTGTAAAAATAGTAATATCCGATACTGGTACCGGAATTGATCCTGCTTATCAAGCAAGTGTTTTTGAACTGGGTAAACCGAACGCTACGAGAGATAATTCGCGAAGTTTCGGTATTGGTCTTGCTTGGTCCCGTTCTGTACTACGTTGGTATGGAGGTGATCTTTATGTTGTGGATACATCAAAGGATGGTACTACATTTGCATTATTAGTACCTTGTCACTTCTCAGAAACACCTAATACACTGGACATAAATCGTGACCTTGTTCCCTGATGCGCTATACGTAATCGCGACAATAATTCATGCAGAAGATAATGGTGATTGGAAACTAGCAATCCAAAACATCATTAAAACACTTGAAATAGATACGTTAAATTATGTGTCAGCAGATACAATTGATGAGTTGAAAATAATAGTAACGGAAGTGGAAGATCCGATACTATTAATAATGGACATTCGCCTCAAAGATGTAACAGGCAACGCTGATGGATTAAATTGGATACTTGATAATATCAATTATCTTAACTCGCGACAAAGTGTTGCCATTGTTTTTGTTAGTGCATATCTTCCACACGATGTTGTTTCTGTCTTGCGCAATAATGGTCTATCATTAAACATTCCAGTAAAGATCTTTAGTAAAAATCTTGATCGCGAGCGATTCGATCCTACAATCCGTAATCTTATCAAATATCTGATTTACCCTCCCGGGCAGCGTCGACTGTTAGAGATTGACGAACCAGACAAACTTGCTGAGGAAAGTGACGAATTTACAGACACAGAAGGTAGAGATGATGTAGTCTGCGAGATTATAACTATTTTCGATACGGGACTAGAATCTAGTGATAATATCTATGTTGAAATCAATAAAACTTATCTTATTGATGTAGTCATAAAATTTTCCCAAAACTACATTGATCATAGAGCAGAACTAGGGAAAATTGCAATTTGCATTGAGTCGATTTATCTCAAAAAAGAAGAAAACAAGATCAACTACTTTAATTTTAATGAATTGATACATAATGAACGCCTACGTTTTCCTGTTACGTTTGTTAGGCAAGAAGCTCGGTCTCAATATGTAAATATACACATTTTTGTCAATGATTCGCTTAATCAAACAATGTCATTCAATGTGCGGATTCGATAAATAGCGTCTTTGAGGTTAAAAGGATCTATGGCAAGACGATACGGTGTCGTACGTGCTCACGCAGCAAAATCCTCTAGAAATACACCTAAAATTACATTAACCATCACGAACAATCCCAATGAAGGTGGTTTTATTGCATACATCTTTCCGATAGAAGAGGTTCCCATAACCATTAACCTTTCTCTAGATAGGCTTGATGATCACGCTGCAAGTTTGTATAGCTCATCAAGGAATTTGGTCAACGCGATTAATGATTCCCCTAATAATATTGACATCATTATTGACAGAATTGTCGAGCGACCTAACGGCCTAGCTCGTCGCGGATACAATACCTTGAATGCTATTTTTGGCGCTGACACCGCTGCAAAGCTATGTAATATTGACACGTCTCGAGCATCGACATTTGTAGTTCATTCAAATGTTTTCTTTTTTCCATGGGATTTGTTGTTTCGGTTGTCAATCCAAAATTTCTCAAGGTCAGATACAAACTTTGATCTTCATCAGTTGATTAAAGAATTTTGGGCGTATCACAAGATCGTTGGAGTAATGCCATATTATATTAATAGTAACGAAAAAGATTTGCACACCCGTAATTATCCAAAGAAACCTAAGATAGGGCTGATTTGCGATCCAAAGCTGAAATATGCCAAAGAAGAATTTGCATTTTTTGAGGGGCTTGATCGATTAGGAAAGATTTCTCTGAGTACATTCACCGAATGGAACGCAGTTGGTGATGATCTTGTTTATGAAATAAATGATTTTTTTACCAAAGAGAAATATGACATTATTCATATCTCATGTCATGCCGTCTTTGATCCAGAGGAAAATATACAATTTATAACGCTTAATAATAACAGATATTTTATTAATGATTTAGATGATGATCCAGTTATCGAAGCGCTCGGAGAGCCCATAGTTTTCTTAAACATATGTAACACCAGTCATCCTTTGGAGAAGCAATGGACATCAAAGAAAACTTGGGACTTCGTAAGTGCTTTCAGAAGTAAAGGGGGGACAAATATCATAGCCTTAGAATCCCTTATTTTCGATAGCATTGCGAGAGATATGACGGTTCGTTTTTATAACTACTTACTACAAGGTGTCAATATAGGCGAGGCTTTGCATGAAGCGCGTAAGGAAATAATTGGACGAAGAAATTCCCTTAAGGATATAACAGCGTTATTTTATACAGCCTACTGTGATCCTGATATCACCTTACAGTAAAGGAATTCGATACTATGCCTCCGAAAAAGAATACTAGAACTATCTCCATTGTTACACAGTTGGAACCAGCGAATAATTCTGAAGATTCACTTCGTGGTGGGGAAAGGAGATGGCTTAAGATATTTACTCCACAGGAAATTCCAGCCGAAATTTTACGAAAAAATGCGCAAGAGTTTTTTAGCGATATCACTTATATGTTTGATGCTGTCGAAGATAATATGAGGGGCTTAGTATTGGAAGAAATTGAACTTACTGCGACGATTTCTGCCAATGGAAAAATTTCTCTGATCGCAGGAGGATTAGAAGCAGGAGTTGCAGGAGCAATAAAATTCGTCTTCAAGCGAAGTAAACCCGCTCCATAAAATCTCCGTTTGCCTTTATCATGTAAGCCTGTGAGATTCTAAAGATCGGAAACACCTATTTTTCTTCTATCAATAAAGGGGCCGATTGCTTATGATGAGGTGCTCAAAGCCGTATACTGGTCATATAATTTCAGGCAACTTTTGAGTTACTCACTAATAAAACATGGCTCATTTCTAGGATGTATTTCAGTTACAACCTTTTCACGCAACAACAGTAATGAGGCTATATCAAAGGGGAGATATACGTTGCTCATGCGACTTTGCAGTGCCATTGATTGATGAGATTGTTGAAAAACAATAATGAATAGGCGGGTACTGATTACCCGCCTTCTTAGTCATATCAAATGTTTCACTTGTTTTTGAAATTCACAATCTGATGGACGCGTTGTGTGGAAATACTAAATTCCTCAGCTAATTTAGACATGATTTCGCCTTCGCTGTATCGACTGCGAATAATGGCGTTCCTATCCCGTGTCGAAATAGGTTGTGTCCCATCCAATTCGTAGTAGGTGACAAAGAGCAGTAAGTTCTTCGCAAGTTCAATTTCTTGCTCATGTATCGTACTAAGTGTCTGCGCCCCGTTCGAACAATTATATTGTACTGTATTTGAAAGTACAGCAAATATGCTTGTGCCGGAAGATGTATCTTCAGTCTGTATTTTGGAGTAATTCCAGTAATCTCGTAATTACGCAAATGAAAAGGGACTTTACTGGAGTAATTGCTCTTCTCGTTAATTCGAATATTAAATCAGCCTACTATTCCTACTATTTCACTTGCACATAAAGTGCGAAAAAACCACAGAAGCTTGACAAGTTCAAATTTTCAGATCACTGCTTACCGGCTATAATAAACAGAAGTCTGCGGAGATTAATTTATGAATGAAACTGTCATCCAAACTCCTCCTACGCTAGAAGATCTGCGCACCCGTCGTGACGACATCCTAGCGCTGGCCGAACGCTACGGTGCCTATAATATTCGTGTTTTTGGCAGCGTCGCAAGGGGAGAAGCAACCCCCGAAAGTGACTTTGACCTGCTCGTAACCGCTCGCCCTGGTACCAGTATGTTTGAAATTGTCGGTCTTTGGCTCGACTTGAAAGACCTATTAGGGCGTGAGGTTAGCCTCATAACCGACGGCATTGACGACCAACGCTTTCTGAGAGGTATCCAACGAGATTTAATAACGCTATGAAAACGACTCGTGATTATCTTACTGATGTCCTGCTCTACATTTCTCGCATTGAAGATGTCGCCAAGCATGGCAAAGCTGATTTTGTTGCCAACTATTTGTTTCATGATGCGGTCATCCGCGAGTATGAAGTCATTGGTGAAATTATTAAACGTCTGCCAGCGGAGCTGCTTCCGGCACAGTCCGGCGTCAATTGGAAAACCATTAAAGGCTTTCGAGACTTTCTCGCCCATAATTATGTGGTCTACCCCCAGTTTAGTAGAGTAACAGTAAGTCACGTCACTAAGCTGACCGGGACCGCAAAAGCGATGCCGGAATGCAGTCGCTGGCGGTTGTAGAACACCTCGATAAAGTCAAAGATGACCATGCGTACTTGGGAGCGGGTAGCAAATACGCACCCCTGAACCGCTTCCAGTTTGAGGGTGGCAAAAAAGCTTTCTGCCATAGCGTTGTCGTAACAGTTTCCTGAACCGCTCATGCTGCGGATCACCTGGTCTGCTGCGCAAGTCTCAGCGTAAAGCTGGTTGGCAAATTCACTGCCCCGGTCAGAATGTAGGATCATGCCTGCGCTGGGCTGTTGCCGCTTTAAGGCCATATTCAGGGCAGCGACGGCTAAGGGAGCGTCATGGTGATTCCCCATCGACCAACCGACAACTTGACGAGTGAAAATATCGAGCACTGTCACCAGATACAACCAGCCTTCATGAGTGGGAATATAGGTCGTATCGGTCACCCACTTCTCATTTGGCCGGCTGGCGGTAAAATCCTGTATCAGCAGGTTGTCAACAACATAAGCATTTTGCACGGAATGGGTCAGGCTAGGACGTCGCCTTTTCACCCGCACAGATCGCAGTCCCTGTTCACGCATCAAGCGAGCAACTCGTTTACGCGAAGTCAAAACCCCATTCTCGCGCAGTGCGGCTTCTACCCGGTCGCTGCCATAGGTCTGACGACTGTTTTCAAACACCCTGTGGATCTGTTCTGCGAGTTTCGTATCTTGTTTGTCATGAGCGCTGGGCTTCGCCTCTCGCCATGCATAATAGCCACTTTCAGATACATCGAATGCATCACAGAGTGCCGTCACCGAAGCGGTTCTTCCAGACTGTTCAATCATGGCAAATCGCTCCCCTTTGTCTGGCTGACAATCGCGATAGCTTTTTTTAAAACCGCTATCGTGGCCTCTTTCTCTGCCACTGCCCGTTCTAACTGCCGTACCCGTGCACTCAGTTCGCTCAGGGTTGCTGTGTTCAAATCCAACTGTTGCGGCTGCCCAAACACCTTGAGCCAATCATGTAACGTCTTGTTTGAAATGCCTAACTCGCGAGCCGTCCGCGACACATTCTGGCTCGTTTCTGCCTTCCGCACCGCTTCCCGTTTGTATTCCTCTGTAAACTGCGATCCTCTACTCATTTTTTTCAGTCTCCCCTTGCTTATCCCTATTGTGTCGTTTGGGAAACTGTTACTCTATTTTATTGGGGGTAGACCAACTTCGTATCCGAGGCGTTTCTGCGTGTATTGCCCGATCTTTTCCAAAACCTCGCGAGTGCAAACCCCTCCGCTCTAATTGAGCAAATTATGTACTCAGTTGATTTGATTCATTTAATAGGGCTGATTATTTGCTTTTAGCCTAATTCTTTCAGTTCCATACGCTTCGTCGTAATAAGTGAAGGAGAATAACTTGTTCCAGACCTCTACATAGCGTAAACTATCCTAATCGCAAGAAGCTTAACAGATGGTTTAAAGCCGTGCCTTCTGAACTTAACGTTTTTATCAGCTCCAAAATGCAAGAGCTTGCCCTAGAGCGCAAGGTTCTACAGGAATTGCTACCGACACTCGCCAAAGATACATTCAAACTTCATACTTGGGTCTTTGAGGGCGATGCGCCAGCGAGTAACAAATCCATCCGGAGGGTTTATTTAGAGGCGCTGCAAAGCTCTTCACTTTACATCGGCCTCTTCTGGAATGAATTTGGTGAGTGGACGATTGATGAGTTCGAGCGAGCCACCGAATGGGGCATTGAGCGTCACCTGTACGTAAAGAACACCAACCCCGAAAAGCGTGATCCTCGGTTACAAAATTTCCTAGACAAACAAAGCGATGTACGGTTTGGAATTACGCCGCGTTGGTATACCGACCTTGAAGATTTTAAGGAACAGGTTACCCGATCTATTGAGAAATGGCTCTTGGATCGTCAGATTGCTTATCACAGCGCGACGACCGCCATTCTGGCTCACATTCCCGATGACGTACCTGAACAGCCGAAGAGACTCATCGGACGCGAAGATCTTATCGAGGAAGTTCAAGAACTTCTTGACGAGAATGAACATGTCCTTCTGCGCGGCTTCGGGGGCATGGGAAAAACGGCGCTGGCCGCTGCGATTGCTGCCCGATACGTGAGCGAAGGTAAGGGTCCCATCATTTGGCTTCGAGCAGGGGCAGTTGAAGCCGATGTCCTATTTGAAGCGTTGGGTCGCTTATTTGGCGCACAGCAAACTATTGCGAGCACAACTGGCGACGAACGGATCAAAGCGGTGCGGCATCTGCTGACTGAAACAAAAGGGCTTCTTGTGTTGGATGATGTGTGGAATGGTGCTTCGCTAGCGAACATGGTGAAAGCCATTCCGCGTGGAATGCCCTTGCTGGTGACATCGCGGCATCGTTTTCCTTTGGACGAAATCATTGAGGTCGGCGAACTGAAACCCGATCAGGCTCTCAAGCTGCTGCATCTCCATATTAGGGGACGGGATTTCAGCAATGATCCGAATGCGATGCGTCTCTGTGAGGTCTTGGGCTTCCACGCTTTCGCACTAGAAATTGCCAGCAAATCGCTAAAAGTCTATCAGTTTACGCCTGCTGACCTGTTACGACAAATTGAAGACTCACCGCATGATCTGACTATGCCTGCCAACTTTGGCGAACTGGGGCGCACCGGCATCAAGTCGCTGCTCGATGCCAGTGTAAGCGCTCTGCATAAAGCGCCATATGATGTATTTGTAGCGCTGGGAGGAATGTTCGAGCCCAGTTCTACCGCCGAGCTTCTGGCGATGGCAATGAAAGTTGCGCCGCAGAACATACAAGATGCGCTCTCCCAACTCGAACTCCGTGGGCTGGTGAGCGCAAGAAGCTACAACGCAGTGGCTTACTATCGCCTGCATGATCTGGCTTATAGCTATGCCAGAACCATGTTTATCAACCAAGGACTGAGTTATCGGGTTATTATCGAAGCCTGTCGGGACTATGCAGCTGCGCATAAAGATGACTTAGACGCACTCGAGGTAGAACAGAGCAACATTCTTGAGGCGGCTGAAGCCGCATACCAATCCAGTCAGGCTGAAACCTTTATTGATATTATGCGTCTGCTCACTGTTGATGGGTCTTATTTTGCTGCGCGCGGACATACGGCGCTTTCGCTCAATCTCTTAATAGCTGCTATTGATACGGCTAAACAAAGAAATGACCTAGAAACGGCCCATTATCTCCTCAGCAAAATCGGAAATGCATATGCTGATTTCATCGGCGACTATGATAGTGCGCTTAAAGCCTACCGGGAAGCGTTGGAACTCGCGCGGAAACTCAACAATCAACGCCGAGAAGCAATCTTGTTGACGGTCATTGCCAAGATGCGCTTTAACCAGCAAGCCAACGATTCGGATGATTATTATGAACAGGCGGAGGCCATTGCAAAAAGTATTGACGATGATTTCGCTCTGAGTTTTGTATTCCATCATCGCGGATACCAACTCATCAATAAACCAAATCCCGATTATGAAAATGGTCGAAGGCTTTCGGAAGAGGCCGCAAAGATTGCTGCCAAACTTGGACTGACTGATATCCATTTCTGGTCACTGCTTAATCGGGGTTCGTGCGAACATGAACTCGGCCAATTTGAGCAAGCCTTAGCGACTCATCGAGAGGCTCTTGAACTAGCACGAGGTCAAAATAACCATTACTGGATGGCGGGAGTGCAGCGTTCGATAGGTGAAGACTATGACCGGATGGGAAATCATGATCTGGCCCAGCAGGCATTTGATGAATCGCTAAGCCTCTGGCGGCATGTCAAAGCGAAAACACAGATTGCAGATTTGACTGACTACCTATCGGAACGAAACTATACGATTAGGTCAGAATAAGCCAGCGAAATGGAGATAATCCTGATGACAACTCTATGGAAGCGATTTTACCGGACTTGTTTGATCGGTGGTTTATTATTGAGTGTTGGGATTGTTGATGCTCAGAATCAGAAGATGGATGCGATTAACTGTGCCTTGACCCCAGATCAAATTCTAGGTCAAGCCTTTAGTGGCACGGCTGGAGCTTCAGGTGAAACGAGCGAAAGTGGTCTGACGCCGGAAGGTGAAAACATTGAAACCGACCAGTTGGCAACTAGCGCCGATTGGATTACGAGTAATTTGCTCTATGCGACTCTGGGTACAGAATCGGTGGCGATTCTGGTCATTGACGATTTTTCATCGGACGGAAGCGGTAGTGTTCCCGCCTCACACGGTTGGCTGGTTTGGCAGGTGTTTCAGCAGTTATTTGGGAAACTACCTCAGGAGGCCGCGAACCGGATTATTCTTCAACAGGTGGATATTGCCGATCAGCAGGGATACCGGTCTGATCTCATTTTGCCAACGCTTCAGGCCGCCGTTCAAAAGCTATCCGGGCAGGGAATTAAGCGCTTTGTCCTGAATATGAGTTTTGTGTTTATACCTTGCACCGATAAGGATCTAGGATTTAATATTTCCGATTTTCTTAAAGCGCGCCAGAACACTCCCGGACGTTCATTAATTGAGCAACTAGGGGATGATCCTCAGTACGTTCGCTCTGTCCTCAAAGATTCTCGAATCGGTTATATTGATGACACAGGCTTTGCACCCTTTGACCAGTCCGCTTCCCGTGGAAGCCAGAGACTTTCCGCAGCGGCTGTAACGACCCAGATACCACCCACGCCTAGCGCAACCCAACCGGACTTTCGCGCGAAAGACCTGCGCGTTCTCAAATTGTTTAACAATTCCAAACTGCAATCCGATCCCCTGCGTGATTTTCTGCGTCAGCAGCGTGATCTGATGATTGTCCCAGTGGCTTCATCTGGCAACTTTAAACAGCGCAAACCATTTTATCCAGCGCGTTGGCCGGAGGTCATTAGCGTCAGTGCCAATGAGGGGAATAACCTGCGGTTCTGGCTGCATTCAAATAATGGCGATGTGAGCGTACCAGGAGCTTGGTTCCTTTTTGACGACGGCCAGTATCGCGCCGGAACGTCCTTCGCAGCGCCAGTCGTGAGTTTACTCATTGCAGTAGACCTCACCCAGTCAACACCTAAATGCTCGGTTCGAGGGAATGCGCCAGTATTAGCGCATGGTTCTTATGATAATCAACTCCTTGCAGATGCTGTAGCTCAATACTGCTAGGTGCAACAGACATAAACTCTCTAGGTGTACTTAGTACATTTGCGCGGAAATAAGTCCGAGTAAGGCGAACACTCGGACTATTATTGCGAGGTTCTGATGTCGCACACCCTTTTCAATCAAATATTGTCTGCCCGCAAGATTTCAAAATGTGAAAGTGGGATATCTATTAATCATATCTACTGCGTTTGGAGTTGTGGCGACTGTACGATTTCAAAATATTTGGAAAATCTAGATATCAAATTTAAGAGAGGCTACTTGATCGACTTTAGCTTTTGAAAGGAAGGAAAATAAATTTACTGCACTTTCAAATACAGTACAATATAATTGTTGCGAACGGGTCGCCGCACGTATCCTAGATATTTCAGAGTTGAATTTGCTTTTGACAGAGCAAAATATATCGCTCGACTTCATCCTATCGATCCTGCAAAAGTAGAACTTCAAGCACAAGTCATTGAACTGCGTTTAAGAGGGTGGAGTTTTCCAGCGATCGCAAAACACCTAGATATTAGTGTTGGGACTGCGTGGAATATGACAAAAGCGAACGTTGCAGAATACGGTGACAAGTTGGATAGTGTGGAGTAACTTCGGAATTAAAGGCAGGGATCAAGTTCATTTCTTAAGATTGCTCAGCTTGCTACAATTATCTGTCTGTTCTAGGCGTTATAGAATGCATCAAATGAAAAATTCGTGATGCTTGTCTCCTATGTTATCTATTGATTATGCGGTCTTAACACGGCGAGCACTGGCAATTTCATCTTGCTCAAGCTGGCGAATCTGAGAAGGATAAACGGATACTAAAGCAATCAGTTCACCGCTCAACGTAACGAATTCCACTTCATAGCCTTTATGATCGGCATAAATATGTAGGATCATGCCAATATCGCCGATCTTCAATCCATGTTCGGGTAAATCTTCGGTCAGAGCAACACGTTCAAGTTCTTTCATCTTGCTAATCTCCTCATAAGGGATAGGCACTTACCAACCGGGGTGTATCATCGCCATCATCAATAATCCATACTACGCGTACATCGGGATTTCTTCCATCAGGTGTAATAAGTGAACCTTCGATTACATAATGCACCCCAAATGGCAGCCGCTCCTCGATTCTTGCCACCTCATGAGTACTGGCATGAAGTTTGAGTGCCTCTGCCATTGCTTCCCATGCCTCTATTGTAAAGCCAAATGCCAAGAAGAAGCGCGCTTTTGTTTTGCCGTTCTCACTGGTGAGATCGAGTAAATAGTTTACAACTTTGGATTTTGGAACTTCAGCGTTTCCAACATTGGGCAGTTTCAATCATTTCACTCCTTAGTCTAAACTCTCAAAGTGATATTCTATTGGTTAATTTGAACTCAATTTGGCTGATTCACATTTTATGATAGATAAATGAGCAACGTATATTGAATGTACATAGTGGCTCCCTTAACATATATTAATACCGACTATTTTACATAACTTATCCAAAGTTATCCTTTGGCGAAGATTTGCTCAAGGATACTTGGGTCTTTGATCTCGTTGTCCCGTGCTAGAAGCAGCACTTTAGAAATCACCACTGCCGTTTTTGGATCGTCATCGGCGAAGGGCAGGAAGATGCGTCCGTGATGGTGGGCATGCACTGGAATGATGCACAGCGAACCCCCTGGTTGGCGATAAACGATCGCACTTGCCCAGATGCACCGAATAACTTCCGGGCTTGCCTTCGACAAGGGCATAATTGACGATGGCTTGATGCCGCAGCAAGAAGGATTTGAGAAAGCTGCACACTTTCTAAAAGTATTGTGATTGAATATGATACGGGTTATGCATTCTGGACTTAAGACTGCGGCTGCGTATTGGCAAGAAGTTCGCATAATATAACTGCTAACTTATTTTTACATATCTATAGCTCCTTGCTTTGTAAAGCCTGATGTTTTCCACCTCCCAAATGTGTCCCGCTTGGGAGGTCGATGATTCAGTATATCCTCAATAGCTCAAACTCAAGATTGAACGCGCTGTTTTAGTGGTCGTGTTTTTCGTCGCTATGTGCCGTCAAAATCATGAGTCCACTATTGCTACCCATCATTGACTTGGGGCGCGGCGGGCGCTGACCAAACCGTTGCGGATCATTGGCGGCGCAGGGTGTATTAAATCGTGGTTGGGCATACGGCAAATGGGTGTTGCCACGAGCTAGAATGTGCAAATAGTTAGCAGAGTCACCCTCAAATGTGTCACCATGATTCCAAGGAACTTGCGAATGAGCGTTGCAATAATGACCGACAAAGGAACGACGAGATTGTGTATGGGAACGATTGGGATGTGAACGATGGAGGATATGCCCCCCAAAAAAGATAACATCTCCGGGCTGTACTTCCGCTTTAACTTCAGTGTAGCGAGCCCCAACCTTTGATAAAGTGTTTTTATGAACATCTGGATGGCTGGCGTGCATGATGGGTTCCAGATCAGCCAGCACCCGGTCACCATTGGCATTGTTAGTCTCAGTATCGTCGTCAGAGTAAATGGGTTCGTGCTGAGAACCAATACTCATCCACATGCAACCATTTTCTTCAGTGGCAGGATCAAGGGCCACCCAAGCACCGCAAAGGGTGTCTGGCAGCGTCGGTATATAGTAGGAATCTTGATGAAAACCTTGTCCAGGCTGGCCGGGCTGTTTGAAAAATAACATACTTTGTAGCGCTAAAACATCTGGGCCAATCAAACCCTCTAACACATCCAGAGTGCGCGGATGCAGCAGGAAACGTTCGTGAATTGGGAGTACTCGATGCAGCATATGTGCACGCTGCCAGTAGGTGAGCTTTTGTTCCGATGTTAAATCGGTGGGCGGTGGCGGAATGCCTGGAATAGACTCTTCACCCGTCAATAAACGGTCCACGTGCTCATTCATGGTTTCAATGTCGGAATGGGGTATCAGTCCAGGGACAATCAGAAAACCCTGATTACGGAAGGTAATATAGTCTTGCACAGTAACATGATACGGCTGGTAGTTTGGCGTTGAGATGGGATCAGAGACATGCAAACTGGAAATAACCATTGTG
>JBBSBM010000137.1:0-15967 GCA_038251275.1 Aggregatilineales bacterium
CTTTTAGAAGGAATTGCTGAAGAGACTATGCCGGATTTGATTCGAGGGAAAATAGCTAGTGATGCAGCTCAGGCTCTTGTCCGAGGAGCCATTAAGATTACCGATCAGTATCATTGGGGAATTGCAGCCGCAGTAATAGAAGTATTGTAATAATTTATTCTGCTCTGGCAGTCATTAACATAAATTGTTAGTTGAGGGCAACGATGGAAATAATCGTGCTTCTTGTCGTTCTTTTGATTATTGCTGCCGTGTTTTTCGGTATTGGATTTGTGCTGCGGAAACGATCCCGATGGCTAAAAATTGGGTGACAACCAGCATTGCCGTTATGGTATTTTTATCTATTGCCTATGCTGGCAGCGGAATAGGCATCGGTGTCTATGATTTTTACCATTATGGCGAACGAACATGTCAAGACCAGTCACCATCTTGCGCCAATTATATTGAGCAAAAAGAGACTTTTCGGTCAATGGTTCCTCATTTGACACTGTGGATGACTATCCCCAAGCCGCTTCGTCCATCATACGATACTATTTCGCCGGAATTTGCATGTTGGAGGTGTCTTTTGACATGTCTCCCTATAATTATCTTGCTGGAGCCTTTGCAGCCGTAATTGTGATTTTCTTAATCGGTCAAGGAATGCGTCAAAAGGATGAAGAAGCGCCGTTAGTAGAAGCCTTGCCTACCTAAAATCAAATGTCGTTAATATCACAAACCTTCAGGTTAGAATTCGGTTTGAAAAACCACGTACAAACCAAAAATTCACAAAAATAGGCATTTGTTGAGCCTCAATTTACCTGCTAGCACCTGCATAGCAGGTAAATTGCCAACGTTAGAATTCTCTTGACTTCCTAAACGTCTGTCTTTAGCCTTTTCTTGGTACTTGGTACTTGGTACTTGGTACTTGGTACTCTTCTAAATCTCTCGCTTAAAAATCTTGGTCAACTTTTCAAAGTCGATGTTGCCACCCGACACAATACACACCACTTTGCCGCCACCCGCTTTGCCAGATAATGCTGCTGCCACTGGTGTTGCACCTGCACCCTCGGCAATCACACGGTTACGTTCTGCCAGCAGCCGAATCGCATCTGCTACTTCCGCCAAGGACATTACCAAAGACCCATCCAACAGCATTTTCGCCAAAGGCCACATATCATCCAAAACGCTGCCACTGCCGATGCCATCCACAAAACTCGCCTGATAGTTGATGGCAACTTTTTCGCCTGCTTCTAACGCTCCTGCAAATGCTGCTGAAGTTTCCACTTCGCCCGCATAAATGAGAATCTTTGTTTTTAATGCTCGTACCGCTGTTGCCACGCCGCAGCTTAATCCACCACCGCCATACGGAATCACAATCGTGTCCACATCTGGCAGATCTTCTAAAATCTCCAACCCGATTGTACCGTTACCCGCCATTACCGCTGGATCACTCACCGGATGTATAAATAACCCTTCCATCCCTGCATATTGATGAGTCACCATCACCTTCCACCACTCGTCAAACGGCACTTTGATGATCTCACCGCCCAACCGTTTAATCGCCGCTAACTTGGTTTCTGGTGCATGGTCAGGCACAATTGCCGTCGATGGAATCCCTAAACGTCTCGCATTCCATGCCACCCCTTGAGCCATATTGCCAGCACTACAGGTATACACACCTTTTGCCAATTGTTCTGGTGCTGCTAAAGCCATCGCATTACTCGCACCGCGTAATTTAAATGATCCAATCGGCTGCAAATTCTCCAGCTTGAGGTAAATTTCGGCTGGTGTATTGTCCACGTTGAGTTTAATCAACGGTGTTCTGATAACCGAACCCGCAATCCGTTCTCTCGCCGCTTGAATATCTTCCAAACTGATCGGATTAGTCGTCATGTCGGCTGCCTCCCAACTCGACAGCAATCCCCATGTTTCTTTCTAAGGCTTTGGTGTAGATATGATGTGCTGATGCCACGTCTTCAACCGCTAATCCCAAAGACTTGAACAGCGAAATCTCGTCGGCTGATTCCCTGCCTTTTAACTTGCCAAGCAGTACATCACCCAAATCACCTTTGATATGGCTGTCATCAATTGCACCTTCCTTCTTTGGAAACAAGAAGTCACCTGCCTCATTGACCGTCGATTCTTTTCGGTCAACAAACAGCTTGGATTTGACGACTGCCGCTGTATCCAATTCCCGTGTAAATGCTACACTCGACCCCACCGCATTCACATGCACACCGGCTTGCAGCCATTCGCCCTTCAAAATCGGTTCTGGTGATGATGTGGTTGTGCAAATAATATCCGCACCCTCAACCGCCCGCTGTGCATCAGCAATCGCTTCGATTTTGATGTCATAACGTTTGCCTTCACGTTCGGCAAAGGCTTTGCTATGTTCAAGGTTGCGACTCCAAATCCTTACCCGCTTGATATTCCTTGCAACCAACATCGCTGCTAAATGTGATTTGCCTTGTATTCCCGCACCCATAATGGTTAAATCGCTGGCATCTTCCCGTGCCAAAGTCTGTGTTGCCACACCACTCACGGCTGCTGTACGAATAGCGGTAATCTCGCTGGCATCCACAATCGCCAACAGTTGACCATGTTTGGTTTCGTACAGCATCACCGCACCGATATGTGAATCATATTCTGTGCCGTGGTTACCCGGAAAAACGCTCACGACTTTTAAGCCCATCATGCCGATGCTGCCCAAATAGCTGGGCATCATCCCCAACGCCCCTACCTTTTCCGGCAGCCACATCACCGGACGTAAAGGCAAAATTGCATTGCCTTCGCTCAGTGTTTTCAGTGTATCCGCCATCACATCCATGCACTCGTCCATCGGCAAAAGCTGTTTCACTTCGCTCTGGTTAATCATCAAGACTTTCATCAAGAATGCCTTTCAATAATTCGATTTTGTTGTTGTCGTAAGGAAAAGGCATGCCTTTTCCTTACAGGTACTTGATTTCAGAACCCCGGAAACAAGGCCGTCAATTCGTCACGTTCTTCGGCTGTTAGGTTTAGTTCTAAGGCTTCCTTCACAGGTTGGAAATGTGCTGGTTTACGTGGCCCGATAATCGGTGCTGTGATCAATGGATTGCTCAGTAACCACGCAATCGCCAACCCGCCCATGCTCACGCCGCGTTTGTCCGCTTCGGCTTTGAACTTTGCCAAACCATCAAAAACATTTTGGTTGATCAATTTTTGATACGGTTCCGGTCGCATTCCCATCCGTGAACTCGCGGTAAAATCGGCTGCTGATTGATATTTACCGGTTAGCCAACCACCCGCCAGCGGACTAAAGGGTGTATAACCCAAACCTTGATCGGCTACCAATGGCAGCACTTCACGGTCATCGGTTCGCTCTAGCAAGCTGTAGGAATTTTGCACCCACTCAAAACGGTGCAGACTGTATTTGTCGCTGATCCATAATGCTTTGGTCATCAACCATCCCGGCATGTTTGACGCACCGATGTAATGGACTTTTCCCTGCCGCACTAGATCATCCATCGCCTGAATGGTCTCTTCAATTGGAGTCGTTGGATCAGGTTCATGCATCAGATACATGTCGATGTGGTCAACGCCTAATCGTTGCAAACTGCGTTCCACCTGCCGCAGAATATGCCGTCTTGAAAGCCCCATGTTGTTCGGCCCATCAGCCACACGGTTGAAGACTTTCGACGTTATGATCAGGTTGTCACGGACAGTCACATCTTTAGTTTTGAGCCATTTACCAATCGCCGTTTCGCTGCGCCCACCCCCGTAAGCATCGGCTGTATCAAAGTTGTTGATGCCCATTTCCCAAGCGGTGTCCATAATGGCAAAGGCTTCTTCTTCAGTATCACCCTTACCAAAAAAATCCGGTGAACTGCCAATGCCGCCGAAATTGCCGCAGCCCAGACCGATCACCGATATTTGTAGGCCTGTTCGTCCTAGATTGGTATAACGCACCTTGTCGTCCCTTCACTTTCGGAATTGTTGGTAGAGTATAGCCAGTCGTTGGTTGAACCCCAAAGCCATTTGTATACCCCTTCCACAACGGAATTTGCGTCCTTATCGATGTAACGGTATAACTTTACTCGCAACGGTTAACGTTAATTGTGTTTGATCGTTGGCAAGAGAATCATTCTTTTTAGAAAGGTAAACGCTGTCATGAAGTTTAGAAAGTCGCTTATTGGGGTACTGGCTCTAGCTGTCGTACCGATGGCTTTTAACTCTGTTGTCTTTGCCCAAGCACCAACTGTGAAGGTAAAGATTGGCATCATGGCTCCCATCACTGGTCCAGCAGGTTCGATTGGTACTGAACAATTGAATTGGGCAAAGATGGCTGTTGATGATTTTAATGCGGCTAATGATGGTTGGGCTGTTGAAGCGGTCGAAAGTGATACCGAATTAGACGCAGCCAAAGCTGTAACTGCCGCCGAGTCCTTGATTGCTGATGCTGATGTTTATGGTGTTGTTGGCCCTGCCGGAAGCCAAGAAGTCGAAGCTACTGGCCCTAAGTTCAAAGAAGCTCGTTTGGTCACGATTTCTGGTTCTGCAACCCGTCCTTCATTGACCACCAGTGGTAATGATACCTTTTTCCGTGTTGTGCCGACCGATGATGCACAAGGCCCAACAGACGGCAACTTTATTGCTGACGAACTAGGCGCTACCAAGTTGTTTGTTATTGACGATCAGACCTCATACGCCACTGGCTTGGCTGATGCTGCTTCTGCCGCATTCGAAGCCGCAGGTGGTACGATTGTAGGTCGCGAATCCGTCAAGCAGGATGATCAGGATTTCTCAACCATTGTGACCAAGGCAGTAGGTGTTGGTGCAGAAGTTATTTTCTTCCCCGGTCAGATTGCGTCTCAAGGTGCTTTGTTGGCTAAGGCAGTCGTTGAACAAGGTGCTGATATCACCGTGTTTGGTGCTGATGGCTTCCAATCGGTTGATGACTTTATTAAAGGTGCGGCTGGTGCATCCGAAGGTGCTTATGTTTCGGCCTTCGCTCCGGATATTCACAAGCTGGAATCCTCGGCTGATGTGGTCAAGCGCTATACCGAAAAATATGGTGAATTTGGTACATTTGGCCCGCCCACCTATGCCGCCACTACTGTTCTATTGGAGGCCATTAAACGTGCTTTTGAGGCAGACAAGCTGACCCGTGAAGGTGTTCTGGACGAAGTTACCGAGACTGATCAGGCAACAAGTGTCTTGGGTAACCCAATCGCTTTTGACGAGAACGGCGATGTTCAAAATGCAGCGTTCTACATCTTCCAAGTTAAGGGTGATAATTTTGAATTGGTTCCTACTGTTTCATCTGAAGACATGATGGAAGCCACACCTGAAGCTACGCCTGCTGGCTAAATCCGTAGGCTAAATTCAGTATTACAGTTTATTCAGGGTGATGCACAGCGTCACCCTGATTTATTGCACTCAAGAAGTTGAAATTTTATGGATCTCTTTCTGCAACAGTTCCCTCAACTGCTGATCAATGGGCTGACGCTTGGTGCAGTTTATGCCCTGATTGCACTGGGTTATTCAATGGTTTACGGCGTGCTGCAATTGTTGAATTTTGCGCACGGTGATGTTTACATGATAGGTGCTTTTATCGGTTATTTCGTGATGGTGGCTTTTCTACCTCCTGATGGCCCGATAATTGCCCCTGTTCTGATCATTATTTTCATGATGTTATTAGCTATGTTGGGTTGTGGTATTTTAGGTGTAGTTATCGAGCAATTTGCTTATCGCCCCCTACGAAACGCACCGCGTATTGCTCCTCTCATTAGCGCATTGGGTGTGTCATTCTTTATTCAGAACGCAGTACAACTAACTCTAACCGCTAAATTTCGCAATTATGAAACCGAGAAATTAATCGCGCCGGGTTTGGCTTTTGATTTCGGTAACGCCCGATTATCGGTGACCCGCGCGTTGGTTATTGTGACGGCTATCGTTTTGATGATTATCCTGCAATATCTCATTCGCCGTACCAAGCTGGGTAAAGCCATGCGAGCAGTTGCTATTGACCGCGAGGCTGCAGCGATGATGGGTGTTAACGTGGATCAGGTGATTGTGTTCACCTTCTTCATCGGCAGTGCTTTAGCTGGTGCAGCCGGTGTTTTGACTGGTATTGTGTTCACACGTATTTATCACTTCATGGGTTTTTCGGCTGGTTTGAAAGGCTTCACAGCAGCCGTACTGGGTGGTATTGGTAATATCCCCGGTGCGATGTTAGGTGGATTTATCCTTGGTCTGACAGAGACCTTCGCAGTTGTTTTTATTTCATCAACTTACAAAGATATTGTAGCCTTTGTCGTCCTGATTATTGTTTTGCTCTTACGCCCACGTGGTTTGCTTGGCGCACGAATCGCGCAGAAAGTATAACCCATGTCACACGATAAAATTGGTGTTGACCAGTGGGTAGAGCAGTACGACCAGCGTGTGAGTCGTGCCAAAGGCATTCAAGGGTTTATCGAGCAGACCAGCCGCCGTTTGCCGGTATGGGGATGGTTGATTTGTCTGGTGGTATTGGGTGTACTACTGCCCGTTGCTACCACAAATAGTTTTGCTATTCGCATTGCTGGTAACATCGCCTTAATGGGCATACTGGCTTTAGGTTTGAATGTTGTGGCAGGATACGCTGGTTTGCTTGACCTCGGCTTCATCGCCTTTTACGGTATTGGTGCATATGTTTATGCCTATTTATCATCGGATTTTACAGGCGTACATTTCCCAACGTGGGCGACTTTAATCATTATTGTGGTGGTTTCGGCATTGTTCGGTCTGCTCCTCGGTTCACCATCGCTGCGGTTGATAGGAGATTATTTGGCGATTGTGACGCTGGGCTTCGGGCAAATGTTTGTGCAGCTGACTACTAGCCTGACGCGCGTTAGTTTACCGGGTCGGGATAAACCAGTTGATTTGACAGGTGGCCCAAATGGCATTGTAAACCTTGATCCACTGAGTATTTTGGGGTTAAAAGCGACGACCGTTGTTCACTATTACTTGATTTTGCTGGTAGTGTTTGCAGTCGCGATTTTGGTGATTTATCACCTTTATAAGTCGCGTGTAGGTCGGGCATGGCGAGCATTGCGCGAGGATGAGCTGGCTGCCCAAGCAATGGGTATTCCGACTCATCGGCTGAAACTGCAAGCATTCGCCATTGGTGCAGCTTTTGCGGGTTTTAGTGGTGGCCTTTTCGCGGCGTGGCAAGGATCGGTATTTCCATCAAACTTTGATACGACTCTGTTGATTACGGTCTATGCAATTATTGTGCTAGGTGGTTTAGGCAGTTTGCCCGGTGTGGTATTGGGTGCGGTGATTATGATCGCTGTGCCAGATATATTGCGAAATGCACCCTTAGCGGGAACCTTATTTTATCTCGGTGTGCTAGTGACCTTATTTGCGGTCATCAAACCGCGTTGGCAGGCGGTCGCGCTGATTCTGGCGGTCGTGGTATTCGGATTTATCCTACGAACAGTTCTTGTCGGTGCTACTCCCGATGCTTTTGCGCCCCTTAAACCAACGGGTGCCATTATTGGTGATACCGTGCGAAGTTGGCTGCCGATTCCAAAGGATGCGACAACAGTGGGTAACTATGCTTTCGCCATCTTGATTATTGCAGTGCTGGCAGTCAGCCGTATCAAACCTGTATTATGGCGTTTGGTAGCTTTGGTGCCGACACTTTACCTGCTGCTGTTTGTATGGGAAACGCGGCTGGTTGCAGAACCGAGCATCACACGTTTGCTCTTCGTAGGGGTGCTGTTGATTGTCTTGATGATTTATCGTCCCAATGGCCTGCTGGGTCAGCGCCGTGTGGAGATTGCTTAAGCTATGGCACTATTTGAACTACAAAATGTCTCCAAACACTTCGGTGGTTTGCAAGTCGTTAAGGATTTGTCGTTTTCGGTTGAGAAGAACGAAATCGTTAGCCTGATCGGGCCGAATGGCGCGGGTAAGACCACTATCCTTAACCTGATTACGGGTTTATATAAAGCTGATACAGGCAAGATTCTATTTGATGGACGTTCACTCTCAGGGATGGAAGTCCATCAAATCACGCGGCTTGGCATCGCTCGAACCTTCCAGAATTTACGCCTGTTCTTGAATATGAGTATCATCGAAAATGTGATGAGCGCAGCATACGCCCGAACGCATGCCAACTGGTTTCAAATTATCACGCGAACACCGGGCTACCGGACGGAAGAACTACGCATCCGCCAGCTTGCCCAGCAGAAACTGGCATTTTTCGGAGAACGGTTGGTAGGGTATCGTTTCGATGAGCCGGCTTACAGTTTGTCGTATGCCAACCGGCGACGCTTGGAAATCGCGCGTGCGATGATGACCGAGCCGAAACTGTTGTTGCTGGATGAACCGGCTGCGGGTATGAACCCAAAAGAGACTCAGGAAGTGACTCAGTTGATCGGCCAGCTACGGGACGAACTCGACCTGACAATCATTCTAATCGAGCATGATATGGGTGTGGTTGGTGGCATTTCGGATCGGGTGATTGCACTAGATCACGGTGAAAAGATTGCTGAAGGTTCATATGAGGCTGTCGCCACTGATCCATTGGTGATTGAAGCCTATTTGGGGCGAAACGAAAATATGGTGCGGAAATGAGCAGCAACGGAAAAGGCATACCGCTTCTGAGTCTGCGCGACATCAACACCCATTATGGGCCAATTCATATCTTACAGGGAGTGAACTTAGAGGTTTATTCCGGTGAGTTAATCTGTTTGTTGGGAGGCAACGCTTCCGGTAAATCGACCACCTTGAAAACCATCCTCGGCATTGTCAAGCCGACCAGTGGTATTGTTGAGTTCGCGGGTGAAGCGGTACAAATGCGTCCAACAGGTTACCGTGTGGAAAAGGGCATGGCAGTCGTGCCGGAAAACCGGCGTATCTTCGGGCCGATGAGCGTACTCGAAAACTTGCAAATGGGTGCGTATTTACGTCGTGACCATCATGCGATTCAAGAGGATATGGAACGGGTGCTGAAGTTGTTTCCGCGTCTTAAAGAACGCCTACATCAATTGGGCGGTACGTTGAGTGGCGGTGAACAGCAAATGTTGGCGATGGGACGGGCATTGATGTCTCGCCCGAAACTCCTCTTGATGGACGAACCTTCAATGGGACTCGCGCCGATTTTGGTGGAAAACAACTTCGAGATTATCAAGCAGGTTAATGAGCAGGGAACGACTGTTTTCATGGTCGAGCAGAACGCGAATATGGCACTTTCGATTGCGGATCGTGGATATGTGGTACAAACGGGACGCATCGTACTCGCAGACGATGCCAAGAATCTCTTGGACAATGAACAATTACGCAAAGCTTATTTAGGACGTTAAGAGGCGAACTATGGTGTCTTATCGTGACCGTTTCCCGATTTTCAAAAGCAAAATCTATATGAATAGCTGCTCCCAAGGGGCGCTTTCGGTTGATGTGCAGGAAGCTTACGCCAATTATCTGCGCGATTGGGACGAAAAGGGTTCCCCGTGGGAGTATTGGTCGGATCGTAACGAGGCCGCGCGGCAGGCTTTTGCCGGATTGGTCAATGCTGATCCAAGCGAAGTGGCGGTGGTGACTTCACTTTCGGCAGGGGTAAGCGCGTTAGCAAGTGCCCTCGACTTTAGCGGTGAACGGAACAAAGTAGTCGTTAGTGACTTCGAGTTCCCGACCGTTACCCAAATCTGGCACGCGCAGGAGAAGCGCGGCGCACAGGTGGTGCATGTGTCAGCAGCCGGAAACCAGATTCCCTTGAGCCGATTTGCAGACGCGATTGATGAGCAAACTTTGATTGTCTCGATTAGTCATGTGTGCTTCCGTAATGGGACGATGTTGGACATCAAGTCGATTATTGATCTGGCACATGCAAAAGGCGCGTTGGTGTTGGTCGACAGTTATCAAGCGCTGGGTACAACGCCGATTGATGTCAAGAAGCTGGACGTGGATTTTCTGGCGGGCGGTGTGTTGAAGTATCTACTGGCCTCGGCAGGGTTAGCTTACCTTTACGTTCGCAAGGAGTTACTAAGCGGATTACAACCGACCACGATGGGTTGGTTCTCACAAGCGAATATCTTTGCGATGGATATTTATGCGAACACGCCCCATGCAACGGCGCGGCGCTTCGAGTCGGGTACACCCCCTGTGCCGAATACATACGCAGCAGTGGCAGGTATCAAATTGGTGCAGCAGGTGGGCGTAGAAAATATTGAGCGCCAACTCAGGGTGCTAACCGGTGCGCTCAAAGAGGGCATCATGAAGCGTGGTTTCAACCTTGTGACTCCGGCTGATCCGAGTAAGCACGGCGCGATGATTACGGTGCGTTCACATAAAGTTGATCTGTTGACCAAATGGTTGGCGAACGATGGCATCATTGTTTCCCACCGCGATGATAACCTGCGGATTTCACCGCATTTCTACAACGATCTCCATGATGTGGACTGTGTGATTGATGGGTTGAGCAAGTATCATGAATTGTTGGCTTAAAGCAGTTAGCGATTAGCTTTTGGCTTAATACAAAATGCAAAAGTTGTTGCAGTTTGTGTCATTTGTGACGATTTTCCGCTGAAATTGCGGGCGGGAAGCTCGGCTAAATCCGCTGAATTAGCACAATTTGCAGGCAGATGGCTCGGCTGATGGCGCTGAGTGCAGCGGTTTGCTCCCGTGTGTCCGCCGCTGCACAATTGGCAGTGCCGTCGCAGCGGCTATGAGGGAGAATGCCGCTGAAGATGCAAAACCTAATGTACTTTCACCACAAAGGCACAAAGAAAATAAAGAATGCAAAGTATTGTAAAGTGAGTTTGTCATAACTTCATTTTAGAATATTTATTCTTATGTGTCAATTTGAATATGGTTTGAAAATATCTTGGTTATGGAACAAGCTACTGAGTGAGTTGAAACCCTAACAATCGCCGTTTTGGTTATAGATCAAAGGTACTTCAAGATTCTCTCACATGAATCTGATCTTTGCTAGAAAAGCCACCAAGATCTACATAACCGGTGGCTGCGCTAATCCATCCTCCGCCATTACTTCCCATATAGTAAAAGCGGCCTGAAGGATCAATTCCGCTAATCACAATCTCGCCACTAATATAACCTGTTACCTCTGCATCTATTGAGGGTTTTGCCCGAACGGCAATAACTGAAGGGATTATTACAGCGGGGACAGATACATAAGCTTCACGATTGTTATCGGGAATACCTAATATGAGAACACTTGCACCGGAAAACGAGAGTGACGCAATCGTTGAGCCATCCGAACTAAAAGTTATGTCTTGGCAAGGACTTGGGGTATTGAGAACCTCCTCGCCTGTTTGAACATCCCATAATTGCAACCTACAATATGCCATACTAGAACCATCAAACGGAACTACCGTAACAACAAGCTTGCTATCAGGACTAAATGTCAGTATCCAAGGATAGAATTCACCAGTAATTGAGGTTTTTGCACGGGTTGTACCCGTTGCTGTGTCAATGAATTTGAAACCCGATGCGTCACATGAAGCCATCGTTCGACCGTCAGGGCTGAGGCTGTCTTTTGACCAATTGCCAAGGGAGTAGCACGCTTTTTCTTGGACACGCGCGTTGGTTTCCCCGGTCATCAAATCAATAATGTCGGTCGTATCATCATTCTGAATCAACGCGATGCGACCGTTCTTACTCGCGTGAGCAATCTTTGACGTGAAGATATGACCTTTTGCTGTGTTCGATAAATCCCACGCACCAACCTTCGAAAAGTAACCGTAGCCAGCAACAATATTCGCAGCGATTAGGTGTGTATTATCTGATGAAAAAGAAACATAATTTGGATTTCGCAAACCCTCTAGAGTGGCGACAAGCTCATCAGTTTCAATATTCCAAATTAAAACTGCTTTATTAGTGGAGGCTGCGATATATCGACCATCAGAACTAAAGGTAATCCTACCAAATGTGCTATCTGATGGGCTGCTTAAGTTGAATGACTTCAAAAGCTGACCATTTGAAGAATCCAACAATTGTAAAGAAGTCTTATAAAGAACTGCAATGTACCGACTATCAGAACTGAAACGCGCATCATTATAGGATTGGGCGACAGCGGCAATTTGCTTGTTATTGACTAAATCCCACCACTGAAAACCAAAAATTGCAACTGTGCTGAATAACAAGAGTTGATGATTATCGGGACTCATAACGGCATCTTCGATCCACTCATTAGGATCCAAATGCAGTTCATTCTGTAGCGCAAGCGTGGCAGTATTCCAGACACGAATAACTTGATCCGACTCATCATTCTGATAAGTAATCAGGAGAGAACTATCGGGAGAAAAACGATATCTGATCCCAGTAACATGGTGAAGTGGAAGTGGTAGGGTAGCAAGTAACCTTACCTGATGAGCATTCTCTGAAGTTATTTTCAAATTTTGCGATGTAACTTTTGCTTGACCATTTGAATACACAGAGAAACAAATGAGTAGCATGGACATCAAAAAATGCAGCTTTTTGGACACTAAGACTTTCTCCGAAGTTTATTGGAGTTGCTTACTCACGGCATCGACATCAAAGGGAATGGTGGGCTGTTGACCGATGTGTGCGGCATCTTCGGCGGCGAGATCAGCATCTTTGAAACCTGCACCACTCATCACGCAGACAATCTTTTCATGTGGTTGGATGAGTCCACGTTCGAGTAAGCCTGCTAAGGCGGTGACTGGTGCGGCTCCTGCGGGTTCGATCCAAATGCCTTCTTCGGTGGCGATGCGTTTCTGCATAGCGAAGGCGGCTTCATCGGCAACGGTTACGGCTGTGCCACCGGAATGATTGACTGCCGCTAAAGCATGATCGCCTGTGAATGCGACATTGATTCCCGAAATTTTAGATTTGGCGTAAGGCAGGGTCGCCACGCTTCGCAGTTTCTGGTCAACCGCTTCAAACAACGGAGGGGCATTGACTGACTGTACGCCGATCATACGTGGCAGCTTGTCGATAACACCGGCGCGTTTGAGTTCGTTGTAACCGCGCCACTGTGCCGCGAACATATCACCACCACCCACAGGCGTGAGTACCACATCGGGTGCGCCGCCGAGTTGTCCCGCGACTTCGTAAGCAATGGTTTTGATGCCTTCGAGGATATATGGATTCACGGGAGCCCAGACGAAGCCTAAATAATAATCCGCGCGTTGTGCTACATCATTGAGGAAGGCCGCTAAGGCTTCTGGCCCATGTGCAAAGATGCCTTCGACCAGCAGCACTTGTGCGCCAGTGGCTAAAGTTTGGCGCAGTTTGGCAGGTGGATTGCCGGGTTCCATGAGGATGACACATTTGAGTCCGGCTGCCGCACAGTAAGCCGCGATGGCTGAACTGGCATTACCGGATGAAGCGCTGACTACGCCTGCTGCACCCGCTTCCAAAGCTAAAGCCGCGACCATCGCTCCGGCACGATCTTTGAATGCGCCACTGGGATTTAATCCCTCATTTTTGAAATAGAGATTGTCTAAACCGAGTGATGCACCGATACGTTTAGAGCGAATCAGCGGTGTATCGCCTTCCCCCAAATAGGGCAGCGGTGTATATTCGACGGGCATTAATGCTCGATAGCGATCAATGCCGCGTCCAGCTTGGACAAAGCGAAGCTGTTGAATATTTTCCTCATCATAATCGGGTTGCAGAATGCCGCCGCAGACCGCGCAACGTCCCATCGCGCCCCATGCTGCTTCTGTGCCACAATCCATACATAAAACGCGCATTGTTGTTTTCCTACTGTTGATTCAAAAGAGCGAACTGATGAGTGTTACCAGTTCGCCCCATATGCATATTGATGTGATGAAAATTCCCAAGAAGCCGATTATTCGGCTGGCACGAGTGCGAGAACGCGCTGTGGACTGCCCGATCCGTTGACGATCTTCAAAGGTGCGGCGATGAGAATGGCTCCTGTTGGCGGCAGTTGGTCAAGGTTGGTGAGGCTTGCCAACCCGAATTTACCTGCGCCGTGCATCAGTGTATGGCAAGGGAAGGGCACATCGAAGCCGCCTGCTTGTCCCGCATCCGTGCCAACCGTTTCCACACCCACACCCAGCACATCACGCTCATTGGCGAGGAAGCTGACGCAGTCCTTATGCCAACCGGGAGAGTGTGCGCCATCGGCTTTGACGTTCAAGAAGGCTTCGCGACCGATGCGCTTTGACCAGTCACTGCGCAGCAGCACCCATGAGCCGGGTTGAATTTTGCCGTGTTCGCCTTCCCATGCGAGGACGTGCTGCCGAGTGAGCAAGAAGTCCTCATACTCGGCTACTTCCTTGCTCACATCGATGACACAGGCAGGGCCGACGAACTTACGGGCTGGAATGGTATCCAGCGCGTTATTCGCGTAGTCTTTACCTGTAATCCAGTGAATAGGTGCATCGAAATGTGTGCCAGTATGTTCACCGAGGTGAATGGTGTTCCAATACCATGCCGGACCTTTGTCATCATAGTGCGAGATGGTTTGCATCGAAAAGCCGGGGGAAGCCGCGAACATGGGCGGCAGGTCAATGACCGGTGTATCTTTGTCCAATGGTTGTGTTAGGTCAACCACCTTGACCCGCCCATTATTCAGTTCTTCCACCAGCAGCGATAAAACGGTCACTTTTGCAGCCATCACAAACTCCTAAGAAAAGATAAATCAAAAGACCAAGATTTTAACCGCAGAGACGCAGAGATTACGAATTTAATTTCTGGCGCATTTGCTTGCGCTCTTTGATGTAACGCTCGAAGCGGAAAGCGTTCTCCGGAAGCTTCAAGTCCATGCCGAAATGATCCGGACCGACAGCTTCCACTTTGGCGACGATGACGCTCAGGGTATCCCGTTCGAAAGCATCCGCCACTGCGCCGATGAAGTCCATCGGTGTGCTGACAGCCGCTACATTTTCGATGCCTGCACCTTTGGCAATCGCCGCGAGATCGGTGATGCCAGATGTGGTATGCGAGGCGAATCCGCCTGTGGAAAGCAAACTGCCATTATCAAAGATGATGTGTGTTAGATTAGCTGGTTTATAACGCGCGAGGGTAGTCAATGTGCCGAGGTTCATCAGTACCGAACCGTCGCCGTCCATCACCACTACTTTTTCTTGCGGTTCACTCAAAGCGAGTCCTAAGCCGATGGAGGATGCCAAGCCCATCGCGTGTTGCAGGTAGAAGAAATTTTCGCAGTGACCGAGGTCATAGAGTTCTTGGGCACAGGCTCCCATGATGGTTACGACCAGCTTGTCTTGCAATTCGGGATAAATGGCTTCAATACATTTGGCGCGTTTCATCGCTTAATCCTCCATCAAGTCGCGGCTGAGGAGCAGGGCTACCGGCGATAAGGCACTTTCGGAATAGGTATAGGCTTGCTTGATTTGTTTGCCAACCAATTTGGGATCACGGGCATAATCGAAGGGTATATTCAACGCCCGCAGCACCGGTTCGGTGACGATGCCACCCTGTGTGTGCCACGGGTACGGTTCGCCAATATGCCCACGATGGGCGATGAGCATGCACAAGGGTATGCGGTAGAGCATGGCTAAGGATACGATGCCGTTGATAGCCGCCAGAAAGCCGTGATTTTGCATGAGGAGAATATGAGGTGTACCTGCGAAGTGTGCGCCAGCGGCAATACCGATGGCTTCTTCTTCTTTTGCGACCTCGACCAAACGCATTTCAGGGTCTTCTTCAGCCAGTTGCAGTAAATAGACCAGCCATGTTTCTGGTAGGGCAGTAATGAAGTGTACGCCTGCGCCTTTTATACCCTGATAAACGGCCTTCGAATTGTCCAACGAAACGGTCATAATGAAAACCTGTTAAACAAGAAAATTGATCTTTTGAGGCGTAGTGTAGATCAATGGCAGATAAGCGTCAAGCGAAGCACGTTACCAATTAGGGCTGTTGCAAAGTCAGAGAAGCAAGTGAAGGGCGAGAGAAAGGTGAGCATTAAAGAAACGCTGGGCATCAGGCAGGTAGTGAAAAGGGGTCAATGGCAGCAAAGCGACAACCAGATTGTTGAGAACAGCCATAA
>JBBSBM010000138.1:0-15432 GCA_038251275.1 Aggregatilineales bacterium
CTCGTTTCTTGTAAGCGTAGCGCTTCCCGTTTGAATTCATCGCTGTACTGCTTCTTTTCCATCATTCGCGTCTTCTCCTCTTCATTCGCTCTATTTTACAAGGAGAGACTCACTCACTCCATTTTACTGGGGTAATTCCAAAAGTTAGAAGAAGTACTCCGCCTCCGCGAACATGAAACCAGCGCCTTACTCAATGTAAAACCGCAGCCCGTCATTGCCCGCTTTGACCGCACCCTTCGCCATACTTATGTCCATGCAGCAATTGAGCTTGTAAGTGCTATTCCCGCTGAAGCCTATCTGGGTCATACCAGTCGTGAAATGGGAATGCCGGAGCCTGCTATCACACGCTGGGAAAATGCACTGGACTTGGTATTTAAGAAGGGTGTCGAAAAAACCATCGAGTATGGGGTTTCAGCACTGGGCCATAAATGGGTATACGAATCCCTGCTAATCCCAGAGTTCAATCAGCGACATCAGGTTGAAAGCGTTCTCACCATTACCCGTGATATTAGCCGTCAGAAACGCGCTGAAGTGGCCTTACTCGAAAATTACCAAATCCTTGAAACGGTGCATCGGGTCGGTCAGGTATTAGCGGCTGAACTTGATCTACAAGAATTGGTGCAGGTCGTCACCGATGCCGGAACCGAGTTGTCACGGGCTTAAATCGGTGCCTTTTTTTATAATGTGCTGGATGAACGCGGGGAATCCTACAACTTGTACGCTATTTCAGGCGTGCCCCAAAATACCTTTTCGCAATTTCCCATGCCGCGCAACACCGATATTTTTGGCCCGACCTATCGGGGTGCAGGCACTTTTGATGGTCGTGTCTATCATGTCTTTAGGACGCGGTATTTGGTAGAGGTTTCCGGTTGCGAGAATCATTATGAGGGGGTTCAAACATTGGTGTCGTGAGGCGAAGCTGAGATCATCTTTTTATTATATTTGAAGGGCAGTTGATACTAGATTTTGACCCAGTTTTACGCCTGTAACCATTATAGAATAGACATTTCCTAGAAATTGTCCGGTTTATTCACATCATCTTTGTCATCTGACAGCCTAAAATGAGAGGGCACAAGCGACGTGACAATAACCGTCATGGATACCTCTGATGCGACATTTCAATAGGCTGCAACAAGCTCACTAAGCTTGTGCTGAACGGCGAAAGCCGCAGCTTCCGCGCGATTGGAAACAGAGAGCTTTGCCAACACACTACTGACATAGTTTCGTACCGTGCCTTCACCCAAATGCAGATTGTTGCCGATTTGCCGGTTGGTCATACCTATGCTCACCAGTGCTAATATCCCCATTTCTCGTGAAGTGAGAGCCGAAAACTGAGCCGCATGTTGTGTGCTAGTGGCCTTGTTCATCTCTTTAAAGACACTTTTAATCATGGATGAATCAAGGAATCCCTCACCACGGCTGATGTGTTCAACCGCATAAATGAGTTCAGCACTACTAGCGAGTTTGAGAATATAGCCAGAAGCCCCGGCTTGAATGGACGCGAACAGCAGTTCATCTTCAGCATAGGCGGTCAGCATAATGACTTTGCAGCCTTCGCCGGAGTTGACGATCTGACGACAGGCTTCGATGCCTGACATACCCGGCATCCGAATGTCGAGAACTGCAACATCAGGCTGGCTGGTGTGCGCCATTTCGATAGCTTCTTGGCCATTTTTGGCTTCAGCGACGACCTTAAAGTGAACTTCGCCTTCGAGCAAGGTCTTCACACCCCGGCGGACAATGGCGTGATCGTCAGCAATTAGAATAGTTACTGTTTTGGACATGATTACCTCATGAAATACTATCAATTCGGAGTTGAAGGTAGTCACTTTCTTTCATCTTCTAGTAAAAAATGTCTATTTTAGAAAACTGAGCGATTCTCAAACGGGCTGTGCGAACTTCCCCACTCGATTAAGCAACTGACTAATTTCAAACGGTTTTGCAAGCACTTCCACCACAAAAGAGGGTAGGACTCGTGACCGTATATCTGGCTCACCACTGAGAATAATGACGGGAGAATGGGGCTTGAGCTGCCGCTCATAAGCACTCAAAAACTCATATCCATTCATGACCGGCATGTCAATGTCAAGCAAAATCAGGCAGAACTCAGCACGCGAGACCCTGTCCAATGCCACCCATCCATTATCGGCGGTTACAATGCGATAGCCTTCCATCCTTAAAACGGTGGTGATTGTGTCGCGTAAATCTTCAGTATCATCAACCACTAAAATCGGGAGTGTGCGATCACCGGATAAGATTATGTGTGCTTGACTCGCGTCGGTCAGAGTCTTGTGAATGAACGTCATGAAAATATCGAGATCGTATGACCTGTGGACGACGCTGATGTGTCGTATTAAGAGATCGTCTCGTACTTCTGGGGGCAACTGAAAGGCAGTGGTGGTTATCAGAATGGGGATTTTAGCTGTCGTATCATCCATTTTGAAGTGTTGCACAAACTCCCACACGCTTCCCGCGTTTTCGAAATTTTCAAAATCGAAATCGAGAACGATCAGATCAGGACAGCATTGGGCTATGGTAGCCAAATCCATATGGGCATAATCGTAACCAAAAGCCTCCCAACCCTTTTCTTGTAAAGAGGAGGTCATTAAAAGCCGCATACTGGCATCATTATCAATCACAACGATACGTTTCATAGCCCCTCTCGTTCACCGTACCCACTTCCAAACAGGCGATAAGTTGCAATTGGAAGCGCACCTGAGCCAAACATTGTTATTCTTTTTGATCTCTTTTTACTTTCTGTTTGGCCGACCCATTCGCTTCGGGCAGCGTTGTCGCCGGGGAACTTAAGTTGTCATGCAAAATGGAGTGAACAGCATTGGTGAGATCACCGCTTTCAAAAGGTTTACGCAGGAAGGTGACGTGTTTGGTTGCCAGATATCCACCAATTTCCTCAACCAGTTTGATGGCGGTTGTACACAGCAGAACCGGAATTTTGGCAGTCGCATCTTCCATCTTGAGCAGTTGCAGAAATTCCCAACCCACGCCTTCACGCCCGACATAATAGTCCAGAATGATGATATCGGGTTTGATGCGCCGAACATCACGCAAGTCTGAGTTCAAAAACAGTTGTAGAAATACCTCGCAGTCTTCTGACTCCAAGATTTTCCGGAACATGGCTAAGATGTTGTCTGAATTGTTGATGACCATGATTCGTGTCGTCATATTGCACCGCTTCCTGATAGCAGCCAGCAAATCGGTTGTAGCCCGTGGTGCTGCGACACGCAAAGGTAAAAGAGATGTGAGAGCTGTAAGATTATTCCTTCTAAACGTTTGATCGATTGAGCCTAACTTGACCGTACAGTTGCTTATCTCATGGTCAAGTTAGGGGCGTAATAAGGTACAGGTTGAAGGGTTCCTTTTGATGAACTTGGGACAGACTTTTCATATAGGTTGTGTTCAACCGCCAGAGCGACTACCTTGGTACGACTGGCAACCGCCAACTTTGAAAAGATGCTTGAGACATGGTTTTTGACAGTGGATGCGCTAATCGTCAATTGTTGGGCTATATCCCTATTGGTTGAGCCACGCGTCATGTAGCCCAGAATCTCCCGTTCCCGTTGGGTTAAATCATTTCCGATTTTCGCCTCTTGGCGTGTGGCTGAGATCAGTACGGCAGTCGCTTCTTGTGCAAGAGTCGGTTTTCCATGATAAGCAGCGCGCAGCGCGCTGACTAATTCAGGTATAGTCGCCGTCTTTAAGAGATAGCTGATCGCACCGGCTTGAAACGCCTCGTAAATCAGGGTTTCATCGACGGAACTACTGAGGGCAACAATCTGTATATCCGGGAAGCGATTATGAATGAGCCGTGTAGCAGTCACACCGCCCGTTTGGGGCATGAGCATATCCATGAGTACAACATCGGGCTGATAGACCGCACATAAGGTTACGGCTATCCGCCCATCGCCTGTCAAACCAACGACTTCAATATCATCAAATGGTTTAATCAAAAGTCTGAGACCTTCTCGCACCAATTCGTAATCATCAACAATCAAAACCTTGATCTTGAGAGGGGCATCCATATCAATTTTCCTATTCATGCCTGATAGACCGTACCCTAAAAGGAAGTCGATTTGCTCCTGCTAGCGGGTAGTCGATAAAATTTGAGAAAGGAATAATAACGGCTGCAATGGATAGCAGGTGCTATCTCGTCTATGCACCTAGTTTTAGGGTGAGGACACTGTTTGGAAGAGCTGAACGCAATTGAACAATCCTTTAGATAAAGGGCTTATTTTTGCTTACAACCCTATCTGTAGATAGTATAAAACGATCTTCTCACAGCGGTATGCGTCTTGAGAAGCATCTTGATATAGGTCTACAGAACTATCTTTGAGCGGCCTGCGAACAAGCCGTCGCTATCAACGCTATAAGAACCTATACTCGTGGTAATGATGAGGATGAGCGAAGGTCGCTGATGTCATGAGTGAGCCGAATGAAAAGATCGAGACCGTTCAAGTTTGGATTAATGAACTCCGGCAGAATCAAACGGCCAATCCGCTAGGGGCGAAGGCTGCTGAAGCCGTCCTCAGCCAGATCGTGGATTTGATCCAGCAAAGCACTACTCACACCGCCTCAGAACAAACTCTCTCCGAAACCTATGCGGATTTGGAACGACAGGTTGAAGAGCAAACCACCGCCCTGACCCTAGCCACCAGCGCCTTGAAGAGCCAGATTACCGAGCGTGAAACGGCGGCCATCAACCTCCGCAAAGCCTATAACGATTTAGAGCTGCATCTTCAGGAGCATATCGCCGATTATTCGAAGCTGAACCAGCGCTTGCAAGCGCAAATTCAAGAACATAAACGAACGCAGCTGCTGGAGCAGGAAGAACGCACCTTAACCGAAGCCTTGCGCGATACACTCGCGACCATGAGCAGCACCCTCGACCTGGATAAAATCCTCGATCATATCCTCGCGACTATCGAGCGCGTTACACCTTATGACGGGGCAAATGTCCTGCTGGTGGAGTCTGATCTGGTGCAGGTCGTGCGTCAAAAAGGGTATGTTGCTAAAGAACAGGAAAAAGAGTGGCTCAATCAACCGATTCCCATCACAAAACTGGTGACGTTACAGCAGTTGATCAGTCTTAAAAAACCGGTAGCCATACCGGACACGACCACCTCACCCCTGTGGATTGGATTTCCGGATTTGGACTGGGTACGCTCGAATGTGATTGCCCCTATCCGTGCCAATGGGACAATTCTCGGTTTTCTCTCGCTGGACAGTGCCACACCCGGCTATTTCACGCAGGTTCATGCCGAACGATTACAAACGTTTGCCGATCAAGCCTCCATCGCCATTCAGAACGCCCGCCTGTTTGATCGCGCTAAACAGGCCGCGATCACGGCAGAGCGGAATCGTCTCGCCAACGAATTACACGATACCATTTCTCAGACCCTCTGGTCAGTCAGCTTGATTAGCGAGCGGTTGCCTGCCATATGGGAAAATGATGAGGCGAATGGACGGCTGAGTCTGGTTACTGTGCATCAATTGGCTCAAAACGCATTGGAAGAAATGCGTCTGCTGCTGATGGAGCTTCGCCCTTCATCCCTGATTGATGTCCAATTAGGTGATCTTATCCGCAAACTGGCTGATACCATTGGTAAACGCAACGGGTTGGATATTGTCGTTCTAATCGAAAAGCAGGATACCCTCACCTCTGAAGTCCATTTTGTACTCTATCGTGTGGTACAGGAAGCGCTCAATAATATAGTGCGCCATGCTCTAGCCAGTCATGTTGAGATTTATTTTAACAGCGATGCGGGGCAGGTTGAACTCACTATACAGGATGACGGATTGGGCTTTGAGCCGGATAATGTCAGCCCCGGCCACCTAGGACTGAGTATTATGAAAGATCGTGTCCAAAGTATCGGCGGAACACTCGAAACCATCAGTCATAAAGATAAGGGAACCCGCATCAAAGTCATGTGGACAGATTCAACCCATAAAACTCCGGTATAATATAGGGTAGTAAAATCTCTATCTGAACGGTCGGACTTCTAGTCAAAAGATAAATGAAAGAACATTGATCAATACACAAGACCGGATACGAATCGTGATTGTGGATGACCACGCCATGCTGCGTAAAGGTTTGGCTGTTTTCCTGATGAGTTACGACGATCTTGAACTGGTCGGCGAAGCGGCTAATGGCAAAGATGGTGTAGCCCTGTGCGCGAACAAACAACCCGATGTGGTCTTGATGGATTTGATGATGCCCATCATGGATGGCATCACCGCTACGCGCCTCATCCGTCAGGATTTCCCCAATATACAGGTGATTATCCTGACGAGCTTCGGTGAGGAGCGGCTGATCAAAGATGTTCTCTTTGCAGGGGCGATTAGCTACGTGTTTAAGAAGATTTTAGCGGATGATCTAGCACGAGTGATCCGTGCCGCTCATAACGGTACTTCCACGTTTGCGCCGGAAGTCACTGAAATACTGATCCAATCCATTCGCGAACCTCAGCCTTTATTTGAAGCTTTGACTCCCCGTGAAAATGAGGTACTCAGTTTGATGATCAAAGGCATGGTGAATAATGATATTGCCGATACGCTGGTTATCAGCCGCGCAACCACTAAAAATCATGTCAGCAGCATTCTCGCCAAGCTCGGTGTTGCCAACCGCCTCGAAGCCATCGTGATGGTATTGGAACACAACCTTAAGCTTGAAGCTTTCTATGTGCCCTAAGTGGAACGTATACAACTGAAGCTCGAAGTTATAGACTATTTGCTTCTCAATTGCGAAAAGCGACAGTTCAAGTACGAAAAGAACCCAAATTATTCTTTATGACCCTCTGTGAACTGTGAGTTAAGACTTCTTATGCAAAGCAGAGGTTATCCTGAGTCTTATCTCATTTCGAGGGTCTACGCTGATTGAGTTAAACACTTATTGTTCGACTTTTACAAATTGTTGAGCGAGCTCGACACTTATACACCAAGGTAATCCCCCCTAGTTTGTGGATGGGAATAACATGCGAATAGAACACCTACTGGAACACATTAAATATCATGACGACAATCCTTATTCACAACCACTTTTTGTAGACGCACATGGGCGAATTCTCCGTTTTACACTTAAGGCTGGTCAAAGCATTACGGAGCATAATGCACCACATTCTCCGTTTTACCTTATCGTCCTGCAAGGACAGGGGTTATTCAGTGGCGGAGACGGCAAAGAACAAGAATTCGGACCGAATACCCTGCTGATTTGTGACGCCGCAGAAAATCACGCGATTCATGCACCCCATGATAATTTAGTATTCGTTGGCTTTCTGCAAGGCGTTCCCACTGCTAGGTCGGGGAACATTGGAGGAGAGATTGGTCGAGAAGAAGCATCCTCAACAAAGCCTTAGGCGATTCTTCTAACTGAGTATAGCTTCATTTGTATGGTTCTGTTTAGTCAAGGCGACCATCGTTAAGCAGGAAAACGAGAGCGATGTGATCAAAACGACCGTGACCTTCAACGGCAGGCACAATGGCCCCTGATTGATATCCCAGCCAGTGGCAAACAGGTCACTGTACCGATAGTCGTGACGGATGGAATCGTTGACGGCAAAGTCGTCGAAACTTGGTTAGATGTGGAAGCCCGATGATATGTTCCGTCAACTCGGCGTCAAGCAGGCCGTGAAATAGCGCCACCCATCATCGTAATGTAGGGAGCCGAGTAGTCTCTAAAAAATTGTATGGTTTCGTGTCTCATTTGGTCTGACGGACTAAGCACGAGGATCATGATCGGCTGAATAAGCAATCTGCCAATCTGTACCAAAATTATCGCCGATCATCTTAATCATACAGTGTTCAAAATCCATCGGCGATCATATGGGGTCACTGTAATGCACCTAAGCTCGACTTTGCACATGGATAGCAAAAAGAAGAGAGGCAGGATAAGCAAATAGACCTAACTGCCAAGCAAGGTTGAAAATGCTTAAACTGCCTCCTTTTTCTCATTTGTCATGTTCAAAGTCCAGCTTAGTCACGCAAACGGAAGCGACCACACCAGAGATTACTAATCTGATGGCGCGTTTGACACAGCTCATTGCAAGAGCGACCGAAAGCGCTGAGTCGTAACCCAACCGCTGTCAAAATTGATGGAGTCGGCCAATGGATGCTCGAAAAACTTCGCCTGCCAAACACCGCTTCTACTCCCGCTACATCGAAGCCGCACAACACACAGGTCATATGCTTTGGGACGGGGCCAACCAAGCGACAAAAGGCTATGTTGCTTACCTGGCTCAGGCGTTAAAAAACTTCACAACCAAGGGTACCACAGAGGCCGTTGTATTCGGTTATTGGGCGATGTTTTCGCTCTTTCCGTTGGTTATGCTCGCCGTGGTTTTGGCGACGCTGGCGCTGGGACCAGCCACCGCTAGAGTGCAAGTCTATCGGATGTTAAGTCAGTACATTCCCGGTGGTGGTGACACCTTGATTCGTGAGAACATTGAACAGGCCATTAACCAGCGCAGCTCGTTCGGATTGATCGGAATCATAACCCTGACCTATGGTGCGACGGGTTTATTCAGGAACTTACAGGCCAATCTGCGCCGCATTTTCCGTGATAAAAAATCACGGTCATTACCTATTCAAATCCTGATCGGCGTGATCATGATGATGGGAATGGCTATTCTGATAACAGCATCCATCATCATCTCAGCGATTTTCGGTGCCGTACAAGGCGAATGGTTCCAGATGCCTGCCGTTTTGCTGGCAGTCGGTGGAGCGTTGATTCCACTGGCAATTAATACCATTATGTTTGCCTTGATGTTCAGGCTGGTGCCCAGGACAAAAATCTCATGGAAGTCAATCCTGCCGGCGGCACTGGTCGGTGCCTTTATCTGGGAAGTTGGCAAGAACTTATTCGGATTATATGTGGCGAATCTGGCTAACTTTGGTATCGTCTACGGGTCGCTCGGTACGGTGATTGGTCTTTTGACTTGGACTTATCTTACCGGTTGCATAGTGTCCTTATGTGCTGAGATGGCTGTAGCCACCGAGGATTGGCGCACCGAGCAACCGCCTGCAATTGCGGTTACCACCCCAGACCTAAACAAACCTGCCAACGAACTACCGGCAAGTGCCGAGGGGCAGGTTATGAATATCGAAACGAACGACGACAGACACGCTAGTGATCCTGAAAGCGCTAAGCCCGCTGTTGAGTTTAATGAGTGAAACGCCTCGTGAATGCGTTTGTGTATGTCTTTAAGGGATATTTTAGGAATGTACGAAAACTATGCTTTCTTCCCCTGTGTTGGCTGACAATATCTCTAGAAATTGCCAGGTTTTCCGTAAGCTGCTTTTTCTGACTACAGATAAATTGAGATTGCTACAAACTAATCCTGCAAAACGTATGCGATGGCTAATGTGTATTTCTTCAATAAATAGATCTGCTTGACCAAAAAGAAGTTGCGATACCCCGGCTTTACATGAATTATTCGTCTATTCACAGACAATCAACTTGAGCATTTTGGAAGCCAACATATATTGCGAGGTGATTTTGTAAACATGGACGAATTATAACGTTTTATAACATCGAAGGCTATTTTAGAGGCGCTTAGTAGTTTAGCTACGGAACCCGCGAGAAATGATCTGTTTCCACTAAGGTAAATAGATTGAATTCGTGCTGCCATACCCAAAGCTAAAATAGGCGCTCCTGCACGGGAGGGCGCCTGCCGTCAATCAACACATAAGGAGCAGTCTTTTCTGGCGCCGAAATGCCAATCTTTCGCAAATCCATCAAACTGCTGACTTTTCCCATTGTTCGAGCCTTTAGGATTGCATCTGCACTTTTTGGTCCAATCCCCGGCACTCGCATCAATTGAGCGCGTTCTGCCGTTCGCAAATCCACCGGATTATTGCGTAGATTTGCCTCCGCCCATGCTTGCTTGGGATCCATAGTAGTTGGCAGGTTACCGTTATTGCTAAATAGTAGATCTTCCACTTCCCACCCATAATCACGCAGTAGAAAACTCGATTGGTACAGCCGAAATTCGCGGACTGAGTCTGTCGGTGCAACGTTCTCTAGCGGTGTTTGAAAAATAGGATGAAAAGCCGAGAAGTATGCTCGTGTGAGTCCTAGATGACGATGTAGTCCGCTCGTAAGTGAAAGCAGCTCGAGATCGGTATCACCCACCGCCCCAACGACAAATTGAGTAACGGTGCGCGCTAGTCTTTCGTTCGGGTGATCGCACCGAATCTGATCTGCGAAGCGCAACATTGTCATGAGTTCAAGGTCAAAGTTCTTTTTTGGGGCAAGTGCGTTAAGTCGTTCTTGGGTCGGAGCCTCTAGATTAACCGAGATACGATCTGCCAACTGCATTGCCTTGTAAAGTTGATCTGTCTCCGCCCCCGGCATTATTTTGAGGTGGATATAGCCCCGATAGCCGTGCTTGCGCCGGATTATATCAGCGGCATCTATTAGCTTATCTTGTGTGGGGATGCTACCTTTGATGATTCCTGACGATAGGAATAACCCGTCAACTGCGCCCCCCTGATGGAGCGATATGAACGCTTTCGCCATATCGTCTGGTGTGATCGTCATACGCTGCGTTTTGGCACGTCCGGCGCGGAATGGACAATAGTAGCAGTTGCGTTCGCATGCCGTTGTCAGCATGGTCTTAAGAATTGGTTTTTTGCCTGTGGGCGTGCTGACATTGGTGATGCAGTCTGCAAGGCTGTGCGACTGATAATGCCCAATGGTGTTGCGCACTTTTTCCGAGGAAGGTTGATCACCCGCTCGTTCATATAGGGTTACATCGCCCATTCGGGTGATTTTAGCAATTGGATCAGGAGTAATTTGTATGCTTGTCATGAGGATATTATACAGAACATTAGTGCTAAAATCAACGTTAGCTGCTGCAAGTTCGGGCTTATCAACCAAATCGAGAAATGGTTGCCTGCATTAACACTTTTGGATTAAATAAAACGAAAAGATGGCTGGATTTCTTGATCGCGCAATTAAAGGATCGTCACGCAGAGCTACCATCGTTACGGTGCCACTTCACTGTTTGG
The DNA here is from genome assembly GCA_038251275.1 of Aggregatilineales bacterium. Classification (GTDB taxonomy): domain Bacteria; phylum Chloroflexota; class Anaerolineae; order Aggregatilineales; family Phototrophicaceae; genus CFX2. The sequence continues at coordinate 11,023 of JBBSBM010000138.1, forward strand.
CGACTGCGGGCTATGACTTCGCTGTTTTCAGTCACATCTGTAATTTTACTAGCCTGATAAGTGAAATATTCCTCATTTTCGAGTGATGCATTTTGATATGCTGAGTTCACCTTTTGAGCTAGATTGGATATGTCACGGAGCTACTAGGAAATGAGCTGGACTACTGAAGATGAATTGGTTAATAATGATAAAAGCATGTGTATTCCCCAGTCGGTTTATGTCGCCGCATTACTGTTAATGGAGTGGATGCAAGTGAAAAATCAGCAATTAAACACAGATATGCCTGAAAACCAGATGACTTTCGTTCATAATAAGGCTCAGAATGAAGAATGCAATTCTCGCTGAACAATTCTTTCTTAGGTATGATCAAAGTAATAGACTGCATTTGCAGTGTTAAGGAACTACAATGAATGAACTGCCTCAATTGGTTACGGTTCCCGTAGCAGCGGAACGTGCCGACGTTGCTCGAAACACTATGCTACTGGCAGCAAAAAACGGAAAAATCAAAGCTATTAGATTAGGGCGAGATTGGTTGATCTATGAAGATGATATTGATCGTTGGAAAACTGAAGAATATAAGCCTAGCATGATGAGAAAAAAATCTTCATCCAATCAACCTTTAGATTCAGATTGATCTGACCATTTCAAAAACTTATTCAAAAGCAAAGCGAAGTAAGGATGTCAAGCAATGGCAAAACCTCAGTTTTTCAAACCAGCCTTTGACGCGCTCGCTAATAATGGTTATTTGGGTGCTCCCAAGGGGGCGCTTGCCTACGCCTATATCCGTGTATCAAGTGATGAGCAGGGTGAGGAAGGTCACTCAGGGCTTCCGAGACAGATTCTGCATATCCACCAAATTGCCTGTGAGAAAAAGTTAAAAATATCATGGGATATGGTTTTTGCTGATGATTACACAGGTTTTGAATTTGAACGTCGCCCTGAATTATCGAGATTGCGTCATGAGTACAAATCGGATAATCGTCGAGCGTATGCCGTCGTAATGGAGCATCTTGATCGCTTGAGCCGTAATGCCGATTGGCATCAAGGATTTTTACTTGATGAGATGAAACGAAACGGTCTTGAACCTGTTTTTTGGAAAGCATTTACATCTCGTGTCGAGCGTGCAGTGATGGGTGCAATTGCACAGGATGCGATGGAATTATCGCTGATGCGTATGAAAGAGGGACGTAGGGAGAAAGCAAAGACAGGACGCGTAACAGCTCAAACACTTGCCTACGGATATAAATTCGTAGACAGTAATGGATAAGAAGGCATTGGTTCACGCCGGGACACGCACTACGCTATTTACGAGCCTGAGGCGCAAGTCGTCAGGAAGATATTTTTAGATGTGGCAAGTGGTAAAACCCTTGGTCAAGTAGCTGCTTCTCTAACTGGAATTTATCCCACACCAAAGGGTCATCCTCTTTGGGGGCGTGCCTCTGTCCGTTCAATTCTTAAACGCCCGACCTATAAAGGTGAGTTTCATTCAATGCGTTGGGGAAAAGACAAAGACGGACGAATGATCGAAAACGAGGATTATATTGTGGTTCCGGTGCCCGCTATAGTAAGTCCAGAAATATGGGACGAAGCGAACCGCATTCTTGAAAAGAATAAGCAAACAGCAGCACGTAACGCTAAGAAGCCTTATTTGCTTACGGGCTTGATGAGATGTGCCTCTTGTGGGCGCTCGTTTATGGGACATCAAGGTCGAACACGCCTCAATGGAAAACGTTTGCCGACACCGCAGCGTGTTTATCACTGCACAAGCCGAAGTGATCACAAACGAGAACTAATAGGATGTCCGCAAGGCTATATTGGTTGTATAAAAGTAGATAATGCGGTCTGGGATATTGTTTGCCAAGTGCTTCTTGAACCTGAAGTTTTGATAGAGGCGCTCGATCGACATTTTGCTGCTGATGAGAATGCAACCTTGCTTGAACAAGTTGCTTTCCTTGAAAAGCAGATTGCTGACGGAACGAAAGAAGAAGAGAAAATACTAGCTACAGGACACTGAACAAAAGAGCGAGAGGAAGGGGTAGGAAAGAGGGGTAAAACTCGCTAAGGTTGAGTGACCAAACAGCAATCAAAAGCGAGAAATAACCATGCAATCCATCAGCCTTCCTCAACTGTATAGTAGCCTTCATACATTTATCATGCAAACCTTACCGGATAACTGCGACACGCGGCTCGCCAATCTGTTGTTCATGTTGCGCGGTTTATTCTTGGCGCGGAGCGTCCAACTGGATCATATCGCACGGAAAATGCCCTCACGTGCCAAGAAGTTGAGCAGTGTCAAGCGCTTCAGACGCTTTTTGGATAATCCGTTGGTGCGAGTCCGAGCGTGGTATGACCCCTTCGCACGCTGGATATTGTTGTCAGCCGCCGCTGGCGGCGCGGTTCACCTGATTATTGACAGCACCAAAATTGCCTTTGGTTTTTGGTTAGTGATGGTGAGTGTGGCTTATCGACGACGCAGTCTGCCCATCGCTTGGATGTGGGCAGTCGGGACGCGCGGACACACCACCAGTTGCGTCCAAATAGCATTGCTCAGCTATGTCAGAAACTTGCTCCCCTTGGGTGTGCGGGTATCCTTAGTCGGTGACAGCGAATTTGGACGCCCTCTACTGATTGCCAAATTACAGGAATGGGGTTGGGATTATGCCTTACACCAACCCGGCGACCATTTGTTGTGGTGGCAGGGCAACGGTCAATGGCAGCGCCTCGACAGTCTCTTGGAGGCTCCCGGTTGTCGCTGGCTCGGTTGGACATGGTTGACCCAAGCCCATCACCAACTGACCCATGTGGTCGTCTATTGGCGCAAAGGCGAGAAACAACCCTGGTTTCTGGCTACCAACCAAAGGACGGTTCGCGCCGCTGTCCGCTTGTATCGCCGTCGCATGTGGATTGAGCAAATGTTTGCCGATTTCAAAGGGCATGGCTTTGATTTGGAATGCAGTCATTTGCGTTCCTTCCTGCGTCTTGGACGGCTGACCCTGATCGTCTGCTTGTTGTATCTCTGGCTTTTGGCGATTGGTCGTCAGGTCGAAATTCACCAGCTTATTGATCTTGTGGATCGTCATGACCGCCACGATTTGAGTATCTTTCGCTGGGGCTGGGACTTTGTTGAGCGCTGTTTAGCCCTCTCTGACCCACTTCCTCTTATCCTACCTTCGAACCTTTGTTTGGTGTCCGGTAGCTAGGTTAGCGTTTACAAATATTGGTCTAAGTCCACTCCCCGCTAGTTATTTGAAGACGTGGGGTATATTTCCACTATATAAGATTTATAGAGAGAGGAAAATATCACCATGAAATATGTAAGCATTCCAAATTCGGAACTGCGTGTATCCCAGATATGCCTTGGATCAGCCGAGATGGGCGCGAGTATAAGTCCTAAAGAATCTTTTGCCTTGCTGGATACGTTTATCGCACAGGGTGGAAATTTTATTGATACTGCCCATGTCTATTCGGACTGGATACCGGATACGAAAAGCACGAGCGAAAAGTTGATCGGTGAGTGGTTGAAAAAGAGTGGTATGCGTGAGGATATATTGATTGCCACCAAGGGGGCGCATCCAAAGCTGACGAGTATGAATGTCTCACGGTTATCGAAGACAGATATTGAGTTGGATATACATGAGAGTTTGGAATATTTGCAAACCGATACAATTGATTTGTACTGGCTGCATCGCGATGACGTAAGCATTCCGGTAGGCGAAATCATTGAGGCGCTTAATGAGCAGGTGTGGTTAGGTAATATCCGCTACTTTGGTTGCTCGAACTGGACTATGGGTCGGATTCAGGAAGCACTCGAATATGTTGCCAGTAAAAATATCCATGCTTTTGTAGCCAACCAGCCCTTATGGAGTTTGGCTGCGGCGGATATGAGTAAGATACCTGACCAGACCTTAGTGGGGATGGACTATGAGGCGATGGCTTTTCATAAGCGAACAAAGATAGCGGTAATTCCGTATACATCACAGGCAAAGGGATTCTTTAGCAAGGTTGAGCGTTCGGGGCGTGTAGGACTGAGCGAAGGTGACCAAAAAGTTTATTTTAGTGATCTCAATAGTAGACGGTTAATACGGGTGCAAGCGCTCGCCAAAAAATATGCAGTGGGTGTGAACGACATCGCGCTGAGTTATTTATTATCGCAACCTTTTGTTACGATTCCGGTGGTGGGTTGTAAAACGATTGAGCAATTAAAATCCAGTTTGAAAGCCTTGGACGTGGTGCTATCACGTGAAGAACTGGCTGAGTTGGAAGCGGGCGTGGAATTACCCCAGTAAAATGGAGTGAGTGAGTCTCTCCTTGTAAAATAGAGCGAATGAAGAGGAGAAGACGCGAATGATGGAAAAGAAGCAGTACAGCGATGAATTCAAACGGGAAGCGCTACGCTTACAAGAAACGAGC
>JBBSBM010000139.1:0-15357 GCA_038251275.1 Aggregatilineales bacterium
CGGCTGGCGCTGACTGCTTCTGCCTCATTCGCAGCTACCTCTCCACCGCTCGCAAACAGGGTGTCAACCTCCTTGATGCTCTCTCTGCTGCCTTACATGCTGCTCCTTTTCTCCCTTCCTCCCCTACCTGAGTAGTTACGGTAAATCTGCAAAATCGGCACAAACTGCGAATCAACTTCTCACCGAAATTTAAGTGGTTCTTAGTGGAATTGATTTCGAGGATTTGTATTACTCCCTCTTGCCCTGTTACTACGGGGAAAGAGGGTTGGGGAGAAAGGGGTATTTATGAGCTAATCGCCTTAAACAACATCTGCTTCCAATGTGGAATATCAATCTCCCAGATCACCCGTGTCTTCGTCTCGTGCTGGTGCTGACTGCCCCACACCGGCAGGTTGAGTACTTCGCCCGTCACGCCGAGTTCATCGACTACTGTCATTCCCCGTGTCAGATCGCTCTTATGCTCAATCATCACATGATGCTTGCTTGCTCGCTTGACTACGTCTTCCGGATCAAGCGCCACTGCCATCGCCACCGGATCAGGCAGGGCAATCCCAATTTCCGCCGACTGTTTGAAGTTGGCCTGCATCGCCACGCTGTTACAGTCAATCGTAAAGTGTCCTAATGTCGTATTCATATCACGGATAAAATCAATGTCATTCTGCCGTAAATTCGCGTCTCCCCGGCACAATTCCCAACCGACCATCTCAATCGCCAAGCCGGATGAAAACACAATATGCGCCGCCTCAGGGTCAACCCAAATATTGTACTCGGCTGCTGGTGTCACGTTACCCACACAGTTCGCCGCCCCGCCCATCACCACGCATCGGCTGATTAACGGGACAATCTCCGGTGCTTTACTCACCGCCAACGCGATGTTGGTCAATGGCCCCAACGTTACCATTACGATACCGGGGTTCGCCTTCACTATCTCGATAATCGCGTCCACTGCTGGCTTGCTCTCAGCCTTCTGCGTCGGGGGCGGATACCCTTGGTCGCCCAAACCATCTTGCCCATGAAACCACTGAGCACTTTCATGATGGCGTGTTAGGGGTTTATTTGCACCCATATAAACAGGAACACTCGCACCACATAATCCTACCGTATATAGCGCGTTTCGGGTCGCCTGTTCCAACCCCACATTCCCTGCCACCATCGTGATCGCCTTCACATCCACTTCCGACCAACGCAGTGCCATAATTAACGCCACCGCATCGTCTGAGGCCGTATCAGTATCAATAATGAATGCCCGCGTCATAGTTTGTCTCCTTGGTGATGGTTCTTGTGTGATGTAACCGTAAGCCTAACCCACCACCAGCCAATCTACAATCAATCCAATACTCGTTGGAATGGTTACAATGGCCGTGCCGTTTCCCATAAACACATGAATAAGTTATGGAAACAATAGCTCAAAATTTAGATGGATGCGATAACGCTCACAGAACAGAGGATATTGCTAGGGGAATATTAACGGTGACCTGTGTACCTTTGTTAAGCCCACTTTTTAATTGAATTGTGCCACCAATCAAGGTCACATAATCGCGCACAATTGTGAGTCCTAAACCATTTCCGCGCACTTCATCATTATTGCTGGCACGGTATAAAGTTTCAAAGACTTTTTCTTGCTCGTCATCAGGAATGCCGATACCCTTATCACCAATTTCGACAATCAGCATATCTTTATGGACTGTCACGTTAAATGTTACAATCTCTTCTGAAAATTTGAGCGCATTAGAGAGCAGGTTAGTCATAACTTCCAGAAATATTCGTTTTTCAATCCAAATCGCGTCGTACAAACTATTCAACTCAAGGCAAATTCGGTCGTAACTATTGGTTTGGTGTTGAGAATCTTGAATAGCTACTTCACACAAATATAGGATTGAAGTTTCTTCCTTTGCGCTCGATATTGCTTTATAATCTGTCTTCAGTACCATACCGATATCACTGAGATGTTTTTCAATTAGTTTAAATTGTTGATCAATACGTTTCTGATAAAGCTCTTTTTTTTCTTCGTTCAAACGATCCACGTAACGGGTCAAAATTTCAGTTGAAGTTCGGATAATCGCCAATGGTGTTCGGAATTCGTGTGAGATACGCGTGAGAATCCGGTCTTTAATCGTCACCAAATCCCGCTCTTTATCAAGTGTTACCTTTAGCCTTTCCAGTTCCAAACGTCTAGCTTCCGCCTGTTTATATTCATTGAGTTCATGCTCTGCTGCCTCTGACCGAAGTTGGTGAATTTCGGCCTCTTTACGGACAGTTTCAATTTCATACAAGGTGCGAAGTGCCTGAGTTCGGATGTATGAACGGTCATTAAAATTTTTGTCGCGTGCTTCATGAAATGCGCGGTTGTGGATAAGTGCCTGTTGAAAATCCCCGCTTTTCTCACAAACAACACAAAGTAGTCGTCGCGCTTCCATGATGACATTCAGATGTTCGGTTTGTGTTGCTAACTTGAGGGCCTTAGTTAATGCTTCTAGTGCCAAATCAGTCTGGTCTTGCCGACTATAAACTTTCCCTCGCTCCAATATCACTTCGCATTCAAGCAGAGACTTTGATATGTTGACAATAGATAAAGCTTGGTCGAGGAATGCATGTGCGATAGCATGTTCGTACATATCAGACTTTGCTCTTGCCATTCCAGTGAGCCCAAGAATCTTGGCCTCTGTAATATTTTTACTTTCGCCCAGTGAATACATTTTCTCGAATGATTCATAAGCTTTTTCATATTCACCACGCTGGTTATAAAAACCACCCACATCAAAATACCAGAGATATTTTTCTTCCTCTCGTCCCATTGAGTCAAAAATGTGATTCGATTTTTGAATAAGCTCTAAACCTTTTTCAAAATCCTCAGTGCGCAAATACATTGCCCCTAAATCACCAAAGGCATATCCCATTAAGGTCAGGTGGTTGTGTTCTTGTGCAATATCAAGTTGTTGAAAGAATAAATTTGTGGCTTCAGATTCGTCACCAAGATAGCTGTAAACTGCGCCTAAAGCGCTTAAAGCATAGGCTTCTTCAATAACAAGTCCATGTTGCCGTGCTGTGAATAATGCTTTTTGTGCGGGGCTGCTGGCACTAGCATAGTTACCCAGTCGCAGGTAGCTGTCCGCAATGTGATACAGACTTTTTGCTACACCACTCCAATGTTCTACCTTAAGGGATATGGCATGGGCTTCGCTCGCCAGTGTGATAACCTGCTGGTAATCGTCATAGCGAAGCGTTTCAATCGTAGTGAATAAAAAATTAACTTGTTCTAAGGGACTTCTTGGTTCCTCCTCTTTGACAAACGGATATTCTGACATAACTAACTTTCCTCGCAGCCACATCGTCTGTGCTACATATCATTAGAATCTAGTCAATGGTTTACGATTTATTCTCCACCCAATTTTATTATAGAAGGGTATTCATCTATATTACGGAGCGAAAGTGTTGAGAGGTTCTGAAATTAATATACTACGCAGTGCTGTTGATAACACTAACTAAATCGTCGCAAACGGTCAGTGCCAAAAATGAAATCTGTGCAAAATGGTTGACAATCAACCTTCCGCCCACTACAATATGCACAACTTAAACTTATTAGACTATATCGCCTTTCTTCTCAATACATTTTTTGTCGGGGTTGTTGATGGTACGGTCAGACTGGGTCCTGCACGGCAGAACCTTCGAACCGTGTCAGGATCGGAAGATAGCAGCACTAAGGAGTTACTTCTGGGTGTTGCAGGTAACCCGGCCTGATCGCACCGTCAACAACCTCTTCCTTTTCTAGACCTCACCATCCAACTCCAAAACAAATCAATTTATCTATTTAACCCACTGCCTACGCAATGTCTATAGACCCTAACTCAATCGTTAATTTTCCGCCACCTGCTCAATCGACAACTTTGAAAGCGCGCACTACGCGCCGCGCTCTTTGGATTTCTTTAGGTGGAATAGTCTTGCTAATGGGATGTGCAGTAGTATGTATCGCAGGGCTTGCCCTTAACTTGATGCACCAATCACCAACCCAATCTGCTACTGTTGTAGTAGCAGGCATCGGCTATCAAGTACAAACACATTCTCAAACAGTGGGTGATTTATTGCGTGAGTTCTCAATTCCGCTGAATGCTGATGATACTGTTTCACCCGACCTCAATTCTGCCGTTGTCTCAGGCGTAGTTGTGCGCGTTGATCGTGCCCGTGAGGTGACGGTGACTGTTGATGGTGTTATGCAACCTGTACAGACAGTGTTTACTAATCCCACTGATATTTTGCGGGCTGCCGGGGTGACAATAGGAGCGAAAGATCGCGTTTTGGTGGATGGCACACTCACTCACATGAATGATTTACTGATTTGGCCCGTTCCTGTGACCAATATTAGTATCCAACGGGCTATTCCTGTGCAGATTGTTGACGGCACTCAGGTTACGACGGTTGAAACGACTGCGCCGACTGTCGGTGAAGCATTATTCGAAGCTGGAACAACTCTCTATTTAGCTGATGAGGTTCAACCCGCCCTCAGTACTCCTGTGACTGCCAGTTTAGTAATCAATATTCATCGTTCGCAGCCTATCTCAATCGTAGCTGATGGCGTCACCCTAGAAACGCGTACTCAAGGGGCAACAGTTGCTAACGCATTAGTAGGTGCGGGTGTGATACTAGGAGGGTTGGATTACGCTATTCCTTCCGAAAGCAGTTCCTTACAGCCGGGGATGAGCATTCGTGTTATTCGTGTTAGCGAAAAAGTTGATGTCCAACAATCGGTGTTGCCCTTCGAAACCGTCTATCAGGCCGATGCCAATATGGAACTGGATCAGAAGGTTGTCTCGCAGGAAGGACAAAAAGGCATTCGTGAAACCAATATCCGTATTCGCTATGAAAACGGTATTGAAGTTGGTCGCACCGAGGAAGATAGTGCCGTAGCCCGTGCACCAATGAATAGAGTCATTGCTTATGGGACAAATATTGTTCTACGTACAGTTGATACACCAGATGGCACAAAAGAATATTGGCGTGTTCTGCGCATGTATACCACCAGTTATCATCCTGCTGCTTTGGGTGGTGATGATGTAACGGCCACTGGACGAAAACTGACTAAAGGTGTGGTGGGTATAGACCCCAAGATCATTCCATATGGTACACAAGTGTATGTGCCGAACTACGGGGTAGGTGTAGCAGGGGATACTGGCGGTCCGCGCAAATTCAAGCTGTGGATTGATTTGGGATATGATGATTCCAATTGGGTTTCGTGGTCGAAGTATAGTGATGTCTATCTGCTAACCCCCATACCTGCTAATATTGTCTATCTGCTGCCGGATTAGCAGTTTTTATCCTGCACCGTTCATAACAACGGAAAAATGATGAACCCCAAAACCTTGCTCGAAGAATACGATATTGTTCCCCGTAAAAGTTTGGGACAAAACTTCTTACATGATCCCAATATGCTGGATAAAATTGTCTCGATTGCCGAACTAACCCCGGATGATCTAGTGCTTGAGGTCGGTCCCGGAACGGGTTTGTTGACCGAACGGATCGCAAATGCTGCCAAAGAACTAATATCTATCGAAGTGGATGAACGCCTTCAACCGCTGCTTGAGGATATTGTTGCCAAGCATCCCAACCTCACCATCCGTTATCAAGACATTTTGACATTAGATGTCAACAAGCTCTATGAAAATCAACCCTATGTCGTAGTCGCCAATTTACCCTATTACATCACTAGCGCTATCTTGCGCCATCTATTAGAAAGTGACCATCGTCCGACTCGGCTGGTTTTAACGATGCAGATGGAAGTCGCCGAACGTATGATTGCCAAACCGGATAATATGAGCATTCTTAGCGTTAGCGTTCAATTTTTTGGTCGACCACAAATTGCTGCACGTTTGAAACCCAGTGTATTTTGGCCGCGTCCTGAAGTGGATAGCGCCGTAGTGCGTATTGATACCTACGACAAACCTATTGTAGACGTGCCTGATAGCCAAACCTTTTTTCGTGTAGTGCGGGCAGGTTTCGGGCAAAAGCGTAAGCAGCTTAAAAATGCTCTGGCGAGTGGATTGGGTCTAGATGCTGAAAAGACCGCAATGGTGTTTGACACCGCTAAAGTTGACTCGCGTCGCCGTGCTGAAACACTCACGTTGGACGAATGGGCGTTGCTTACACGCGCATATGTCGCCCTTAGAGCCTGAGAACACAGTCTTTATTGGGGTAGTGAAATGCAACCTTCACCTTCCATTTGGCGTATAATGATCGTATCAAACCAAACCGTAAATTGATTTGTTGTGTATTTAACAACGATCGACTATTGACGATTGACTAGAGATTAATATGCGTTTTCGAAGACGAAACACAGCTTGGCTTGCGGCTTTAACCGCACTAATTATGGTGGCAATTGTTTCAGGGTTTGCTACACCTGCGGCGTTGGTTGCGTTAATTGCGCTTTTAGGTGTGGCATTGGTTGCCTCATTCATTGAGGTAAGTCCCAACAGTTTGCGTGAGGCCATGCCCACATCACCGCTTGCCATGATGCGGATGAGCGCACAGGCCCGTGAAGCCAGTGAACGTGCGCGTCGTCGCAGTAGTTTTACACCACAGGGACTTACACTTTTGGACGTTGGTCTGATTGCATTAGTCACCAGTCCAGACGGCAGTATGGTTATGCGGCGTGGGCGGCAAGTTTCCCTTGATGATAAGGGGGTGCGTCCATATATCACACTCAATATTGATCCTCAGTCAGCGGATCGCAATGCAATGATTCGCTTTGAAATACTAGATCACAATGGGCAAACCCAATACGTCCATGAAATGAAAACATTCCTGCGTGATGGTGAGATGAATATTCTTGCTGACACGCAGTTGCCTTTGTTGGATAATGATCGGCTACCGGGGGCCGGGGATTGGGACTTGCGTGTATCGGTGGATGGCTTAACGATGGGCTTGCTGAGTTTTACCACTACACCGTCTATCATTGCCCGCAGCCGTCAGTATGCTCCACCTGTCGCCAATGATGCTCCTATTCGCCTCCAAGACGAGGCTGACGACTCAACCCCTATGACACTGGAAGATTTGATGCGGGCCGCTGATAAACAACAGAGCCAGCGCCGTTGAAGGAAATCTAATGGCGAATACACAACCCCAACGAAAGTGGCAAGTTTTGGGTGGCATTTTCTTGCTGCTGTTTGGTCTCTCGGCATTACCCGGTGAAGCAGCTATTGGTCTGATTTTGATGGCAATCGGCGGTTGGTTATTGTGGAAACAACTGATTACCAACCCCGATATGCAGATTCGCTTTAACCAACGTGATGATGATAGCGATTACGCCGTTGACGAGGATTATGCTCCCCGTCAGACGGGTGCTGAAAAAGTTTATGCCCATGCCTTAAGAGCGGTGGAACAAGCTGGATTGAACCCTGATACCGCCCAAGTTCTTCCTGTCGATTTGGGAGTGATGGTTTTTCAGGGTGATAATGATCCAGTTGTGTATCGCACCCAAGCTATTCCCGATGATGCTGACTATATCCAACCCTTTGTTCAATTACGCTTACCAACTCGCGCAGTTGGGCGAATTAAATTTGAAATTATCGACAGTGACGGGCAAGTCATCTTTATCCACGAAGATGTGAATAACCTTGAACGTGGGCGTAATCTTGTTACACCATCTGCGCGTCTGCCGATTCACGACGCTCACGCTATGTTGGGTGATTGGCAAGTACGAATCACTGCTGATGGAATGCCTTTAGCAGTTCACAAGTTTAAGTGGCAGGAAACCAGCACACGGGCAATTCGCCGTCATATCACAGCCGACGGTGAACTGAGCAATGAGCTGCGCGCTTCACTGGCTGAAAATCGCCTCGGTAAGATGAGCCTAGACGAACTCCTGTCCTTTCAAGACGGTGATGAAGAACCGCAACGCCAGCAGCGTCGTTAGACGTATTCATCTTCATATGCTTTGTTATGCCCTATTAGCATATTGATAATTGTTACATTTAAACTCATCTAATAGTCTGATTTTGCAGACGCATTTTGTATTACACGCGATCATGCTATACTTTCAGTAAATTCCTCCGATGCCCTTTTTATGTATACGAAGGTGTGGCAAGCGATGGCCGAACTCACATCCCACGAAGCCCCGGCTCACAAAGCCCAGTCTCTTCCTGTGCAATTGCCCGGTAAGCTGGTCGGGCGAGATAGCACGTTGGCACAAGTCTATGGTCAACTAAAAGCGAACAAAGCAGTATTGATTTATGGTGTGGCTGGCATTGGTAAAACAGCATTGGCTGCCACGCTCGCCAGCGCCTATACCGAACTTCCCGGCGGCGCACTCTGGCTGAATGTCGAGGATAGTTCCCTGCCGGAACTAATTGTGCGTACGGGTCGTGCCTATAATGTGCTTGAAATTGCGGCCAGCAGTAATCCGATGGGTATGGTTGCCGCTGTTGCCAGCTCCTTTGCCAGCAATAAACCTTTAATTGTGATTGATGGCAAGCCTGATCCTAAAGCGACTGCTGATTTTATTACCCGTTGTGCTGGCAATTTGCCCGTGATGATACTCTCCAAAGACCCTTTTGAGGGACCTTGGGCGGCTTTTGAATTGGACAAGTTAGCAGATCAATCTGGTATTGCGCTTCTTAAGCAAGCCGCTAGTTTAGAGTCTGCTACGGGTTTAGATGATGACTTGGACGAATTAGCAAGCATTCTCGACTACACGCCATTTGCCCTCACGGTTGCCGGCGGAACCATGCGTGCTGCCAAAATCTCACCTGCTGATTATTTGGCTGAGTTTGAAAAAATCCCGAGCAACTCAGGTGCAACCCCGCAACTCCTCGCCCTAACGATTGGTTTTCGTAAATTAAGTAATGCTTTTCAAGGTGTTCTCTTATTGCTGGGCGCGACGTTCGGCGTTGGTACAAATGCTGAACTTTTAGGCATGATGGCCGGTGCGCCTCAGGAAACCACTGATCAGGTTATGAATACGCTGGTGAATAATCATCTCGTCGAACGTTATCATCGTTATGACTCACCTTACTATCAACTCCACGAAATAACGTCCACATTTGCGACCGCATGGCTGCGCCCTAACGGTCGTTTAGAAGCCTTGCAAGGTAAAGTGCGCGACTCGGTGTTGGCCTACGTCAAAAAATATAGTAACAACAGTCCTGCTGCACACGACAAGCTTGCATCTGCTATGGACTTAATCATGGCGGTTGCCCAATGGAGTGCTGATCAGGGTGAACGTGATATTGTCAATCAAATCGTCGTTGGCTTAATGCAAGCTGGTGATTTTGTTAATGAGCGCGGTTATGTTTCCGAACTCTTAAAATTGCGCGAGATGGCTTCCAGCTTTACCAGTCCATTCCCTGCTAATCCAGCTTCACGTACAGTTGCACCTGAAGATATGGATTTAGAGCGCGCGGATATTGACCACGTAGATGGCATTGACGAAGAAGATGAAGATGATTTTGACGATGAAGAACCATTTGATGAATTTGACGAAGACGAAGAATTTGACGACGATTTGCATGAGGACAAGGATGATGTTGACGACAGTGAAGATGATGTCGGTCTAGGTATTCGTCCTGCTGCTGCTGAGGCAGTTGGTTCACTCTGGAAAGCAGTTGAGCAGAGCAAACCGCCCGTACCTGTCGTAGCACAAGCAACCCCTGTTGCGCCGCCTGCTTCAGTCACACCGACTTCACCGCCCAGTTCACTGCTTGATCTTGACGACGACGATGATCTTGAGGATGACGAACCAGATGCCGACTCAACCAGTGTCGAAACGCCTGCCGATGAAGTACCTGTCGATGAATTGACCCGTTTACAAAATGGATTACGGCAGGCACGCCAGCAAAATGATCCTAAAAAACAAGTTGAGTGGTTAGATAAGATCGGTCAGTTAGAAGCGACTCGCGGGATGGATAACGAGGCGATTGCGACCTATACCGAAGCGTTGGCAGCTTACGAAAAACTGGATGAGCCGGATCATATTTTACAGCTTCTAGACACGCTTTCAGTATTGATGGTCAAAACAGAGAATTCCAGCGCTGCTGTACTTCACGCCACACGTGGCATCAAACTTGCTGAGGAGCTAGATGATGCCGATACCAAGATGCACATCTTGATTACGCTAGCCGATGCACGCCAACAGCTTGGCGAAAGTGACGATGCGGTTCGGGCATATAGTCAAGCGCTTGAGATTGCGCGTACCGAAGATGATGCACAAAATGAGGCGCTTATTCTGTATAAACTCGGTTACGCCCAATTGGATAGCAGTCAACCTGATGTTGCTGCTGAGACATGGGAACAAGCACTCAAGCTTTTTAAGGCACAGGGTAAGCGCGATTATGAAGGCCGCGTCATGGGCGGGCTAGGTACAGCGTATGGTGATCTTGATCGCTGGACTGAAGCTATCAACTTCCACAATTCAGCGCTTTATATTGCCCGTGAAGTCAAAGACAAAGATGTCGAAGCACTTGAACTCAGTAATCTTGGCTACTCTTCTTATAAAGCTAATCAATTAGGACAAGCACTCATTCGTTATCGTCAGTCTTTGCACCTTGCCTACGAAGCCAACAACCGTGAAAACATTGTGAGTAATATTGTCGATATTGTGCGCTTACTCGCCAAAAGCCCTAAACATCTTGGCATTGCCGATTTGCTCTTAAATGATGCTATTCCGCTCGATCCAACTGATCGTGATGTCCTGAAGTTGAAGGAAGTGGTCACGGGTGCAAAAATGCAAGCCATTGCTGATAATATCGATATGCTGCCCATCGGTGGCACAGCTAAAGACTACGCTGCTAATGCTTATAAAATGTTAGAAGGCTAGCATAATACTGGATTTGTCAACAATTAAATTGGAATAGCGAATATGCCCCCCAATTAGACTTTAACACTTTGTAAACCTCTATATCGGTTACCCGAAGGCGAACACTCCATAGCGAGGTTCGCCTTTTTGCATTTCCCTCATTTCTACGCCATCACATTTGAAAGGACAACTGAATATGTTTGCAACCTTGCGCCGCAATTTGGTGCGTGTGTCGCGCTTTGTCTTTATGTTGCTCGTTATTGAACTTCTGGATGAAATATTGTTCGGTGCACGTGAAGCTGCGTGGCCGCTCATTCGTACTGATCTCGCTTTAACCTATGTCCAAATTGGATTATTGACCACCATTCCAACTTTGCTTGCCAATCTTGTGGAACCCGCCATCGGTATCCTCGGGGACACGTGGAAGCGCCGAACCCTCATTGTTGGAGGTGGGATTATATTCGGGCTAACATCTGTTTTAATGGCTTTAACCAGTAACTTCAGCTTCTTGTTGATCGTTTTTATCGCCATGTTTCCTGCCTCAGGTGCATTTGTAAGTCTTTCCCAAGTTGTCCTTATGGATCATGCGCCGCAGCGTCACGAGCAAAACATGGCGCGTTGGACTCTAGCAGGCTCAATCGGGCAGGTTATTGGCCCTCTATTACTTGGCATTTCGGTCGCTCTTGGTGGCGGTTGGCGAGCCTTATTTATTTTGATTGGTGTGTCGAGCATCATTGTGGCTTATAAGGTGAGTCGTTCTTCAATAACCAACAGTTCTACTGATGACGACGAAAATATCGGATTTGAAATGGGATTGCGTTTGGCAGTCAAAGCACTTCGACGGCGTGATGTCTTACACTGGCTCGTACTGCTTGAATTTTCAAATCTCATATTGGATATATTGTTAGGTTATCTCGCACTGTATTTTGTGGATGTCGTTCACGTCAATGAAACGCAGGCAGGTATTGCGGTCGCTATATTTACGGGTGTGGGCTTGATAGGCGATGCATTGCTTATTCCGTTGTTAGAACGTGTCCGAGGACTAGATTATTTGCGTGTCAGTGCTGTAATCGAGTTGTTGTTATTTGTAGCTTTTATGCTAGTGGAATCTGCTCCGCTCAAAATAGCGATTGTTGGGCTAATCGGTTTTTTCAACGCGGGTTGGTATGCCATTCTTCAAGGACAGTTTTATTCAGCTATGCCGGGACAGGGTGGGGCTGTAATGGCGCTTAGCAATGTAGGCGGATTACTTGGCGGTTTATTTCCCATAATCATTGGCTTGTTAGCTGAACATTTCGGTCTTAGTATCGCGATGTGGTTCATACTTCTCGGCCCCATAGCACTTATCATTGGCTTGCACCGAATGACAGTTACTAATGGTAAGTCAATGAGTGATTAGATTTGTGTCACTGGGCACAACAGCACTATGGGCTTTGCCTCAAAAGGCCAACTCAATAGTTCTTTACGAAGGTAAAATCAGAACTTTATCGGTATTACCTGTGCGAGAATTAAGACAAAAATCACCCATGTAAATATATTTGCTGCGATACCCCATTTCCAGTTCTTGTTAGCAATTAGAAACAAAGAAGGAATCACACTGTGAAAGTAAAAATAGGGCGATATGCATAGCGACGCCAACGCCCCATAAAGCGGTTCCGATCGCTTGTAACTAAGCCAGAGCAATGGGATTGCTAAGGGAATGGTATAGGGGAAAAGGGAAAAATTAGCCGCATGTAGAGCGGGTAAACGATCATTGACGATCAAAAAGTTATGTATAAAACCCGGAAAAATAAACAACATCGGTGTTCCAATAATGACAAATGGACCAAAAGCCTTTACGTATTCTTTCCAGCCTTTGCCTCTCATTTTACCGAGCTGACCCACAACAGCTAATGCGCCGGCTTGAGGTTTTACAGTTAACAAAAATGGTGAAAGCGTACTAGTGGTGATGGCTCCTAATAAAACCATCCAATCCAGATTGCCATAAGCACAAAGTTCAATAAACGGAAATGTGAGCCCAACAATCGCTATTAAATAGGCATTACGCATTTTTCGGGCGGCATAAACTAGGGCAATAATAGGCAATATAGTGCCTACCCATATTGCAATTTGATGAGGTAATAAACCTGCTGGGGAGAGCATGATGAATGTCCAAGGTGGATTAAGTACAAAAATGTCTTTGTACATATCACCGCCATGAAGCAAACGCTCAATTGCAGGTAAAAAGTGCGTTATCCAGTCTGTTTCCAAAACGACCCCCTCAAAATTTAGGTTGGTTAATTAACCTTCTCAAATTATAGAAGAGGTTTACACAATGATGACGAAAGATAATTCCCCTTTAGAGGTTATCTGTTGGCATATGTGACCTTTTTAGCTCAGTCTTCACGAAATGTCTTCAGTGTGTCCAAATAATATTCGGGTAACCCAATATCGTAACGCTTGCCATCAATGATGACACCAGAAAATCCCTCTTCTTTTCGGAGACGGTCAAGAGCTGATGTTAATTGGAATTCGCCGTGTTCCCGAACATTGTTTACGATATGTTCCTCAAGATAATCAAAAATCTGTGGTTTGATGATGTATTGCCCAAACAGCGTCAGATATTCGTCTTCCAATCCGTCAACACGCAAATTGTCCCGCGCATATTCCATCGTTGGTTTTTCGGCAAACTCGGTAATATTGAGCAGTTCATTGCCTGTCATCCAGTGTCCAGTGACTGTTCCAAAATTAGCAATATCGCTCTCCGTAGTTTTCCGCATCCCGACGACACTGCGGCCTTGATGATTAAAGGCTTCTACCAATTGTTGGGCACATGAACGGTCACTGTCCGAACGGTAAATGTGATCGCCAAGCATCAATAAAAATGGCTCACTACCGATCAATTCTCGCGCAGCATAAACTGCGTGGCCCAAGCCTTCCTGCGTCCGTTGTACTACAAATTTGACCTTCTGCCCCATTTCGAGCAGTTTTTGGGCGTATTCCTGAAAGTGACGGGGCAACTTGTTGTAGTTCTCTATACTAACTTGTTCACTGAAGAACGACTGGAATGCAGGCAAATCTTGCTCCTGCACGATGATAATGACTTCCTCCATGCCCGCTGCGAGTGCTTCTTCGACAATCAGCAGGATTGCCGGTTTAGCGATTCCATCACGGTCAACAATCGGGAAAAGTTCTTTCTTAGTCGCTTTGGTTGCCGGGAACAAACGTGTCCCAAATCCGGCTGCGGGAATGACTGCTTTACGAACCTGTGCGCCTGCGTAAATCGTCAGCTTGAGCCCGGTCATTTGTAAATCGCGCTCGATAATGTCAATGATAGCTTGCTGATCGAGCTCACTGCGGGCAATAAATTGTGCGGTTCCGTCCCCTTGACTGCCGACACCCTTACCACCCCAAATATGCGGTTTCAAGGCTTCATAATTGAGCACACGGTTCAATATTGGTGCAGTCAGTTCTTCGGGGCAAGCTGGGGCAGCATAACGATTAAAGAATTCTTGAGCCTCACTCATGAGTGTTCCAAGTCGTTCTCCATCTGATGCTTGCAGCGCCTCCAAAGCTTGATGCGCAATGCGCTTATTGATACCGCCGAATAACGACTGTACACCTTGGTCAATCTCATTATTGGCAAAAGGATAGGCTCCATTCAAATCCGATAGAATTTTCCGTGTGTCTTTCTTGGCGTGTAAATCCACAATGACGAAGTATAAATTTTTCTTGACCTGAAGTTCGGTTGTGTCGAGCCGATCACCATCAAATGTCATCAGGATAGGCCGGTTACCAAACGCGCAGCCTTGGTCTAGTCGTCCGCAGCGTGACGGTGTCAGTATTTCCCCTTGATAGGCCATTTCCATTTCGCCACGGATGGTCATCTTCAGATCATAAATCCGGTTGAACGCGCGCGCAGTCAATACGGTAATCGCCGCACTTGATGACAATCCCTTTTTAACAGGCATGTCAGTTTTGTAATTGTCGATGACTAAACCACGCACATGGTAATGAGTCAAAATTTGGTAAGCGACACCCGCCATATAGCTCCAGAAGCCACCTTTTTCTGCCTCTTCCAATAAGATTTTGGCTTCCATTGGGATTTGATACGGTCCTCGTCTTTCCCCATCAGGTGAAGTCGAATATAAGATCAATGAATTGGGGTGAGGTTGAACCTCTGCGTAAATCCCCTGATTAGTACCCGCGATAATTGCATAGCCTTTTTCAACTGCGGCGTTGGTGCGGCGGTAGCCTCCCGCCCAATCTGAATGCTCACCAAATAGGCAGATGCGACCAGGAACAAAAATCTTCACGCGATACTCCTTCAGAATAAACACACAAACGCAGCTTGACTCGGTCTAAAATGTGTGATGAGTTTACAGTTTGTGAATTACGCTTGCCTAACACAATTGTGCCAGACTCGTGCTCTAATAACCATAGGTTCAGGATGAAAGGGTAGGACTGCACTAAACGGTGGATAAAATCGACGAAATCAAGTGCGCCATAAATCACAGAAACAAGGTCTCCAATATAGACCTTCATGAACCATTATGATCGGTGAACACGTTCACAAATTTGATGAACGCGTTCAGTAA
>JBBSBM010000140.1:0-15153 GCA_038251275.1 Aggregatilineales bacterium
CCACCGCTTGGTTGCGCCCTTTACTTACGATTCCTAGTAATTTTTGGCGTTCTTCAGACGTTAAATGGACTTCATGTTTTGTCATCCCTTTAGTTTATCTTTACCCCTCATCTTTAACCAGTTGAGGTACTAGATATTTCAGAATTGAGTTTACTTTCAATAGAGCAGAGTACCACGGACAGCCTCGTCCTGTAGATCCTGCAAAAGTAAAACTTCAAGTACAAGTCCTTGAACTGCGTTCAAATGGATGGAGTTATTCAGCAATAGCAAGACGCTTAGGTATAAGTGTGGGAACTGTTTGGAATCTGGCCAATCGTAAATACTCATGATTGGTACGTAATTCTAGACTATACTATAAAGCCATTTGTAGTTGTTTGAATGTCCTTGACACATACCGAGCTACGATATTTCCAACCTGGAAAGTGATAGAATAGGGCTAGATCAATAATGGAGTATGACCATGCTAAACATGCCGGTACGTTCAGTTTTTAGTGAAATCACTGATTTTCTGGCGACAAACCCCACGCCGCAGGAAATCATTGCCTATCAACTGTCGGAAGATCTGCAAGCACGGGCGCATGAACTCTTGGAACTCAATGGCGAAGACCAACTAACGTCTGAAGAGCGCGATGAGATGTTCGATTTTGTCCGCGTTGATGAAATGATGTCGCTCCTTAAAGTCAAGATGAAGCTCAAGCTCAGGAACGCCTCAGGATGACCTTACCGAAAGCAGTGCGGCAGCTTGTGCGGAATCGTGCAGGGAATTGTTGTGAATATTGTCGCCTGCCCGCCGCTGCTGGCGCCGTTCCATTTCATGTAGATCATATCAACCCTGTGAAACATGGCGGCTCAGATGATAGCGATAACCTTTGTCTGGCCTGTTACAAATGTAATGCGCATAAATGACATGATCTTGTTGGCTTTGACCCCCAAACTAGGGAATTGACCCGGTTGTATAACCCCCGCGAACAGCGCTGGGAGGAACACTTTACCATTCAAGCCGATATGCGGATTCAAGGTCTCACTGCACAAGGACGCACAACGGTAAGGGTTTTGCAAATGAATGATGAAGATCGCCTCGAGAACCGCCAACTGTTAGCCGAAATCGGTGAATATCCCTGTCTCTAATGCCCATTCATGTTACGCACTATCTAGGGCAGGGAATTCTTCGCCTGAAATTCCTCCAAAAAATCACAGTGAAGATGAATCGCCACATGGTTTCAAAACCTTTGTTACATCTCGACTGTAAAGGCTTAGGAACTATTGGATCGACCTGAGACTTCTGGGGATAAAGTATATTAACTGTATTTTCAAATACAGTGCAATATAATTGTTCGAACGGGTCGCCGCACGTATCCTAGATATTTCAAACTTGAATTTGCCTTCCATAGAGCAAAATATGCGCGTCAAGCCCGTCCTATCGATTCTACAAAAATAGAACTTCAAGCAAAAGTTATAGAACTTCGCTCAAGAGGCTGGAGCTATCCAGCAATTGCCAGACACGTCGATATCAGTGTTGGCACAGCGTGGAATATGATAAAGAAAGAAACATAGATGCCATTCAAGCCTTGAAGACTACGTATTAATTTATAGCTAGGTGTACAGTCCCAAGGTGAAATGGGACGGATCAAATAGGAAGCGTCCGGGTTGTTGTTGCCATTGTTGGCAGATGTATTCGTACGGTGTTAATCCCTTCAATGATTTGAGACGTTTGGCGAAATTATAAGCCATCAAAAATATCACTAAAATATCACGAAATTGCTGATGGGTATTGTAGTAGTAACGGTAGACGGTCGCATCTTTGAGCGTGCGGTTCATGCGCTCTACCTGACCATTTGTCCAAGGGTGTTTAGGTTTGGTCAGGCGTTGGTCGATGCTGTTTTGGAGACAAATCCGGTCAAATAGCAGTTGGAAAGCATACTTGTCGCCCGGACGATTGGCAAACTGAATTCCGTTGTCAGTCAGAAAGGTGTGAATTTTATAGGGAACAGCAGTGAGAATTTAGCAGCGATGGGACTGGTCGCCTGCTCATGTACCTCAACAAAGGTAAACTTCGAAGTACGGTCAATTGCCACAAACAAGTAAAGCTTGCCTTCTTCCGTCTGCACCTCAGCGATGTCGATGTGAAAATAGCCAATAGGATAGGATTTGAAGCGTGTTTTCTTCGATGCTATCTCAGTAATCTGGGGCAACCGGCTAATGCCATGTCGTTGAAAGCAGCGATGCAATGCTGATCGGGTTAAATGGGGAATCGTTTCCTGTAAAGCGTAGAGACAGTCATCCAGTGGAAGCAAAGTGAGTTTCTTAAAAGCGACAATAAGCACTTCTTCATCAGTAGTCAAAATGGTCGAGTGTCGTTGTTTGGGACCCATGTCCGCATCCTGAACTGTATCCCGTTTCTTCCACTTGGCCACGGTCTTGGGACTAATACTGTACTGTTTTGCGAGTGTTCTTATGCTCGCTTGACTGTTTTGGATTGCTCGACGTACACCCGTTGTCGTAGTGGCGTTTCCATGAAGTATCTGTCCCGTAATTGCTCCTTTTGTATCACGGGAACTGCACCACTATACTTTGGGACTAAACACGATGTATACAAGAACTAATTTGTTAAAACTGTAAGCGAAAGCCGCACCAGTATAGCTGTACAGAATGTAAGCGAGCAGACCGATATAGATAAGCAGACTGCGCTTCGATCCGCGGTATGCATAAATTGCGGTAATTAACAAGAATGGTGCGACGATTAATGTAACCACGTCTTGTCCTCTTTGCATTGGGATGAGTGTAATTTCATCACGATAAAGATCCGGAATAAATAACCCGCCTGCAGCCGCTAACGCCGTCAGTACAGCTATGAACACGGTTAAAATTAAATAGCGCTTTCCTATCATGATGAGACTTCCTTTTCAGTTATAACTTTTGTGTGATTTTTGCTGTACCACTGATGTTTTGTGAGATTAGCGGAGACCCCATATATTGAATAATACCCAGACCCCCGACAGTAACATTAAGCGAGTTCTTGGCATTGATTTCGATTACTCCACTGCCACTAATGTCAACAGCGGCGTCTTGACTGATAAGGTCGAAGTTATTGATCGTTGCCTGTCCACGGATGCTGATTGTTTGTTTGCCGGCTGTGCCTTTTAGGTGTGTCGATCCCGAACCGGAGAAACTTACAGATAAATCATCAAGTTTAAGGTCCTTTCCTGTGATGTTACTGCTGCCACGAATATCGATTCCCGTCAAAGTGGAAAATGTGACCGCCAAATGTATTCGGTGACTTGTGGAGAAATTGATACCTTCGCGCGTTGAGACGATGAGCTGACTATCGACAATTTCTGTGGTCAGGTAGGACATCAAATTATCGTCCGCATCAATCGTTATGTTGTGGCCATCGCCTTGTGTCAGGGCTAGATCAGCCCCCAGATTGATCTGAATGCGAGAAAATCTACCGACATCACGTTCGACTGACACGACATTGCCTGACCCCTTGATGGTTTCAACAATAGAGTTGAATTTGGTCCCACATCCTGCAACAAATAAGGTAAAGAGAAAGATTGATGAGATAAATTTGTGTTTCATAAGATAATCTCTCGATTCTGGCTAATGAACTCACGATTCAATAAATGTTCTTAACAACTGAAGCAGTTCGTCAGGCGGATCGCCCTTAGAGATAAAACCATCTGCACCCGCTTCGAGGGCTTCAGTTCTCATCTCCAGATGACTTCCAATGATTACAATTTTGAGCGATTCATCATCATGTAGCTGTTTCATCAAGTTCTGTGGTGATACGTCTGGCAGATTCCACTCCAAGAGAATGATGTCCGGGTCAGTTGCTTTTAAAAGCGAATGCAACTTATGAGTTTCTGAGGCTTCAGCTACCACAGTCAAACCCAGTGCTGCTTCACAAACCAGTCGCAGTGCCTGTCGTACTTCTATATCCTGATCCGCAATCACAATGCGCTTAATTTGAGACTGTTGGCACATGGTCGCGCTATCCATTTGATTCGGAAGATTGGATTTCGGCATCTATATATAAATGCCCCAGCATGTGGCTCACTGAAATGCGGTGATGTCCGTCAAACACGAAGTAAGAGTCACCGACTTGAACTAATTCGACAGGAGGGAGTTCTTTTCCTTGGAGCATCATGGATGCGATGCGTACCCAGCGTGCCTCGACGTCATTAGTCATTGGATAAAAATCACAGTCAAACTCCCTAACACGATTGATGCTCCCTCGAATTTGCCTGATTAGTACCTGTGCCAAAGTTCGATGGGAATTCTGAACAACTGTCGAAGAAAAATGCTCAGAAAAGCAGTCTAGGTTGCGGTTACTTCTAAACAACACACTTATAAGGTGGTAGCGTCTGGCCAGCTGACGTGCTCGCTCAAACAAAGGCTTGGCGATCGGGTTGAATACGAGTACTCCTGATGAAGTGGGATCGATTTTTGGAAAGATTTGCATCATAGTCATTTGCTTCTGCTATTGTGAAAATCCGGTGCTGTTAATGTTAAATTCTCGAACCGTTGTAAGGTTTTGGCGCGACAAAGGTCTGCTCTTAGCCTAAAGTGTTAGTCTCAATCATTGTTGGATGACACCGATCCAGGTGAGTTATGTGAGCGGACACGCTCGTAACCAATGACAACCATCACAATCGATGTGAGCACTGTCAACATTGCGATCATGATCCACTGGCTACGCCAATCAGGATATTGGAGTGTTTTTGGTTCTTCAGAAGTTTGGTTTATTTGGGGAAATGATTGTACAGCCATAGTGAGTACCTCCTATAATTTTTCTCCCTTCAATTGATACATAAAAGCCGCTGCATATCGACCTTCGGTTGGAGAGTCTTTAAAGAGGCACTTTGCGAGGCTGCGTCCTGGTCAGTTGACTAGGTGATTCTGAACGGCAATTGTTGCCGCTTCGGTGCGATTGGTTGCGCCTAGCTTCGAGATAATATTGCTGAGATGATATTTAATGGTTGATACTCCGACTGTGAGTTCTTTTGCAATCTGCTGATTATTCAAGCCACGTACCATAAATACTAATACTTCACGTTCGCGATCGGTCAGATCGTTGCCCACAGGCAGGGGTGCCGTTGCTGCATGCATCAATGCCAGAGTGGCTTCCGGAGCAAGTGTGGGGCGACCCTGTACAGCATTGCGAATCGCTATTGCCAGTTCATCTGCCGAGATATTTTTCAGAAGATAGCCGATGGCTCCAGATTTGAGAGCGGCATTGACTAATTCTTCTTCACGAAAACTTGTTAAGGCGATAATCTGTATTGAGGGATTTTGATCTCGAATCCACTTGGTTGCAGTTGCGCCATCCATATCGGGCATCAGCATGTCCATTAAGACGACATCAGGTTGGGTCTTGGCACATATTTCCACGGCCTGTCGCCCACCATCTGCCTCACCTACGAGTTCTAAGTCATCAAATGCCAAGACAAAATCACTGAGCCCACTTCGCACAACCGCATGATCGTCAGCAATAACAATTCGAATTGGTTTAGATTCCATGAGCTTCTACTCCTTCTGACCACTGCACTTTTACAAGAGATCCGGATTCCTTCTGGGTTTCAATTGTCAGATTTGCACCGATGGATTCGCCCCGCTCGGCCATAATACGCAGCCCTAGATGTTTGGCGCGGTTGGAAGTGGGATCGAAACCACAGCCATCATCCTTGACAGCCAATTCAACTTGCTGATCTGTTTGTAACAGTGTTACCTGTGCATTTTGTGCTTTTGAATGCTTGGCGACATTGTTCAAGGCTTCTTGAGCAATTCGATAAAGGGCAATCTTTACTTCAGCCGGTAGAAGGCGTTCTCCTTCGACTGTGACTGTTATGTGTATACGTGTGCGCCCAGCAATTCCCTCAGCCAACTGTTGCAACAGATCACCCAGCGCCATTTCAGCCAGTGCCGCCGGTCGAAGTTCAAACAATAATGTTCGCATTTCGGCTAGTGCACCGCGTGTCAGTTCGCGCAGTTTTTGTAATCGCTGCATCCCTTCTACCGGATTACGTGCCCATAAACGGGGAAGTACCTCAGCAGTCAAGCTGGCAGAAAACAAAGTTTGGGTGACCGCATCATGTAGATCACGAGCTAGACGTCCTCGCTCGGCTGCTATTGCAATATCGCTGGCGTGTTCATACCGCCGCACATTTTCGAGTGCGATCACAACAGAAGGAACCATCATCTGAAGCAGTCGTTCTTCTTCTTTTCCTAAAGTTCCACCAAACTGATTCCCAACCGATAACACGCCTATTGCTTGGGTGCCGGAGATGAGTGGGACGGCTAGAATTGAATATAGTTGCGCTTTACTGATGGCATATGGATCAACTTTTTCGTAACGAGTAATGTCTGTGACCATCTGCGTTTTCCCAGTGCGGAAGGCGTGTCCAGTCACTGATTGCGTCAACGATATATGATAACCGGGTTGAACATCTACGGGATACTCACTGGACAGTACAGCAAGCTTCAAACCTTGATCGTCAGGGAGGAAAACTGTACTCACATCCGTATTCGTTAGCCGGCGTGCCTCACGGACAATCATCTGCAAGACCTCATCATAATGAAGTGTACTGGTTAGCGCCTGTTGTACAGTAATGAGTGTCGTTAATTCGTGGGTTCGTTCCTCAACTCGTTGTTCAATCTCCTCGTGAGAACGCTGTAACGATTGTATGGCTTGTTCTAGTTCTTGTTGTGCTGTCACTTGGGGCGTGACATTCATTCCTATTAGCATAATCCCGGTCATGATGTTATTTTGAAAAAGAGGAGCGACCATAATATTGACATAAGTTACGGCTTCATCAGCCTCAATTTTCAGGGCTTGTTCCCGAACCATTTCCCCTAGCCGGGCACGATTTAAGAGTGCCTCTAATGCGGACTGCGAAGATGGCAGCGCATCGAAAATACCACAGCCAGTTTGTAGCAGGTGGAGGGTCTTCGGACTATAGCGTTTGACGTAGTTTGCCCATGTAGTGTTGAAGCGTAATAGACGTAATTCAAGATCGAGGATAACCATGCCCATAGGCATTTGGTCAAACAATAAGTCGAGCATGTCATTGGAGTAATGTGGGAATAAATCACTATGCAAGGAAGGATTGATATTAACCATAGTGAATTTCTCTTAAGCCCTGTAAGTAGCAGTAAAAGATCTTGGTCTTTCTCCCTGTTTAATTAGGCGCAATGCTATGTTTCGGAGCGTGAACCGCAGGGAACCGACAATCTCATTGACTTTACCCAACCGGAACCCTAACCAGGAGTGATGAATGTCATAAAAATTTACCTGCAAATGTAGCTGCCTAGTCAGATGACCAGGACTTATACCCGTCATCTCAAGTGTTCCGAAACTCGCCATACGCATGGGGCAGACAAGTCGTTACTTCGATATTGTAGTGATGTCCTCAACAACTGCAGTATTTCATGGATAAACCAGATGAAGTGTGTTGTTGTGTCCATGTTAGCGGTATTGATTGAGGCACGGCATGGGGACAACAGTAGACTGTTTCTGGGCTCCTTAAACCCGAATCTTGCGGGCTGTCGAGGTGATCGCTGTGCTTAATATCAATTGCTTATTCACATGGGATTTTTGGATAATTCTATGTGGTTTTCTAGCGCTATCCATCCTTCATCAGGATGGTGTCAGCCCACGTATAACCAGCCCATATTTGAGTTTTCAGTTCATTTACGTGTTAGAGCAGTCCAAGAAACCATTTTTGGGACTCTTCTGTGAAAATTCTGTTACCAAAGTTCTCATTTGGATATTGGCTAATGCTGGGTTTTTACTGCTTCTGGCAGCACATCTTCGAACGAAGAACTTGGATGACCCTGATAACCATTCGTGTTTTTTAGGTTACATCGGCCTACTGGTATTCATCTTAGGAATATTACTTCAAAGTCGAAGCATTCTGTTATTCGTACTCTCAAACGTCATATTTATGGCTTGTTTCGCTCAAATTCGGTCGGAAAGAGAAGAAATGAAGTCATGTCCTTGATCCAAGCAGGTTAAATTGAACATTTGAAAACGTTAGGAATAATTTTCTGCCGTATACCCGCAAGGTCAGTGCGGATTTGATAGCGCACTCTATCTCACAAAGAAATGTGCCACGTTAGGCAAGAAGGAAACAAAATGAAGTATCAGTCGATCTTGAAATGGTTCGTTCCACTCATCGGGCTGTTAGCATTGTTTGCTGCCAGTGTAGGATTATTTTATCAGACTCCAGGAGAGTCCTACGCCTATGTCAATCATCGGAAAGAAAGTGTCATGATTAATGGGCATGGATTGTACTTCTACGATACGGTGAGTGCTGCCGCGCAAGAGCAGGGTAATGATATTGTTACGCTGCTTGTTGGGTTACCGCTACTCGCCGTCTCCACTTGGCTTGCGTTTCATGGCTCAATGCGCGGCCAACTCCTGATGACGGGTACACTGGGCTTTTTCTTGTACACCTACATGTCGATGTCAATGCTGACCTCATTCAACTCGCTTTTCTTGATTTATGTCGCTCTGTTCACATTGAGCTTATTTGCCTTCATTATGAATCTGCTGTCTTTCGATTTAGCTGCTCTGCCACAGTATTTCTCAGAGCAATTGCCACGGCGTTGGATTGCAGGGATATTGTTTGTGATCGCTGGTTTCCTTGCGCTGGCTTGGTTAGGGAAGATCATACCAACTTTACTACCCAACGCGATCCAATCTGAACTTCAGAATGCAACCACTATGGTCATCCAAGCGATGGACTTGGGACTTATCGTACCATTAGCAATTCTGTCCGGAATTTTGCTATTGCGTCGTAGTGCATTGGGTTACTTATTGGCATCGGTGTTTGTGCTAAAGGCTATTACGATGGGCTTGGCGGTTAGCGCTATGGTTATTAAGATGACTTTGGCGGGGACGCCAGATAGTCCTGCAATTATGATCCCTTTTCTTATCATTACAGGGGTTAATTTAATAATTGCAGGTGCAATACTCCGTAATGTCGAGAGTCCTCATCAAGCTATAGTACGGAGTTCACTTTCGTATTAATCAACCTGCGCTTTTTACGCTCAATAAGTCTGCACTGTCGGTCATTATGAATGTGATAAAAAGGCTTTGTGATTTTTGTCACATGTGAGAATCTTGCACCATAGCTATAATGTTTCAAGGCTGAATTGTATATAAATGGACTAACAAAAGTGAAAAATAAAATCTTTATCCTTGCCGGTATAGTTGCTCCCGTTATTTACATAGGGACCGTTATTCTGGGTGGTCTACTGCGACCGGATTACAGCCACATCGCGCAACCTGTAAGCGACTTGATCGCAACGGGAGCGCCAAACAAGGCGCCCCTAGATGTGATGTTCGCTGTTTACAACGTGCTGGTGGCGCTGTTCGCGGTCGGTTTGTGGCAACAAGTGAGAGCCGAAAACCAGAGCAGTCGGAAAAACATCGGGACGATAGGCGCGGCCATCTTATTACTTGAGGGGTTATTGGGTCTAATCACCCTTTTCTTCCCTGAAGACGTAGGCGCGATTTCAGAGGCAACTGCGATTGGCAAACTGCACATCGTGTTTGCAGGTCTGAGCGCATTAACGTCGCTACTCGCCATATTATTGGTGGGCTTGTGGTTCAGGAGCGTACCGTATCTGCGCCGATACAGCGTTTATTCTTTCATCTCGGTGCTGGTGGTGTTTGTGGCAGGTGGACTGGCGGCGGCGAGTGTCGCTACTCACAGTCCAATCGGTGGGTTGATTGAACGCGTCACGATTGGCGGTTTCGTGCAGTGGGTGTTCGTGATCGCACTGCTGTTTTATGGGGTATATACATCCAAGACGGTGAATGCATCGCTGAGCATTTAAGAACATCATGCAAGATTTTTCGGGCGCTATCGAACAGTGGGGAACGTTTTATTTTACGGTGGCGGCGGTATCCGGCACGCTGCTGGGACTTTTATTTGTGGCGGTATCGCTCAACGTCGATACGATGCGGCGTGCCAAATTTTCCGACCTGCGGATTATGGGATACCAGACGCACTTTAATTATTTGATGGTGCTACTGGTCGCCCTGATTTTTTTGATCCCTGTACAAACGCAAACTGGCATGGGAATGATGGTGCTGCTGGTCGGCGTGGCTGGTGTGACCGTCAGTATCCGACAAATCCAGAGCGCAGAACGCAATCCAGAACATCCCATTTTGGGGGCGTATTTCTATAAACCGATATTCATGCTGCAAATTTCGGCAGTCGGTTTTGTGTGTTTTGCGGGCATGATGATCCTCGCCATCTTGGTGCTAGCGGGGCAAGCGTTAGGTGTTTCTCTCCTGTTTATCCCCGTCGCAGCTTTGATTTTCTCGGCCACGGAGACGACATGGAACTTCCTGACACATGGGAATTATCATGCGCCTGAGGAGCATGGAGCCAATAACTAAAGGTTAAGGTAATGAATACCCAAGTAGGTCAATCGCATTCAGAACCAGCTATTGTGCAGCGTCAAAGTACCTCGCCGATTGTTTATATGGCGGTCGGTGTAACGTTGCTGGTTTCGACATTACCGAACATTATCTGGCAAGAGACAACGGGAAGTTCAGCGGCGTGGCTGTTGTGGGCAAAGCTGGCAATGCTGGCCGTACTTATTTTTGGCAGCACGATTTGGAAAGCGATTCATCCGCTGCGGAGTTACTTCATTATTCTAGCAGTGCTGTATTTGGCCGAGTGGGTAGCTGGCCTCATCGGAGAAACGGCGCAGTGGAAGCAATGGTTTAGCAATACGCCGTTCACAACGACAATGCTGGGTATTCAAGGGCTGCGGCTGCTGGTGGCTCTGATCATGGTGGCGGTGTTATTCATCGTTAAGCAACGGCGAAGCGAGTTCTTCCTGGTGGTCGGTCAAACGAATGCTCCAGTAGAACCGATCAAGTGGCTGGGGGTGAATGGACCGATCTCATGGACACGGTTCGGGGTGATCGCGGGTGTGTGCATCAGCGTCGGAACGTTGGCTTTCCTCGTGATGGCAGGCGCACCGAGCGGTGCAATCGTAGTTAATGTTTTGCCGATGCTGCCGATGATCATCATTCTGGCGGCTATGAATGCCTTCAGCGAAGAAATGAATTATCGGGCGGCACTGCTGGCAACATTAAATGGTGTGGTGAGCCGACAGCAAGCGATTTTGCTGAGCGCGGCGTTTTTCGGCATCGGCCATTTTTACGGAGTCCCCTATGGAATATTGGGCGTGACGATGGCCGGATTTTTGGGCTGGCTGCTGGGTAAGGCGATGATCGAGACCAGGGGATTTTTATGGCCGTGGGCGATTCACTTTCTGCAAGACGTGCTCATCTTCTCGTTCATGGTAATAGGGTCGGTGGTGGCGGGTGGACGATAAGTTAGAAAATTATTTAAGGAACAAGTGTAATGACTACAGCACCCATAATTGTCGCTGAAAATCTGACACGGCGATTCGGTTCGCTGACCGCAGTTGATCATCTGAATTTTGAGATTGGACGGGGTGAGATATTCGGGTTCCTAGGTCACAATGGCGCGGGCAAAACGACTACTGTGCGGCTGCTGAACGGCATTCTGAATCCGCAGGAGGGTCGTGCTACGGTATTTGGGTTGTCACCACTGGAACAGGGGGCTGCACTCCGCGCACGTACGGGTGTGCTGAACGAGACGCCAGCTCTGGAAGAACGTTTGACGGCGCAAGAAAATTTGGAGATTTCGGCAGCGCTTTTCGGTGTGCCTAGAAGTGAAGTTACCCAACGAATCGCGACCGCATTGAAACTCTTCGATCTGGCGGATCGTGCCCGCGAAAAAGTGGGTGGCTACAGCAAGGGTATGAAACAGCGATTGGCACTGGCGCGGGTTCTGCTGCATAACCCTGAAGTCGTGTTCCTCGATGAACCGACGTCGGGACTCGATCCGATTGCGGCGCATCATTTGCACGAGATCATGCGGCGCTTGAGCCGTGAGGAAAACCGGACGATTTTTCTGTGTACGCACAATCTGACCGAGGCGCAGCAACTTTGCGACCGGGTTGGCATCATGGAACATGGGCGGTTGATGGCGCTGGGTACGCCGAGCGAATTGGTGCAGCAGTTACAGCGTAATCTACGCATTGAAATCGAAATCGATCCTAACGGCAACAATACCGCAATGACGGCATTACGACAATTTGCCGGAATTCATCTGTCAACTGATACGCCGAATCACTTATTGATGCTGGATGTCATGGGGCGCGAACTGATCCCCGACATTTTGGATAAGCTAATCAGGGCGGGCGTTCGTGTGTTTAGAGCAGATCCCAAAGACTTGACGCTGGAGGATGTGTACTTCATTTTGCATGGCGAAAATGCAGATAGCCAAACTCCAAAAACAGCGGAAGGAATACCCCAATGAATTACCGTGCTGTTCTCGCCATTACCTCAAAAGATCTGAAAGTTATCAGCCGGAGCAAGGGCGTCATGCTGCCGTTGATTCTCGTGCCAATTATCTTTCTCATCCTAATGCCGGCTGGCGCGGCGCTTTTAGGCAATTCGAAACTGCCGAACTCTGACCCGGAAACGATGTTGAAACAAATGCCACCCGCGCTGCTGACCGAATTACACAATTACACGGATGCACAGAAACTGATCGTGCTGATGATTAACTATATGCTGGCTCCGCTGTTTCTGGTACTGCCGTTGATGGTGGCGAGTGTGATCGCGGCTGACAGCTTCGCCGGAGAAAAAGAGCGTAAGACGCTGGAAGGATTGCTGTACACGCCGACAACTGACCAAGAACTTTTTCTGGGCAAGTTGCTGTCGGCATGGATTCCTGCAGTCGCCGTGGCTGTAGGCGGATTTGTGGTTTACGGCATCGTAGCCAATGTGGCGGGATGGCCGATTATGGGACAGATCTTTTTCCCGACGTGGACATGAATAATTCTCGTCTTCTGGGTATGCCCTGCGGCGGCGGGGTTAGCACTGGGGGTTATGGTTTTGGTGTCGCTGCGGGCACAAACTTTTCAGGAAGCGTATCAGATGGGGGCGATGGTAGTACTGCCAGTCGTGTTGCTGACATTGGGCCAAGCTACTGGGGTCATCTACATCAGCATAGGGTTAGTATTCGTGCTGGGTTTGATGCTGTGGGCACTGGATTTAGTGCTACTCTGGGTGTGTACAAAAGTGTTCCGCCGGAGTGAGATTATCGCTCGAATCTAACTATCAGCGGACGAGGTTTCGCGGCGAATTTGTGTGACGGCAAATTGCGAAATTGTGCCTAATCTGTCTCTGTTTAGAGTATGGAAGTTAATAAATTAACTGTATTTTAAAATACAGTACAATATAATTGTTCGAACGGGTCGCCGTACCTATCCTAACCTGAGTTTTGGAAAGGTGGGATACCTTCGGAGAAGAGGTTAATCTTCACGTTACCACTAACGTGAAAGGTATCCCAAGATGAGTTTACTCGAGCTATATTGCGATGTCGATGATTTTTGCCAGCAGATACAAGCATATTATCCCAAGACATTGGAGACGAAAGCCGGACAACGAAAACGGCAACCGGGATTGAGTGAGAGTGAAATCATGACGCTTGTGATCCATTTCCATCAATCAGGTTATCGCCATTTCAAAGCGTACTATTGCGAGCATGTGCTGGTTCACTTACGCGAGGAGTTTCCGCAAGTGGTCAGTTATTCGCGTTTTGTTCAACTCATGCCACGTATTACCCTGCAGCTGTGGGCATATGTGCAATGTCGCACGGGACACTGTACCGGCATCTCGTTCATTGACTCCACCGCTTTGCGAGTGTGTACCAATCCGCGTATTAATCGGCATAAAGTCTTTGCTGGGTTGGCGGCTCGTGGACAATGCTCACTGGGATGATTCTATGGTTTCAAGCTGCATCTGGTTATCAATGAATACGGGGACATCTTGGCTTTTACGCTAACACCGGGCAATGTTGATGACCGTAAGCCGGTTCCTCGCTTAGCCAAAAACCTCTTTGGCAAATTGTTTGGCGATAAGGGTTATTTATCGCAACCGCTTTTTGAGACCCTGTTTGAACAGGGTCTGCAACTGATCACCCATGTCCGCGCCAATATGAAGAACCGTTTACTGCTCTTGCGTGATAAATTATTGCTGCGTAAACGCTACATTATTGAAACCATCAACGACCAATTGAAAAATCAATCCCAGATTGAGCATTCGCGTCATCGCAGTCCTATCAATTTTGTCGTCAATGTCTTGGCGGGTTTGGCTGCCTACTTGTGGCAACCCCGAAAACCCGCCATTCATTGGTCTTCTCATCATGCCAAAGCCCTTGCTTTGTTTCATTAGCTTTCCAAAACTCAGGTTATCCTAGATATTTCAAAATTGAATTTGCTTTCGAGAGGGCGAAGTACAGAGCCGAACCTCGTTCAATTGACCCTGCGAAGATAGAACTTCACGCACAAGTTATTGAACTTCGCTCCAAAGGGTGGAGCTTTCCTGCGATTGCTAAATACTTGGGCATCAGTGTTGGAACTGTCTGGAATATGGCAAACAGAAAAAATAGAAATATTGATGATTTGTTCAGTGATTTTGATCAGTAGTGTGAACGCAAAAAATATCAATTGCGATCTGGGTTTTGAAATAGGAAGGCTGAGTTTCAAGAGACTTTCTAGTAAACAAAGCAGACCGAACTGCCTCCAAAAAGAAAGGGGTATCATGCTTCTGACAAAGATATGGAAGTTTTTTTAATAAGACCACAACTCATTTCAAAAATCGGTCAACATGCCTAAGAACGATAATAACCAGACAAAAGGACGGTAGGATTGGTTTTCTGAAGACAGTTGAAAGTTAGGTGTTCCTGTTGGAAGTCCACATACACCCAGAAAACTTGCTTTTCAAATGAATGACGTTTACCAGGATGAAGTTTGCCCCATTCTTAGTAAGATTTTTCTTTAACAACATTTCAAGCTCGGTAACATAATTTTACTATTAATTCACACACCTTAACGGAGTCGTGTTGACTCTGATCTTTAGTCGTTATCTAATGTAATAAATGATTGAATAAAGATTAAGGTGTTTGTCAATGGTTAATGTAAAACAATTAACAGCATTAATTTTGGTGGTCCTTTTTTCCAGCATCAGTGTTTCTGCACAGGACAATGGCAAATCCTTAACGATAGGGTTTGCCCAAGTCGGCTCTGAAA
>JBBSBM010000141.1:0-15147 GCA_038251275.1 Aggregatilineales bacterium
AGGATAAACCCTCCGGCAACATGAATAAAGCCCCGTAAACGGGACTGAATGAGCCTTTAACCGTATGTCGTCCATTAAGCAGATATTAAAAACAGGGACATTCTTGCCTGACTTAACGAATACCTACCCCTGAAAGACCCTTAACCCTCCCCCGCAAGCGATGGAGGGAACTCATTCAATTGTTATTTTCGCAACATTAGTTAGAACTACTGAGCAGATAGAGAAAACGGAAAATACAAAACTTATCGCCATGACGCAAAGA
Source organism: Aggregatilineales bacterium (assembly GCA_038251275.1). Lineage (GTDB taxonomy): Bacteria > Chloroflexota > Anaerolineae > Aggregatilineales > Phototrophicaceae > CFX2. The sequence goes on from JBBSBM010000141.1 coordinate 263, forward strand.
ACGCAAAGATTAAGGTGGAGTGATTTTCAGATGTCAGGTGGTGATTGATGAGAGGGTAGGGTATAAAGAGTTTATTATTGTTGGTCCATTATAGGCGGGACTGGATATGACAAAACGTACTAAAAAAAGTAAGAAACAACCCACGATTGTCGTGATTATCGCCCTGATTATTGCGATTGTGACGGCTATTCAGCAGAGCCGACAACCGGCGACAACTACTACTCCGGTCGCAACAGGGCTTGTAACCCAAATTTTGATTATGACGGCTACATCTGTGCCGAGTACACAAATTCCAGCAGCGACAGTTTCATCAAACGAAACGTCTGTGCCAAGATCAACATCTTTGCCCGTTGCAACTGATCCGCCGGGGCTTGAATTGACACCGATGACGGGTACTTTATACGATATTACGGGTACGGTGAACGCGCTGGGATGTCCTGATTCACGTTGTAAAGTCATTGAAACTTATAAAAAGAACAACATTATCGTGGTGACGGGAACCGTTATGGGAACAACCTATAAAAACAAGGATACCCGTATTTGGTATCAAGTGCTTTCGCATAACGGGAACAAAGTATATGTTCATGGTTCGTATGTAGCATTACATGATGTTGGGGTAACGAATTAAACATGATTGAATTCGTATAGTCACTGACCAATATGATGAAATTTTTATACATCTGTAATCGATTGGCAAGAATTAAAGACTACACTCGGTATCATGAAAAGGAGTCATACAAAATGAACCAAAAAACTTATAAAGTTGCCAAGACAGACATTGAGTGGAAGCAACAGTTAACCCCACAGCAATACTCTGTTACACGGCAGCAAGCTACTGAACGTCCATTCACAGGCGAATACGTTCATAACCATGAAGCGGGGACTTACAACTGTGTAGCATGTGGTCAACCGCTGTTTTCATCAGACACCAAATTCGAATCGGGTTCCGGTTGGCCGAGCTTCTGGGATGTTGTCCAGCAGGGGAATGTCGAGCTGCACGAGGACACCAGCCATGGGATGCGCCGCGTCGAAGCGGTATGTAGCAACTGTGGTTCCCATTTAGGACATGTGTTTGATGACGGCCCGCGTGATACCACAGGGCAACGCTACTGCATCAACTCTGCGTCGCTCATGTTCCAAAAGAAGGATGAGGCAAAGTAAGGTTAGGAAAAACCGGAAAAGGCGCGCCTTTTCCCTATAGGTTCACAGAATCAAAAAGTCGCTCAATGGGGAATGAGCGACTTTTTGTTTGTTCGGCAGTTTAGAGGGAGTTACTGCCTAACGCTCGACATCAACTTGAGTGACCTGGCGGGTACGATTGGTATCCGCAAACACCAGTCGGAATAGGGTAATGATCAACCAACCAACAATCATATAAACGAAGATACCAATGATGGCTCCCATATCAATGCCGGGAGTGTTCACGATATTAGCGAAGGGTCGCACTAAAGGATCCGTCACTTGATAGATGAAGTTAACAAATCCAGTTGCCGCGTTAGCCGCAATCAGCACAAAGGCGAAGCGTACTGCCAATAAGATTACAATGACGGAAACCACAAGCCACAAGAACTGGGTAAAACGCGCTACGAATATACGCCGTCCCGAAGGCGCTGTTTCGACTACACGCTGTTTGCGTTCTATGCCATTGCCATGAATGACTTCTATACGTTCACGTTTTTCTTGCGCCATAGTATTCCTCCGTAAAGAACTTAGTGTTTAAGTTCATTAAAGTCAGTTTATGGCAGCTACACATTTATAATGTGAGCTATGTGGTGCAATATGGATAGGTAAAGTGGATAGTTTTAGTTTAGGAGTGAGCGTAAAATTGGTTAACGTGAACGTCGATCACTCTCTAACATTTGCCGTCGGCGTTGGAAATAACCTAGTACTACTGTGATTCCCAAACCAACCAAGCCGATTAGTTTCAGCAGATTAGCGAGGGGCATCAATGTATTGGGTGGTTCTCCGGTGGTGAAATTCAATGCGTTAAGTGTGCCTGCATCAACTCCTGCGCCTTGGAGCAAATTTGTCATGGCACTATTCGTCGGACGAAAGAAAATCAGCCGTTCTCCGCTTTTGAGAAAGAAGATCATTTGGCTGTCGTTGCGATGGTTGATCTCGGTGACATTGCCCGCGTTAATTTCTTTCGCAATCTGTGTTATATCATTAACAGGCTTCGCACCAACCGTGTCATCACTTACGGTGATTAGAATAAAACCGATGATGAATACAACCAGAAACACGCCCATAAAGATAAAGACGATACGGGCGGATTTGTCTAGATTGCTACTCACGGATATAGCCCTTTGCCAGGCTATCAGCGAGGATTTGTTGGACGTAATCGCCTAGTTCTGATGAGACATCGGCGATAGGTTCCATGCGCTTCTGGATTTTAGTAAGCGTCACACCCGGTTTTTGCCATGATCCGCCACCATTCGCGTAATTGCCGAGCAGTGGTTCAAGACGATCAAGGGCATTCGCAAAGCGAGATTCGGGTGTTGTAACAGCTTCAAACTCATGCCAGAGCGCTAGCAGTTCATCCCGTTGATCATGCGGCAGCAGACCGAAAATCCGCGTGGCCGCTTGCTGCTCACGTTCCTCTTTATCAATGTAACCTTGTGCATCATAGGCAAAGGTATCCCCCGCATCAATTTCCACAATGTCATGCACCAATACCATTTTGACGACACGTGTCAAATCAGTATTCGGTTCGGCATAGTCACCCAAGGTTAGCGCCATCACCGCTAGATGCCACGAATGTTCGGCGCTGTTTTCCCGGCGAGAATTATCCATCAATGAGGTTTGGCGCAAGATGCTTTTGAGCTTGTCAATTTCCATGACAAATTGAATCTGCTGCGTGAGGCGGTTGTCTGCCATGCTATTTCCTTGTTCAAGATGGTTTGTGTATGACGCGGCATATTATGACACAACTTGGCTGCATCATGTAACAATTGGTGGGTGATGGGGTCTTAGTGATTGTAGAGCTTTGGAGGGAAGGCGTGCAGCATACAGTGCTGACACAATCTGATGAAATCCGCATCATGCGATTGGCACGGCATGACCGGCTGCTATTTGCGCCGATATATGAGCAATATTTTGAGCGCGTCTACGCATACTGCCTGCGTCGAACCAACAGTGTGCAGGAAGCTGAAGATTTGTGCAGTCTGGTCTTTTCACAGGCACTTGGCGGGTTGGAGTCGTATCGGGGTGGGATGGTGGCAGCGTGGTTGTTCCAGATTGCCCATAACACCGTCATCAAACATTATCGGTCGCGGCGAGTGGTGACTGCTTTGGATGACATTGAAGAATTGGAGGCGGAGTCGGATTTGGAACGGGTAGATGATCTGGAACTGTGGCGAACCCTTTCCGGATTGGTTGCCACGCTGCCGGATGACCAACGTGAGTTATTGGCGCTGATGCTGGATGCTGAACTGAGTTCGCAAGAGGTCGGTGAAATCGTCGGCAAGAGCGCGGGGGCTGTACGCGTGCAGTTCCACCGTTTGCTCAAACAGTTACGTGAACGCTACGCGCAAATCAGTGGGGAGCAGCCAGCATGAACGATCAATCCCAACTGCTGGAACGCTATCTGACGATGCTGCGGGAAAACCCGCAGGCCGAGCCACCACCAGAACTCGACGCTTCATTAGCGAATTTTGCCAGCCAGATGATGCAAACCCCGCCAGCCAGTAATGCTCTTCGGGCGCGGGTATGGCAAAAAGCAGTTGATAGCCAAGCGCATCCCAACGGCGCTGAGCCTAAACACGATTATTTCGAAAAGGAGATTCATCCGATGCAAAATTTTTCAATACCTAAACGACGAAATGCTATTATCAGTTGGCCTTTACTGGCTGTGATGGCTGCGGTCTGTGTGGTGGGAATATGGTTCTTGAGTAGGCCGCCAAAGACCTACGTATTTGCTCCGGCTAACTTGCAGACCATTCAACCAACTGAAACGGCAACGGCTTCGCCCACCTTTACACTGACACCGAGCGCAACTGCAACGCTTACAATAACACCGAGTTTTACCGCGACATCTACACTTACACCCGACAGATACTTAGGCGGTCCCATCCAGCTATCACCAACCTACCTCACACCACCTGCAATAGATGCGCCTATCATCGAAATTACGCCCGCACCTTTTGGTGGTGCAGATGGAACGATTGTTGACCAGTTGACAGGTGAAAAGCCAGTTATGGTTTATCATTTTGTGACGACAGGCGATGGAGTAGTTGCAGTCAGCCTTTCCACCAATAACCTTGCGCTCGTTGGCTTGGGTAGCTCGGTCACTCATGCAGGTGAAAATGGCGGGGGTGGCGGCGATGATGGTTCTAGCAACCCACTTACTGTGCAAAGCCTTGGAACGCACATCTTAGTCTTGCCCGGCGATAGCGTGAGTATTATGCCTAATGCTAACACAACTTACTCAGGTTATTCGCCCGACCAACCGATTGATTACACGCTTGATATTCGTTATATGGATGTGATTGACCTCGGCAGCAAGGCTTTTGAAGATTATACCGACAATACACTAAACGATTTCAATCCGCTGGCATTGTATAAGTTTGAAGCTAATGCAGGTGATGTGATTACCATTCAAGCCACAGGTATGAACGGGTTTGACACTACTCTTGAGCTGTATGACTCGAGGCTCGGCCCTGTAGGGGATAACGGGATCTTCATTGACTATGACAGCGGCCCCGGTTATGACCCTGAACTCCATCGCCGTGTTTTGCCGACTACAGGTACGTACTATGTATTGGTTACACCCGGAAGTGTGGGCTTTGGATCCTACCGCCTGCAATTGACCCGCGAGACCGTTCCGTCGTTGAATGAGGGAACGCAAACAGCCCAATTTAATTCACCGGAGACACCACGATTTACTTTCACAGGACACAAAGATCAAACCGTTACGGTGAATGTGACTCTACCCGCCGACGCACTGGATTACACTGTGCAGTCTGTAGCGGTGACATTGGAGCAAGATGGTAAGGTGATTGACATCTTCAATCATGACTCGGCTTTGAAACTAGCACAGGCCGGAATTGTACTTTCGGCTCCTGTGACGCTGCAATCCGATAGTCCTGTCTATGTGACGGTTAACGCTACTGGCAAGCTGACACGTCCCAGCCAACAGCAGTTTCATCTCGAAGTATCAATTGCCCAATAATCAGTGGCGTGGGTTAACGCCCACGCCTGATCTTAGAACCAGCAACTGTTTTAGGCATTGGGCTGAGCTTGGAATTTCTTTTGCAGCATCGGCAACAATCCACCCGCATCCATGATTGCCTGCACGGAAGGCGACAAGCGCGGAAAAGTAAAGGTTTTGCCTGCCGTAAAGATTGTCGCATTTGCCAAATCAATGTCGATGCTGTCGCCGGATTTGATGACCCCATTGAGTCCGGCACAAACAATCGGCAGCACTCCCTGATTGATGCAGTTGCGGAAGTAGAGGCCGCTGAACGATGCAGCGATAATGATGTTCACGCCACAGAATTTGAGGGCGGTGACTCCTTGTTCGCGGCTGCTGCCCATACCCCAATTTGATCCCGCTACGATGACATCACCGGCTTGTGCGCCTTTGGCAAAGGCGACATCAAGGTCTTCTAAGGCATGGGCGGCGATGTCCTCCGGTGTTTTGAGGGTGTAGGTGTACTTACCGGGGAAGATCACGTCTGTATTGACATTATCCCCGTAAACCCAGCAGCGATGTGTGGTCATGGTTTGGTTCCTTTAATCAAAGTAGGGCTTTTTTATTTCGACACAACGAAATAGGGTCAGATAACTCTACACGAATAATTTCGTTTTCTTTTGCCAATTTGAATGCCAATTATAGCCCTAAAGTTTGCCATATGTTGACTGGAAATGGCGTTCAGCCAAATTGAGCACATGTCTAGTGTCTGATACTCAGGCTATGGGAATCATCAGATGATTAGATTGTTTTCATTTACATTTTGAGGAAACGAATGAATGGGCAGCGAGGTATTCAACTTGCACTAAATGGGTATATTATTCGGCAAGTGTGAGGGTAAACCAGAAGGTGCTACCATTGCCAGCCGAACTTTCGACACCGACTTGTCCGTTCATTTGACTGACCATGCGATGAATGATGGATAAGCCTAAGCCCAATCCCTCGGCACGAACGGTATGCAAACGGGTAAACATTTCAAAAAGGTGCAGTTGATTTTCTTTGCTGATGCCAACGCCATTATCAATCACTTCATAACGGACACAGTTTCCCTGCCGTGTTCCATTGATGGTGATAGTCGGTTCGACCTTATCTTCGCCCATATATTTGATTGCATTGCTAATCAGGTTAGCGAAAATTTCCTCGATCCACTGACTATGCCCCATTACAGGGGGTAAGTCACTGCTGACAGTGACTTTTATTTTGCGGTGTTCAATTGCATGATGAAACCGATGAATAGCCGCCTCGATACAGGGTTTGATCTCTACCCGTGTAATGGTTTCATTCGCATTTCGGGATTTAGCAAGCCACAACAATTGCTCGATCATATCTGCCATCTTATGCGTTGATGCCTTGATGCTTTCCAAATATTGATCAGCTTTTGGTGGTAAGGTTCCTTTTGTTACCCGCTGGACATACTCAGCGCTCAATCCGATACTCGTCAGGGGAGATTTCAGGTCATGGGCGATGGTGTGGTTGTAAGCATCCAATTCATGATTGCTGGCTTCTAATTCTTTGGTGTAAACCTCCATTTCTGCCTGAATGCGATTCAACTCCCGCACATGGTCAGCATTACGAATAGCGCTGGCAAGTTGTAAGGCTAACATATAACCAATACGAAGATCATCCTGTTTATAGGCTTCCGGCGCGGAGGTTGCAAAAATAATCGTGCCCATAATGACACCGGTACTGAGTAATGGCACAATAATCTGTGAAGCGTATTGTTCCAAAAACATGCCGGGTTCAGTGCGTTTGATGAGCCGTGATTGTCCTGTTCGCAGCGCAGTGCCGACGTTCAGTGTTTCAGTTAATTCCTGGTTGCCGATTGTCACAACCGGGCCGAAGAGCGTAATCACACGCCACACACCGTCAGCTTGGTGCAAGCATGCACAAAAATGTTCGTAGTCCAGCAGCCACTTCGCTTGACGAGCCACAACCTGCAATATTTCTTCCAAATCAAAGGTGCGATTAATTGCCACGCTAATTTCATTTAGCGCCGCGATTCGGCTGGAGAGGGCTTGCGTTTCCGCTAACAGATGACGAGTAGTGGCGAGTAATTCTTCACGGTCAAGTTGGTCAAGTTTGCGTGCGCCTAAAGGCGCGGTGGTCATAGCGCGTCAATCTCCAATTTAATCGAATCGGTGTATTGATTAACCTCGGTGAACAAATTAGCGGTCGCAATAATTTCATAAATTTCGGCTGCATCTAAGCCTAATTTTGTTAGTGCTTGATAGTCTTCCTCTTTAATTCCGCGCGGATTAGTAGCGGCTTGAAGTCCGAATTTGATAACCGCTTTTTCACGATTGGGTAAGGGGCAGGCATCAAAATCAGATACCAATGTTTGCAAGACTTCTTCGCTCATCCCCAAAGCGGACAGGCCGTGTAAATGCACTTGTAAGGCATATTGGCTGTTGTTGGCTTGCGAAATAGCAACTCCGATCATCTCTTTGAGGGTGCGCGGAAGGCTACCCGCTAGCATGGTTGCTTTGAATTTTTTCCAGTTGGCTTCGAGTATGTCAGGGTTAGTTGCCATCGACTTGAAAAGGTTAGGGACAATACCAAAACCGAGTTCCGCCGTAATTTCATCAAAAACGGCTTTGGTTTTAGGATTGGTAACGGTGGAGGGTTCATAGATGGTGACGTAAGACATTCATTTTCCGATCTAAACGTTACAAAAATAGATTGTTATAAGCGTAACACGATTATTTGTATGTGAGTTCGAAAAATTTATGAAAAAACACACTTAATCTATCTTTTAATCGTCATCTCACTTTTAGCCAGCATACTACAACAGAAGTCTATATAATAACCCTAGTGCTGTATGTATATTTATTTAAGGGATATTGAATATGCCCTTCGATGTCACTTGGTACGATGAAGCTCACACGATAATTCGTATGCTGATTCACGGGCGACCGACATGGGACGAATATCATGAAGCAATTGATAAATTGTTGAAGGAATTACAAGCTTCTTCGCAACGTATTGATTTGGTGCTCGATGATAAAGTTGGGATGCCGCCCGGTAATCCCATGCCACATCTAAAAGCAGCATTGGATAAGGCGACCCAATATCCGAATTTGGGTATGAGCATGACCGTGAGTGACCGGGGTATTGCGCTGTTTCCCTCACTGATTATGGAGACAGTAGGGCGGTTATATGGTGTTGATTTAAAACGTTATGGACGTTTTGTGAAGTCGATGGATGAGGCTGTGGCGATTATTGAAGCTGACCGTGCCAAAGTTGAATCACCGAAATAATTGCTCTCCAAGCTTGTTATTGCTTTTTGATCTATGACAAACAATTGTGACGGGGTTTCGCGTCCATCCAAAAGAGCAATACAATATCCTAATTTGTAATCATACCCATACTTAGACGCTATTATTTTACGATATGATCGGTGTAGTTCACGACCCAAGCGCCGCAGCCTTTAATGAACGGTTGCATCAATGCCCGTTCCGCTTGGACAAGATGGTTTAAATCATGTCCTGCCCAGTGATACAGGAATTGGCGCATCGTCACCATACCATATTCAGCATGTAGAGCTTGCTTGTCCAAATCACCGTCGGTAATTTGATTCAGCAGTACCAAATTTTGTTGGCGCAACTGGTAAAACTCGTCAGCCAGCGCAATTGTTGGTGCTGGTTTTGGCGGTTGATCTTCGGGATTAAATCCGGGGAAGGGCTGTCCCGCCAACAGAGCTTTGACACGTACTGGATACGATACCCGTTCCACATCCACCAAGTGTTGCAAACATTCAATCGCTGACCATTCGTCCGACGCAGGGCGCATGGATAGTAGTTCCATTGAAACAGATTGCACCAGACTAAACCAGCGGGAAGGTGTGATTACGACTATCGACTTGCACCATTGGGGATGTTTCCCGTCATTTTTGTCTTTGCCCTTGTTTATCTTTGTACTCCAATCTGAGTTTATCCAATGTTGTTGGCAACTGCACAAATTACCCGAAAACCAACCCCACTCAGCCAATTGCCGGGATTGTGGTCAGGGCGAGCAGCACAGCGGGTAACATGTGCCCCATCATGGAATGAACCACCCCGCACAACCCGTGCCGCATTATTATTGGTGTTCGTTTCTAAGCTCTCATATTCGCTCAAGCATAATTCCCAGATATTACCAGCCATATCAAGCGCACCGCAGGCCGCTGCTCCGCCGGGATATGATCCGACGGCTGTTGTTTCACCGAGACCAGATTCAAGGCTGTTTTCCCGATGCGTATCCCACTTGCCCTCCCATGGATATTCGCGCTTGGCGAATCCACCTTGGGCCGCCCACTGCCACTCCCATTCGGTTGGCAGTCGGATTTGCGCGTTCTCACCAATAATCATCGGTGAAAGATTAGGGTCGTTTGATGATATTGGCTGTTCACCTCGATAATGCGCTGTCAACCATTTGGTAAAGGCAACCGCTTGATACCATGTGACATTTTCACGCGGCAAATTAGGGAACTGCCCTTGATTAGGCAGCACTTCATGTTGCCATTTTTCCTCAGGCAGTCCTTGCCACCAAGCGGGATCATTGTAGCCTTCAGGATCATCAATAAATGCTTGAAACTGTCGATCTGTAATCTGATATTTGGCAATATAAAAAGGCTGCACCGGAAACAGATGTCCTTTGATCTCAACCGCCGGTTGCTGATTATTTGCCCACGAATCGGCTCCTACATAACACCAAACAATCTCTGGAACAGCGATTTCAGTGTGTCCACCCCGCAGTACTTTTTTCACGCTGACACCGGGACTTGGATCACCGAGGAAACCTAACCGTTCGCTGATGAACAAACGGCGCTCATGCGATATATTGATTTCCTCCAACTCCTGCAGCATATGCTGGGGATTCAAATCAGCATAATCAATCAGCAGTGGGTCAGTAATCTCCTGTTTCAGTTCTTTAGCTGCGATCAGCAGCAGTTTCAGTTGTTCATTTCGTGGACGTATTTCAAGCAGTCGTCCCCGCCGCTGCCAATCAAGCGCATCACGTTCAAATTGTCTCAGCAGTCGTAGATCATCCTGTGCTTGCACGATCCATTCTGCCAGCGTGTTCCAATTTCTGAACAACGCTTCGTGGGCGACTTCTACTACAGGTTCGCCTGTGTCATTACTGGTCGTCAGCAAGCGTGCATCAGTGAAAGCTGCTACCAATTTTTGTGCGGGTTGATCCCCAATAAAAGCGCTTTGTGGCACTCTGCGGCGAGTCGCGGTTCCCCGTTCATCCACTTCCACCAGATCACGGAACACCCGTTGAAGAGTCTCTTGTGGCTGGTCGATTTTGAGTTCCTTGAAGATGCTCTCGGCTCGTTTGCCGATTGCCCCTTGTACCCCACCTAATGCTTTATAATCCTCGTGAGTCAATCGACGGTCGTCACGCTGCTTCGCCAGCTTGTAGAGTTCATCTAACGTATAGGCCATCAGAGCCAGATTACCGGGTTCATCACCTGTATCCGCCAAAATCTGTTCAGGCAGACTATCACCCTCATAGATTAGTGCAGCACGTTCTGCTGGACGGGTTATCATGTCATATAGTGCCCGCTCACCCGGTACAGTCAATGGAAATGAACCCATTCGCAATTTTTCAGCCATCATCGGGTATTCTAAACAACGGTGATAAAAGTCTGCTCGAAGCGTCACCACAATTCGGATTTTCGGGCTCTCGCAAGTGAGGATGTCTGCGAATGCCGCACGGGTTTCCTCCGAAGCTAAGGTGAATAGTTCTTCAAACTGGTCGATAAAGAGCAGCACTTCCGTCCAATCCAGCGTTTCGGCTAATGCCACATCACAGATTTCGGCTAATGCTGATGATTGTTTCGCCAAATTTTGTGCCAGTTTATGCTTGTGTTCGCCATATTCGATTGAATTACCAGTGAGCGCAGGGATACCTTTGATAAGCGCCTCAGCAAGCGATTCGAAGGGATTTGCACCCGGCGTGAAATGCAGGATGTACCAATCTTTGCTGCCGGAGATCGCATTTGTATTGAGTTGAGGAATTAAACCTGCGCCGACCAGCGATGACTTGCCGCTACCACTTGCGCCAATTACCGCGACAAATCGACTGTGGCTAACCTGTTTTACAAGGGCATCGGTTTCGCGTCCCCGCCCAAAGAAAATCGGAGCATCAGCCGGGGTAAAAGCTCGCAAACCGGAAAACGGAGACCCTTGCCATATCTCAACAGGTTTGGCTGGTACAACTTGTTTTGATAGGGCTTCTGGTTCCTCGAGTAAGCGCAAAACCAGCTTTTCCAAATGACTCTCAAAATGTTCCCGAAAATCATCCGGTTTCTCATACGTATTGTAGCCCTGTTTTATCGAACCATCTGGATTTATAAAGTTCTCGAAAAATGCTTTGACACGTCGTTTTTGTTCCAAATCTTGCTCAAAGTCCGGGGCTTCATCATCCAAAAATACTTTCTCTGTCCGCTTATAAACTAGCAGAAAAGGCTTGCCAGTCACTTTTGCCGCGTTGAAAGCGTCCAAAAATTCCCATTCTGTTCCCGACCAATAGCGACTGCCATCAGGTTTTTTATACTCTTCGCGTAATGGAGTTCCCATACGCGCCCAGAATATGACAACGACAATGTCACACTCTGAGGGTTTGGGTAATCCCTGATTGATGGCTTCTTGTGGGGTTATGGTCGCCAACATGGGCGTTTCCGAACCACGTTTATCCCAAGCGATGGGAGCCAGTGTGACACGATCTCGAAAATCTGCACGATGTGGAAGTTCATCAATTATCCGTAAAGCGAGGTTGCGTTCGGGCACAACATCACCCGGTGATGAGATGAATATACGGATATGGCGAGGATCAGGAGTCAAAGCATTCACCTCCAACCATAACAATATGAAAACCGCTTAAAACAAATGGATATTCAAAGCGGCAAGAATACTAGTATATCGTAAAATTAAATCTCTTGAGACCCTATGTCTGCTTTTCAGTTTTGAGTTTATTTACAATTTCTTGAAATTGATTCAGGTGTTCGACTTCATGCAAAGCCAGACACCGTGTTTCGCTGAATACGCTGTGGTTGTGACCTCCGATATTGGCAGTTCGTTCCCATGCTTCTATGTTGATAGTTAGCAGTGCTCGCAACAATTTCTCGCGTTGAACACGAAACACGTTAAACGACACCTCAAAGGATAAGGCTGCATAGCCTAGAACCTTCGCCCAACGGTGTTCATCAAGCAGTGGTAGAACGGGTTGATTTTCGGCAAGCATGGCATAAATGCTGAAACACCACACATCGGAGCAAGCCCGCAGATGCGCCAGAATGTCCACCACTGACCAGTCCTTTTTGCCCGATGACCAGCGTAAACCATCGGCACTTAATCCGGCGATCATTGCGCGGATAGCCAGTGGATTATCGGCGAGCTGCTTCAAATGCAGCTCGATTTCTTTGGATGTTGGTTTTAAACGTGGCATACTCGCTGCCTTGCTATTTGGTTTTACGCAACGAACTCCTGCGGATCAGCAATGGCTCCAGCTAAAGCACTAGCTGCCACCACATAGGGATTGCTCAGATAGATGGTCGAGTCGTTGGTTCCCAAACGTCCTTTGAAGTTGCGGCTGCCGGTCATAATGGTGGCTTCATTGGGTGCTGGTACACCTTGATGGTTGCCCATACACGGTCCACATCCCGGTGTACTAATGGTCACGCCTGCTTCGAGCAAGGTTGCCAATGTGCCGTCGTTGGTCGCATCGAGCAGCACTTGCGAACTGGCAGGGATGACTACAAAGCGACAGGCCACTTGTTTACCGCGCACGACTTCCGCCGCCGCATGCATATCCGAAAGCCGCCCGCCGGTGCAAGTGCCGATTAACGCTTGCTGAATCGGTGTGCCGATGGCTTGCTCTAAATCAACCACATTATCAGGCAAATGGGGCAGGGCAATTTGTGGTTGCAAGTCGCTGACATCCAACGTGTAAATTTCGTCATAAACTGCGTCGGCATCGGGATAGAGCGGGGTATATTCACGCATCCGGTAGGGATTACGAGCGACTTCTGCAGGACTGATGCGTTTCCGGCGTTCTTCAATGTAAGCCAGCACCCGTTCATCTGGTGCGATATAAGCACTCATCGCACCGAACTCTGCCATCATATTGGGCATAACAGGCAGTTCGTCAATCGACCAATGCTTGATCGCATCACCGGTAATTTCGATAGCGCGGTACTTCCCACCACCAACTGTTTTATCTTTCATCAAGCGCAGTGTCACATCTTTAGCGGTCACACCGGGACGCAGTTTGCCTGTCAGCACCACTTTAAAAGTTTCGGGTACACGCAGCCATAATTCACCCGTTGCCCAAATCGCAGCGATTTCGGTGCGTCCCAAGCCCATGCCGAATGCACCCATCCAACCAAAATGGGGTGTGTGACTATCCGACCCCATGATGACTTCACCGGGGAGAATAACCGCTTCTTCGCTGTGAACTTGGTGGCAAATGCCGCGTCCGACTTCAAAGAAATGACCTGCACCCTGCGACTTAACCCATTCACGGATTTCAGCGTGATTTTGGGCGTGTTCGGTGGTTGGGGCAGGCACAGCATGGTCGAGCGTGATTGCCATCCGTTCGGGATGCTTCACCTTGGGCGCACCGATTTTCTCGAAGATTTTGCGGATGGGCGCGGTGTTGTCGTGGCTGAGGTAAATATCGGGTTTTACATCGAGAATATCGCCAACGCGGGCGCTGCTCACGCCGGCTGCACGGGCGAGGACTTTTTCGGCAAATGTGTATCCGGTCATGGCTAAAAGATTTCCTAATGATTTGCGACGTTCATGTGGTAATTTTGCACAATGCTACCACGTTCTCTGGTACAGAGCGACTAGAATTGTGCTATCCTAAAAACAAGATAGGCAACTGTCACTTTAGTTAGAAACCTCCGCGAATTGAATGTTTCGGGAGAAAAACGATGAAAGTACAGGACATCTTACAAAAAAAGTCGAGTGAAATTTTTACAGTCCGTCCCCATCAAACCCTCTTTGAAGCCAGCCAGATTCTAGCGACCCACAATATCGGTTCCCTCGTCGTGGTGAACGAACAGCAGCATCTGATCGGCATCCTGTCCGAACGTGATATTGTGCACCAATTTGCCGAACACGGGGAAACAACAGGATCAATGACGATTCGTGAGGTCATGACCACCGAGGTCTTGATTGCCGTGCCGGATGACGATGTGGCTTATTTAACCAGTACTATGACCAATAACCGCATCCGTCACCTGCCGGTGCTGCAAGACGGGAATTTAGTCGGCATCGTTTCAATCGGGGATGTGGTCAAAGCCCAGTTAGATTTTTACGAAGGGGAATCCCATTACCTGCAAAATTATATTACAGGCGGGTATGCGTAAGCTGGTTTGGTCTGTGACAGTTTGCCTATCGGAATAAAGTTAACCGTTATCCGTTCATAGTTGACAGATAAAAAGTGAAGCATGCGAATCATGAGAATGGTTTTGGCGGCGGATTTGAGGGAGTCAAACGCCGAGTATGCGGAAAATTCTTCAGTTTCTTCAGATTCAGAAGGTCATTTTAGTGAATCTTGCGAATCGGTAGTCTCCCTAGAGGCTGTTGGTAGGAATAGGGACAGAAGTTAAGATCTCACGAATAGACCAGAGATGGTCAGTCAAACCAGCGACCATGGCAGGCGAGCGGGGCATCCATCTTTGGTCAGTGCGATGAATCTCGAC
>JBBSBM010000142.1:0-14765 GCA_038251275.1 Aggregatilineales bacterium
CCACAACCAAATCTACCAAGTCGGCTTTTTCTAGCCCTTGTAGTTGTTCTTTGCTTAACGGCTTCTCTGTGGGTTTCATCCTTATGACTCTAGCTCGTTTTTATCTTTTTTGGTACTTTTTCCCCACCTGAGTAGTTACGACAAAAACGCTATTATCGGTACTTAACCCTTGATAATGAAAAACGGCATAAAGTCCGTCCTTCAGAATAAAAGTCTCCATTTCATCGGGTACATTATCAAAGGTAGCAACCTCAACAGCGGCCCATTTGTAAAAGGTCTGATGAAAATCACCTAACCTTACTGGTTCACTATACGCGCTTAGTGAAATCATGTCATTTGACACCGTGTTTTTGATGTCTTTTCGATGCGGTAAAAAAGATCGCCAGAGAGTAGCTGTTTGGTTTTCAGCAAGTGACATGCTCACCCTTTTCCCGATAAGTTTTTTCTCGGTTATGGTCGTAATGATGGGCTGCATAAGCGTTACCTCCATATAAAAATAAAAATTAAATTTCACCCTATCTCTATCGATTAAAGTTAGAGATAGGGTGTATCTAAAGACTAATAGTGAACGACTATCGACTTCCTAATACGGTCGATTCTTTTCAGGTTTAACGGCGGCAATCCATTGATCAGAGAACCAACCAGTCACATCAGGCCGCGACAGAATTTGGATGCGCCACCAATTGTAACCATCAGCGCAGACAGGGCCATCAATAATGGTGAAGCCGATGCCATCCAAGAGAGTAGCCGATATTTCTGAGTTTAACGTCGGCGCAACCCGCATATTCTTGGGGATTTCGTCGATGTACTGCACATAACCCGTCAAACCGACGCGCAAGAGTTTGGCTGGCCCACAAAAGGGTGTCGCGGTCGCATTTGGATTTTCGAGCAGGGTAATGCCTTCCGCGCCATCTGCAACCCATCCTGTATAAGAAACATTCAACACAGTGACTCGGATTTTCCACCAGTTATAACCGTTCAAGCAGCGTGGCCCGTCTAATACATCCGCTATAGCGTCAGCAGGCGCAACCGTTAGAACGAGGCCATCGACGCTGGACTCTTGGTGAACTTTCAAGCCCAAGCGCAGCCGCGTGACCTCAC
Source organism: Aggregatilineales bacterium (assembly GCA_038251275.1). Taxonomy (GTDB): domain Bacteria; phylum Chloroflexota; class Anaerolineae; order Aggregatilineales; family Phototrophicaceae; genus CFX2. Next base: position 1,102 of record JBBSBM010000142.1, read on the forward strand.
CGATAGTCAGATCGACGCTAGCATTACAGAACGTTCCGGCAGGTACAGGGCCGGGACGCATCCAATATTGGGCGGGACTGCCTTCGGCAACCCATCCGTCATTACCGGGGCCGCTGACCTTCCACCAGTTATACCGTTGATTGCTGCACACTGGTCCATCAGTGATGGTGACCACCACCTGCTTCTGGTAATAATTAACCCACGGGCTGGATTCACTGGGTTCATTTCGCACATATAAGCCACCGCTGACATAAGCCGATTGTCCCTTCACCAGAGGCAGCGGTGCGGCACATCCCGGCGTAGGACTGGGTGTCAATGTCGTGACGTAAAACACAGTCGGGGCAGCCGTAACGACGAAACCGATGGGTGTAATCGTGGGGATAACCGTCGGGGTTGGTGTTTGGGCAGAAACCAGCGAGGTTAATCCTGCCAACAGCAAGAGCAGTAGGAGTAATAATGGAATGAACAGACGTTTGAACATAGCGCAATCTCCTCAATAAGCACTATTGTAGCGGATTTAGCGAAAGCTGCATGACTATCGAACTGCTTGTGGCGTTCGTGTTCTACCTGTTTAATAGAGGGAGATTATTTTCAGGAGGTATGTATGCGCATTCTAGTGGGAATCATCTTGATCGTTGTGGCTTTTGTCATTTTATTCGGCATCATTGTTATTCCAGTTTTGCCGCCAACCGAAGATAACGTTTCCATCAACACTTATTTACAGACATTATTGTGTAACCCCGGTGAAAAATTTGTCCGTGACCAATACCAGACGCGTGATTCGGATGGCACAGGTTATTCGATGACCCCTTACTGCGTGAACAGTGAACGCCAGCGTGAAGATGTCACCGGCAAATGGGTGTTGTATGGGGGCGGCGGGTTTACGGTGTTCTTTTTGATCGGGCTGATATTTGTAATATCTGGCGCATCTGGCGCTGCTGGCCGTCGAACAGGGCAGCTTTTCCAAGCTGTTCCCAACAGCTTTGGTGGCACGGATTTCGCCATGTTCAACAGCGGAGGATCGAGTCCCAAGAATATTGACTTTCAGGACGGCGTGTTAAAAGTGAACGGGTTTGAAATCAACATGGGTAATCTCTCGCCGGAGAAAATCGATGCATTGAAAGCACAGATGAAAACCATAGGTGCTGGCGACCTAACCACCAGATTACGCCAACTCCAAGAAGCCAAAGACAAGGGGCTGATTTCCAGTGATGAATATGACCGTTTGCGTCAAAAAGTTCTGGATGATGTGACGTAAAAGAACTGTACCGCAGAGTCCATTTACGGATGGATTCTGCGGTATAGTTTATCCCAAAATTAATTGATTGGAGAATTATTCATGCTGACACAAGATCAAGTCGATTTTTATAACGAGAACGGCTATTTGCATGTGCCGGAGGTGTTCAGTAAAGCGGAGACAGACGAACTTTCTGATGAACTAGATCGGTTGGTGCAGGAATGGGCGTTTACTAGCGAAGGTTGGACTGGCCCGTGGCGACAGGCTTATATGGACACCGAGACTGAAAAAAAGTCCAAACTGACGGCGATGCACGATTTGCAATTCTATTCAGCCGCATGGCTGCGGGCGGTGACTCATGCGCGACTGGTGGAGACTCTCGGAGACATTTTAGGGCCGAATGTCGAGCTGCATCATTCCACGCTGCACATCAAGCCTCCACAGACCGGCCACCCGTTCCCGATGCATCAGGATAACCCGTTTTATACACATACCAACGGTCAGTATGTAGATGTATTGGTACACCTCGACGACACCTTCCACGAGAACGGCGAAATTCGCTTCCTTGCTGGTTCAAACAAACTTGGTGCGCTCGAACATGTAACGCGGATGCCGGATGGCAAACCGTGTACACCGCACTTGCCAACAGCCGAGTGGCCGCTTGAGGACACCGTTCCGGTTCCAGCCAAACGCGGCGATGTGGTTTTGTTCAGCATCTACACGATTCACGGTTCGTATATGAATACGACGCGCCAGCCACGCCGTCTAGTGCGGGTTGGCTACCGTGATCCACAGAATATCCAGATTGAGGGTCAAAGCTGTGGTCGTCCCGGCTTGATGGTAAAAGGCTACCGTGATCGACGCGAAGGACAACCGCTGTTTTCGGAAGGCTAGGCCGTCACAATCGATTTTGTGGAATGATAATGTAGAGAAAAGGCATCAACAGGAGGCCTCGCACTGCCTTTTCTCTACAAACACAGCATCAATAAACAGGTTCGTTGTTGACCTTCACCAGATCAGCGCTGACGTAGCCTTCGCCATCGTTGTAGCCGATTCGATACCATCCGTTTTCCTCGCTGCGGATGACATACGACTCGTCCACTTCAATGCTGCCAATAACTGCTGCATCGGTTCCCGCACCTGATCGCACATTGACAGTGGTGGTCGGGTTGAGATATTGCAGCGTGTTTTCCGGTGTGATGGTAGCTTCGGCTGGAGCGGTGTAGGTTTCTTTGAGTAAGTCCTGAATCGCGGCCTCGGTGCTATCGTAGCTGCCTTCACCGATGTGGGTGTAACGCAAATGACCTTGCTTATCAATCAGATAAACTGTCGGCCAGTAGCGGTTCGACCATGCGCTCCACATTGCACCGCTGTTGTCCTGCGCGACGGCATATGTGATACCCAAATCAGGCAGCGCCTTACGAATGTTGGTAATATCACGCTCATAACTGAATTCGGGATAATGGTTGCCAATCACCACCAGCCCTTGATCAGCATATTTCGTGTGCCAATCCTGGACATAAGGGGTAATGTGGATGCAGTTGATACAGGCGAACGTCCACATATCCAACAAAACGACCTTACCGCGCAAATTCGACAGCCGCAGCGGAACATCGGTGTTCAACCAACTTTCGTTCGAAAATTCGGGTACTGTACCGAAGTCCGGCATGTTCGAGACATAAGCAGTTTGCGAGTCCGGCGCGGCAGGTTGTGTCGGAGTTGGATTGCCCTGTGCCAATGTGACTGCTGCTGCCAAAAAGGCTGTAATGCCAATCAATAAGCGTTTCATAATCACCTCCACCAAATAGCTTCAGTGTTTATGAAAGCAGCAACAGATTACACAACGATAACGAAAGTATTACGCGCTGTTGCCTTCAGCCTTAACCCATGCGTCGTAATCCGCCTCAGTGACAATGGCACCGCCCAGAATCTCGGTGTTTTTCAAACGCTTTTGCGTGTCGTATTCCAATAACAGTTCAGCCGTCTTGGTACATTTATAGCTGGTTCCCCGTGCGCTCTTGCGGACGAAGTAACCATCATTATCATCGTTTTGGCTGAGTTCGTTCATCGTATCGACACGTATACGCACTACTTCGGTACAGCCTGTGGGCTTCACATAATAATATTGTCCACGCTGCGTAGGTGCGCCACCGCTAAAAAGTTTCTTGAAAAATTCCATATTGTCCAACCTTCCCTACAAAAATCAACGATAGTTATTATACCGAGTGAGATGCGAGAGACACATGACAATTTCCTAAGAATCAAAAATGCCCTGTCGTGTTGGACAGGGCACTGAACAGACTTGTTTGTGCTGACGGATTAGGCCAAGCGATTGTAAAATTCAACGACCAGTGATTCTTCCACCGGAATTTGAATTTCGCCACGTTCAGGAATGCGGGTGAAGGTGGCACTAGTCGTGTTCGTATCAATCGTCAGGTATTGTGGGGCATAAGCGTTGGATTCCAGCGCTTCGACCACATGCGCGTTCTTGCGCATCTTTTCCACAACGCTGATGGTTTCGCCGGGGCGTGTGAGGTACGAAGGAATATTGAGACGTTTTCCATCGACCTGAATATGCCCGTGGGTAACCAACTGGCGTGCTGCCCAAATAGTGGCGGCGAAGCCAGCGCGATACACCAAGTTATCGAGGCGGCGTTCCAAAAGAACGATCAGATTCGCGCCGGTATTGCCGGGCATCTGACGCGCCTTCATGAAGTAACGGCGGAGTTGACCTTCACGCACGTTATAAATGAACGCAACCTTTTGTTTTTCGGTCAGCTGCATACCATAGTCGCTGCGGCGGCCCGAACGGAACTGCTTTTCTTTACCGTGATCTCCCGGGGGATAAGCACGCTTCTCCAGAATGCGGGCATACTTGGGGCGGGGCATCAAAACCTCACCGAAACGCCGCATTACTCTGGCCTTAGGCCCATGATAGGATCCCATAAATTGATAACCTCAACCCCGCGGGAAACCGCCGGACTAACTCATTTGAGAACAAATTTAATGTGTAATAATGGATTGTAGCGACTTTTTGTGATATTTCTAGGGCGGATTTTAATCTGAGGTGGTCTAAACTGGTGCTAGAAACAATCTCGACCTCCGCTACAATGCGCCTATCACAAGCACAAAAGGAGACTTCGGATGCCTGCCTCACATACCCCCGAACAGCGCCTTACACTCATTGCTCGCCTGCGCCGCTTCCCTGACGAATGGGAAGCATTGGTGAGCGGCCTGAGCGATCATGAATTATATACCGAGTTTATCCCCGGTGAATGGAGTGTGGCGCAGAATGTTCATCATGTTCCCGACTCGCATATGAATGCTTACGTCCGCACCCATCTCATTTTGACGGAAGATAAGCCACCGCTTAAAGGTTATGCTCAAGCCGAGTGGGCAAAACTGGCGGACTATAAGCTGCCGATTGAACCTTCGCTGGCTATCTTACGCAACTTACATGTTCGCTGGTGCGCCATTTTTGATAGTTTATCGCCTGCTGATTTCGCCCGTACTGGCATCCACTCCGAAATTGGTGAGGTCAATCTCGATGACATTCTGACCACTTACAACAACCACTGCGACGCGCACATCGAGCAAGTCACGCGCACGTTGGCAGCAGGACGCGCCAAGTAAACCAGATATTAACGGACTCGTTAAAGAGTATTGGGTGCAGAGTAAGTGATATTCGATTTTCAAATATCTCATTGTAGGGCGGAAAATGTTCCGCCCAACCACCAAATCACGATTCCTAATGCTTGTAAATAAAAGTAATATTTTTAGCGTTTACAGGTTGATTCCAGAAGATTCATGCCGTCCGCAAAATCTTCTCCATCGCTTTTCCCTTTGCTAACTCGTCAATGAGTTTATCGAGGTAGCGAATTTCCCGCATCGTTGGTTCTTCGATGTCTTCTACTCGCACACCACAAACCACACCTTTTATTAAGACCCTCGACGGATTCAATTGAGGCGCTTCCGCTAGAAAGGTCTCGACATCGGTTTGTTTTTCCAACTGCGCTTCGAAATCTTCCTGAGCATAGCCTGTCAACCAGCAAATAATTTCGTCGACTTCAGCTTTCGTGCGTCCTTTTTTCTCTGCTTTATTGACATACTCAGGATAAACTCTTGCGAAGCTCATCGGATAAATCCGATGTTTAATCATAATGCCTCTCCTCCCTAATGTTTCTTTATTTTAACACGAAATAAGAACAGATGTTTAAAAGGGTGGTTAACCTAAATCGGCAATGTTGCGGGCAGTTTGAATGCAACGATGAGCTGTGGACTGCGGAAGGTGATGATGTCCGCGATTTGCCCATCATAACCGAAGGTCAATACTTGGATGCCGTAACCGGTATAAACGCCTTGAGTGTCATTGCGGCGATATAATCCAAACGCAATTTGTCCGTTGGCGCGGGTTGGGGTTAAACGCCAGCGCTCGTTTGCTTGACCTGCAAAGATGGTTTTGCTCACCAATCCGCCAATCGTTTCGCGCCCCTGATACCATGAAGGAATCGGCGGCATACTGAATATGGCATCCTCGCGCAGTAAATCGAGTAACTCCTTTATATCAGCCGTTTGCCATGCTTGAACATAACTCTCAAGCAGCGATTGACGCTGATCATCAAGATGCTGTGGTGCAGCACCTTCGAGGTTAGCCCGTTTGTGGGCAGTCATCGTTTCACGTGCGCGATGTAAAGCGCTTTTCACAGAACCCACTGTCGTGCCCAGTAAATCAGCAACTTCCGAGGCTTCCCACTCCAGCACATCGCGTAAGATCAGCACAGCACGTTGGCGCGGCGGCAGCAGATGTAGTACGGTGATAAAAGCCAGTGTGATATTTTCACGCGCGGCGTAATATCCATCCGGTCCAACATCATCCCATGCCAGCCATTCATCAGGGAAAGGCTCCAGCCAAATCGGTTCGTTCACATCTGCCGGAATGGGTTGATCTAACGTCGAGGCATCCCCTCTTGTAAATGGGATAACCCGCCGCGTCCGTTTATCCAATGCGTCGAGGCAAGCGTTGGTAGCGATTTTATACAGCCACGCACGGAACGAAGCCCTACCCTCATAACTATCGCGCCGTCGCCATGCGCGTAGAAACGTCTCCTGCACCATATCCTCGGCATCCTGCACCGAACCCATCATCCGGTAACAATGAACTTGTAACTCACGCCGATAGGGTTCGGATAATGTCCCAAATGTTTTTTCATCAATCGTCATGTTCATGGGAAATTTCCCTTAATTTGATTTTTAGTATACAAGTTTACATACAGACCGCACCCTTTTAAGGTTCAATACCGTCATAACATGCAAGTTAACCGATTACGGAATGCTGATTAATAAATGAAGGCTCAGACTTAGGAGGTCGTATAATGGCAGAAGGTAACGGAACCAAAGAAAATCCTTGGGTGCTAAAGACACCGCCGGGAACATCGGATTACACGTTGTATAAAGATGAAACGCGGACACCGCCCGTGTTAGTCTGTCAGGTTAAGACAACCACGTTATTCTACGATTTGCGCTGCATCGAGGATTTACACGCCATGCTCAAAGCACATGGTGATTGGATGGAGTTGGGAAGCGCGGATGAGCAAAAGCCTGCCAAAGAAGGCACGGTCGAAGCGTGGGGGCGTTCGCCGGATAATCCAGTTGGCGGCTGGTATGGCCTCAAGAAAGGCTTGCGCGGACGCTTCGGCATGTACATTCCACCTTTGATGGAAGCATTGGGGTTAGCCGAAGTCGAACATAAACCCAAAGGCAATCGGATGCGTGCCATATAAGTCTGATAATTTGTGATGTGCTCAGCCAGCGTGTTGCGCCCTCGCCTATTTTCCCACTGCATCCCGTAGTGGGGATTAACATCCTTTTTTAACTGTTATCTAAGTTAGTAAGCTATACTGACCGCTTTACCGTGATGATGGCACACTACTCAACTTGTTGACACAAGATTATTTTAGAGTTATTTTCAAGATATGTGATCGATCACATATCTTGAAAAGTAATATTGATTTTGTTGTTTACCATCAATTTTAAGTTAAATAAAAAAGTGAATTGTACAGTTCTCTCACAATTATTCGCTGGTGCCGAAAGCGCTATTTTATGGCGTCTGCATTCGGCCCGGATACGCGCTCTTAAAGCGCAGGGTGATTGGTTTATTAAGAGCGGTCTATAAGTGAAAACAAGGAGGTAGTTAGCCATAATTGCATGTTTACGTATCGCATCATTTTGAACAAGATCTTATTTTGGAGAGATGTGAAAATGTTAAACAAGAAAAAGATTCCATTCATCGGACTGTTGTCTGTTGTTGCACTGGTGTCTAGCCTTTCAACCCCAATTTTGACAAGTGCCCAAGATACCGCAACTTCACAATGGTGCAAGGGTGTTAATATCGTTTTTATGCCCGGTGGCTCTCCGGGAAGCGGTTTTGCAGATGTCGTTTACAACGGCGCGGTTCAAGCGACAGCCGATCTTGGTCCGAGCACCCAATATGTTTGGTCAAATTGGGATGTCAACAAGATGGTCACTGATTTTAAGACATCAATGGCGACACACCCGGATGGTATCGCCATTATGGGGCATCCCGGTGATGATGCGTTCAAACCGCTGGTCGATGAAGCTGAAGCAGCAGGTATTATTGTAACCAGCCAGAACACAACCCTTGATAAGACTGAAGAAGCCTATAAGGGTTCCGGGTTTGGTTATGCCGGCGCTACCCTTTATACACAGGGACAGTCCGTGGGTAACGAAGCCATCAGCCAATTTGGCCTAAAAGAAGGCGACGAAGTCTTCGTATGGGGCTTAGCCGGACAACCGGGTCGTGGTCAACGGACTAAGGGTGTAGTGGATGCCCTTGAGTCGGCAAAAATCGTCGTTGATTATCTTGAAATTAATGACGCGACCAATAAAGATCAATCAGCCGGTATTCCGATTTTTACCGGTTTTATGTCCGGTCATCCAAATGTTAAAGCAGTCATTACCGACCATGGTGATTTAACAGCTGCACTACCCAAACTTTTGGCAGCAGCAGGTAAACAACCCGGCGAAATTATGGCAGCGGGTTTTGATGCAGAACCACCGAGTATTCAGGGTATTCAAGATGGTTGGATTGGCTTTGTCAACGATCAGCAAGAATGGCTGCAAGGATACTTGCCCATCCTGCAAATTTGCTTGACCAAGAAGTATGGTTTCTCAGGACTGCATGTTGATACGGGTGCGGGTTTTATTACTAAAGACAATGTGGCGATGATTGCGCCACTGGTTCAGGCTAAACCTGAAATTCGCTAGCCAGTGAATTGTTTTTAGCAGTATTTGCGATGGCATCAACCCAAAGCAAGGACGTTGCAGCACTGTGACCGGATAGAATATTTACTGCAATGAGGAGCAGGAGCTTCCATATTTTAGGAATACCTGCTCCTCTGCATATTTTTTTAAGGACTCTTTTCGATGACCTACAGGTTAGAGTTGAAAAACGTCTCTAAATCATTTGGCGAAGTGAAATCGCTCCAAAATATCAATTTGCATGTCAACCAGAATGAGGTGGTTGGATTGCTTGGCGATAATGGGGCAGGCAAATCAACCCTGATTAAAATTATTACGGGTTATCATCAACCGGATGTCGGTGAACTTTATTTTAATGGCGAAAAGGTCGATCATCTCACGGTACCGAAAGTCCGAAAACTCGGTGTTGAAACCGTTTACCAAGAACGTGCACTAGCTGACCAACAGACTTTATGGCGAAATATTTTTTTGGGGCGTGAGTTAAGAAATCGATTTGGCTTTCTGGATGTTGATAAAATGATCGAGGAAACCAATCGCTTGATGGTTGAATCGATGGGCTTTACATCGGGTGCAGTCGCCGCAGACTCGGTCATTAAAAACTTTTCAGGCGGCGAAAAGCAAGGTGTAGCCATTGTTCGCGCTTTATATTTCAAAGCTGATCTGATTGTTTTAGACGAACCAACAATGGGCTTATCTCTTCAGGAGACTCGTAAACTCATTGAATTCGTGAAGGGTATCAAACGCGCCGGGAAGTCCGCCATTTTTATTGACCACAATGTTTTTCACGTCTATTCGGTTGCGGATCGCGTGATTGTTCTGGATCGGGGAACGGTTGCTGGAGAATTCTTAACTAAAGACATTACGCTAAATGATCTCACAGAAAAGATGTACAAAGTCGCTGAAAGTGGACACCTCGACTAGAGTTGCCCCTCTTTATTAAATAAAAATCACTATTAAAGGAACATTCTCGTAATGACCACACCGGCAACTTCGATAAAGTCATCTCCGCCACGGACACCCTCTGCAGCCCGCTTTTTGCGCCGAAATAGTTTGCAAATAGGCATTATCGGCGTTTTGGTTGTGATGTGGATTTTCTTGATGATCGCCGGTCCAAGAACCTTTCTCCACAAAGAAATCTATATAGCCTTTGCCGAGTCAGTACCCTTTTACGGCATTATGGCGATTCCGATCACCTTGCTGGTCATTGCCCAAGAAATTGATCTCTCATTTGGTTCAGTGATGGCCGTTTCGGTGATGGTTTTTGTAGGGGTTTTCAATTCAACGGGTAGTCCTTTATTAGGTCTCGCTGCCTGCCTCATCACCGGTACCTTAGTCGGATTGCTCAATGGCCTTATCGTTGTCAAAATTGGTATTCCGTCGCTCATCACAACCATTGGAACACAATTTTTCTGGCGAGGAGTCGTGCTGGTAGTCACCAATGCCAGCATACAACCGATGGGTGCGGCTCAAAAAGCAGATCCATTTCTGCATGAGTTACTGGTCGGACGTTTGTTTGGTGTTGTTCCGGCTCAATTTCTCTGGATGGTTATTATTGCTATTGCAGTTTGGGTGCTCTTGAATCGTCATCGTTTTGGGGCGCATGTTTACTTGATTGGTGATAACGCCAACAGTGCTGAATTAATGGGAATAAATGTCTCCCAACGAAGAATCCTCATGTTTGGTCTGGTCGGCTTGGCAGCAGCTTTTGCCGGAATAATTACGACCTTCGATATTGGCTCTTTCTTCACCTCGCTAGGGGATGGCTATTTGCTGCAAACACTTGCGGCGGTCTTTCTCGGCGGCACTTCGGTCTTGGGCGGAACCGGTACCATCCTTGGAACATTTATTGGCTGTTTCATCATTGGCGCAATTGAACCCGGAACTGTTGCGGTCGGCTTGACCGGCTTTTGGACTCAGTTAATCTATGGTCTGATTATCGTAGTATCGGTTGCCATGCACACCATATTACGCCGACGGTTTAAATGAGATAAATTGGTGGAAATAGCCCAGCCAAACACCGATTACCTTCACTGTAAACTGTCGGCAATCGGTTGTGGATTAATCGGGTTTGATGATCTTGTTGGGCGCAGCACTCGAAAATAAAGTGTCATTGGCACAATCGACAACAGCGATGTGATGACCAGCGCCGGAACAATCCCGATGCGATCTGCTAACCCACCCAACAAGAAAGAGAATATTGAAAAGGCGATGCTTCCCGCAAAACTGTTGAGTGATCCCATGGTTGCCCGCTGCTCATCGCTGAATTCGTGTTGTATTAAACTCTGTTTGGCAACGTTGTTGACGCCGAAGAAAATGGAGTTTGAGGCCATCAATGCCGGTGAAATCACCGACGCAAAAATCAGACCGAACAAATTAACCACTTCGCTGATCAGCATACCGCCAACCAGCAGCCGGAACTCACCAAAACGTTTGATAATCCGCCCTGCATAGTAGAAGCTGATAGCAGCGGTAGCGTTACCGATCATTTGGGCGATACCGATAGCCCACACAGGCCACAATGTCACAATAAAAGCCGAGCGAATCAACCACGACGATTCGCCAATCGCGTAACTCACAATCCACGCCAAGCTCAATGTACGGAGTCGCGCGTTCTTTCGGAAGTTGCGGAGGGCTATTTTCAAATGCGAGTACACATTGGTGTTAGCACTGGTATGCACATGTGGCTCAATCAATCGCACGCTGACGATCAACGCCAGCACCATCGGAATAACCGACACCCAGTACACTGTCCTAAATGAAATGGCTGCGATCAAGCTGCCAACCACCGCTGAAATCGCCAGCGCGAATTGGTACATCGACGAGGTTTTACCCAAGTATTCCTGAAAGGTTTCGCGCTGTTCCATTTCCGCTAAGGTGTCGTACAGCAGGGCATCGTTGTTGCCACTGTAAAATGCGCGTCCTAAACCCTCGAAAATCGCGCCAATCAGCAGTGCCAGATACGTACCACCGATGGCATAAAATATCAGTGCGAACACACCAGCCGCTGCGCCGTAAACCACCGTCTTTTTGCGCCCCACCATATCCGACAGGATGCCCGTTGGCATCTCGAAAATGGATTGCGCCAGCATCGCCGCCGAAAAGATACTCATACCAAGCGCATATGAACCTGTCACCTGCGAATAATATAAAATGGCGATTGGCCCATAGGGGCGGAAATCGGCCCAGAAGTTAAATAACCCTAGCAACCGAATATTGCGGGAAACCGACATCATTATTTCGTTTCTACATGATTGACTGAGGTTTATTGTAGGTCACTGAGGGTCATAGTCAAGATTAGGTTTTGTGTTGACGTTGATCATGACAAGGTAGAAGTTTGGTAAAGTTGATGACGAGCGATTAGCGATTATTCTGTCACTTCACGGGTAACTGAATGATAAACCCAACTCCTGAACTGAAATTAGCTGCTGATACGATTCTCGATACAATTCAAAAGCGGGGTGGCAAAATTCCATTCCTCGTTGCGCTTGACGGTGGCAGTGGGGCTGGCAAATCCACCTTGGCTTTGTTGATCGCGCAAGCATTGAATGCTGCATTAATTCAAGGGGATGATTTCTACGCGGCGAATATTTCTCATACTGAATGGGAGACGCGCACTCCAGAGCAAAGAGCGGCTGATGTAATTGATTGGCGACGCTTGCGTGTTGAGGCGCTGGAACCGCTACTTGCCCAGAAACCTGCAAGGTGGCACGCATTTGATTTTGCATCGGGGCGCCCCGATGGCACATATGCGATGCGTATGGATTTCGTTGAGCATCAACCTGCTGATGTCATCGTATTAGATGGTGCGTATTCATTGCGTCCTGAATTAGCAGACCTCATTGATTTATCTGTACTTGTTGATGTTCCTGTTGCAGTACGTCACGAACGGCTCGCGGCGAGAGAGAGTAGCAATCTGGATTCTTGGCATACGCGCTGGGACGCAGCAGAAGAATATTATTTAACACATGTACGGCCGAAGTCCTCATTCGACTTGGTTATCACGCTTTAGCTCAATCATCCATAACAGATGCCACAGCGTCGATCTCAAAATGAGGATTGCGAAAGCATCGCCGCTAAAAAGATAAGCATACCTAGCGCATACGAGCCGGAGACTTGCGAATAATAAAGGATTGCTATAAGCCTATTGGACGGAAATCTTCCCATTCGCTTCTACATGATTGACTGAGGTTTGTTGTAGGTCACTGAGGGTCATAGTCAAGCTGTAAATTATGAATAAACCTAAGTTTCAATCAAGAAAAAGTTTGTAAACACGGACGAGGTAGCCCCACACTAAGTGGTGGGTAGGGTAGAAAAGGAGAAGGTTCATCAGGCAAACTGGTGGGTAACGAGACAATCAGGATGGCAAGATGAAGCCTCAGCGCGTATTTTGTCCGAATATGGCCTGTCATGACAAGTATCAAGTGGGAAAAGGAAATATCGTCTCGCACGGAAAAGGGCGACAACGGTGTAAGTGTAAAAGTTGTGGACACACCTTCTCCTACCGGCGAGGGACGATGTTTTACGGACTACGAACAGCGGAACAAGTCGTGACATGGGTAGTGGGATTGGTAGCATGGGGCTGTCAGGTGGCTGCTATCGTGGCGGTGTTTGGCACGGACGAGCGAACCGTGGCGGATTGGTAGCATCGGGCAGGCATGTATGCAGAGACCTTTCATCATCAACACGTTCAAGAAATCGACCTGCAACAGGTACAAGTCGACGAAATTCAACTGAAGATGCAGCGACAAGTGCTGTGGATCGCGATGGCCTTGAGTGTGAGCAGTCGCTTGTGGTTGGGAGCGGTCTGTCGCGTGAAGCGTGATAAGCACCTCGCTCGACAAATCATGACTTGCATCTACAACTGGTCAAACAAGAAGCGCAGCAGTGGGTCATATGTCGTTGGGTCGTATTGGGTTCATATGCAGTCATCCGTCAGCTCCTTGATGCCACCCAAGGCATGGCGACCACTATTAACACGGCCTCCATTGAACGTCTCAATGCCACTTTTCGCGCTCATTTGGCTTCCTTCGCCCGTCGCACCCGTTGTCCTGCTCGTCAACTCCAAACGGTTGGTGAACGTGTTTTCCTTGTCGGCTGTTTGTACAATTTCTGTTGCCTACATTCGTCTTTAGACACTAAGACCCCCGCC
>JBBSBM010000143.1:0-14579 GCA_038251275.1 Aggregatilineales bacterium
CAGGTAAAAGATCAAAATTGCAAGAATGTTGCAGGCTATATCATTCGAGCACTCCAAGTGAATTGGACATTCTGGTCAAAGCCCGAAAAAGAAGATTATGCTTGGGGTGATGGCAGTGCCTACATTACCGGTAAGTATGCGGCTTTTATCCAGCATTAGGCTGTCCTGAATCGAATTAGGACTAAACATCGGAAAGGTGATCCGTTGAGCGTTGCTGTGTGGCACCATGCAGCACATAATGGACTCTCATCGAAACACACAATCGATTGACCTGTGTTGATAGGTTCGACATATATCCTCAATATGCTCGATGAACTCGGCACTCATTGTAGGATGTGCGATTGCTCTTTTTGCCGTCGTTGTATTGGACAGGCTGTACTCAAAAGCATTCATTTACAAAGATGACAATACAAAAGGTATTGGGATTAAGCATGAGGATATAAAGGTAGTCTAGTGAGTAGAGCGACTGCATATGCAGCCGAAAAAGAAGAATTTAAAAACGACCTAAACTCTCGTATTTTGACTTTGAAAGTGCATTAGGATCCTGTGAGGAGATTAAAGAGCCGCTTGATATTGCTTGAGTGATAACTTTCATCGCCAATTAATTACGTCTTTATTTAACGTTAATAATTAAATTAACAATTTATAAATAATTAACGTTTACGTCTCTCGGATGCAAGTTAAGATGATTTGATTCGCCCTATACCTCGTCCAAAATAAGTCGCACAAAACTAGTATTTACTATAGTTAATTGTACCTCAAAATCACCCGCTTTTCATCTGTTAGGTTTTACTTGCTCTTCGGTAATGAATTCGAACAGCGCCAGCTTTATTGTGCGTGACGTTGACAAGCTCTAGGTTAAGTTTCTGCTTGATATTCTCAAACAATCGCTTGCCATTGCCGATAACAACGGGCTGTATAACCACTAGATATTCGTCGAATAGGTCGAGGCGGGTAATAGTCTGGGCGATACGAACACCACCGTAAACGACAATGTCTTTGCCAGACTGCTTCTTGATCTTAGTAACGGCATCGATGATGGATGCGTCATCAGAAATGAGCACGAGCTCGCAATTATTCCAAGTCAGTTCATGCTTTGAAGTCGAGAATACAAACTTTTTCATGCTGTTGATCTTGTCGGCAAATACTGCATCGTTTTTTTTGATGTTCGGGTCGTCTTCCTTAGCGGTCGGCCAGTAAGCAGACAAGTCCTTGTAGCCGCCGTAACCGATGATGGCAGTGTCCCAGCCCGATGTGAGCAAGTCATCGCCCTCCATTGAAGGATCGGCAACACTCCAGTCCAAGCCATTATTTTCGTTGGCTAGATAACCATCGTAGGACATCATCATGTATAAGATCACTTTGCGCATCGTTTTTTGCTCCTTTTACGCGGGTTTACATGAGCTATTCGGTAACTAAATAAGCAGTAATTAACAACGATCTCATCCATCCTCAAGTTGGAATGTTAGCTCGTCACCTTCCTTTGATCTAGCAATAGATGGGCATTCCGAGAAAAGTGGACTGTCCTCAAGTGGACTTTGCATATTTCCCCACCAGCCCCAACAATTGAGGAACCTCAAATGGTTTGGGAAGTGCTTCCACCACAAACGCGGGTAAAACATAATTCAGTACGTGTGCATTAGCACTGACAATAATGACCGGGCTATGCGGTCTAAGCTGCTGCTCATAGGCTTTCAAAAATTCATAGCCGTTCATGACGGGCATAGCCATATCCAGCAGAATCAGACAGTAGTCGGCACGCGATACCGTATCCAACGCTACCAGACCATTCTCAGCCGTTGCAACGTGATAGCCCTCCAGCTTGAGAATCGCGGTGGTGGTTTCCCGTAAATCCTCATCGTCATCGACTACTAAAATTGGGAGCGTTCGATCACCCGAAAAGATAACGTCTACCTGATTGGCTTGCGTCAGGGTCTTTTGAACCAGTGCTGCCAATGTGTCGAGATCGAATGGTTTATGGACGACGCTGATGTATCGCGTCAATAAATAGCCTTGCATTTCTGCTGACAAGTGGAAATCCGTGGTGGTAATCAGGATCGGAATTGTAGCGGTTATATCCCTCATTTTGAGCATCTGTAGAAACTCCCAGCCGCTTCTCTCGTCCAAGACATTGAAATCGAGGATGATCAGGTCAGGAGAATGCTGCTCTAGAACCACTAAATTGATCTGTTCATACGCGTAACTAAAGACCTGCCATCCTTGTCTCTTTAAGGCCACGGCAAACAAATCCCGCGTCCGCTCATGATTGACGATGAGGACGATTCGAGCTTCCACAGACCCTCTTGGATAGATTGACAACTTACTAACTTTTCTTGGTTACAGCGTCCGATTTAGGTAGATTGGTCGCTGGAGAATTCACACTATGGTGCATAAGCGATTGAACGGCATTGACGAGATCGCGACTTTCAAAGGGTTTCATTTAGGCAGGTACTATTCGCCTGAGGTCAGGATAGTTAAATGATTAGCCACCTTTATTCTTATCTTTATCACCGTTGCCATTATTGTTATTCGTTCCATTGTGGCAACTATTTCCCGGACAGTTGGCATTATCGCCACCGTTGCCACCGTTGCCATTGTTGTTATTGGTTCCGTTGTGGCAACTATTTCCCGGACAGGTGATGCTATTGCCATCATCAGTTGTGCCGTTACATGCCGTAACAGCGCAGGGGTCTTGTTGGGTTTGCTGGAGAAGAGTCACTTCCTGTTGCGTTAGTGGTGAATGGATAGCTATTGCTCGCTGTAAATGGTCAATGGGCAGATTTTGTACGTCCGTCATTTGGTAGGCTTCTGGCAGACTGGGTGCGGAAATTGGGTTCATATCCGCGTCCATTTTGATGTGAAGACGGGTACCTGCTACAGCGGTATAGGTTGTCCCAAGGGCTTGGACTGTGGCGTGACCTTCAAGGGTTGTAACCGTCATATCGCCATTGGCTTGTGCTTGAAAATAAACAGTTGAACCGAGTTTAACCACGACCTGATTAATCCACAGGTGGACTTCGCCTGCCCCCTCCGGTGTCTGAATAACTAAGCCATTTCGCGGTACTTCGGCACAGTTTTGCTGATCAGCACCACTTTTAAAGGTAAAAGCCTGCATGGGGCGGTAACTGGGTTGAGTTGCATTGGCAACGTTGAGCGTCTTTATGTCACTGGTAAGATGGAGTAGTTCGGTCTTTATCCAGCCTGTCTCCCCACTGCCAGGCAAATTGATTCGCACCCAGGAGTTATCCGCCAGACGCTCTACGGCTTCCACCGGCTGACCGGGCTTGAGCGAAACGAGTGTACGTGCTTGGGTGTTGGGCAGCAATCGAATATTCGCGTAAGCCCTGCCGACCTCAACATTGAGAGCTGTGGGAACAGGTGCCTTATTCTCAAGCAGGACATCGCCAAAAGCCAAGATAAGGATGTTGTTTAGGCTCGTGGCTGGCAGATTCGCCTGTATCCAGAATCATTGGTGACAGTTGAAGGGACTTAATCTCGCTAAGATTTACACGGTCACCAGGCTGTGAAAAACTGAAGTTTTCAACATTCTCTATTGGTTTAGCCTGCAAGCGTAGATTGCCGTAACAGACTTGATTGTTGTCGGTTTGTTGGCAGAGGCTATCTGTTGCAGCCAGCGCTTGCTTTACGAATGCCGGGCAATCGGCTGCTGCCGTCATTGGTACCACAGCCAACAGAATGAGGACTGACAGTATTGAATAGAGGTGTTTCATGATGTATTTCCTTAATCTCTACTATGAGCGTCGTGTCATTTCCCCTGTTATAAACAGAGTGCTCAATGAATTTTGCTTAAATCGTGACTGATTGGTGATGAAGGTCTCTGGCCGTATATTTGACTGACCAGCGGTATCCACACACTGCTTCAATAGTCATAACGCTCTTATCCTTGTAATGTTACAGAAGCTCGACAAGGCTGTTGTTCCCTTGTTGTATTTTCCAGCGGGAACTTTCGCACCGTTTCTCTCAGGTAGGCAATTCGAACATGCTCAAAGAGAAATATACTTGTGGAAAAGACAAAGGGGAGTAAAAAGTCGTATTTGCGAGATCGGTAATGGCACCAAAATGAAATAAGATTACAATACCACGAACGAAGTACACGTCGAAATAAAGTGCATCTTGAAACCGATTGAGATCTTGCTGGTTGAAGATAATGCAGGTGACGTTCGCCTGATGGTCGAACTCCTTAACGAGAGTGGTCTCAACCATCATTTAAGTGTTGTCTCGGATGGGATGAGTGCCATAGCATTTGTACGCAAACTAGAAGCTTATACAAATGCCGTGCCTCCAGACCTGATGTTGTTAGATTTGGACTTACCTCTTAAAAATGGGCTAGAAATTTTGGAGGAAATTAAAGCTGACGACAAACTAAACCATATACCCATTTTAGTTTTGAGTGGTATGGAAGGCATTACTGCCGACAAGATTGCTCTGGCTGATGGTATCGTCCATAAACCATCCAATCTTAGTGAATTCTCCCACGTCATTAAGGCTATTCATCAGCTTGGTTTTTGACACATCTAAATAACCTCAGTTCGGGATAACGATGACAAATTTGAGGCTTATAAGGGTCATCATGGATCAAGTGATCAAATTACATCGAAATTATCTTGATCCGTCACTCAAAAGATGATCTTTCTGCCTGATTTCTTTGAAATTCTTCCGAATTTCAACAACTACCTGGTACTGTGGACTACTAAGAACTACATTAACCCTTTAAAAACGGTTTCTTATCCCGAACTCAGGTTAAATAGGGTTTGCAAAACAAAGGTAGTCAGCGGATTAAATACACCGGAATATTACAAAGCTAATCAACCAATTGTGTTGCAATTTTTGGGAGATTTTATGGAACGTTTCTTTTGCAATTTAGGCTGATGCTTCCATCAAACCCAATTGACCTTAGGCTCTGCGACCTTCTTACTTGCTAAGTTCGTAGGCATCCTTGAGCCACATTAAGAGTTGTTTGTCTACATCACTTTCTCTTTCCACTTTCACTGTATGTTCAAACCGTCGAGCAGAAAGCTGTTGCACTCTCGTAATGCGAGGATGGTCAATCTTGTGGTTGGTTCTGAATTCTAAATTAAAATAGGTTTTACGCGGATGTACTCCGGCAAAACCACTGTTTTTCTCCAAATGGATAGAGGTCTGTTTTGGAGCGACTCTGATCTCTCCGAACTGGCGCAGTTGGCTCACTAACAGGTCAAAGGTGGTTCGTAGCTCTTGGGGTTTCCCCTCAAATAAGTGGTCAACGGAATTTACGTTTGTCATGATTGTTCCCTTAGGCTAGACGGGTGATGATGCCAATGACCAGCCCACCGATTATCCCAAGCCCCATGATTGGGGCATAGGATTTCGTGATAATGGCATCCGGCAAACTCAGTAGAACCCCAAGGAATAATCCCCTAACGATTGGATCAATTCCAAGTAGTGCATTGGGAATGAGAAAACCAACTGCAAACCGATTAATAAATGCGCCTATTATTGCTGCTTGTTTGTCGGCAAAGGTCATCTTAAACATGGGAGCAATGGCTACGATACCGAAAACAATTCCCAAAATAATGCCAAGTAGAATGCTGCTCATGGTTTACCCTTTACGCGCACTTAAATTTTCAAATAATTTTAGCACATCTGTTCATTTTGCGCCGATAAATCAGACATTTTCGGCAGCCTATTTAGTTGAGTGGATATGACGATGATGAATATCTGGTAGATGCGGATGTTCATGTTCCATCGACTCGTGCGCGTGGACATGGGAATGGGTCAAGCTGCGCGATAGCATCCCCGGATGATCGTGATTGTGATGCCCATCATCGTGACGATGGCGGTGTTCATGGGTGATCGCTTCATGGGTATGTTTATGAGCGTGTTTTTCTCTAAACAGCAGGAAAGCAGCCACTATCACGAATGGAAGAGCAACGAAGAACAACATATTGGGTGTTTCATGAAACACCAGAAATGATAATGCTGCACCGGCCAGCGGTGCAGTACCAAAGAGCGCACTGGTTCGCGCTGCGCCCAAGCTACGCATTGCCCGGATGAATAACACGATACTCATGCCATAACTGATGCTGCCAAGAAGCATCGCGCCTAAAACAATAGGCAGGCGTGGCATTGAATGGTCCAAAAGGAGGGTTAAGAGGAGTGAAAATGAACCCGCTCCGAAACCCTTCACCAGCACAATAGAAAGAGGGTCTTTGGCTGAAATGTTGCGGGTCAGATTGTTGTCAATTCCCCACAGGACACAGGCACTTATGATGCCTAGCGCCCCTAATGAGAAGCCCCACTGACCACTTGTGTCCCATGAAAGCAGAATGCTGGCTGCTGTTACACACAGTATTGCCCACACCGCCGAACGGCTCATGGCCTCTTTGAAAAAGAAAGCGGCAATCAAAGTGGTAGCAACACCCTCAAAATTGAGGAGCAATGAGCCGGTGCTAGCCGGGGTGCTGCGGAGACTAAAAAGCAGGACAATCGGTGCAGCTACGCCACCCACAAAAACTGAACCGGCCAACCATCCCCAATCGGCTCGTTTGATTTGGGCTTCACTGTCAGTATTGCCGAGTGATCTGCGTTGAATAGCTTTGAAGAGCAATACACCAATACCACTTCCAAGATATAAAAATGCAGCTAAGGAAATCGGTTCAACTTCTCCCAATAGCAGTTTTGCCAATGGAGCGCTTGCACCAAAAAGCATGGCCGCGAGTAAGGCTTGGAGCATGGGATAAAGTTGAGTCCGTTGCATAAAATACCTTTGATTGTTATTGCTTCTCTGAGGGGATGGGAACGTCAAAGAATAACTGCACATTCGGCACAGCTTGGGTGGCACAGGTACAGTTATCATCACAGCAGGCTACTGGATGATCGCCTACTATTACCGCTACCGTATCTTCATCGACTTGAGGTAAGGAAAGCTGCATGTTGGCTTGACGTTGTGGCTCTTTATATCGAAGTAACCTTGATGAATTTGCTAGAATACCTAAATCGGGAAGCGATTGGGCGGCGGCAGCCAAAATGGGAGGCAAAATACCTAACGCTGCCAATGTCAGCCCAATGATGTTATAGACGATGGTAAAGCCGATATTAAAGCGGACAACTCCCATTGTGCGCTTGGCTATCGCAAATACATCCGGTATCAGTGACCAATCCTCACGCATGAGGGCTATGTGGGCTGCTTCTATGGCAATATCCGTACCAGCAACTCCCATTGCAATGCCAATATTGGCCTGTGCTAAAGCCGGTGCATCATTCACGC
Source organism: Aggregatilineales bacterium (assembly GCA_038251275.1). Classification (GTDB taxonomy): domain Bacteria; phylum Chloroflexota; class Anaerolineae; order Aggregatilineales; family Phototrophicaceae; genus CFX2. The sequence goes on from JBBSBM010000143.1 coordinate 7,268, forward strand.
CATCGCCGATCATGACCACTGTATGTCCCTCATGTTGGTACTGCTTTACGATGGCAATCTTATCTTCTGGGAGTAAGTTTGCCCGGAACGAAACGCCTAACTGCGCGGCCAATGTGGAGGCACTGCGTTCATTATCGCCGGTAAGGAGTTCAATACGGTTAATTCCCTGTGCTTTGACTGCTGCCAGTGCCGCAGGAACCTCAGGACGCATCGTGTCAGATGCTGCCAATACACCGACCAGCTTTCTGGCAATTGTCACGTAAAGCAGAGTTTTTCCCTGCTGTTCAAGTGCCTGAGCCACTGGTGGCACATCCTGTTGTCCAAGAATACGATAGCTGCCAACCTCAATCGCCTGACCATCCACTTGAGCCTGTACACTTGTACCGGGAAGGGCAGTAAAATGTTCAGGTTCGGTGATAGTTAAGTTTTGGTCACTTGCAGCGCGGCGTACTGCATCGGCTAAGGGATGCTCTGAATAGCGCTCGGCGGAGGCAGCTAAAGCCAATACCTGAGTATCAGGCATTCCGTTGAAGGCGATTACATCTGTCACCTGTGGTTTGCCGAGTGTGAGCGTTCCAGTTTTATCCAGCAGCAATACATCTGCTTTGGCAAGAATTTCAATATACTTGCCGCCCTTGATGAGCAGGCCCTGTTTGGCCGCTGCACCGATGGATGCCAGCATTGCAATCGGCGTAGCCAGTGCAAAGGAACAGGAACAGGCCACAACCAGTACGGCGGCTGTTGCTAGTGGATCGTGACGAATAAGGAAGGTGAGCAGGGCAATTCCGGCGACTACCGGTAAATAGTAGGCAGAAGCCTTATCGGCTATTCGTTGCACATCAGCGCGGTGAGATTCCGCTTCCTCGACCATCGTAATCACGCGGCCAAAAGTGGTGTCTTTACCTATTCGGGTTGTTCGTACTCGCAGGCTGCCAAGCGTGGCAATGGTTGCGGCGAATACAGGAGCGCCAATTCCAGCTTCAACCGGCATGGCCTCACCTGTAATGGTCGCTTGGTTAAGGGTAGCCTGTCCGCTCACCACTTCACCATCAACCGGAACCACTTCGCCGGGACGAACAACAACAATATCGCCCATGACAACTTGCTCGATGGGAAGTTCAACACTTTCGCCGCCTCGTTCAACACGAGCAGTTTTCGGAGCGAGATTAGTCAAGCCTTTAACAGCTTGTCGTGCTTTTTCTGTTGTAAAGTGTTCGGCATACTCACCCACACGCATAAACAGAACAATCACCGCAGCAGTCGCCCACTGACCAATAGCTAAGGCCGCAAGCACCCCTAAAGTCATCAGCGTGTGAGAGATAATTTGCCGCCGTAGGGCGGCTTGGATGACTTTCCGAAAGATGGGAAAACCAGCAACGAGGACAATGACCACACCAATCGGCCAAGGGACACGATCTGTCAGGGTATGAAAGAGACCCAACCACTCTCCAAAAACCACTACAAACAAGACAATGGCAAAGACGATGCCAAATAAGGTCAGTACCCGTTTCGTAAAGGGATTAGCTGTCGGAAGTGCTTCTTCAGCCGTTTCGATGGGGATGGTATAGCCTGCATTGGCTACCGCCTTTCGAATGGCTGGCACATCAGTCTGTTTGGAATCAAGGGTAATAGTTGCCCGTTCGCTGGATAACAGTACTTCGACGGAACTCACACCCGGTAATTTTTCAATCGCTTTTCGTACCGTCTGGGTACACCCTGCACAGTCCATGCCCTTTACGGGCAATTGAATGGTCTGTAATTGTGCCACTTATGTTATTCCTCTTCTCCGCCGTAGTGGGTACAGGCGTAAACACCCTTTGCCACATCAGCTAATAAACCATCGGCTAAATCAAGCAGTTGCCCAACGCGAGGGTCACTGAGGGCATAAATCGCTTTGCGTCCGTCTTGGCGCGAGACCACTAAACCACAGTCTTTCAGACAACTCAGGTGATTAGAGGTATTAGATTGGCTTAGGCCTGTAGCTTCAATAATTTCTGTGACCGTCATCGGTCGGCTGCGAAGTACATCCAAAATGGTTAAACGAGAAAGGTCGCCAAATCCGCGAAAGAGTTTGGCTTGCAGTTCTACTGCACTTATTTGAGTTTGGAGGATCATACAACCTCGACATATCATTGCATCAGCATATACTGATATATAGTAGCTGGCTTGTCTTAGATTACCAAATTTGAGAGGGTGGGAAACAGTAGTATCATTACTCAGACATGTTTTCTTAACACAATGTTCGTTGAAAATATCAATCCACATACTGATGCAAAAAGATGCCTGAAGCGAGGATAAAAGCCATGAAAGTGTCGTTTACCAAGCCCCAAAAAAAGCTTTCACCCTATGTTGCTTCATTCTGGGTATTTGAAAGTAGCGTTGGCCTACCCATGACTGACAGCCGAATTATCGTGCCGGATGGAAGAGCAAAAATCATTATTCCCTATAAAAATCCTGTGTCTGTCGTGGTAGAGAACAGCCCGGTATACACCGGAGAACTTCAAGTATTTCTGACTGGAATTCAGAATAGCCCAAGGACTATTTGTTCACCGACAACCGATACTGGAACCATCGGCATCGAATTAACCCCAAAAGGTCTTTACCGTTTTTTTCACCTCAGCATGTTTGAGATTACAGATCGAATTTATAGTTTTGAAGATTTATTCGGTGTGTGGGGGGTGAAGCTTCAAAATAGACTCGGTGATATTGAAAATCCTAATGAGAAGATCACTTTTTTTCAAAGGGTTCTGACACATTTGCTTAGTGAAAACACAAAAAATTACTCACTCTTGGATTACACGATTGACATCATTACTCAGTCCTACGGCATGATTAGGATACAGGAACTGGCCGCGCAAACGGGGTATAGCAAACGCTATTTGGATATGCTTTTTAAGGAACATGTAGGGTTGTCTCCAAAATCGCTCGCCAGTATCCTGCGGTTTCAAAATATTTATCAACCTTGGGCACAGGAAAATACAGCAGCCTTCTTAAAGGACGATCTCTATTCATACTATTATGACCAAGCTCACTTTATTAAAGAGTTTAAGCGTTTTACCGGCTATGCACCGCTGAAATACACTGAACTTGCTCATGAATTTGGGCAGGCTTTCTATCAACAGTAGTATTTCCCTTTTTTACAATACGTCCTTCCAGCTTTTCTCTATAATTCAGGTCTAATAGACTTTGGAAGAAAGACTCTATTTCTCTATTATTTTCTGTCAAATACGGTTGGAGATGGCTGGGAGTGGCGAACCTTAATCCATTCCCGGCAAAATCTGCTGTAAATAAGGTGGTATACAATGCCGACTGAAGACAAAAAGCGCATGGCGCACAAAGTTTTGGTTACACGAGTGCTTGAGGGGCAGGGTAGAGCAACGCACGCCCAGCGCCGCAGCGCATTTGACAACGCGGAGCTTTCTGCGCCGCTCAGTACACTCATCAACAAGGTCGCTAAACATGCTTACAAAGTTACTGACGAAGACATCACGGAGGTAAGGGCATCCGGTCTCAGTGAAGATCAAATCTTCGAGTTAGTGGTGTGCGCCGCGATAGGTCAGGCCACACGGCAATACCAAACCGCACTCGTGGCGCTTGATGCCGTGACGGAGAAAGAGTGATTATGCGTCTTAAAATTCTCAACAGCGGTTATGCTTGGGGCACGAAAGTTTTGTTTGCATTCATTCGTATGGTAACGGGCCGACCATTACCTGACGCAGCCAAGCTGGTCTTTTACCGACCTGATTTCTATGGCACGCCGATGAAGGCGCTTACTCATGAGGCGATGCGCGGGCCTTCTGCATGGTCGATAGGCGACCGCGAACTAATGGCTGCGTTTGTCTCAAAGGTAAATGAGTGCGAATTTTGTATCGGCGCGCACAGTGCGGTTGCATCGAGAGCATACCAAGACGAAGCCAAGGTCTTGGCCGTACTTTCCAACTTAGAGACAGCCCCTATCGAGGAGCCGTTGCGGGTGACTCTGCGTATGCTGGGCAAACTGACGCGCGAGCATACAGTGGACGTAAGCGATATACGTGCGGTGTTGGCTGCCGGTGTCTCGCGCCAGCAGATTGAGGACGCGCTTGCGGTTTGCTTCGCGTTTAATACCACCGGTAGACTGGCCGATGCGTTCGAGTTTTTCGTTCCCGATCCAAAAGGAATGGAGGCCGGCGCGAAATACCTGCTTTCACGCGGCTATCGCTGATCAAAACAGGTTTACCGATGTCAACGTTCGGGTTACGTCAACTACATTGCAGGCTCAATGCTGCTGTTGATTGAGTGGTGGTTAGATCACGCTATACCCCATCTACCGCATCATATGGCAAAGATATATGAGCAGATGATTACGGGTTCGACAGTAAATGATGTGCTGAATGGAACAAATGCATCGCGGGTACGTGAATATTATAGAGGTCGAGCAATTCTTGAGTTTTCATCCGATGAGTTTATCTCTCCCTGTATGTAAGGTGAGTTATAAGGATGTCTGAGAAGCCACTGTCTAGATGTTTACGCTTAATGACCGTGGCAGGCAATGTGTTGAATGAGGCTGGTTGGTGTACAAAGCCAGCCGATCCATATTTGCCATGAGTGAAAAAGTGGCTTCTCGCAAGAGAAGTCACTTTTCCTCGTCCAGGTTTATATCTAGGGCTCCGTCACCGGAGGTGGGCGTATTTCGATGCCACTCGCATTTTCCTCAGCTGGTGACAGCATTGGGTACTGCTCGTTTGCTTCACTCGTTGTGAGCTGCTTGGCTCCAGCCATAACAGCAATCGGTGGGGCATCGATCGGCAGGGCACTAGTACTAAACAGGTCTGCGTTCGTTGTCACATCTGATGTAAAGGCAAGATTTGTGTCGTCACAGTACCAGGTTGGCGCATAGTCGTCTTCAGTGGTATCCGTCACCTTCCGCGTGAGTTTGCTCGCCACCTCGTAGACGTAGATGTCATTATCACCATCGAGGTTCGATGTGTAGGCAATGTAATCACCCTGTGGCGAGATTGCATGATCCTTGGCGTATCCGGCGGGATCAGACACAGGCTCAATATGTGAGCCGTCTTCATTCATTCGGTAGATCACACTGTTATCTCCACTGCGGAACGAGCGGAAGACGATGCCTGCGTTGTCAGGGGTGTACTGTGGATCAAGATCGTCGCCCGTTTCATTGCTGATTTCCCATATCTGGCTTGTGGCAAACGTTAGCTCAAAAATCTGCCAGGCGCCTATGCGATCACTCTGGAACAACAGCTTTGCGCCATCGCTCGACCAAGAGGCGTTCATATCATTGTCTTGCGATTCCGTGAGACGTGTCTCCACACCCGAGACGATATCAAAAAGGTAGAGGTTCCAGTTTCCATCACGGTTGGATTCATAAACGATGGCATTACCCATCGGAGACCAAGTCGGATCTCTATCAATGGCCGTTGTGTTATAGGTCACTCGCTGGATGTGATCGGTTTCAACCGCTGAGAGGTAAATTTCCCAGTTTCCATCACGGTTGCTAGTAAATACGATCCACTTTGCATCCGGTGAACGGCTCGGGCTGATATCAGACACGCCAGCACCATACCCACGCGAGAGATTGGGTTCGAAACTGCTTGGAACACTATCAAGGCGGAAGAGTTCCCAATCGCCCGTGACATCCGTATGGTAAGCCAGCCACTCAGGACAAATAGCACTGCCGATGCTGACCGCATTCCAGGACGGCCGCTCCACGATACTAGTATCTGGCAGACAGTTATCTGTACTAAGCACTGGAAAACTACCATCGTTGACTACGTCACCACATGGGATAGTGACTGTGGGTGCCGTTGGTGTGACGGTGATGATAGCCATTGGGCAACCCGTCACGGGGGCGGGTATGAGATCGCCATGGCCATCATGCCCATTCAGGCCATTAACGGAAATCGTGATGAGCTCGTAAGGGTTTGTGTCATTGCCAGTGGCATGACAAATCGTGATTTTCTCATTCCCATTGTTTGGGCCTCTCGTTCCCTCGGGGGTTGGCACGCTCACAGCACCTGTCGGACAACCCTCAGCCGGAGCGGGTATGATATCCCCCTCATGCTTACTGTGTCCGTTCGCGCCATTCGCTAAAATCGTGATGAGTTCATAAGGATTTGTGTCACTGCCAGTGGCATGACAAATCGTAATCTTGTCACCACCGTTATTCCCGTTCCCGTTATTCCCGTCGGTAGTGGCATGTGGTTTAACGACCATGGGCTGGGAGGGGGAATTCCCTGATACCGATACGCTGCTGAAGGTGAGCAGAAATAATGTCAGTATAAAAGTTATGACGGTGAGCCATAGCCGTTTCATCTGGCGATCCAATGGGTATTGCATGCACGCTCTCCTGCTATGTTATCGGTTGATAGCAAGCATTGGCTTGACATCCGATAACGTGATGAACGTTGCGCGCATATGGATGTTATTACCCATGTGATTAATGAGAGGCTCTAAGCATTAACGCAGCGTTTTGAAGTGACAGCCATTCTCATTCATTATAAAGTGTTTTTTTTGATTAATAATTGTGATGTGTTGATGAGAATAACTGAAATTACAATTCAGAGTAGAATTGGAGATTATGTCTGCACGCCCACTATCCTTCAGCGCTCACGGACCCAGAAAACGTGTTTGTACTCACTGTGCTGCCATGCCCATGTTCTGCACGAACAACTAGATGACCAGTTATGCCCCAACTTTGACGGGTCTTTTATCCGTTTAAAGCGCATGAGCCCTCTTGGTCTAGTTGTATGATTCTTTTAGTTCAATGCCTAACTGTAATGGGCCATCGGAGCGCAGATCGTCGTGAATGAGGCAGCGAACCCAAAAATTGTCTACTGGAACGGCCAACGTCTCGTGGTCACACTTGCAAGGGCGTGCCGGGGCGCATTCAGGCGGCAACCTGCGCGGATGAGCGCATTTCGACCTCACAATTTCTGGGCTGGGGGGTCGTTTTGTCTTAAATTCACAGTCAGGAGTGAAGTCTAGGACTGAAACGAAACAGCATATTTGCATGGTTAGAACCGCATGGATTGGCTATCGGGGTCATGTCGGACAATAAGTATTAGACACAATCATCAAAAGTGCGACGGGGATAGGTGTAGTATTCGTTTCGAATTGGTAAATGATTATAGATTTTAAATAGAATGCACTGGGGATATGGGATCTGAACACATATTCAGAATCAACCAAATATTGTTTATCAATAAAAAATCAACCTTTGCAGCATCCATGTTTATAAGATCCGAACATTATCGCGTTCAAAATCAAAAAGCGCCTAACCAATAGACACTTTTTGAGGCTGTAGTGGGCG
>JBBSBM010000144.1:0-14437 GCA_038251275.1 Aggregatilineales bacterium
GCAGCTACCTCTCCACCGCTCGCAAACAGGGTGTCAACCTCCTTGATGCTCTCTCTGCTGCCTTACATGCTGCTCCTTTTCTCCCTTCCTCCCCTACCTGAGTAGTTACGCAGTTTGTGCAGTTTCGGCATCTCGCTCCCTCAAATCCGCCGTCAAAGCCATCTTTTGCAACTGTTTTTTTGCAGTATTTGCAGCATTTGAATCAAAAAGCCGAACTCACGCTCACCATTTTGGACTCAGAACTTCCCAAACTACCCAGCTACTCTCAGATAATGCGCCCAATAACCCGCATTGTCACCGTAATGTTCGCCCATCTTTTGTACATCAGCGTGGGTCAGATCATCACGTCCATAAACCCGTTGTGCCGCTTCTAACAGTGCCTTTTCGTCCAATGGCACACGCTCCATCCGACCTAACCCGCGCAGCAGCACGAAACTCGCTGACCATGCGCCGATGCCTTTGATCTCTAACAGCCATGACTCGACTTGTTCGTAAGGTGCACTTCGCATCCATGACTCGTCAATCGTGTCAAAAGCGCGGGCGACTGCCAGAATGGTTTCAGTTTTGCGTGTGTTGCGAATCACATCGTTCAACTCATTCGGATCAAGCATCGCTAGTTGAAAGGGCTGAGGAAATGCCCGATGTGTCGTCGCATCCACCTCAATGCTACTGCCATATTGCTCTGAGATGCGAGCTTTCATCGCCAGCGCCACATTCCACGGGTTACGCTGAGAAAGGACTGCCCAACACGCGTTCTCAAACGCACTTAAGCTGAATTTGACTTGATGATACCCATAGAGCTTTTGAACAATCGGCATAAACTGAGGATCAGACTCTGCCAGCTTATAAAGCGGTCGCAGGTCATCATTCAAACTGAGGTAAAAGCTGATTTCATCTTCGGCGTACTTTTGATCCGCCTTACTCAACGCTTCTTCTGACCAAATCGTATACGGCATTTCGGGTTGCTCAGGTGTCCCAACCGATTGAACGTTGAATAGCGCGATTTGACCACCCACATAAAAAGCTTTGGTCAAGCCCTCGTCTTCAATAGTTTGTTGCCCCATCATCGGGCGGAACTTGCCCAGAAAACGCGAGGCATGGCTGAATTCGAAAGGCGCGGTCGGGCAGAGTTTGCCAGTCAATGTATGTAGGGACATGGTTTACCTCGTTTCGTTGTCGGTTGATAATTCGAGTCTATCGCCCCCTTGTGACACCATTATGGCAAGAGCGTTTTAGGTGTTTGGATTTGCTTTTTCGGCTTGTCGTTCACGCATTAGGGACGCCGTATCAACCGACAGCGCGTCACTGCTTTGGGATAAATGTTCAACCACATGATATTGGTCTGCTTCACTGCGGTTCTGGCTGAGTTTATGTTTGCCTTCGATGCGTGTGATCGTCATCTCGAAACCCACGATACCGCCAATCAAACGTCGCACATGTTCCTCTGCAGATTGCATCGGCCACGGCTGTTCATAGCTTGCCTCGTGGGCTTTCACCAGTTGGTCAAGCATGATGAAAATGAGTTCAGAGTCTTCAACCACGCGCGGCACACCGTAAGCGTGAACCGCTGTGTAATTCCAGGTCGGAACGTTCACTTGAGGCTTTTCGTACCATGAAGGTGAGACATAAGCGTGTGGGCCAGTGAATATGACCAGCGCTTCTTTTCCATCTACGAAAGTCTGCCACTGTGGGTTAGGACGAGCGAGGTGCGCGATCAGTGTGCCGTGTTCACCGCGTGAAGTATCCAACATGAAGGGTAAGTGCGTGGCTGTGAGGTTTCCTTCGTGGCTGGTCACCAACGCTGCAAAGTTATAGTGCTGTATGAACGCACTCAACTCAGCCGGATCGTTCATCTCAAACTGTTTAGGGGTATACATAGTTATCCACCTCACACAAACACAAATGATTTTTCTAGAGTAGGGTAACTGAGGCAGCAGAGATATAACCAGTTAGGCCAACGGTTTTTGAGCAGGCGTACCGGGTTTGCGTGGATAAGCGGAAGGTGTTGCAGCGATTTTTTGAATGGTCACAAGGTAATGGGTATCCGCCACACCCGGCAGTTGCAGGGACTTAATGTGTTCAAGTTTTCCACCCAACAATGACAACGCGCGTTTCGCATCACCCGTTTCTATAGTTGCCGTATCACCTTTCATAGCGACGCAGCGACCATTCACCTTCGCCAAGGGCAGCATGTATTCAACCAACACAGGCATCCGCGCTACTGAACGCGCCACGACCAGATCATAACGACCGCGATGTTCCTTCATCTGTCCCGCATCCTCGGCACGGGCGTTTAAGGTGTCGATTCCTTTAAGACCGAGGGTTTCAATAACATGCTTGAGGAAAGTGACTTTCTTGCCCGTCGATTCCATCAAAGTGACATGGATTTCAGGGAAAGCGATTTTGAGCGGCAAACCGGGGAAACCTGCGCCGGTTCCGATGTCGATTAAGCGCATGTTGGCATAAGGCTTGACTGCCATCACAATCGAAAGCGAGTCGAGAAAATGCCGTACTTGAACGGCTTCCGGTTCGGTAATTGCGGTCAGGTTCATGCGCTGGCTCCAATCAGCCAATTCGCGCGCATAGACTTCAAACTGCGCCAGTTGTTCTGGTGTAAGGGTGATCTGGAGGAGGGCTGCTGCCTGTTCAGAGAGGATTCGCATTATTTTAACCGGGAAGAAAACAATAGGGAAAAGGCATGCCTTTTCCCTAGAAAGTATATACCAATTGGCTAGCGGACGCTGTAAATATTGTTATAGACCGGGGCGACATCATCAGGGTTACGGTCGACCGTAAACAAGCATCCAGCATCTTGTTCCAGTGTTGCACTGCCGGGGCCAAACTTCTTATAACCATCAAAAGTCTGGTCTGACCATGTCAGCTTATATTCCACACCGTATTGACCGGGTTTCAAGTTGCCGATGTTAGCGGTATAGAACACCCAGTTGTTGCCACCAATCACTTTGATCTCGCTTGTACCAACGTTAATCAATGGGGCGCGGTTTAGGGTGACGTTGTACTGTGCTTTGCTGATGTGATCCTGTACCTGCGCGGCGGTCTTGGCATACCACGACCAAAAAATAGTGATGTTGTCATTGTCGTAAACGATACCCGGTGCAGCCGCTGGTAGGAAGTTGTTGCACTCGGCAAAAATCACGCCGGGGGTCGATGAACGCTGCGGGTTCACAAATTTACGCGCACCGATGACCACTTCGCCTTCAGGGGCAACGAGTACAGCCGTGTTGATAAAACCACCAAAAGGTGATCGGATGCGAACACCCGTTGAACCTGTGGTAGTGGTGGAGGCTCCTGCGCCTGCACCTGTATCAATACTGGTTGAAACGGGGTTCTGAGCGTTATTGCAACCATCTTGAACATCATCGACGATGAATGTATCACCTGATGGAGTATTGGGTGCGCTTTCCTTGGCAATATAAACCTTAACGCTGCCTGTGCCGCCTGCCGCGACTGTTGCACCACTATAAGGAACCGCTTCGCTGAAGGCATATGTGCCATCGACCTGTACACGGCGCAGATTGGTTAAGGCGGTGCCGCCGCCTTGAGCGCCCGAATAAACTTGATAGTAGACATCAAATGCCGGTTCCATTGTGCCGCTCAGGTTAACAACTGCCTGATTTTCACAAATGACCGCAAAAACCGTTACACTTGAGTTGAACTTTGTGCTGCCGCTGGGTGTCGAGGTTGCAGTCTGCGCCAGACTGACACCTGTTCCCATATTTAACATCAATAGAGCGATGGTTAGTGTCGCCAACACGAGAATAATCTTTTTCATAGCCGCCTCCTCAGATCATCTTTGCTACAACGTGCGACGATCATACCGCAAAACGGGGTAAAACTCAGCCCTGAAAAAAGTCCGGTGGGCAAGCGTCAGATTTTGGGTTAGCATCAACATCCTGAGCATTAATCAACCGATACAAAATAAAAGGGGGATCACTTAGGTGATCCCCCTTTTAACTGGATACTATTTACTGTGCGCTGAGGAAATCCAGCACGGCTTTGTTGAACTCGGTGGGTTTTTCCATGTTGGGCATGTGTGCTGTTCCCTCAATGATCAGTTTTTTAGCGTGTGGTATTCCCTTCTGCATCACATCGGCTCCCCGCACGATTTCGGAATTATCCAGCGCACCGGCGATAATCAACGTTGGTACTTTGATGGTATCCAATTGTTGGATCGCTGGCGGATTCAGTGGATTGGGTGATGGTTGTGCGTCAGCTTTCATAAAGGTGGCGTTTTGAACGGGTATCTTATTCATCTTGGCCGCGCGTTCGCGGACGTTCATATCAACCTGTTCCGGGTGGCGAAATGGGCCATCAATCCAAACGCGCATTTGCAGTTCACTTTCGCGTTTTAGGTCGCCATTTTGTGCGGCTTGGATCATTTCCATGAGTTCTTGTGGTGGTTGACCCTGCATCTGGAAGCCCGATGGAACTGCGGATACAGGAATGAGTGAGATGACCCGTTCAGGATATTCCAGTGTGAAGTCAATGACGATTTCTCCACCCATCGAGCAGCCGAGCAAGTGCGCCTTTTCAACCTTGAGGTGGTTGAGCAGTGCAGCTAAATCGTCCCGACGGCAAACAGGATGATCGAGTTTGCTGGATTTCCCGTAGCCGCGCATGTCATAACGAATGACGTGGTACTTCTCGGCGAACGGTTTCCATTGATCATCCCACATACCGCTATCCACAAAACCTGCATGAGATAGCAACAGTGTTTCGCCTTCACCAGCCACTTCATAATATATGTTGCCGTCTTTGAGTTCGACGTCTCCGGTTTCTGTTTTCAAGCGTTTTTTCCTTCGTGTGTTCTTTATCTATTCGCATGATAAACTGATATGGGTGACACCTTGTGTCACTCATGTTTTATCATCTCAGGATGTTTATTACTGGCTCACTTCGAACCTCGTAAATGATTATTATGCGAGAGAGTAGTATAAAAAATCATGCGGGCAGATCGCTTATTGGCGTTAGTGATGCTTCTACAAACGCGCGGGAAAATGACCACCCAACAATTAGCCGAAAAAATGGGTGTCTCGCGTCGGACGATTTTGCGCGATATTGATGCGCTGTCGGTGTCCGGCATTCCAGTTTATACCGATGGTGGACATGGGGGCGGGGTAGCACTTGACGAAAATTATCGAGTGACGCTCACGGGTTTGAAAGAATCTGAAATTCGCAGCCTGTTTATCTCTAGCAACAATCAACTGTTACAGGATATTGGATTAGGTGAGGCAGCCGAAAGCAGCTTGCTCAAACTTTCAGCGGCGCTGCCAACGGCTCACCAACCGTCGGTGGATTTTATACGTCAGCGTATTCATATTGATCCGTTGTGGTGGTGGCATGATGGGGAACCGTTACCCTTCTGGGATGATCTGCAAAAGACGGTTTACGAAGATATTTATATCCGTGCGGTGTATGAGAGTTATGATGGATCGATTGGGGAACGGGCACTTGAGCCTTATAGCTTGGTCGCAAAATCTAGCTTCTGGTATTTGATCGCTAAACGTGACGGTGAGTTCCGAACGTATAGAGTTTCGCGCTTCCACAGCGTCACTTTACTAGACGAACATTTCCAACGGGATAGCGATTTTGATCTGGCAAATCATTGGCAAACACACCTCCAAGAATTCACCGAGGCGCTGACGGAATATGCGTTTACACTGCGGATTCACGAGAGCCGCCTCAACTTTGTGCGGTGGCTGACACCCGGACGTTTCCAGATCAGCGAGCCAGCCGATGAGAGTGGTTGGCTCACGATAAAAGTGCATATGGAATCAATCGAACTGGCTAAGATGTTGGTGTTTGGTTTGGGCAACGATGGGGTTGTCCTTGAGCCACCGGAGCTGGCACAGGCGGTGATCGAAGCCGCCCGCGCAATGTTGAACCATCAGGACAGCTAGATTAGACTGATGCTAAGGCGTTAAGTTGATCGTATTCGTTCTGTGAGAGCTGCAAACTGGCGGCTGCGATATTATCTTCAAGATGGGCAACCGAACTTGTACCGGGGATAGGCAGCATGATGTGTGAACGTGCCAACAGCCATGCGATTGCGACTTGTCCAGTGCTTACGGTGTGCGCTTGGGCGATGGTCGCGATAACCCCGTTGGCTTGTCCGAGCTTGCCCATTGCCAATGGAAAATAGGGTAAGAATGGAATGTTCTGCGCTTCACATGCCTCAAGCATCGCTTCAGAGTGGCGATCGGAGACGTTGTAGAGATTTTCCACAGAGACAATTTTGGCAATAGACTGGCCCTCAGTTAATTGGGTGACTCCCACGCTGCTCAGTCCGAGATGGCGGATTTTACCTTCCCGTTGAAGATCAGCCATTGCACCAAAGGACTCGGCAAATGGAACAATCGAATCATTAAAGTATCGGAAGTGGACAAGGTCGAGATGATCTAAGCGCAGCCGTTGCAAATTGGTTTCGCAGGCGGCACGTATTTGTTCGGGACGAGAATCATTTTGCCAGCTTTTATCATCGCCCCGTTTCCCACCCAATTTGCTGACGATAATCAGGTCCTTGGGATAAGGATAGAGTGTCTCCGCAATCAGGCGATTGGTAACCGATGGACCATAGTATTCGGCAGTGTCAATGAGATTGATGCCTAATTCGAGGGCGCGGCGTAGAACAGCTTTGGCCTCTTCGCGGTTTTCGGGTTCGCCCCAAATGCCCGGTCCGGTCAAACGCATCGCACCATAACCGAGGCGGTTAACAGTCAAATCACCTAACTGAATGGTTCCGGCGGCTTCTGCGGTCACTTGCTTATCGTTCGATTGTGCCATGATTATTACTTCCTTATTCTGCTTTGCCTATTGCGGACAGCGCTAGCATCCTACATGGGTGGTACCTGTACCAGAGCGTGCTTATACTGGTATAAAAAGTGACTGTTTAAGTTCTAAACGTGTCGATAAGATAACAATTGTGGCTGACGAGATAAGGACGATAGATGATGCAGGACAGCGAACGCCGACAAGCATTGGCTGACTTTTTAAAAACGCGCCGGTCACGGCTGACACCGGAAGCAGTTGGTTTGCCACGCGGAACTCGACGCAGAACCCCGGGTTTACGACGCGAAGAAGTGGCGCAGCTCGCTCATATGGGTACGACTTGGTATACATGGCTTGAGCAAGAACGCGAAATCCGTGTGTCGGTGGATGTTTTGAACAGTCTCGCCTCAGCCTTGATGCTGACACCCGATGAACGGCGGCATCTGTTCACCCTCGCAGAACAAGCACTGCCTGCAAGTGAACCGCCTTTTGAAGAGAAAATCAGTCCGATGCTTGAGCGTTTCATCGATAGCCTTGGTGATATTCCGTGCTACGTTCTCGGACGACGATGGGATCGGATTGCTTGGAACGCGGCAGCCTGTGCGCTATTTGAGGATTTTAGCCAATTATCGGTGCGCGAACGCAACCTGATCTGGCAGGTGATGACGAGTACAGATCGTAACCGCTTTGTAGGCGATAGTGAGTATATGACGCGGCTAATATTGGCGGAATTCCGTTCGGATTATGGACGGCACGTCGGTGATCCTTGGTTTGTGGAACTCATTCGTGATCTTGAAGCGGTCAGTTCTGAATTCAGGCAATGGTGGACGCAGTACGATGTGCTGGAACCGGTGGACAGGCGCAAAGTGATGAATCATCCGGTGGTGGGTACATTGGTCTTTGAGCATGTCACATTGCTCGTGCCGGAAAATTCTGACCTCAAGTTGATGATTTACAATCCGCTGCCGGAATGCGATACGCCAAATAAGCTGCGCCAACTCATGCAAGCGTCTAGATAATCCAACGCGGTATATGGTCATGGCTAATAATGAAACCCTATGAATTCGATAGGCTTTCCCTATTTGAAACCTACCTGCAACTGTCTTACAATGCGTAATATAGATATTCCGCAAAAGAAAGAACCAAGATGACTCCTAAAACGATTATCGTCCTGAAGGGCGACCAAACCGGGCAAGAACTGCTCGACGAAGCACTGCGCGTGATTGATCCGGCTGTGACCGGTGTTGATGTGACTTTTGAAAGCTATGATCTGTCATTGGAAAACCGCCGCGCTACCAAAAACGATGTGGTTCGCGAGGCTGCGGCGCGGATCAAGGAAACAGGATTGGGCATCAAAGCAGCAACGATTACGCCTCCTGATAAAGACGATGTGGGCAGTCCGAATGCTTTACTGCGCGAATTGGTTGACGGGCAGGTGATCCTGCGAACGGGGCGACGTATTCCGTCAGTGCGACCGATTGCCGGTGTCCATGCGCCGATTGCGGTGGTGCGGATGGCGGTGGATGGTGAATATAGCGAGAAGGCGTGGCGAGAAGGCGAAGGCTTGGATGAAGTGGCTTA
The DNA here is from genome assembly GCA_038251275.1 of Aggregatilineales bacterium. Taxonomy (GTDB): domain Bacteria; phylum Chloroflexota; class Anaerolineae; order Aggregatilineales; family Phototrophicaceae; genus CFX2. The sequence continues at coordinate 8,371 of JBBSBM010000144.1, forward strand.
CAGCACACGCCGACTTTCCCGGCGGACATGCCGTGCAGTAGCCGAGTTCACATTCCGGTATGCCCAACGCAATAACTCTAAAGTTTTCGGTGGGCCGAAGTACACGGTGAGTCCCGTTTACGAAGGCATGTTCAAGGAAGAGTTGGACGCGGCACACCTGCGTAATCCTGATGTACCTTATGATCCACAACTGATCGACGCGACTTACGCCCTCTTACTGGGTACGGAAGGCGAACCGCTGGTGATTCCGGCGTTGAACCGTGACGGTGACAACCTGAGCGATCTGGTGATGAAGATGTTCGGGACGATTGCCGGAGCCGAGTCAGTGATATTCAGTTTCGATGAGAATTTCGAGGTGAAAGTTGCGCTGACCGAAGCCCCACATGGAACTGCTCCGAGCTTGCAGGGCAAGAATATCGCGAACCCGATGGCGATGATTCTGGCAGGTGCGGCGGTGCTGCGTTATGTGAAGACCGAGAAGGCCAACCTCGCCAGCCGTGCGATTTACGAGTCGGTGTTAGAGGCGGTACAGAGCGGCGTTAAGACCAACGATCTGAGTGGTTCGGCCAGCACCAGCGAGTTCACCGATGAAGTGATTCATCGTGTGAAGTCGAAGTTGGAGATTTGGGAGTCGTTGGGCGGCTAGAAGGGGTTTGCCGACGGCAAGCCCGTACTGATGTGAAAAAGGCAGTGGGCGTGAGTTCACCGCTTTTTGATTCAGAGAATTCAAAATGATGCTGTTGATGCTGTTGTTACAACATGGTTTTGACGGCGGATTTGAGGGAGCGGAGTGCCGAATATTCTCATGATTCTCAAATACATGGCAAAGATTTGTGTCGGAAATGTCGTCGTCGTCGGCGGATGCTCAGACATCCACCTGAGTGAAAAAGGCGTTGAAGCGCATTGGCAAATGCGGCAGCAATTTCGGCAATCTTAGCAATACTAAAAGGCCATCTGAATATTATTCCACGCTCCCCTATCTCCCCAACCCTCTTTCCCCATTGCATGGAGAAAGAGGGAGCAAAACAATGCTAATACAGGGGCTAGGAGCAATTAAAGACCTAAAATCCCAATATTCAGACGCGCTCTAAAGTTTTTTATTGCTAATGGTCAGATGTTAAGGTGCGCGGACGGAAAAAAACCCGTCCAAATGATGGCGATGTTGGCGAAATTAGCGATGGGGGGTGTCGCCGCCAAGATTGCCATTCGGGAAGTACCGAGTTCTGAGTGCCGAGTACTGAGTCTAATACAGCGGTGGTGGTGGCTGTTGATCAGATGTTAAGCTGCGTGGAGATACCCCTAACCCTAACCTACATCAACAACGTTCGCAGGCTCTCTCTGCTGATAGCATATAGTAACAGGGCAAGGGAGCAATACAGGTACTCCAATGAATAGTATATTCGATGTGGCGATGAAAGGGGTTACATTTTGGAAGAACATTTTGTAACTCTTTCGAGAGGTTGGCGCTAACGGTTTTGAGGGAGTGGAAGTGTTAAGGACGTTGGGAAATGGTTGGTGGCGGGTAGGTGATGGTTTGTGCGTTTAAACCTAAGTCATAATAAAAAGGGATTGTTTTGAAAAACAAAGTGGCTTTAACAACATTCCAAAGTATCGCTCTGTACATATTGATGGTTCTTATTTTTGTGGTATTCGATCCAGCCAATTGGGTACTTTGGATTACGCTATTTTCGGTTGCTCCCCTTGCGAATATTCTCTTGTCCCGACGTTTCGCCAAGGTTGATGAGATAGTGCGTATCGGATTCATCCCTTTTTGGGGTATGTTGCCTTTTGGATACTTAAGATGGTTTTTCGAATTTAGGCTTGTGTTTTAAGAGAGAGGAATAAAGCGTACTTGATTCTCGAATTCGATTGGCTCGCTGGCTTCAACGAGCAACACCAAATCCTCAACTGTTGCACCAATTGTTTATGAAATCCTGACCTCAATGACACCGGGCATTGGTAAACCTTGTGAAGCTGCCCATTCAAGTAATTCTTCATCATGTGCTGCAAACATTTGAGTGTCTTGAACACGGATTATATCAATGTTGGGTAACGCGGTCATTAACGCAGCAAGCTGCTTGCCATTAAAGTTTTCGTCGGTCAGAAAACGCATCGCGTTACTCAGTGTGCGACTTTTTATCTAAAAGCGCTTGTAACTCGGCTTTTGTGGGTTGAGGATGTCGTGCTTCCCACTCTTGGCGAATGTTGTCAGCTTCTTTGCTACGTCGATCTAGATAAGCATTAACCTCGATCTGATTTGCCAGATAATAAGCGATCACTGCATATATATCGGCCAGTGGAACGGTAGGAAAGCCTTCATGCAGGTCTTCTGGTGTTTCATGTTGTTGATAAAAGGTGATGAGCGTATCTAATGTAACCCGTGTTCCACTTACACGAATCGCGCCATCTTTTCCATCTTCAAGGGCAAAATAACCGTTTCGGGCAGTGCAATCATGCTGGTATACCTCGCATATGTAGTGGCGATAATTATTATACTATGAGTCCCATATAGGAGGCTTACCAACATAACGGGCACGGGGGCGGATGATTTGGGGGGAGCCATATTGTTCGATGGCGTGACCGATCCAGCCGACGATACGACCGAGTGCGAACAGGGCAAGCGCTGAGCCATCAGGTAGGGAGAGGGCTAGTTCGAGGGTCGCAATAGCGAAGTCAATGGTAGGGAGTTTGCCGGTCATTTGAGCCACCGAGTTGGCAACCGTTTGTGCCAGTGTTAAGGACGAGGAGTTGGGTAGATGCTCGAACATCATGCTCATTAGGGCTTTGGCACGCGGATCACCTTCAGGATACAAGTTGTGACCAAATCCGGTTGCGCTGTCACCGCGTCGCAGTCGTTCGCCAATGGCTTGCTGGACATTTTTGACGTGAGCGACTTCCCGCAGAAAGGCGGTCACACGGGTGGTGTGTCCACCGTGTTTGAAGCCTTGTATGGCGGCCAATCCCGCTTGGACAACAGCATAAGGATTGGCCTCGACCGAAGCGGTAATTCGTGCGGCAAAGGATGAGGCATTGAGTTCATGGTCAGCACACAGCACCATGGCGGCATTCAATAAAAAGGCGGCATCGGTTGACCACGCGGCGGCGAGTGTATCAGCAAGGGTGGTTTCAAGATGGACACCAGCGGACGAGGCACGCCTCGTCCCTACAAGAGTTTCGATCATGAGCTTAAGGATACGTGCGCCAGTGCGTGCGACAGGCAATGGATTGAGATCGTAAGCCGCGAAATCTTGTACGGAAGACAGTGTCAGCGCGATTTGTAAGGCTGGCATGGTGGGCAAGTTCATGGATGCAACAGCAGCAAAATCAATTGGTGGTATGAGGGGCTGCTGGTCGAATAAATGAGGCGCGGCGTTTATGTCATCTAACCAAATGAGGGCAGCAACGGCTTCGAGCGATTGGTTGCGGGCTAACTCAGAAGCATCCTGACCACGAAAGTAGAGGTGATTATCGGCGATCATGGTGATGGCTGAGTCGAGCAGCGGGACACCCCAATGCAGCGCATCCTCGACAACTTTGGCGGGATCGCGCCGCTGCTCTTTGCGATCCACCAGTTTATCGACATCCTCAGTCAGATAACGGCGTTTACGGCTGGAATGGCTTTCAACCTCCGAGCGAATCAATCCACGACTGACATAGGCATACAGCGTGGCTTCTTTGACACCTAAGCGGTCACAGGCTTCCTGAGCTGATAGATATTGTGCCATTACTTCCTCAATAGATATATTGATTATTCAATCAATATTGACAAGTATATCACGTATACATACTCTTGAGTCAATGTGAAGAAAATTAACCACAGAGACACAGAGAGTAGTGAGAAAGCAGGAGAAGATGATTCCAGAGCCGCAATCACCTGAATATTTTTTGGAGAGTTTTCCGCGTGAGGACTTTCCGCGTTATAAGTGGACGGAAAAGCCAGCGGATTTACCTGCACAGGCGTGGACGACTGAAACCACACATCGGGATGGGCAGCAAGGTGGTTTGCCGCTGACGGCTGCACAAAGTTTGCAGATTTATGACATCCTGTGCCAGTTTACGGGCAAGAGTGGCGCGATCCGGCAGGCAGAATTTTTTGTGTATCGACCGTCTGACCGTGAGGCGCTGCAAGGGGCTTTGGAGCGGTATGAAGCAGGTGCGCCGATTGAGCCGACCACATGGATACGCGCTTCGGCGAAGGATGTCGAACTGATTAAGACCTTGGGCATTCGCGAAACGGGGATGCTGGCTTCGGCTTCGGATTACCACACTTTCCACAAGTTTAAGCCGGGTGGACGTAACCAAGCGGCGAATACTTATCTGGATGCGGTTCGGGTGACGGTTGAGGCGGGGATTCGCCCAAGGCTGCATTTAGAAGATGCGACCCGTGCACCGATGGATTTTATGCTGCCGTTTGTGGAAGCCGTGCAGGCGATTTGTACGCCGAGTGGTTTGCAGCCGAAGTTCCGAGTGTGCGACACGATGGGGTTAGGGCTGCCGTATGAGGATGTGGAATTGCCGCGCAGTGTGCCGCGCATTATTCGCAAGTTACGGTCGGCGGGATTGGCAGCCGAGGATTTGGAGTTTCATCCACATAATGATACGGGGTTGGTGGTGGCGAATTGCCTGGCGGCGATACGCGCGGGCTGCGCGGTGATTAACGGGACTTCGTTGGGTAAAGGTGAACGCTCCGGTAATGCGCCGTTGGAACAAGTGCTGGTACATCTGATCGGCATGGGTTATTTCGCTGATGGACAACCGGATTTTAAGGCGTTGAATAAGCTGGTCAATTTGTATGCGGAGATGGGCGAGGCAATTCCGCCGAAGTATCCGTTATATGGACGGGATGCTCATCGCACTCGGGCAGGGGTTCATGCTGATGGGCTCAATAAGTTTTGGTGGATGTACGCGCCGTTCAATGTGCCAGAATTATTGGGTAGGCCGTTGGAGGTTTCGCTAACAAAGGATTCGGGCATCGCAGGTTTGATCTTCCTCATTCGGCAGCATTTGGGTGTTGATCTGCCGAAGGATGCGCCGGAATTGCAACCAATTCAGCAGTGGCTGCTGAACGAGTTTGATAACGGGCGGCAAACCAGCGTCGAGTGGGAAGAAATAGAGCCGTTGGTGCGGCGCGAGGTGGGACAACAGGTCTGAACATAACCCAAGATTCAAACTGATTGTCTTAAAGATTGGCTGGAACCGCGATTTCAGTTTCAGCTTGGTTGTTGCGGCTCAGTTGAAACAACGTTCGGGCGATTAATATTGAAAAAATCGCCCAAGGTAAAAGCGAAACGAAAGCAAAAATTAACCCAATCGTTCCAAAAGTAGATGGCACAATCATCAGCAAGCCAGCGCCGATTCCGACATAAGGAGTTCTTTTGCCAAAAATGCGACTGCGAAGCATAGCGAATGCAAACAACAGAAGCGCAACGGCGTTCAGAATATAATAAACAAGAAAGGCAGTTCCTTCGTTTTTCACGATCAACGCCTGACCAGCCGCTAACAAGATGGATTGTTGGGCTGGGGTTGCTGCATTTGCATATTGTTTGCTGAGGGCAAGCATTTCGAAAGCGGCATTTGATGGCATATAAGCGGCAATACCCACCAGTCCAATGATTAAAGCGGTGATGGCGATTGATTCATGGGTCGGCTTCAAGGCTATACAAAGTGCCATATAAATGGGTATCAGCAGAAGGTTATTCAAGAGGTAAAGCAGATCTAAGTTCAGCAGCCCCAAAAGTGCGCTGTTGTGAAGCAGATTGAACCAGTCGATTACGAGAGTTGGTGGCGGCGAAATCATATAGACAATGATTTGCGTGGGAATAATGGCAACATTGATCAAAGCAGCTAGGCTGCCTACTTTAAAGAGCCAGTGCCATTGGGCAGTATTTCCAATTCGCGAAACCGATTCTTGAGCAATCATTATTAGTAGGGTCTTATGCTAGTTAGTAGACAAGAAATCTCTCGTTCGGTAGGGTTAAGGGACCAAACAAATCCCAACCGAAACGAGAGACAAGATAATGATAGAGAACTTTGATGATTTTTGCTTGTGGGTGTATGTGATCGTGGA